>CAZEWJ010000049.1:0-22933 GCA_964515875.1 uncultured Ignavibacteriaceae bacterium | reverse complement strand
CCAATTATAGAAGTATCTATGTAAATTCTTTGAATCATTTATTCATTTTTCCATACAAAATATGCATCAATTCTTATTTCTATTACTTTCATTACTTATTCTCGAAACGACTTTTTATTTCCTGTTCAGAAGCAGTTTCAAAAAATAATCTCCCTGGCTGGCTATATCAAGTTCAGGACAGAGTGCTACATACTGATCATCTTCCCGTTCAATAATTGCAGTGAATTGTTGAAAGTTTTGCATCGCTATTCCTTTTCTTTTTATTAAATATACCAAAGTATTAGAAGAATTAGAATAATTTGTGGGAAGCTGTATTGCAGATATGGGTGTGGCTTTAATTGCAATTGCTGGTAGCAGCATTTAAGTGGTTTTAATGTCGTGTCCGTTTATTTACTTTTTAAAACTTCAATTGCTTTTGTTGCTCCCCTTGCATTTAATGTCAATTCACGACTTGCCTCATAAATTTTTTTATCTATGTAGTTATTATTTTTAAGATTGTTAACTGTCATTACGAGAGGGCTTCCACTTTTTATTCCTTGTCCGTCATACAAAGTTTTAAATTCATCAAAGGAGATCTTTTGCTTTCCCAAACCATATTCAAGTGCATAGAGAAGAACAAAAATTCCTTCTTGTGAAGTAAAAGCGGATGGGCGAAGTATTTGAGGATTGCCATCTTTTATTCCAAGAATTTTTTTTGTAGTTAGAGTATTTTCTGGAAGTTCTGCTTTTTCTTCAATGAGAGACAACGGATTGTTTCCATTACCGCTAAACTCGGCTGCCTTGAATTCTTTTAGTCCATTCGGCTTCTCTTCTGCAATTTTTGTAATGGGTTTTAATTGTAGTAATTTTTCTTTCTGTAAGTCATCAATCAGTTCTTTCAGTTGTTGGATTGAATCAACTTCGGCAGTTACTATTACTCCGCTTGCAAGTTGAATATTTACTTCTTTGATTTTGTATGTCTGTGCCATATTATTGAGGATTAAATTTACTGAGATATTTTTTTCCAATTTCAGAAAGTTTCCAACTTTTTTCGTCTTTATCGTGGTAGAAATATTTTTTTGAACCAGAGTTTACGCAAGTTATTCGGTTAAATTCTGTTGAAGAAAGTTTCAGGGAAACTCCTTGTTTTTTAAAAAAAGTATTTAGGTCTTCAAATTTTTTTGGAGAAAGTATATGTACTGCTGCAACAATTCTGTCAACGATGTCTTTGTTTTTATGGAAATCAAAATCAACGTGAGGCTGTCCATTTTCGCCAATGCTGTCTTGATGCTCATTAATTCTTTGTATTTCCTCAGTAACAAGTTTAGAGGATTCAATTCCTAAAGCTCGGTCAATTACAAATTCAACGATGTCTTTATAGTCAAGGTAAAGTGCTTCAATAATTGTTTTGCCAGCAGATTGATGATAAAAGTCGCAACGAATTTCTGTATAATACCAGTCAATTTTTTTCCAAACTTCTTCGTCAATGTCGCTGAGTTTAGATTTTACTGTACTAACTAAATTGTGTCTTTGTTGATGGCTGTCGCTCATTGGGATTTTGGTAATATACTTTAAGAATGCTCTGCAAGCCGTTTCAAATGCTGTGTCAAGCAGTATAACTCCAAGTCGATTTTTGTGCTGGATGTCAAATTGTCTAATTAGTTCAGCGCCAGCCAAAGTGTCTATTATTCCGTGTATGTATGGTTGCTTCATTGTCTTTTATCAACTAACTACACCCCGAAGTAGAACCGCAAGTCATACACTTCAGGCAGGTGCCGTTTCTTACCATAGTTAAGCTCTGGCATTCAAGACAAATATCTCCTGTGTAGCCTTTCTCTATTGCCTGCTTAATTTTAGATGACTGACCATTTCCTTCATCTTTATAAAAAGAAGTAGAGAGGTTTGCATTGTAGGAACTTGACTTTTCTTTGCCTTTATCCAGGACGATCATTCTTTCGCTTACTATCTCTTCACTTTCAAATTCAGGTTCAATAAGCTTTTTTACAATGTTTGGAGAGGGTTTTGCAGAAAGTTCTCCGGGTTCTACATGTGCGAGATCGTATCTTCCAAGATATGTAACAGCAAGCTCTCTGAAGATATAATCAATTACTGAGGTAGCCATTTTTATTTTTTCGTTTCCAGTAACAATACCGCTTGGTTCAAAACGGGTAAAGACAAATGCATCAATAAACTCTTCAAGCGGAACACCATGCTGCAATCCAAGTGAAATTGCAATTGCGAAGCAGTTCAAAAGACTTCTGAAAGCGGCTCCTTCACGGTGCATATCAATAAAGATTTCACCAATCTGCCCGTTATCATATTCTCCGGTTCTAATATAAACAGACTGTCCATTGATCTTTGCTTTCTGTGTGTAACCCTGTCTTCTGTCCGGTAATCTTCTTCTTTTAGCAATGTAGCGGTGAATAATTTTCTCGGCAATCTTAACAATATCATTCTTCTCTTTGTCTTCAAGAAGTGCTTCAAGCTCTTCTTCATTTATAGAATTAAGGGGCTGAGATAGTTTTGAACCATCCCTGTAAAGTGCATTTGCTTTTATTCCAAGCTTCCAGGATTGCATATAAGCATCTTTAATATCTTCTACCGAAGCCTGGTTTGGAAGATTAATTGTTTTTGAAATTGCACCAGAAATAAACGGCTGTGCAGATGCCATCATTTTAATATGAGCGTTTGAACGGATAAATCTCGATCCTTTTTTACCGCATTTATTTGCACAATCAAAAACTGGATAATGCTCATGTTTTAAGAAAGGAGCTCCTTCAATCGTCATTGTTCCGCAAACAAAATCATTTGCTGAGGCAATTTCCTGTTTGGAAAATCCTAAAGAGGTAAGAAGATTAAAAGAAGAAGAATTAATTTCATCTTCATCTAATTTTAATTTATTAACTAAGAAATCTTTTCCAACTGTGAACCTGTTCAATGCAAAGCTTAGTTCAAAAACTGTAGGCAGCATTTTTTCAATCTTATCTAAAACATCATCCGTGAATCCTTTTGCTTTAAGAGATTCATGATTGATATAAGGACATCCAACAAGTGTTCCTGAACCCTTAGCATATTTTACAATTTCATTTATCTGGTCTTTATTATATCCAAGTCTTTCAAGAGCAGGAGGTATAGATTGATTGATGATCTTAAAATATCCACCGCCTGCCAATTTCTTAAACTTCACAAGAGCAAAATCAGGTTCAACACCGGTTGTATCGCAATCCATTACAAGCCCTATTGTACCTGTTGGAGCGATAACAGTAACCTGTGCATTCCTGAACCCATTCTGATTACCAAGCTCAAGAGCTAAGTCAGCATCTTCACGCGCAGCTTTTAACAGATCTGATGGACAATGTTTCGGATCTATTCCTACAGGAAAAATGGAAAGGTCTTCATATTCTTCATTAGGAACATTGTAAGCTGCTCTTCTATGGTTTCTTATAACGCGAAGCATCTGTTCCTTATTGTTGTCGTATCTTGGGAAAGTTCCTAATTCTTTTGCCATCTCAGCGGAAGTTGAATAAGCAGTCATATGCATTATAGCAGTTAAAGCACCGCAGATTGCAAAGGCTTCTGAGCTGTCATAAGGAATTCCCTGAAGCATTAGAAGCGAACCAAGATTTGCATATCCTAATCCCAGAGTTCTGAATTCATAACTTAACTGTGCAATTTTTTTACTCGGGAATTGAGCCATAAGCACGCTTATCTCAAGAACTATTGTCCAAATTTTTACAGCATTTCGGTAAGCATTAATATTAAATTCCTGGGTTTTGTTATCATAAAATTTAACTAAGTTCAATGAGGCAAGGTTGCAAGCAGTATCATCAAGGAACATATATTCACTGCAAGGGTTTGATGCTTTTATCGGGCCATCATTCAGACAGGTATGCCATTCATTAATAGTTGTATGATATTGAATCCCGGGGTCGGCACAGGACCATGCTGCATAAGAAATCTGTTCAAATAAATCTCTTGCAGGAATTGTTTTGCATGGTTTTGGTTTTCGTCCATCTTTTTCTGCTTTCTTCTTTTCTACCCTCCAGAATAAATTCCATTCCCTGTCATTAATAACTGCTTCCATAAATTCATTTGTAACACGGATTGAATTGTTTGAATTCTGTCCTGATACTGTTGCATAAGCATCTGAATTCCAATCAACATCATAAACAGGAAATTCAATTGATCTGAAACCTAACTTAGCAAGCTGAATTACTCTTTCTATATAATTGTTGGGAATATTTACTCTTCTTGCTTCAATCACAGCATTCTTTAATTTATTATTAAGCTTTTTATTAAACCTGTCATTTTCAGGATGCTCATCATAGCAGGCTTTCATTATTGAGTTTAAATGAAAATTGCAAAGCTTAGAACCTGTAACTAAAGCAGCAACTTTCTGTTCTTCAGTAACTTTCCAGTTTATATATTCTTCTATATCAGGATGGTCCATATCAAGAGTAACCATTTTGGCCGCTCTTCTTGTTGTTCCACCTGATTTAATAGCACCTGCAGAACGGTCGCCAATCTTTAAGAAAGACATTAAGCCTGATGATTTACCACCGCCGCTTAAAGGTTCATTAATTCCTCTTATATCTGAAAAGTTTGAGCCGGTACCTGAACCATATTTAAATAATCTTGCTTCACGAACCCACAAATCCATAATTCCACCTTCGTTCACAAGATCATCTTTAACAGACTGGATAAAGCATGCATGGGGCTGTGGATGTGTATAAGCGTCCGCCGAAGCTGTTAATTCGCCTGTTTTATAGTCAACATAATAATGTCCCTGGGAAGGGCCGGAAATTCCATAAGCCCAGTTTAAACCTGTATTAAACCATTGAGGGCTGTTTGGAGCGCACATCTGGTTTGCAAGCATAAACATAAGCTCATCATAAAAAGTTTTTGCATCCTCTTCTGTGCTGAAATAATTTGCCTGCCAGCCCCAGTAAGTCCAGCATCCTGCAAGCCGGTGAAACACTTGTCTTGAATCTGTTTCAGATGAATGTCTTTCTTTTTCGGTTAGCTGCTCTAATTTTTCTGTATCGGCTTTGGAAGTTTGAAGCCAGGAGGGAACACCTTTTTCTCTTGCCTTCTTTAATAATTTCGGAACACCTGCTTTTCTGAAATATTTTTGTGCAATAATATCGGTAGCAACCTGCGACCAGGATTTTGGAACAACAACATCTTCCATCCTGAAGACAACCGTACCATCAGGGTTTTTTATTTCAGATGTTCTTTTGACAAATTCAATTGATGATAAAGGATCTTTCCCTGTTTCTGTAAAAAATCTTTTTATTTCCATTAACGACTCCGTGACCTTTAATATTTTTGTTAGAACTGTTAGATAAAATTTCTTTTTTGATTGACGTAAGTAGAAGTAGATCGTGGGATTTATTTTTATTCATTAATAATTAGTTAGTCAATTATGTTTTAAGATTTGTTGAACTCGTTCACAAAGTAATAAAAAAAAAGTATTAAAAAAACTTTGAACAGAAAAATTTGAAAAAAAATTTTCATAAGAGGAAAAAGCGATGCAAAGTTGAAAATATTTTTTGAAATATTCAAATTAAATCTTTCATTTAATCAAAAAATTTTTATTTGAATTCCTGAATTACCTGGAAAGATAAAGTGACTGTGATTTTCATTAAATTTATACAGTTAATTTTCCGTTTATGTAATTCATATTAATAAGGTAACAGAAAGAGTATATATTTCAATTCAAAATTTTATCAGCGCAGAGTTTTCATTTGTCTGAACAAATCATAGAAGTAAAAAACCTTTCAAAGCAGTTTAAGGAAGTTAAAGCAGTTAATAATCTGAACCTTAATGTTTTCAGAGGTGATGTATTTGGATTTCTTGGACCAAATGGTGCAGGGAAAAGCACAACAATCCGAATGCTTCTTTCTTTGATCTCTCCAAATGAAGGCGATATTAAAATTTTTGGGATTCCTTTAAAAGAAAAGAGGAATGAAATCCTGAGAAGAATAGGTGCAATTGTAGAAAAACCTGATTTTTATGGTTATTTATCAGCATTTAAGAACCTTGAAATCCTGGGCAAATTCTCAGGGATAAATCCTGCCAAAAATAAAATTATGGAGATTCTTGAGCTTGTTGGATTGGAAAAAAGATACAAAAGCAAAGTTAAAACTTATTCTCATGGAATGAAGCAAAGACTTGGAATTGCTCAGGCACTTCTTCACGATCCTGATCTTATAATTCTTGATGAACCAACTACAGGATTAGACCCGCAGGGAATGAAAGAAATAAGAGAATTGATAATCTATCTTAGCAAAGAAAAGAATAAAACGATTTTTCTTTCTTCTCACATTCTTTATGAAGTTGAGCTTGTTGCAAACAGAATGGTTATTCTTAACAAAGGAAAAACACAGGTTGAAGGTTATGTTGAAGATCTTTTAAATGCAAATCAATTGAAAGTTACTTTCAGAGTTGGTGAAAAAGAAAAAGCATTTGATCTTATAAAAGAAAATAAATGGATTGATAAAATGGAATCTCAGATTGAAGACAGGTTTATTTTCATTTTATCACCTGAAGAAATTTCTTTATTAAACAAATACTTTGTTGAAAATAATATTTCTGTAAATGCTGTTGTACCGATGCGTTCTCTCGAAGAATATTTTCTTAAACTCACCGAAAAAGAATCCTGATGATAAAAATTATAAATATTGAGTTATATAAGATCTTCAGGAAGTGGCGTACTTATATAGGTTTTATTGCAATTACTGTACTTGTTCCGCTCATACAGGTTGCAATGCTGATTGAAGGAGAAAGGTCTCTCGATTTTATGACAAGGAATCTTCAGCAGTCTTTTATTTTTGTCGGTAACCTTTTGAACGGATATCTAATCTCTTATATTATTCTTAATGCTCTTACAATACATATCCCGTTTTTAGTTACTCTTGTTGCAGGAGATTTATTAGCAGGTGAGGCAACAGCAGGAACTTACAGACTGTTAATGACCAGACCTGTTTCCAGGATGAAACTCGTTACTTCCAAATTTTTTGCCGGGATAATTTATACAACACTTTTAGTGTTATGGCTTTCCATTTTAAGCCTTGGCCTGGGATTGATAATGTTCAGTGTTGGTGAGCTTATAGTAATTAAGTCATCAACTGTAATAATTTTTGCAAGAGATGATGTTTTCTGGAGATTTCTTTTTGCTTATGGATTTGCAATTTTAAGTATGTCTGTTGTTGCTTCACTGGCTTTCCTTTTTTCCTCTCTTGTAGAGAATGCAATCGGGCCGATAATTACAACTATGGCAGTAATAATTGTCTTTGTGATTATCTCAGCAATTGAGATAAATGCCTTCCAAAATATAAGACCATATTTGTTTACAAATTATATGTTATCCTGGAGATTGTTCTTTGATGACCCTGTGAACTTTAATGAAATTGCAAAATCTGTGGGAATATTAGTTGGGCATATAATTTTCTTTTTTGGTCTGGCTGCATTTATCTTTAAAAGGAAGGATATACTTTCATAAGTTCAAGTATTAAGCCTGCCCCGATAACAATCGGGGTTCAAGTTCAAGGAATGGGAAGGAACATTCGATTGTGTTTTTTAGTATTAAACCTGAATTTTTGCATAGGAAATAAAAATGAAAATATTATTGGTATTATTAACAATTAGCCTTGGGTTTTCAGCTGCCCAGAATAAAGATCCCGAACAAATTCTTGAAGAAGTAAAGAAAACCTTTACTAAAGTTGAAGATTATGTTGTTGACGTTAATATCAGAGTTGATGTTGATTTCTTAAAAGCTCCTGAAACAAATGCAAAAATCTATTTTAAGCAGCCAGGTAAAGTTCATCTTGAATCAGAAGGTTTTGCTTTACTGCCAAAAGAAGGTATGGATTTCTCGCCGGTAGGTTTATTAAAAGATGAATACACAGCAATTTATCAAAGAGCAGATACAATTGATGGATACAAAACAGATGTTATAAAAGTTATTCCTCTTAGTGATGCGAGCAATGTTATTCTAACAACTTTGTGGATTGATGAATCAAAGCATATTATAAGAAGAGTTGAATCAACTCCTAAGATCGGCGGAACTTTTTCAATAGAGTTGAAATATGATAAATCAAAAACAGATTATCCGCTTCCTTCATCAATGATATTTACATTTAATGTTGACAGGATGAATCTTCCCAAAAGCATGACAGGTGAAATGAATGAAGATAAGCCTAAGGATGAGAAAAAAACTACGACTGGAAAAGTTTACATATCTTATAAAAATTATAAAGTAAATAAGGGGATACCGGATTCTGTTTTTGAAGAGAAGGAAAAGTAACATCATTTCTTACTTACCAATCTTACTTACCAACTATTTGCCAATATAAAACGTAGTTGAATTTAATTTTCTTTTTATCCAAATTATAAACAACGTTAAAAATAACTTCGGGGAACTATGAAAGGCGTACTAAATAAACTATTCATCCTGCTGTTTTTTATAGTTGCAGGTTTTGAGTGTGAAGATAAAATAATTGACCCTCCTGTAACAAACCCGCCGGGTTACCAGGAAGATATATCTTGGCCGTCTTTAATGGATTCTCCCTGGCCCACAAACCATGCAGATATGCAAAGAACAGGACGATCAAAATATGCAGGTCCTCAGCAAGGTATTGTGTATGCTAAGGTTCCGGCATTAAGAATGCAAACAGGGGTTGTTTTTGGTAACGATTCTGTTTTTTATTATGGAACTTCAGCGCCTACAATAAACGATACAACAAAACTTGTAGCTGCTAAAATTGACGGCACAATACTATGGGAACTAAACCTGAACGCAATTGAAACCACAACCACACCTTTAGTTGATAACAATGGGACAATATATATTGCCAATGGATTTGCCGGTGAACTTTTTGCTGTTAACCCGGATGGTACTATTAAATGGGAATTTCCAACAGCACGCGAAGTATTTAATAGAGGTTTAGGGATAGGTAAGGATGGAACTATTTATGCTGTAGAGAATCAGTCCTCACTTATAGCTATTAAACAAGATGGCAGTTTACTCTGGCGAATTCAGGATCTTAATTTTGGAGAAGGAAGAAGAGTAAACATGGCTTTCTCGCCTGATGGAAAAACAATGTATATCCACGGAAACAGAATCGGTGATGAGAAGATAACCCTTGTTGCTTTTGATCTCACATCAATGTCAATCAAATGGAAGTTTGGGCATGAACTTATGCCCAATGGTCCTTTAGTTGATTCACAAGGAAATGTTTATCTTCTTGTGGAAGATGATACTCTCAATCAGAATATGGCAAATTTTTATTGCCTTAACCCGGATGGAAATATAAAATGGAAATTCCCTCATTCAAGAGGTCCTTTATATTGGGATATTGACCCGACTATTGATAAAGAAGGAAATATTTACTTTGCCACAGATACATTATATGCATTGGATTATTCCGGGCAACTAAGATGGAAGATTGATTTAGGTAATGGATTTAATTACAGTCCGCTTATCTGTGACAACGAAGGAACAATTTATATAGGTGCATCGGCAAATTTTTATGATAATAATATTTTGGCTGTCTCAAAAGATGGTGTGATTAAATGGATTTTGCAGATAAATGACGAAGCGGTTCCCGGTCAATCTCCTGCTATTTCAAAAGATGGTACGTTAGTATATCCTACTTGGCGGTCTAATAACTTATATATAATTAAATAAGGAGTTAATTATGAAAAAAATATTACTTTCAATTTTGCTGATAGGTTTTAATACCTTCCCGCAGGAAGAGACTTCACCATCAGTAGAAATATTTTTTGGTACAGTTACAGAGCCAGGATACAATGAACCCATAACCTTTAATCTATCTACCAAGGACAAGTTTGGGGAGTAGAATATCCTCCGCCTACTGATTATGATGACTGGGTGTTTTACCAAACAAATGATTTTAATAACCCTTCTTACACTGTTACATCACATAATCAACCATCAAATACTTGGGGAGGATTGGACTTTACATCATCTCAAGATAATGGTGGTTTCTATGATATATATGGTTATGGTCTCTATAAAGTCACGAATTCCGAAAGCAGTTCTTATTTTTATATTGATTATCGTGACTACAGAATAGGACGCGATGATTATAGTCCGATAGCTCACGATATAGATATAAATATTAAATATAATGCTTCTACAAATTCATTTTCATATAATAACCATGATGGCACAACGAATTACTATAATATTTCAAATGGCTCACTATTACTATTTTGGGAAATTAAAGAAGCAGGAACTCCTTTAACAAACTCCTTCCCAAATTTCTGGAGTAATAGTCTAGTTTTATTTCCGTCTATTAATAATAATGTTCAGTTAGCTTGGGGTCCACATCCAACTTTTAATGCAACTAACTATAAAGTTTATCGTGCAATATCAGAGGAACCACATAATCCCTATTCTCTTACATATACATTAATAGCTACAACTAATTCCAGTACATATCAATATTTAGATCAGGCTATATCGCTTAACGGCACTGGGATTTATGTTTACTATCATGTAAAAGCGTACAGAACCAGCCCCTCACCCAATTATTCATCAGCTACAAATTATGTAAGCACTGAAGCAGAAGATCTATTCAAAGAAATTAATACGACACAGGAGGAGGTAAAAGAATTTAATCTTGCACAAAATTATCCTAATCCATTTAATCCAGCAACCAAAATTTCATATTCCATACCAGAGGCTGGTGAAGTAAGTATAAAGATTTATTCAGTAGTTGGAGAGATGATTACAAATCTTGTTAATGAAAATCAGGAAGCCGGAACATACGAAGTAGAATTTAATGCTTCTTCGCTTACAAGCGGAATTTACTTTTACCGACTTTCTGCCGGTAATTTTTCAGAAACAAAGAAGCTTATACTGCTGAAATAGTATCAGAGGTGAAAAGAAAAAATTTTTTACGAAGCAACAATAAAAAATTTATCAGTTGGATATTTCAAAAACCTCGCTATAGAAAAATTGGGCTGGGTTTTCACTGTTCTCAATCTTTATCTGGTAAGAGACAGATTGAGGAATGTCTTCCGGTATTTTCCAGTCAAGCCTGCCATTGTTTGTGATATTACTTCCAATTATTAATCTATAGTATTGTTTCTTTTTCAGAAGGATTACATTTACTTTTTGATCGCTGCTCAGACCGCTCCATTGTATTTGATATTTTCTTCCCGGGTTCCATTTTTCTCCAACTGATGGATTATATACCTTAACTTCGTTAATGGATGGTGTTGGATTGCCGCTAACAGGATTATCATTTGAAGTTCTGCAATTCAGCGAAATAAGAATAAACAATGAAATTATGATTATTAAATTCTTCATATTCACCTCACTCCTGCAAGGATTATTATATTATTTCTTAATCTATCTCACCCGTTTGAATATCTCACACTTTGTACAAACTGTATTCTTTACACTCCCATCATAATCGATATTATTAAACAGGCTCCTGGAATATTTATAATTTTCATTATTCCAGATTTCTTCAAAGGATTCCTTCGTTAAATCTCCCCAAACATTTTCTTTACTTGTTACCCAGCAGCAAGGAGTAACCTTCCCATCAGGGTTAATTACAATTGAGTTGAAAAGCTGGCTGCACGGTTTGTTATTTAAAGGAGTATATCTGCCGTTCTTACCTTGCCTGCTCGACTCGCTAACGCTCCGACGAAGCGGGCCGGCAGGCAGGTAATAGTCTAAAATGTATTTAGGATTTTTAGGAAGCCATTTCTCCTTACGTTCAAGAAGTGTTCCCGGGAATTCAATATCAGGAATATCATTAGAAAGCCCCATCTTATCAAATATTATTTCTATTTTAAGGTTTCCTGCAAGCTCTTTAGCGTAATTTATTTCGTGTTCATTGAATTTATTAACAATGAATTTCCAAACAATTTTTGGATCCCTTTTCTTTAGTTTCTTTTTTGCACTAACTGTATAACGAATATTTTTTATAACCCAATCAAAATTTCCCTTCACCCTGTATTTCTCATAAGATTCCTGTGAAGATCCATCCGCTGAAATTACAAGCTGGTGTAAACCGGAATTAACAAGCCGTTCAAAAAATTCAGGTTTTTGCTTAAGGCTGAAATTTGTATGAGTTATTGTATAAATATTTCTTGATACCGATTCTTTTATGATATTGAATATTTCATGATGAAGAAGAGGTTCACCCCAGTTAAAAAGTATAACAACTTTTAAGGTAGGAATCTTATCGAGAATAACTTTGTAAGTATCAAAGCTCATTTTTCCTTTTTCATAATTCTGAGTTTTAGAAGCACAGAGAGGACAATCGAGATTGCAGATATTAATTGGATCAATTATAACAGCACTTGGTAATTTTGGCGCTAATGTGTTCGGGTTAAACCTGTACTTAAGCCAATCCCAGATTTTATATTGATATTTTACAGGTACTCTCTGCCAGAAAGAAAGGTAAGCCCTGAATAAAAATGAATTCAAAATATATCCTGAATTTATTTATGGGAATTATTAATCTCATAAATAATATACCAAAAAAAAGAAACTTTAAACTCAGCCTTTATAACAACACCTTTGATTATTTTATTATCAGCATTTTTTTAGATTGAATAAAATCACCAGCTTTCAACCTGTAAAAATAAACTCCCGAAGTAAGCGAAGATGCATCAAACTTAATCCTATGTTTTCCTACGGATTTTTGTTCATTTACAAGTGTTGCAATTTCTCTTCCAAGAATATCAAATACCTTAAGCTCAATAAATTCCGATGCACCAATTGAGTACTCAATTTTTGTTGTTGGGTTAAAAGGATTCGGATAATTCTGGTTAAGGGAAAAATCATACATTGTATTAGGATCATCTTTAACTTCAGTTATAAAAGTATTTCCATAGAAATGTTGAATGAATAAACCTTTCTGTTTTAGTTCATAAACGCTATGTATGTTTGAATTACCCTGAGCCATAAAAATAGCAAAAACAATTTCTTGTGTATCGGCAGGGGCCATGTTAAAAGGGCCGCAATTCAGATGATATCTTCTATCTGCAGATTGCGGACCTCCCGGCCATCCCGGGCCTTCATACCATCCTGCTTGAAAATATGGATCGCCTGTTATAGCCCAGGTTGTAGGTTGATTTGTATGTGGATTAATAAGACTATCTCCAAAGTTAGTTAAACCTTTCATTAAATTGTAAAACTGAATAGTTCCATTGTAAATACCATGTGGTGGATCACCCGGTAATGAAGGATCATTTTTAAAATTAGGTCCTGAAGAAGAAATTTTTAGATTTTTATATCCATATATCCATTGATAATTATATAAAGCACTGTCAGTCGATTGCCCTTGTATAATTGGTCCCTGAACAATCATATGTCCGACTGCTGGAGGTGGAGTACCATAAACACCATCATCATTATTATCGGCATTATACGTATAAGCTAAACTCAAAGTAGAATCAAATCCAATAAAATCGTCACTTGCAAAACCCAAATCATTATCAGCCCAGTAGCTTAAATACATGCTATCAATATCGGTTCCGCTTTTATTAATTATCTTATATTTTTTGAAAACAACATCCTTTAGCTCAATATTACTTTCATATCCATAAATAAGTGTTTGGAATTCCAGTCCAATGGGTGGGGAACCATAAGTAAATGTACTTCTAACAGAATCTAAATCGTTGGCGACGTAGTAAATTATTTCATCTCCAATGTAATCAGGATTGTCAATACCAGGAGTATATATACCGTCATTATCCACATCCTCCCAAGGGGCACCAATATCAATAGGCCAGTTTAAATAGTCAAATTCATATCGATCTCTTTCTGGACCAGGAGGAAGCAGTTCCCAGTTAATTCTTGATCTCCATATTTTGTATTTAGGGTTTAAAGGATCAGCTGGTTCGCCATTTGGAAGAATAATACCAGTCTGTAATCCCTGCCTGTATGTATTACCATTAACTCTTATCTGTCCGTTAACAATTCCTCCCCAAACAAGCCCATCTTCAAATATAGAAGATTTGGTTGCATTAATACCCCCAGGCCAGTAGAAACCGCTGCCATCAGTTCTAGGATCGTGAGAACCATTTCCATTATTTGATATCCACATTAGGACTTCATTAATAGCAATGTATTCATATAAATCATTTTGTGCTCTAATGATAATTATTGGCAGGAAAATTACAGTTATAAAAAGATATAATCTTTTCATAATATCACCATTTTTTTCTATAAGTTACTACTTAAAGAGAATAAAGCAAAGCGCAGAAATACTTGTAAAATAAATTATCTTTTTCATTTTTGCACCCCGCTATTTATTTTACTAAAATTTTATACTCAAAAATTTCAACGCAAGAGGACCATTTTTTTAGTTTCCGAGTAATTTTCCGCCTCAAGTTTATAAAAATATATTCCGCTTGTTAATCTTGCGGCATCAAACTCAACTTCATATTCTCCTGCAGGTTTTTCTTCATTAACAAGTATAGCTACTTCTTTTCCAAGAACATCATAAACTTTCAAGGTAACTAACCCCCCTGTTTCCCCCCTTTCTGAAAGGGGGGATGAAGGGGGGTTCAAGGGAAGTGAGAATTTTATTTTGGTTTTTGGATTAAACGGATTCGGATAGTTCTGCTCTAAGCTGTAGTCAGCAATAATATTTTTGTCCTGCTCCACATCTAAAGTATTTCCTATTAAATCACTTTCGTAAGCCCCGTTTCCATGAGTAGCAACCCTTAATTTTTTGTTGGGATAAACAATATTTAAATCCATAACAATAACTGCATCAGGTAAGCCATCGTTAAAGTCAACCCAGCTATTGCCGCCATCTGTTGAAACATAAACACCAAGATCATTCCCAACATAAATATGATTCGGGTAATCAGGATCAACAATAACTGCAGAAGTTGGAACATCAGGTAGTCCCGCAGAAATATCTGTCCATTCCTCTCCTGAGTTAGTTGATTTAAAAACATGTGAAGTATCAAAACCTGAAAAGGTAACAAAGACAATATTATCATCATTAGGATCAACTGTTAAATCAGTTGGAAATCTGTCAGGAAGATTACCGGTAATATTTATCCAGTTCGTCCCGCTGTTTGAAGTAACAAAAATATTTCCTCTTGTAACTAGAGGTGCTGTGGCTGCATAAACTTTATCAGAACTTTGATATGAAATTGCCATAGCCAGACACGGATTACCATCAAGTTCATTATTATTATTGGTTGCTATCCATCCGCCGCCGCCGGTTGTGGATTTATAAACTCTCGATCTTCCAGCGTAAAGAATGTCCGGATCAAATACACTTAAAACATAAGGAGCGATGAATGCTGTATTTCCCTGGTTGGGAGGAGAAATACTGGAAAAAGAAACTCCTCTGTTTGTTGATTTTGTCATACTTAAAAATTGCCATGAGCCATAAACAATATTATCATTCTCGGAATTAACGGCGGTCCAGCTTCCATCACCACCGATTCTTCTTGTCCAGGTTAAACTTCCATCATAAATAACTGTGCTGTTATCCTGTAAACCTCCGAGAGAGAAAAGAGAATCCTGGAAAGAGCTTGAAAACCCATTATAAAATTGAACTGATTGATAACTTCCGTTTACACTCTGGAAAGTTTCTCCACCATCAAGCGATACAAACACTCCGCCATCAGTGCCATAATAAACTGTATCAGGTTTATCAGAACGGAACCGGACATCGTGAATATCCGAGTGAACATAATCAGAAGGACCATCGGGACCTCCGATAGGAGGTTTTCCTAATACTACTCCGCCGTTAGATTTTCGTACTAATGTTGTATTACTATTTGTAGCTTTCCATGCTTCAATACCTACTGCAATAATAATACTGGAATCCATTGGATGAACAGCAACATCATGCGAAAACCAACCCTGATGTTGTGAATAATCCTCATTAGAAACTACACTAAAAGTTTCTCCTGCATCAGTTGATCTGCATAACCAGGTTGCACCATCAGGTCCTGAAAAACCATTGCCTATACTTGCATAAACAATATTGGGATTCTGCTCATAATCCCCAAACATTATTTTTCCTGCAAAGGTTGTTGGCAAGGAGGAAGTTATTTTTGTCCAGGAATTTCCATTATTAGAAGTTCTGTAAATTCCATAGCCGGTACTTTCAAAGTTTCCGCAGCCAATAATAACTATGTTTGTATCGGCAGCATTTATAACAAGATCCGTTACCATAACTACATTATGAACCTGCTGCCATGTTTCGCCTGCATCTATTGAGTTAAAAGTTCCTATTGTTGTTCCCGCCCAGATTGTATTTGGATTGTGAGGATTTATTTTAACTACCCAAACGCCACGCTGTTGATTGTATGACCAATCTAAACTTTTAGTCCAGGTTAATCCGTCATCTGTTGTTTTAAGAATTCCAATACCGTAAGTCCCTCTTGTATTACGGTAAGCAGCGCCTGTTCCTGCTGCATCATAATTATAAACTTCACCTGTGGCAATATAAATTGTATTTGAATCTTCCGGAGAAATTGCAATAGAGCTTACACCTAAAACGGGATAACCTGTTGGAATATATTCCCACGCTTCTGCACCAAAGCCGCCGGTATAGCTTCTCCACAAACCGCCGCTTGCAGAGCCAGCGTAAATTGTATTTGGATTCTGTGGATTGAATTCAATACAGAGAGTTCTTCCTGCAGTGTTATGAGGTCCGATTGCTTCCCAAATTGTGCTATTGGATTTATTGAGATTCCTTTTTGATTTAAACTTTTCAAATTCACGGAAATACTTTTCATCAGGGAAATCATTAAGGGGATAAACACGCTGCGAGCTCCAGAAGTTCAATGCATCATAAGCACCGGAGATTTTATTCCGGCTTTTATTTTTTTCAGATTGGAAAAGACCGAAAGAAATAAAGAAAGCTGTAAGGAAAACAAAAAGAAGAGTAAAATTTTTAATCATTTCTTTCCTTTAATATTTTTGTTACTGGTAGAGGGTGATCAAAAAGTAGTTTTCTTGGTGATTCTTCGAGTCTTGGTGACTCAGTGGCTAAAAAAAGTTAGCCACTGAGTCGCAAAGGGCACAAAGTCTCACAAAGAACTTTTTAATCATCTTCCTATTGAAATCAATTATAAATTTGAAAAATATTTAACAAAATTCAACGATAATCTCTCATGTTAATTTTTTCAGGTTTGTTTCAATTAAAGGATAGTCCTATTTTTAAGCTAAAAATCAAGAAAGAATAATCGCTAATGAAAAAGTTTATCAATATTTTTTTATTCCTTATTACGATTACATTTATTTCCTGCTCTTCAAACCCGGTTTGGGAAGGAGTATTTGATTATTATCCTGAAAAACCTGAACCCGGTGATGAGATAACTGTTTTTTATAATGCAGACAGCACTAAGCTCGCATCATCCGATGAAATAGACATGAATGCTTATCTCTACAGCACTGAACTTGATGACGCAGTTGGAGTAGAAATGAAAAAAGTTCAGAACGGATGGGAAGGGAAAATTAAAACAACAAAAGATACACGCGGAATAATTATTAAATTCAAAAATGATGATAATATTGATAACAACGATAAGAAGGGATATGTAATTCATTTATATGATGGAGATAAAATTGTTCTCGGTAGTGTCGCCGGACTTGGTGGTGCCGTTTTAAATTGGGGTTCATATTACATTGATCTTGAAAGAGATTTTGAACTTGCCTGGAAATATTTGGAAGAAGATTTTTCTGCCAACCCCGGAATCAAGAATGAATATCTCAACGCATATCTTTTAACTTATTCTCAACTGCATCCTGAAACAACAGATAGTTTAGCAAAATCAGAATTATCTAATCTTGAGAAGAAAGGAAATCTTTCTGAAGATGATTTAAGTGTTTTAGTCGAATGGAATGAAAGAGTTGGCGATCAGGAAAAATCAGATAAATATAAAAAGATGCTCTTCGAAAAATTTCCTCAGAGTGAAGCTGTTCAACAGCGGAGATATGAGGAGATTCAGAATGAATTTGACATTGTAAAGAAGAAAGAGCTTGCTGATAAATTTTATAAAGATTTTCCTGATAGCAAATACTCTCAGGCAGCTTATGATATGGTTGCAATTTATTACCGTGATAACAAACAATACAATGAAGTTCTTGATTTCTTTAAATCAAACTATGATAAGACAACTTCATTTCGTTTTTATTCTGTTAATCAAAGAATATATAAAGAAAATGCGGACCCAAACATTGCACTTGAAATTGGAAAACTTGGTGTTCAGAGGGCAGAAAAAGAATTATCAAAACCTTCGGGAAAGAAACCTGAATATCTTACTGAAAAAGAATGGAAGGAAGAAGCTGAGTACTATGCCGGCTTGAATTATTTTTCCTATGGGAAGGCTTTGTATTTAACCGGCAATAAAAAAGATGCAGAAGCCAATCTTGAAAAAGCTGCGAAGTTTACTAAGAATGAAGATGGTGAGATTAACGAATTGTACGTTACTGTAGTTTATGAAAATGGCGATAAATCTAAAACAAAAACAATAATTGAAGATTATATTAAAGAAGGCAAAAGTACCACAGCAATGATTGATGTTTTGAAAGTAGTTTATACTTCCGAAAAAGGTTCTGATGAAGGATTTGAAAATTATCTTGCTCAGTTTCAATCTGTTGCTCTTAAGGAGCTTGAAGATAAGCTTAAGAGTGAAATGATAAGCAAACCCGCTCCCAATTTTACTCTTGAAGATTTTGAAGGCAAAAAAGTTTCATTGGCTGATCTGAAAGGAAAAACCGTTGTTATTGATTTCTGGGCAACCTGGTGCGGACCTTGTCTTCAATCTTTTCCCGGGATGAAGAAAGCGGTTGAGAAATATTCTGATAATGAAAATGTAAAGTTTTTATTTGTTAATTCCTGGGAAAGGGTAGAGGATAAGAAGAAAAGTGCACAGGATTTTATAAAGAAGAATAATTATCCTTTCCACGTTTTGATGGATTACGATAATAAAGTAATTGGAGATTTTGGTGTCTCTGGCATTCCTACAAAATTTATTATTGATAAGAATGGCAGCATAAGATTTATGAGTGTTGGCTTTGCTGGAAATATAGACCAGCTTGCTGATGAAATTTCTGTGATGATTGGGTTGGTGAATTGAACTCGCAGAAACCGGCACCGACATAAAGAACTACTATTTAATCCTTGACTTTTTATTTATTAATCAGAATGAGCATATACTTTAATTATTTTTTCAACATCTGATTTAATTAAATACCAATATTTATAACCTCTTGTTTCTAGATTATGTTTACCGTATAAAAGAGCTATTTGGCTAGCCAATTTAGAATCAACATCGCCAGTAAGTAAAAAGCGGTATTTATCAGTATTCTTTTTATAAGTAGCCCACAAACTACCATACCATCCATTTTTCATTATTCTAAGTCGGTCTCCCTTATTCATTTGGCAAGTTAATTCTGGAAAGCGCGAAACTATACTTTCAATAAAATCAATCATTTTTTCAGTCTCCTATTTTTATAAGAATTATTCTTCCTTTTCCCAACAACCATTTATATTAGTAAAACCTTTTTGTTCACCAAACTTTATTACTTCATTGCAATCATTCCATTTATCAAATGATGAGCGATTTGTTAATGGATTTATTAATTTAGCAAGTTCAGGATCTTGGTTCGTTCTGGAAGTGACAATCCATTTCCCCTCTTGGAAACCATAATAATGTTTATGAATTCTTTTGTCGGATTTTAAAAATAAGTTATCATTAATTGCATCTTCTTTAGCAGGATGAAATTTTGTTATGTGGCGAGTAAGAGTGAATTCACAAAAACCAGTAAATGGAGTAATCAAAGAATTTGTTTTCTGAACATCAATTTTATAGTTGATATCCGGCTCAAAAATATTCTTTAACCCAACCACCTCCTAATTTAGATAGTTGTTCTCGTCTATCAGTTTTATAACTTTCAAAATGATTTGTAAGAAAATCTTTGAAAGATTTAACTGGGTCAATTTCTACTACTAAATTATTTTCTTGTGCATAACATATACTGCACAGAAAAGAAAAAAGGAAAGTGACGATTTTTATATTCTTATAATCCATATATCACCTTTTAGCTTTATAACTATTACTTATCCTCAATTTATTATGATAGAATTTTTTCCTACATCTAAAATTCTCGATCGTTACCTACTCTAAATTTCAGTAATTATTTTGGTTAATTCAATAAAAATCTTTAAAATTTTCTTACCTCACTCTTGGGAATGACGCTTCGAATGTCATACTTCGACTTCGCTCAGTATGACGCCTTAATTCTTGAACTTGAACCCCGATTGTTATCGGGGCAGGCTTAACACTTGAACTTATTGTGTGCTTCTTACCTCTTTAATGACATCAAAAAATTTTTATCTTTTAACCTATGATAATCAAATTAAATTTTAAGAAGATCTGGGAATTCATTGTAGCTGTTTTTGATAAATGGCTTGATGATAAAGCACCTAAGCTTGGTGCAGCTTTGTCTTTCTATACTATTTTCTCCCTGGCTCCTTTATTAATTATTGTAATCTCTGTTGCAGGATTTATTTTTGGTCCTGATGCCGCAAGAGGTGAATTGGTTGAACAGATAGAAGGACTTATCGGGAGAGAAGGCGGGGAAATTATTCAAACAGCTTTAAAAAATACAAATGATCCTGAAACGGGGATCATTGCAATCATTATCAGTTTTGTAACTCTTGTTATTGGTTCAACTGTAGTTTTTGTTGAACTGCAGGAATCATTAGATATGATCTGGAGAGTAAAACCCATACCGGGGAGAAATATATTTAAAGGACTTTTACTAGATAGAGTACAATCTTTCACCTTGGTTATCGCTGTAGGTTTTCTCCTGTTAGTATCACTTCTTGTAAGTGCCGGATTATCTGCTTTAAGCAATTTTGTAAATGAAAAATTTTTAGCAATCCCTATTTATATTTTAGATATAGTCAATTTGGGTATCTCCCTGATAGTTATTTTTTTATTATTCTCAATGATATATAAAGTTCTCCCCGATGTTGATATTGGCTGGAAAGACGTATGGATAGGAGCGTTGGTAACTGCTGTTCTTTTTGTTTTGGGAAAATATTTAATAGGAATTTATATTGGAAGCAGCAGCTTAAGCTCTACTTATGGTGCTGCAGGTTCATTAGTAATTTTTCTTTTGTGGATTTATTACTCAGCGCAAATCTTATTTCTCGGTGTTGAATTTACTTATGTCTATACTATTCGCTATGGATCAGGAATACAACCGGCGAAAAAATTTATGAGATATGAAGTTAACCCTATTACACATGATGGATGAAAAAGTGTAAGAGCAAGTTCAAGTTCAAAAAAATCATAATGGCTATGAGTGAATGAATGAATGGAATGATTGAATGGATGAATGATTGACTCGTCTCTGCGAAGGAAGAGGCGAAGCAGGATTGAATGCCCCTTGTTTCAGTTTTCATTTCACTTTAAAAAAGCATGATTGCATGGATGCATATTCTTACACTTAAATTTGCTCTTGCTCATGAACTTGAACTTTCACTTGCTCAGGTTTTCTGCTTCAGTCTTTTTCTTCTTTGAATATACCATGCAATACACCAGCATAAAGATGCCCATGCAAGACCGATTGTCCAGCCGCCAATTACATCAGTAGGATAGTGAACACCAAGATAAACCCTGCTGAACCCAATAATGATTGTGAGAAACAGAGCAATACTTAAAATATAAATCCTGATTTTCCATGTTCTTTGAAACCGGGCAACAATTGCAGCTTGTGTAAGATATAAAACCGCAGACATCATTGAATGGCCACTTGGGAAACTGAAAGCTGTAACTGTAACTAACCTGAAAGCTAAATCAGGACGTTCCCTTCCATAAATTTCTTTAAGCCAAAAACTGATCAGCGTACCTCCGATAGTTGCAGCAAGAAGAAGCCAGAAACCTTCATAATGTTTTTGCAGGCTGAGAAATATTAAAACAAAAATTGTAATAATTGCTAAAACATAACCGCCGCCAAGAGCAGTTATATCAGTCATAAACTGAGTTAACCAGGGTGGTCCTGTAGGTTTATTAAAATCATTTTCTGTTCTGAAGAATTCAATTATGGATAAATCAAACTGCCTTGTTTCACCTGCGGAAATCGCATCTCCTATTTCAAGAAAAGTAAGCAGACAAATAAACAATACAAGCAGAGCAAGCAGAACTTTTATCTCTTTTGTAATAAGTTCATGTAAGAAAGTTTTTAACGGGATGAGTTTTTTTAATGGCATTATTTCTAAGATAAAATCACATTTAAAATTATTTTATTGCTAATTTTATATTGAACTCCTAACGGAGTTCATTTTTATTTGGGATTATTCTTTTCTACAAATATATAACTCTTAACGGAGTTAAGGAATTATTTTTAATTATATAAATAGCTCCAGAGGAGCTAAATATTTGTAGAAAAAATAAACATACACACAATTAGCACTCCGTTAGGAGTGCGATATAATAAGCTAATAAAAGAATTATTTTTTATCTTTTGTGATAAGTTCATGTAAGAAAGTTTTTAACGGGATGAATTTTTTTAATGGCATTATTTCTAAGATAAAATCACATTTAAAATTATTTTATTGCTAATTTTATATTGAACTCCTAACGGAGTTCATTTTTATTTGGGATTATTCTTTTCTACAAATATATAACTCTTAACGGAGTTAAGGAATTATTTTTAATTATATAAATAGCTCCAGAGGAGCTAAATATTTGTAGAAAAAATAAACATACACACAATTAGCACTCCGTTAGGAGTGCGATATAATAAGCTAATAAAAGAATTATTTTTTATCTTTTGTGATAAGTTCATGTAAGAAAGTTTTTATCGGGATGAGTTTTTTTAATGGCATTAAATTTTTTTCTTTTGAATAACCACGACCTTTAGAGACTGTGTAAAAAAGATTTCTAATTAATATAAACAATTAATAAATTGCTA
>CAZEWJ010000048.1:0-23769 GCA_964515875.1 uncultured Ignavibacteriaceae bacterium | reverse complement strand
TTTTTACCTGTTTACTCAATCGGAAATTTAGTTCATTCATGTCTATCGATTTAATTGAA
Source organism: uncultured Ignavibacteriaceae bacterium (assembly GCA_964515875.1). Classification (GTDB taxonomy): domain Bacteria; phylum Bacteroidota; class Ignavibacteria; order Ignavibacteriales; family Ignavibacteriaceae; genus RBG-16-34-14. The sequence goes on along the minus strand of CAZEWJ010000048.1, from coordinate 23,710 downwards.
AATCCTTCCAAAAGAAGATCAGCTAAAAAATCCTTTAGAGTTACCGGATTATCATCAACGGTAAAAAAAATTTCATTAAGAATTTCATTACCAAGCTCGCTTTTTATCTTTTCAAAATCACTTTCGTTTAAATAAAATTTTGATGAAGAAGAAAACATTTCTTTTTCATTTTGCTTTAAGATGTTATAAATATTTTCTGATAGAAGCTGAAATAAATCTTTATCGGCTTCAATAATTTTATCCTTAAAGACTTCCTCCATATATTTATAATAAGCTTTTTCAGTTAGTCTATCCCGAATGATTTTATCAACTTTACTTAAAATATTTTTTTCATCTACTGAAGTTATATTTGAAATCTTATCTTTGAGAAAAAACAAAAACCAACCATCTTCTGTTTTTGCTGGTATGGTGAATTCGCCAATAAAAATAGAAAATAAAGTATCTTCCAGAATTTCATCCTTAATATCTCCAAAAGATATTTCTGCAGAATCCCTTTCATCAACGTCGGATAAAGAATCAATTAGAACTCCGGAGTTAAGCTCATTAAAGATTTTATAAATCTGAACTGAATCTGTCGAACTGAATATTTCAACTTTGAGTTTTGTATTGTATTTATTAATTCCTTTCAGAATATCCCGTTCATCAATTTTAATTTTGCTTTTGATCTCTTTGTTGAATAAGGCATCTCTCACATACATTTTCTCGATAGGTTTGAAAACAAAATCAAACTTTTCTGTTTGCTCCAAACCTAAATTCTTTGCTTCAATAGCAAAAAGTTTCTCAGCTATTAATGATAAGAGGAAATGATATTTAACCGAATCTTCATTAAGAGTTGTATTTATAAATGGTGAGAGTTCATACCTTAATTTGAATTCTTTTATAGAAATTTGTTCATCTCCTATTTTAGCAGGAGAGTTGTTTTTACTCTGAGCATGAATAAGTGTAAAAAAGGGTAATAGAATTACTAAAATTTTTCTTAACATTGAATTATCGAAATCTTTATTTTTCACATAACTGCTGAAGTGTAAACTTCTCTTTTAATTTTATATCTTTTGATGAACTTCCAACTAAAATTTCAAAATCACCAGGTTCTGCAATCCAGGTTCTTTTTTCAAGATCAAAGAAACTTAAGGAAGATTTATTAATGCTGAATTCTACTTTTTTGCTTTCACCTTTTTTCAGGAAAATTTTCTTAAAGGCTTTCAATTCTTTAATTGGTCTTTCAACTGAAGATATTAAATCACTAATATAAACCTGAATAATTTCTGCACCATCCATACTACCGGTATTCTTTATATCAACAGAAAATTTTAATTCTCCATCCTGGTGAATAGCTGCATTCTTTAAGTTAAGATTGTTATATGAAAAAGATGTATAAGAAAGTCCAAAGCCGAATGGGAACAAAGGTTCAATATTATATTTATCGAAGTGGCGGTAACCAACAAAAATTCCATCTGAATATTCTGTTACACTGTCTTTAGCTTTATAAGTTGAGAATGAACTGCAGTCTTCCCATCTTTTGGGAAAAGTTATTGGAAGCTTACCTGAAGGATTATAATTTCCAAGAAGAACATCGGCTACTGCATTTCCAATTTCCTGACCGCCGAACCAAATTTCAAGCAGACCATCAATTTTATCTATCCATTTATTCATTAACACGGGAGAACCGCTATTTAAAACTATAATTACATTTTCATTTACTTTGCAAACCTCTTCAATAAGCTCATCCTGGTTTGCAGGCAAAACTAAATCCGGTCTGTCAAATCCCTCACTCTCATAACTGTTTGACGTTCCGACAAATAAAATTGCTATATCAGAATTTCTTGCTGCATCAATTGCTTCCTGGAAAGGATCTGCACGAGGAAGTTTCCATCCTAATTTGACACTTGCACTTCCACCGTTTTCAAAAAACTCAAGTTTAATTTTATAGGTTTTATCTTTTTCAAGCTTTACTTTATAAAAGTTTGATATTGCAGCGTGATTAGCCCAATCATTAATTACAAGTTTGTCATCAATGTAGAAACGAATTCCGTCATCACTGTTTACATCAAAAGTATATTCACCTGTTACCGGAGCCTTAACTGACGTAGAAAACCTAACTGAAAAATTATCTTCTTTAATACCTTCAAGTGGTTTTTCACCGCCCCAATCAAAATTAATCTGATCGAAAATCTTTTTAACGGCAGGTTTACCTCTTAATTCCATATTATCAAAAAATTCTGCAGCAATACCTTGTTCATTAGAATTTGTAAGATAAAAATATTCAGCTTCAATTGGTTTTGTATCACCGCTAAGCGATACTCCTTGTGAAAAAGTGATTTTAACCTTATCACTTATTTTATTCTGCAGAGCCTCTAATGGACTGACAGAATAAAATGGATCTACTGTTGAACTTCCACCGCCTCCTGTTCTTGCAACATTTCCATTTGGTCCTATTACTGCAATTGATTTTATAATATCCAACTTAAGTGGAAGTATATTTTTTTCATTTTTTAAAAGAACAATTCCTGCTTTGGCTATTTCAAGTGCAATTTGTTTATGCTCTTCATTATTTAATTTTGATGTGTCAAATTTATCCCGACTGTAGTCGGGATCAAATAATCCAATCTTAAACATTACCCATAAAATTCTTCTTACTTTGTCATCAATAGCAGATTCTTTTATTTCTCCTGATTTAACAGCATTAAGGAGAGTTTCTCGATTCAGATATTGTCCAGAGGGCATCTCTAAATCAAGTCCGCTTTTAGCAGTAGGTAAAGAACTATGAACGGCACCCCAATCGGACATAACTAATCCCTGGAAGCCCCATTCATTTTTAAGTTTGTCAACCAGCAGATAATCATTTTCACTGCAATAAGGTCCGTTAACTTTATTGTAAGCAGACATAACAGCCAGAACATCTGCTTCAATTACTGCAGCTTTAAATGCAGGAAGATAAATTTCATTCAACGCACGTTCATCTATCTTCACGTCAACAAAATCTCTTTGGTATTCCTGGTTATTGCAAGCAAAATGTTTTACTGTTGCCACAACATTGTTATCCTGTACTCCTTTTATATAATCAACAGTTATTCTTGAAGTGAGGAAAGGATCTTCACCGAAACTTTCAAAATTTCTTCCACCCATTGGTATCCTTGCGATGTTAACACAGGGTCCAAGAATAATATGTCGTCCTTTTGCTTTTACTTCATCGGCAATAGCAAAACCAAGCTTGTAAATTAATTCCGGTTCCCAGGTTGCAGCCATTGCAATTCCAACAGGGAAAGCGGTTGCTTCACCCCAGCGAACTCCAACAGGTCCATCTGTCATATTCATTGGAGGTATTCCCAATCGTTCAATAGCTTTTGTTTCGAAACCAGTACCTCCAAGCATATCAATTTTTTCTTCAAGAGTCATTTGCTTAAGCAGGTCTTCAACTCTTTCATCAATAGGAAGAGAAGAATTTTTGTAAAGCGGTAAATTATTTTTTGTACTTCCTAAGAAAAAGAGAAGAGATAAACTAGAAACAAGTATTAAAAAATATATTGCTTTCATAATTACAGCTTTTACTTTATTAGTTTTATGATTTATTCAAAACCTAAGGCTTTAAGATAATCTTTATTAATTGAGCAGTTTTTGAATTTGCAATTCTCTAAATAATCTTTTAAAGCTTTTCTAACAATCTCAATGTCGGGACGTTTATTTCGTAAATCTTCGTAGATAACTCTTTTACCATTTGCAAATTCAATTATTACATCATACTCTTTTGTGCTTTTAATCGAAACCGGGCAACTTTCAGCATCAAGTTTTTTATAAGGCCAGAAGCACCAGCCAATTTTGTGTTTATCTAAAGTTTTTCTGAATTCAGTAATCCACTCATTTGTATTCTCTCCGGATTCTCCCATCCAGATAGGAACATTGTACTTATCCCGGAATTCCAGATACTCTTTAATAACAGATTCATCTGTATCAGTCCAGTATTTATGGAAAGTATAAACAAGCTTTGTATCGAAAGGAGGACCGAATATTTTAAAGTTACTATCCCACTGAGCTCCGCCAAGAAATATAAGGTGATTGGGATCCACTTCTCTAACGGCAGAAACAATCTTTTTATACAAAGGCTCTAAAAGCGGATTTAGTTTTTCCTGGTCAAAGTAGTGTGCAATTGGTTCATTAAGAAGATCATAACCTATGACTATTGTTTCATCAGAATATTTTTTTGCAAGTTTTTTCCAGATAGCAGCAGTTAATTCCTGGCTTTCAGGATTTTCAAATAAAAAGGGATAACCAAAGCTATCGTCAATATTATCTCCGGTTTGTCCGCCGGGTGCGCAGTGCATATCAAGAATTATGAAAAGATTTTCTTCTTTGCACCATTTTATCGCCCGGTCAAGTAATTCATAACCGGGTCCTTCAAGTTTGTTTGGATCATCATCAATTACAAACAATCTGTAATTAAAAGGAATTCGAACGGAGTTAAATCCTGATTGCTTTATAAATTTTATATCATCATGTGTTATATAATTATCACTGTACTGTTTCCAGAATTTTCTAGCTTCATCAGGACCAATCATCTGGTTGAAGACTTCATAAATCATTTCTGGTGAAGCCGCATATTCAAATTTAAACATGTAACCTTCGGGAACCAGCCAGTTGCCAAGATTTATACCTTTAAGCAGTAATTTATTCCCTGATGCATCAATAATTTCTTTTCCTTTAACAGAAACGAATTCTGTCTGAGAAAATGTTAAGCATGTTGTAAGGACTGTAATAGTGGTAATTAAAAAAAATTTTATCATTTGATATGTAAAGCTGGTTGAAAACTAAAAAAAGGCTGACTCCGGTAATTATCATTTATTTTAAGGAGAGCATGACTTTTGATAATGAGTCAGCCTTATAAACTTTATAAAGAATCATTTAATCAATTCAAACTTTGATTCAATAACATCTTTTGAATTAGTTCCGACAAAAACTTTCTAATTAAAAACGTTTGAGCAAAGTCCAATTTCTATGCCCCTTAGTTTCCCTTTTCTTAGTTTGATTGTTGTAAGGTATTTCTTCATTTTTTTAAAATCAGTTGTTATTTCGAACTATATATCTCTTTATGCTGCTTATTATTTTAATAAGTATATTATTAAATTGATAAGTAAAAAATGAAACTGATATCTCTGCAGGTAAGCATGAATGAAATTTGAAAAGCTGGCTTATGTTGTAATTAGTACAATCCTGGTTACTGTTTTTATTTTTTTCAGTTATGTTTTTTCTCCTTTTGAATTTGATGAGAGCGATTCTCTTCCGGTTAAAAAGATTTATTATGTAGACAACATATCTGCGGCTCACCAAAAAGTAATAAACAGGTTTAACGAAAAGTTTAAAGGTCAAATAGAAGTAATAGCTATTAGCCTGTCATTCGATAAATTCAGTACAAATGAAAGGAAAGAGCTCCTTACCAGGTATTTAAGAAGCAGAAATGACAGGATAGATATTTTCACTGTTGATCAGATTTGGGTGCCCCGTTTTGCCAAATGGGGTGTTCCTCTTGATAAACATTTTAGTAAAGAAGAAAAAAAAGATCTCCTGTCTTTTGCAACTGAAACCTGTTATTATGAGGATACTCTCGTATCAATACCCCTGTATATAGATATAGCCCTGATGTTTTACAGGGATGATATCATTAAAGAACTCCCGGATTATGAAATTATTAAGAATAAAATTGATAATTCAGTTACCTGGGAAGAATTTATTGAATTAAGGAAAAGATTTAATAACAATCAGCCGTTTTATATTTTCCAGGCTGATGATTATGAAGGACTCCTTTGTTCATTTACAGAATTAATGTCGAATCAGAATAGTCCGATAATAACCACCGATTCAATATATCTTGAAACGGATGAAGGTAAAAGAGCTCTTCAAATGCTTGTAGATTTAGTTAGCAAGTATAATGTATCTCCTAAAGAAGTCATTCAGTTTAAAGAGAATCCAAGTTATTACTATTTTGCTGAGAACAATGGAATCTTTTTGCGTGGATGGCCTGGCTTCCTGAGTATGGATAACAAAGCATTTACAGACAAACCCGAAATTTTTAATAATTTAAAAAGAGCTCCTCTTCCTTATCTTAAAGGAACTAAGCCCGGTTCAGTTTTCGGGGGATGGAACCTGATGATCTCGAAATTTTCTACAAAAATTCCTGAGATAGTTAAGTTTATCCAGTTCCTTATAAGTGAAGAAGCGCAAAAAATTATGTTTGAAAACGGCGGATATCTTCCTGTAAATAAAAAAATTTATTCAGACAGCAATTATATTCATTCACACCCCGAACTTAAATTTTATTATAAACTTTTGGAAACAGGTGTTCACCGTCCTTTCCTTAAACAATATACAAACGTATCCGATATACTTTCGTATTACCTTAATCTTGCTATAAAAAAAGAAATTTCTGTAGATGAAGCACTTAAATTGGCAACCGAGAAAATCAAATCGAATTCTATTTTTATAAAATAACTTGCAGATCAAAAATGAAAACAAATAAATTAATAGAGAAGTTTAAACAGTACCATTTTGAATTCAAGCATATAACAGTATTGTTTGTAATTCTTTTTGCTTTCCAGTTAATTGTCTCTTTTATTAACAAAGCTTCGGTAAAAAATTTTATTGGTAAAACACAGGACTGGTACCAGAAAGATTCTGCTGAAGAACTTGCCAACCTGACTTCGACTTCAATTGAACTTCTTCTTGAATCGATTAACCCTAAAACAAAAATTGATAATGAAGAATCGGACAGGATCATTCAATCTTTTAACATAATATTCAATCAGCAAATATTAAAACACAATATTCAGAATATCTGTATTCTTGTAAAAATGGATAAAGAAATTCATGCTATTGATGATGGGAAGGTGTTATATTCATTTCTATTTGAAAATGATAAAGCAACTCCTTTGAATTATATGAATCTGGAAGAAGCTATAAATATCTACGGAAATATTGAAACAGAGATGCATGATAAAGAACAGATTTATACTATAATTACTGATAAGCAGACCTTTCATATTTTTGTACCCTTTGTTTTACGAGGGGAATATATCGGTGCGGTTTATATGAAAAACACTCCGGATTTCTCTTTCATTAGTAAACAGGTAATAAGCAACTATGATGAAACTTCGGTTATTTACCTTTCGCTTATTCTTCTTGGGCTGTTAGCTATGTATTTTATATCATCCTATACAGTTAAAGAAAGAGACGAGACACAGAAGTTACTCTTTGATGAGCATGAAGAGAATATTAAGAAACAAGTTACCTATGAGAAGGAATTGGTTTTTACAAAAAGGATTTATCATACTCATCATAAAGCAGAAAAAGTAATGGGGTTTATTAAAGAGGATCTTCGTAAACTATCACCCGAAAATATTAATGAAGTAAAATACAGAGTAAACAAATATTCAAATTTTATTTCAAGAGTTATTTATGATATGAAATGGTTTGATCCTCCTGTACAAACTATTAGGAATTCTGTTTTTCAAACTAATCTGAATGAAGTAATAAAATTTATGATTGAAAATATTTTTCAACGGGTTTCTTCTAAATCCAATGTATTTGAAATAAAGCTTGAAGCAGATGAAAACCTTCCCCTGGTTCCTGTTAATGAATTTGTAGTATGGGAAATAATTGAACCTCTGATTCAGAATAGTATAGATCACGGCGGCGAACAGAATCTTACAATTACAGTTAAAACTGGTTTTGATGCTCAAATGAATAAGTCCAAAATAATAATTCGAGATACAGGAAAAGGTATTCAGCCTGAGCTTTTGGAAAAAGATGAAAACGGAATAAAAAATATTTTTTTGGAAAATATTACATCTAAAAAATCTACAATACAGAATACAGGCTATGGTTGTTATATCGCTTATGAAATATCAAAACGATGCGGATGGGATATTGATGCTGAAAACCTTCCTTCCGGAGGAGCATCAGTTACAATAACTATTCAAAACTAAACCAGGAAAAATTATGGCTGAAAAAAAGGTGATAAAGATTTTACTAATTGAAGATGAAGAATATGATGTAAGGAGGGTTAAGAATACTATAAAACCTTTTGAAGACAGAATATGTATTCAGGATATTGTTTCGGATGGTAAAACTGCACTTGAATTATTAAGTAAAGGAAGAGGATTGTATGATGTTGTGATTATGGATTTCCAGATTGCCGGTGGTATAATGGGCGAAGCTCTTATTCAGAAAATAAAAGAGGTTGAGCCTTATCTCCAGATTATAGTGATAACTAAAATGACTATTAATATTACGGATTACAACTTTGCCAACAAGCTAATTAAAGCTGGCGCATATTGGTATTGCACAAAATATCCGGGCGATATTGAGGAATATATTTATCAGCCGACTGATTTTATTATGAGCATCTTCAATGCTCACGAAAAATGCATGCTTGAAAAGGAACGATTAAAATCAAACCGAAAGCTTGTTAAAAATGTTGAAGATATTCTCCTTCAAAAAATGATAGTTGGTTATTCAGAACCAATTCAAAAGTTAAGAGGAGAGATCAAGAAATTTGCACAGAGTAATGTTAACACACTTATAAGAGGAGCATCGGGTACAGGTAAAGAGCTTGTTGCTTATAATATTCATTACACCAGTCAGAGAAAGCTTGAAAACTTTGTTATTATAAATTGCGGCAGTCTACCGAATGAGCTTGTTGAAAGCGAGTTGTTTGGTTATGAAAAAGGTGCATTTACGGGTGCTGATAAAAAAAAGTTAGGTCTGTTTGAAATAGCCAATAACGGTACAGTTTTCCTTGATGAAATAACCGAACTCCCACTTCCGGCGCAGGTTAAAATTTTAAGAGTTATACAAGATGGAGAAATAGAAAAAATCGGGAGAACTGAAAAACTGAAAGTAGATGTAAGAATTATTGCAGCAACAAACAGAAATATTGAAGAGGAAGTTAAAGCCAAAAGATTCCGCGAAGATTTATATTACCGGCTTAATGTCCTTCCTGTTTTTGTACCTGAGCTTAAACATCGCAGAGAGGATATTCCCGTATTATTGGAATATTTCATGACAAATATCAGTATTGATATGACTAAAGATAAACCGGCTATTCAGGATGAAGCAATGGAATTGCTAATTAATTATGAATGGCCCGGTAATGTAAGAGAGTTAAAAAATGTTGTACAGAGGTTTTTATTTTCAGATGAACCAGTTATAACACTTTCCCAGGTTAAAATCACTCTTGGTTTCTTTATGAATAATGCGGATGATGACAGTATAGATTATTTTTTTAATCCAAATAAAATTATTCCTTTAAAAGAGGTGGAAATATTTGTTAGAGAGAAATATTTCAAATTTGTAAGAGAAAACTCAGGTTCTGATGCAGATGCTGCAAAAAAATTGGGGTTAGCACCATCTAATTATTTCAGGATGGCTAAAGAACTTGGTTTAAAATAAAAATTATTATTGAAGTTGAGAAAATGTTTATTGATGTTGAGAATTATTGGTTTTAAAATGTAATCCTGAAAAGATTTAGTTATGCGTTTAAGTAAAAATTAAGGTGCTTTTATGAAAAAATCTTATCATCTAATATTTCATTTATCAATTATGTTTTTCGCTATAATTCTACAAAGTTGTGCTCAATATGGTGCAATAGCTGAAAAAAATAACAGTAATTTATTGAAACTGGAAATTGGAGATGCAAAATCAAAAGTCTTAGAAATAATGGGCAATCCACATAAGAATGAAAAATATCAAATTGAAAATAGTAATTATGATGTTTGGTTTTATCGGACTGCTCATACGCCTGACGATAGAGAAACAGATGATGAGTTTACTCCGATAGTTATAATTGATGGAAAAGTTGCTGGCTGGGGAAGAAATTTTTATGACAACACTATAAAGATTAAACAAGAAATCAAAATAGAAAATAAAAACTAATTTTGAGGACTATAATTGATAAATCCATTGATGATTTATTTGATAAAGCAAAAACGAACCTCGGGAATATTATAGTAAATGCTTTTATTCCTTTTGGAGGTATCGCGGAAATTCCTTCAAATCAATTTCAAACATTTGCATTTGATGATGAGCTTGAGGAATTAGTTGATTATTTGCGTGAATATACAGGATTATTAGATCAATTTAATTCTTATCCAAAACAAAGGACAAGAATATTAGTTCAAATGTATTGTAGAGTTATGGAGAATGACTTTCAATACATTATTATTTATAATCTTTTACGTTTAATGAATAATCTAAATCCCGATTGGGAATTTAAAACCATAAGAAATGGCAAACCGTTTTATTGTGAAAGTCCAACCACTAAGATCGACGAAATATCTTCGCTTTGTAAATCCCAACAATTTGAAATAGGAAGTGTTTTAAAAAATTTACTTAAAGCTGACCTTAGGAATTCATTTTATCATTCACAATACACTATCTCCCCCGATGGTGCTTTTGTTAATACTCGATTTTATTCACCAACATCTAATATTAAACCAGCAAAAAGAGTTTTTAAATTAAGTGAAATAGAATCACTATATAATAATGCAGAATCATTTTTCAATGCTTTTTTCAAACGGTTTTTTGCTGAAAGAAAAAAATTTAGAGACGGCAAGGGATATTCTCTATTTGATGGTAGAAATATAATTTGGGAATCAAATCGTTGGAGAATTTATAATTAATAAAAAACGCATAACCCGCCAATCAAGCGGACGCCGTTTTCGCATTCGGCATTTGTGAGATTTTCGGGTTAGTCGTTACGTTTCAAGTTTCTTGTTCAAGGTTAGGTTGTGTTTCTATTCGACAGTCTTGTTTTGGTCTGCGGTTTAAGCACAAGATCGTTAGGCACTATTGAAAGTAGGTATGAATACTTCTAGTTTTCATCAATTTATAATAAAAGATTTACCTGAGAAATCAATTGAATATATTGTTTTTCTGCTTTTAGGACTTCTCATTTATTTTATACTCGATAGGTATTTACGTATTCGTCCAAAAATATCAGCAAAAATTATAATCGGTCCAAATAGTGATTGGAGTTCAAGTAGCAGTATGATTCCAGGTCAAATTGAAATGAAATGGAATAGACAGATTGTCCTTAAAAACATTTCAAAACACAATTCCCTTGATGTTCAACTTATTTGGGCAAACAATAATAACCCATTTAATATTAAACTCCCTGAGCATACAGTTATCTCAGGCTATGATAAATATGAAATCTCATTTGTAGTAAAAAAAAGCTTTCCGTTTGACCAAGTAGCTTCAGCTGGAAGCACACGAGAATCATTACTTCCACCTGAATTGGAAGAAATTATATTTGTTATTTCTTATCGTAGTGAAAAGGGTAAAAAATTTTATACACTCTTTAAATTTAATTACAAAAAAGATTGTGAAAATTTTTATTACCGTTTAAAGCCCAAAATTTAATCTTATGATTTAAACCAGAGGCAAAAATGATTTGTCCTAATTGTAATACTGAGCAAAATGAAGCCTTCAAATATTGTAGCAATTGCGGTTCTGAATTAATACAAAAAGAAGTTCAAAGAGAATTAATTCTTGAAAAATATGATTTATCCGCTCCTAAAAAGAGAGAATGGAAGTATGGCTGGGGATGGCTTATACTTGGTTCTATACTTATGAGGGAAAATAAAGAATTTAATATTTACTTCGGAGATAATACAAGTGTAATCCAACTATTCAGTTTTACAGTCGCACTTACTTTTTATTTTTTATTTCGTCAGAAAGTCCTAAAAAAAATTAATCAGATTTCACTTCGCTCATTAGTTTCTGGAATTATTGCATTAATAATTACAATCCCATTGGCTTCAATACTTGGTGCTTTTGTCAACAAACCAGTTAATGACCCAAATGTTACAGGTGTTATAGAATCAAAATTAAAACAACAAAAAGAATACTTTTATTCATTTGCCCAAAAGGATGAATCACTTTGGAATAAATTTATTGATGAACCAAAATCAGCTAGTGAAATTAATTCTAATATTTTGTTGTTAGACGAGTTGATACCTCTATATAAAGAAAAAGACTCAATATTGATTTCTACATTTACGGATATATTACAAGTGATGGAATCTTCAAAAGAATGGAAAAGTAAGGTTCCAGAATTAGTAAAGGATTTTCGTTCAATTACTGAAATTGGATATTCCCTTTCTATCCAGAATCAGAGCTATTTAAATAATCTTCGCAATTACTACATATCAACTAACAAAAAAGACAATCAAGAAGACAAATATTATAATTTATATGTAGAGTCATTTAACGAATCTCAAAAGCTCACCGAAAAACTAAATCCAATAATAGTAAGAATTACTGGTAAAAATTTTGAAAAACTCCAAGAAGAAATTGAGAAAAAATATTATAATAATTAATGGTGTTGTGCCTAACCCACCAATCAAGCGGACGCCGTTTTCGCATTCGGCATTTGTGTAATTATTGGCTTTGTTCTGTTACTTATTCAAAGTTGTTCAGTTAAAAAATATTTTAAATAAATAAAAAGTTGTTGGTATTGTTCGGCGTTCCTGTATTGGGGCGCCGCTTATCGGCAACGTCGTTATATGTCCTTATCTATTTAATAAGTATTAGTTATTAGTTTAATAAGTTTTTAAATCACTCCTTAACAACTACTTCAATTAAATATTCCGTTTAATAATGGTATCAAAGTTGTCTTCCATATTCAGTTTTTTCAGAGCGAAAAATGTATTAGTTTAAAGAAAATTCAAAGTCATAAAATATGAACGTTGATACAAAAACAATTCACATCATAATTGTATTTTTTTCTTTGCTGCTCTGTAATAATATCTCCCTTAAAGCCCAGGTTGGCACATTGGAAGCTACATTGCAATTGCAGAATGTAGATGGAGTAATGATACCTTATCAAAACGGAATTCCTCTTCCATCTTTTGAAAAGCAGGAAAGATTAATAATTAATCTTGCGGGTACCTGGAAAAAACAAAGGTTTGCTTCCAATTCAGGTATAACGATGGCAAAAAGAGATGTTACGGGAATGATAAACCTGATTAATGAAGCACAGAAACGGCATTTGGCTGAATATGATGACAGTGGCTGGGAGAATAAAGAACTTCCTTCAGTGGAAAATCAGATGCATACTTATCCTACGGTTCCTGAATTTTATGAAGATGGAGTTTGGTATAGAAAGAAATTAATCATTGATGATTCTTTAAGCAATAAATTTGTTAAACTGATTTTTTATGCAGTTAATTATACAGCCGATGTTTGGCTGAATGGAAATTATATTGGTTACCATGAAGGAGGTTATACCCCCTTTGCATTTAATGTTTCCTCCTATTTGAATTATGGTGATACAAACACAATTGCTGTTCGTGTTGATAATATACCCTGGGGCAGCAGGAATGATATTGTTCCATACACACCAAGTGATTGGTTTAATTATACCGGCATCATTCACGATGTTTACCTTGAATTTTCAAATTCCGTATCAGTTGCAAGAGCAGATATTGTTCCTTTGAATATTGAAGGTGAGATTCAAACTACGATTTCTATATTTAATAACAGTAATGTGAGCAGGGATGTTGATGTATCTTTAGAAATTTATAAAGCATCAATTGATTCATTTAATATTCAGTCTGAGAAAGCTTCCGATTTAATAGGAGCTTTAGCCAGCTTCACAGGTTCTTCACAAACATCACTTGCCATTTCAAATGAGTCTGCAAAATTCTGGAAAACAAACTTAAGTGTTGTTGATCCTCAGCTTTGGTCTCCTAAAAATCCAAATCTTTATATAATGAAGGTAACATTGAAGGAAAACAACCAGGTAGTTGATGAATTTTACACTCAATTTGGTATACGAACAGTTGAAACCGACAGCAATAAATTTCTTTTAAACAGAAGGATATCTTTCTTAACGGGTGCAGCAAGACATGAAGACCATCCTTTATACGGAAGAAGCGTAATCAAAGAAGTTATATATAATGATCTTCAAATAGTTAAAAGTCTAAATGTAAACTTCCTACGAACTGCTCATTATCCAAATCATCCATACACATATTTGATTGCAGACAGACTTGGTATTACAACAATGGAGGAAATACCAGTCTATTGGTTTCATACCGCAGAACCCTGGTTGATACAAAACAATCAGCGTAAAATTCATTTACAGATGTTCCGGGAAATGGTATTTAAAGATTATAACAGACCATCAGTTATTCTATGGAGTCTATCAAATGAATGTCATGAGGAAACCAATAGGTTGATCTATAATGAAATGATTAAAAATGATATTACTGAAAATTATAATGACCAAAGGCTGGTTTCCCAATCTTCGGCAGGAGATATTCCGGGCCCAACTGATATTACTCAGTCTCCATTAGATGCTGCGGGATGGACACTCTACTTCGGGATTTTTCATGGCAGCACATATTATGGTGGTACAGTTAATTTTCTTTTCCAGGCAAGAAATGCTTTTCCTGACAAACCAATTATTGACACTGAGTTTGGATATTGGTCCTCCGAAAATGGCTCTACAACTCAGGAACAAGTAACAGTATTTAATGAAACGTTCAGAGCTTTTAAATTTTTTGCTTCACTTAACCAGGATGGTACTGTAAATATAAATGGAATTTTAATGGGTTGTACATGGTGGTGTGTGTTTGATTGGTACAGGATGTCATTAGGTTATCAAAGTATGGGCTTGTACACTATGAACCGAGATTCGGCAAAACCGGTTGCTTCAACTCTGCGATCATCTTATTTGCCATATTATAATCTCAATGGTGTTCTGGTTGATGTTAATGAACCGGTTGAGGAATATCCTGCTTCATTTGAACTGGGGCAGAATTATCCTAATCCATTTAATCCCGTTACAAATATTGTTTACAGTATTTCTGAAAAAACAAAAGTTACAATTACTGTCTTCGATATATTGGGAAGAGAAATAGCTGTTCCGGTTAATGAAGAAAAGGAGCCGGGTACTTATGTAGAGAAGTTTAATACTTCAGTAGTTAACGGCGGATTGCCAAGCGGGGTTTATATATATAAGCTTAAAACAAAAAGTTTTACTGATGCTAAGAAAATGGTTTTAATAAAATAACCAGGGCTTATTAAAATAATAACCGCTAATTATTGTTTTGATAAGAAAAGCTGTTAATACTTAATGTATTAATGAGGAGTAAATAGTTTTATATCAGTAGTCCTAATGGCACTGTTTGTGAAACTTGGAAAAAAAAATTGAGCGGCAAAGTGTCTGATAGTTTTTCTTCTTTAGATAGTTTGATTCTTACAGCGTACTTAATAATTGTATTGAGTATAGGTTTTTATTATTCAAGGAAGAAAGAAAAAAATTGTTCAGATTATTTTTTAGCCGGGAGGAATGTTGGCTGGATAGCTGTGGGATTAAGCTTATTTGCAACAAATATTTCAAGTGAACATTTTATTGGGCTTGCAGGTTCAGGTGCTACGAGAGGTTTAACGGTTGCACAGTTTGAATTGATGGCCATTTTTATCCTGATAATTTTAGGCTGGTTTTTTGTCCCCGTTTATTTGAAATCAGGTGTTGTAACAATTCCTGAATTAATGGAAAAAAGATTTGACAGAAAATCACGCAAATTTTTAGCTTCTCTTTCAATTGTAATTTATATGTTAACAAAAATTTCAGTTACAATTTTTGCCGGTGGAATTCTTTTTTATAAAGTGTTTGGCGTAAGCATTTACACTTCTGCAATTATTATTGTTTTGATTACAGGGTTATATAGTGTAATCGGAGGAGCTACTGCTGTTGTAAGAACACAAGTATTCCAGGCAGTTTTACTTATTGCCGGTGCTTTAACCTTAACAATATTCGGATTGAAAGAAGTTGGTGGATTTTCTGCGCTGCAGGAAAAACTTCCGCAGGATTATTTTACTATGTTCAAGCCCGCTTCAGATCCGGATTTTCCCTGGACAGGAATTATTTTTGGTGCCCCCATTATTGCTTTCTGGTATTGGTGCACAGATCAATATATTGTTCAAAGAATTCTTTCAGCCAAATCAATTGAAGATGCTAGAAGAGGTTCTATATTTGCGGCTTTCTTAAAAATACTTCCCCTTTTTATTTTGGTTTTACCAGGTCTAATTGCGGTTGCATTATTTCCCGGAATAATTGGCGATGAAGCTTACCCGGCTTTGCTTGCAGGAAATATTTTACCGGCAGGGCTTAAAGGACTTGTAATTGTTGGTCTGCTGTCTGCAATAATGTCTTCACTTGCGGGAGTTTTTAATACCACTGCTACTCTGTTTGTAAATGATTTTTACCTTCTCAAATATCCAAATGTTAATGAAAGAAAACTGGTTTTAATCGGAAGATTATCAACAACAGTAATTGTAATTGCAGCAATTTTATGTGTCCCGCTTGTAAAGATAATCAGTTCACAGATGTATTTGTATCTTCAAAGTGTGCAGGCATTTATTAGTCCTCCCATTACCGCAGTGGTTTTATTTGGATTATTATCCAAAAGAATTAATTCTAAAGGTGCATTCTGGGGTTTAGTTATAGGTGAGTTGATTGGTCTTTCAAGACTTTCAGCAGAAATTTTTCACAATCTTGGCTATGTAACCAACCCTCTGCTGGAAGCTTATATAAAAATTAATTTTCTTCACTTTGCTGTAATTCTTTTTATAATCAGTACGTCTTTGATTTTTGGTATTAGTTACTTTACAAACAAAGTTGAATCACGAGCAAAAAGCGCAGTTAAATATCGTGCTAATGAATTTCTTCCGGAGTTAACAATTGCAGTGCCTGCATTTAAAAAAGTAAGCGAATACAAAACGAATTTAATTTTGTCAGGTGTTATACTATTGATAGTTGTAAGTGTCTGGAGTTTATGGAATTGATCTTAAACAAATAATTAAATAATTATTGGTTAAACAAACTAAATAGGAGAAGCAATATGAAAAAAACTTTGACAGTTCTCTTTATAATATCCTTTGCGGCATTATCTCATGCTCAATGGATATTTCAGTCTTTTGATAATGCAGTAGGAACTTTTTTCCCAGATCCGCCCGTGTTAAATAGTAATTTTTTCACGAATGGACCAACTGCAGAATTCAATTTATTAAATGATCCCGATCATTATGAAGGCACTGGCTCAACACGAATTAATTATAGAGTCGAAGCTTTTGATGGATGGGGTGGATTTATAGTAAGATCTACTTATGTAGGTGCAACTGATACTCTACCTTTCATAGATTTTTCTACCGGCACCGAATTAAGCTTATGGTATAAGGTAATTGATACTCTTAATATGTCACAAGCGGGAACTGCATTTATTGAATTTAAACTTGCTGAATTTAATGATGCTGGTAGAGATCTTTGGCTTCACCATACAGCTATAAACCTTTCTAATAGTTCAGGAGGCTGGGTAAATATTACTATGCCCCTGGTACAAAATGATGACAATACTTTAGGCTTTGCACTTCAGTTTGGAGATGGCGATCAGGTGCTGCAATTTGATAAAGTTAAAGGATTTGAAATGGCAATTGTTTACTTAACCGCTGGTGGTCCGACAAATACTCCTACAGCAATAGGTTCTGTACTTATTGATAAGTTGGAATTAAAAGGTAACCGTTACGTGCCGTTGCAGACATTTGATGATGCAGCAAATGGATATTTTGTAGTTGATGATATGGCATGGGCTGGTACAGGTAATAGTGGTTTAGCAACTTTAACAAATAATACAACTGATTTTGTTGAAGGCACTGGTTCTATGCAGCTTGATTACCTGGTTAATTGTTCTCAGGATTGGGGCGGTTACATTAATTTGACCGATACATTAGCTGCACCTATAGACAGCTTTGCTGAAAGAACTGCACTTGTTTTATATGTAAAAAATCAAACACCTCACACTGGTACCGCTGATCGTTTGACAATGCGATTCTTTGTAACAGAGAACAATACAGGTGTTAATGAAGATTGGGTTCTGGAAGTACCGATTAATTTTACTCAGGCCTCAGGTTGGTCACGTTATTATATGCCGTTAAAATCAGACACTATCTGGACGGATCCAAACAACCACATGCATTTTCCGGCAAACGGATTTGCACAGCCGTGGTGGAATCCGCAAGGTGATCTGATATTTAATCCTGAATTTATTCAGTCATGGAAAATAGAACTTTCAGGTGGTGGAAATGAATATGGAGCCCAGGGTGAACAGTTTACAGGAACATTATTGTTTGATGTTCTGCAGCAGTCCGGATTCCAGTTTTCAGATAATATTCCACCTATAGCGCCGGAAAATATTTTAGTAGTTCCAGGTACATTTTCAAATTTAGTAACCTGGTCGGATGTTCCTGATGAAACCGCTGAAAAGTATTTTATTTATGCAAGTATGGCCCCAATAACCAATCTTAGTTCTCCAAATGTGGATTTAATAGGATCAAATATTTTGGAAAATGTTCAGGTATTCGAACATCCTATTATATCTCCGCTTACCAACCAAAGTGTAACATATTATTATGCAATAGTATGTCAAGATCGAGCAGGTAATGAAGGAGAACCGGGGTATTCACCACCAGTTACAAATACTGCAAAAGGTGTTGCAGTTGTTTCAGAAGTGGTTCCTGCATTTGTCGCTGATGGTAATTTGGGTGAATGGCAAGGGATTAAACATTTCAGAATGAATCCTGAGGATGGAACAGGCCACATTCATACCAATACTATTATTACTGATAGTTCGGATTTAAATGCTAAAGCCTGGGTTGCTATAGATGCTAATTATCTTTATGTAGCATTTGATGTTGATGATGATATTTTTTATCCGGTAGATCCAGGTGGAGTTTTAGCTTCTTATTTACTCGATTCCCCGGATTTATTTATCGGCTTGTATGATTTCCGCGGTCTTCCTCATACAACATACCAGAGAGGATCAAAGCCGGATTATCATATCAGATTTAATGAACTGTTAGCTCGTAATGATCACAGCAGCAGTGAATATGATTCATTACTTGTTGAAGGAGAAAATTATTTCTTCGGTGAAAAGCTCTTCCCTGTTCCCGGTTATGTTGTTGAAGCAAGAATTTCATTATGGGATCTTGCAAATAAAAGAGATCCCGGTGTTACCGGAATTGATACTATAAATGTACAGCATGGATTTAGGGTTCCTATAGACTTTGCTATAAACGATAATGATAACAGCGCAGGCAGAGAAGGTTTGATGTTCTATTCAGCCACTAATAATGATCTGGGTTGGAATAATCCTTCATTATTATCATATACCTGGATTGGTGATTGGGTACTTAGTGCTGACGATGAAGAAATGCCTGTTAATACTTTCAGCTTATATCAGAATTATCCGAATCCATTCAACCCTGTTACACAAATTCGGTATTCTTTAGCTGAAGCAGGTGATGTAAGCATAAAGGTGTTTGATATTCTCGGTCGACAGGTTTCTCAGCTTGTAAGTGAAAATCAATCGGCAGGTTCTTACACAGTTCACTTTAATGCTGCTAACTTATCTTCAGGTGTTTACTTCTATAGTATTGAAAGTGGTTCTTACAAAGATAGCAAGAAGATGATCCTGCTTAAATAAACTTTATTATGGGGCAGTCTCTTTAATAAAGGGGCTGCCCATTTAGTAACATTTATGAATAAATTCTTTAGAAGAGAGTAAAACAAATCGTATGCATATGGCAGAATATTTACAGAAAACAAAAACTACTCTTAAACATTTTCTTACTGCTGCAATATTAATTTTTGCTTCTGCAAATTTTCTTTTTGCCGGTACTACGGGTAAGATTAAGGGAAATGTAACTGACAGTGAAACAGGCGAACCAGTATTAGGCGCAAATGTTATCATTGAAGGTACCTACTTTGGTGCAGCAGCAGATCTTGAGGGTTATTATTATATAAATAATATCACTCCCGGGGTTTATACTATTGTTGCAAGTGCAGTCGGATATAATAAAGTAAGGATAGAGAATATAACCGTAAAAATTGATCTCACTACTGAAATAGATATTGAACTTACCCCCGAAGCAATAAATATAGGTGAAGTTGTAGTTCAGGCTGAAGTTCCTTTAATCACAAAAGATCTTACATCATCATCAGCAATTGTAACTGCCGAAGATATTAAAATGATGCCCGTTGAAAATTTACATCAGGTTATTAATCTTCAGGCTGGTGTTATTGATGGTCACTTCAGAGGTGGAAGATCAGGTGAAGTTGCTTATTTAATTGACGGCATCCCCGTTAATGATGTTTTCAACAACACAGTTTCAATTGAAGTAGAAAATAATTCAATCAGGCAGCTTGAAGTTATAAGCGGAACTTTTAATGCTGAATACGGGCAGGCTTTATCAGGTATAGTAAATATTGTTACACAGGAGGGTTCTTCAAGCAAGCTTGAAGGGAATGTTTCAGCTTATATTGGAAATTACTTTACCACTAATAAAGATATTTTCTGGAATTTGAATAAGGTAAATGCAAATGGTCCCAGGGATCTTCAGTTTAGTTTAAGCGGGCCTACATATTTAATCAATGACTTAACATTTTTTGTTACTGGCAGATTCTTTAAAGATGATGGACACATTTATGGAAGAAGAGTTTATAATATTGGAGATTTAGCTCCGATAGCTCCTTTCCCGAATAATCCGGAAATCTTTTTTAGCCGTAATACAGGAGATAATGCTTTTGTCTCAATGAATCCCAGTGAAAGAAAATCGTTTAATGGAAAATTAACTTACAATCTCCCTCAGTGGAAATTCAGTTACGGATTTTTCTGGGATGATAACTGGAACAGGTATTATAATCATAGTTTAAGACTGGCTCCAGATGGAATAAAAAATCATTATGGAACCAACTCTATTAATAATATTCAGATTTCTTTTATTCCTTCACAAAGCACTTTCGCATCTATAAAGTTAGCCTCAAATCTTAATAAGTACTGGGGTTATTTGTATGCCGACGAGTTAGATCTGCGTTATGTTGATCCCAATTTCAGCACCGCAATTACAGAATATACTTTTAATTATGGGGGAAATGAAACTGACCGGTATGACAGATATACTTTGTCTTATCTTGCTCTCTTTTCTTTGGAAGCCCAGGTTAGTAAAGAACATAAAATAAAATTAGGTCTTCAAGGACGGCTCAGTGAACTTGAAAATCACTGGAGGGATTTGAGAAACTTAACTGAAGGACAATTGGATTCGCTTGGCAATTCAATATACACCCCGGGGTATGCAGCTGCTGGAACCCGTTACCACGAATATTATAAAGTAAAACCTTATGAATTTGCCGCTTACCTTCAGGATAAAATGGAATATGATATTATGATAATTAATGCAGGTGTTAGGTTTGATTACTTTAACTCAAATACTACTCTACCTGTTGATATCAGAAACCCTTTAAATAATCCAAGTTTTCCCGGCGCATTTCAATATAGAAAAGCTAAAACTGAATACCAGGTTAGTCCAAGACTTGGAGTTTCTTTCCCTATTTCAGATCAGGGAGTTATTCATTTTTCTTATGGCCATTTTTTCCAGATACCAAGCTTCGAAAATTTATATAGAAACAATGCCTATAATATTGATCAGACAACTGGAGTAAATTCAATAATCGGAAATCCCGAATTAAAAGCTCAAAAGACAGTTAAGTATGAGCTGGGTTTACAGCAGATTCTTTTTCCGAATATCTCAGCGGATGTTTCTGTCTATTATAGTGATATAAGAAATTTACTTGGTATGGAAGTACTGGATACTTATGAAGGATTTACTTTTGCAAGATTCACAAACAGAGATTATGGAAATGTAAAAGGTCTGATTTTAACTCTTGAAAAAAGACACACAGATTACTTCAGTGCAAAAATAGATTACACTTATCAGATAGCTCAAGGTAATGCCTCAGATCCATTTCAGGTTTATAATAATCATCAGTCAGATCCTCCTGTTGAGGAAACTAAAAAATTTGTTCCGTTAAATTGGGATCAGACTTCTACATTAAATATTTCTTTTACTTTCGGAAACCTGAGTGACTGGAGTGTCGGGCTTATTTATACTTATGGATCAGGTTCACCATACACAGTTGATTCCAGGTATACAAAAGGTTTAAGGTTTGAAAACAATGGAAGAAAACCATCTGTTATGAACCTTGATCTTAAAGCAACAAAAACTTTTGATGTTTTTGGATTTTATTTCAACACATATTTAATAGTTTATAATTTAATAGATATAAAAAATGAATATAATGTTAGTGCAACAACAGGGCGTGCAGGAATTGATTTGCTTGCTGAGGAATATACCGGTTATGTTTATGGATTGAATACAATTGATGAATATTTGAAAGTCCCTACTGATTATTCTTCACCGAGACAAATCAGGTTTGGATTCGGAGTTGGTTTTTAATTTTTACGGAGCAAAATAATGTTAAAAAAATTATTAGGATTGTTTTTAATTATCTTTTTTTCCATTCCATCTTTTAGCCAGGTAGACCCCCAGACTCAATTGTACAGGGATGAAACTCGCGGCGATAAAACTTTCCGGAAAAAGGGAATTTTGGATGGAAATCTAATTAGAACAATTTTTAGAAATGATGGACAGGTTGGTACATGGGAATCATCCGGTTACCCCGGACCTTCAGGTGAATGGCCAAAAGGAACTGGTCATAATTATCTGGATGGCTGCACACCTCTTGTAACAACTTCTGTAGTAGCTCCGGGTAATCAACAAGTTATTCACCCTGTTCAGACTTCTTATAGAGAAGAAGTGGATTTTGACCCAATTACTAACCAGTTGTGGGTAATGGAACCAGTGCCAGGTTATGCTTTAGCCGGTTCAGAAGAACCAGCAATCAGTACAAAACCATTTACCTGGCCAGAGCAATGGCCAAGAGCTTTGCCAAATATTACACCTGAGTGGGATGGCTACTGGTATGGATATTTTGGAAGAGGTGTTCAGAATGCAGATGTTGAAACATTTTTTGTGTCAGACGATTCACAGGATAGAGAATTTACAAGAGCGCCATGGTCTTATTGGCCAATCCCCGGCGACGAGACAAGAGGAGGACTTGGGTTAAGATTAGAAACAAGGGGTTTCCAATGGTCTCATGTTTTAGCTGAAGACATAGTCTTTTGGCACTTTGATATATTCAACCTTTCTGATGTTGATTACGATTCCACCCTGTTTGGATTTTATTGTGATACTGGTGTTGGCGGAGTTTCTGATGGTGGAGATGATAATGCCTCTTATGATACTTTTCTTGACTTAGCTTATGCTTATGACAATGATGGTATAGCTCCCCCAAACAGTTGGGAAACAGGATATGTTGGTTATGCATACCTTGAAAGCCCGGGTAATTCTTTCAATGGTTTTGATGACGACGAAGATGGCCTGATAGATGAAAAAAGAGATGATGGAATTGATAATGATGGAGATTGGGTAGGTTATACGGATTTAAATGGAAATGGTGTTTGGGATTCAGCAGAAAATGAACCTTTGAATAATGATGTTGGGAGAGATGGTGTGGGCCCTTTTGATCCTCAGTATAATGGTCCTGATGATGGTGAAGGCGATGGTATTGCAACACCTGGGGAACCGAATTTTGATGCAACGGATAAAGATGAATCAGACCAGATTGGTTTAACAAGTTTGGCAATTGAAAGATTATCTAATAAAGGACCAACGGCTATCTGGCCTAAGAACGACGATGTTATCTGGGAAAAAATGTACACTCACACTTTTGATACAACAATCCGGAATTCAAATATCC
>CAZEWJ010000047.1:0-26130 GCA_964515875.1 uncultured Ignavibacteriaceae bacterium | reverse complement strand
TTCGTTCGGGACGAAGAGGTCGGGAGTTCGAATCTCCCCACCCCGACAAGAAAGTTAGTATCTAAAAAAAAGTGAACCTCACTTTTAAAAGTGAGGTTCACTTTTTTTTAACATATATGGATGAGACTATTTCACCAATAACATCTTCTTCGAATCAACAAAAGTTTTTGTTTCTCCTTTTGCTTTTATCTGGTAAATATAAGTTCCTGATGGAAGCTGTGATGCATCAAAGCTTATCTTCTGATATCCTGCTTCCATTGTATTATTTATTAATGTTTTCACCAATCACCCAAAGTGCTGTAAATATCTATTCGTACTTCTGCATTCTCAGGAAGCGAATACTCTATTGTTGTCATAGGGTTGAATGGGTTAGGATAATTCTGCTTTAATGTATAATCTGATAGGGCTTCCACAACTGCTTCAACTTCACTACTATACTCATAGCTCCCATCATAATCCATCTGCTTCAACCTGTAAATGTCCTTTAAATTTTTTTCACTAAAGATGTAACTCTGTCTTTCAGTTGTATTTCCTTTACCTTCAATGAATCCTGCTTCTTCCCATCTTCCATTTTCCATCCTTTCTTTCTATAACAAAACTTTTGATTTATAAGACAATTAAATTTTTATTTTTTTAGTCTCATTTTAATTCATAGAAGACCAAATCTTTGTTATTAAGGGAAATTGTTCATAAATTTTGAAGAGAAAAATTTAACACCTTTAATTCTGTCCTGAGAGACAGGAAAGGAAAAAATGAAAATTATATTTAACAAGAAATACAGAAGCCTCCTTAAAATTACTTAAGGGGGATTTTTTTTATATGGCTGTAAAAGCAAAAATAATTGACGAGCAAAATTTTGAGAGAATAATTACAAGAATTTCTCACGAGATTCTTGAAAAGAACAAAGGCTCAAAAACTCTTGTTCTTCTTGGAATGAGAACGAGAGGGGAATTTCTTGCAAAAAGAATTTTTAACAAGATTAAAGAAATTGAAAATATTGAAATTCCATTTGGAATACTTGACGTAACTCTCTACCGTGATGATTTCAGGACGAGGCTTAAGCAGCCCCAGGTTTCTGTTTCAGATATTACTTTTGATCTTAATGAAAAAAATATAATTCTTGTTGATGATGTTCTATATACCGGAAGAACAGTTCGTTCTGCCCTTAATGCTATCATGGATATGGGAAGGCCGAGTACAATTCAGCTTGTGGTTTTGATTGACAGGGGACACCGTGAATTACCGATTAAAGCTGATTATGTCGGCAAAAATATTCCTACATCTATTGATGAAGAAATAAAAGTTAAAATGAAAGAAAAAGATGGAGAGGATTCGGTCTATTTGGTTGATGTTGAAGAAAAATAAATTCAGAGAAATTTAAATGCCGCTTTCGAGCAGACACTTACTTGGACTCCAGGGAGTTCCCAAAGAAGATATAAACCTTATACTTGATACATCAAAAACTTTCAGAGAAGTACTTGAAAGACCTATAAAAAAAGTTCCTACACTACAGGGGAAGACTGTTGTAAATCTTTTCTATGAAAGTTCCACTCGTACAAGAATTTCATTTGAGCTTGCAGAGAAAAGACTATCTGCAGATTCAGTTAACTTCTCAGTTTCAACAAGCAGCGTAAGTAAAGGCGAAACACTTAAAGACACAATAAGAAATATTGAAGCGATGAAAGTTGATATGGTTGTAGTGCGTCATTCGGCTGCCGGTACACCAACTTTTCTTACCAAGGTTTGCGATTCAAATATAATTAATGCCGGGGATGGTGCTCATGAACATCCAACCCAGGCTTTGCTCGATATGTATTCTATAAAAGAAAAGCTTGGGAGACTTGAAGGTGTAAAAGTTTGTATCGTTGGAGATATTGCTCACAGCCGTGTAGCTTTATCAAATATATTTGGACTTAAAACAATGGGCGCAGATGTTTCTGTCTGCGGTCCTTCTACTATGATTCCTAAAAATATAGAACAGCTTGGGGTTAAGGTTATTTACGATATTGATGAAGCTATCCAGGAGAATGATGTTCTAAATGTTTTAAGAATTCAGCTTGAAAGAAAAGCCCGTGAATATTTTCCTTCAATAAGAGAATATGCTGCCTTCTTTGGGATAACAGAAGAACGTCTTGAGAAAATTGGGAAGGAAGATATTTTAATCCTTCATCCCGGTCCAATCAATAGGGGAGTTGAACTTTCTTCTGGTGTGGCTGATGGACTTAAACAAATAATCTTAAGACAAGTTACAAATGGCGTTGCTGTTAGAATGGCTGTTTTATATTTACTCGGTACAATGAATTAAAAACCTCACCCCTTCCCTCTCCTTACTAAGGCCTGTCCCGAACTTGTTTCGGGAAGAGGGTGAGGGTGAGGGAGAGGTTAAAGTTAGCAAATTGAAAGAAGCAATTTAGCAATCTTGGTTTAGAATTAGCTAAGAGTAAAAAAATGAAAATCATACTAAAGAATTCATATTTACTTCATCCTGAACAAAAAATAGATAAGGATAAAACTGATATTTTATTAATTGATGGAGTGATTTCTAAAATAGGAAATCTTGCAAAAGATGATATTAAAGATGCTCAGGAATTTGATTTGAATGGGAAATTTGTTGTCCCCGGTTTCTTTGATATGCACGTACATTTGAGAGAACCCGGAAGAGAAGATGAAGAAACTATTATATCCGGCTGCGATAGTGCTGCAAGCGGAGGCTTTACAGGAGTTGCATGCATGCCAAATACTGAACCTGCAATTGATTCTTCTGAAGTAATAACTTTAATTAAAAGAAAAGCCGCCGGACATTTAGTTGATGTTTTTCCTATCGCTGCAGCAACAGTTGGAAGGAAAGGAGAAGTTATTTCTCCAATGGCAGAACTTTTTCAGTATGGTGCCGTTGGTTTTTCTGATGATGGTGTGGCGATAAAAACATCGGCAATACTTCGTAGAGCACTTGAGTATTCTAAGATGTTTGGAACACCTGTAATAGAGCATTGTGAAGATGAAACACTTTCCGACGGCTCAATGAATGAAGGACTGAACTCAACAACTTTAGGTTTACCTCCAGTTCCTTCAGTATCCGAAGATATAATTGTCATGAGAGATATTCTGATGGCTGAATACACAGGAGGTAAAATTCATATTGCTCACATCAGCACAAAAAGATCAGTGGAGATGGTAAGAGAAGCAAAGAAAAAAGGAATTAAAGTTA
The DNA here is from genome assembly GCA_964515875.1 of uncultured Ignavibacteriaceae bacterium. GTDB lineage: Bacteria > Bacteroidota > Ignavibacteria > Ignavibacteriales > Ignavibacteriaceae > RBG-16-34-14. Next base: position 22,922 of record CAZEWJ010000047.1, on the reverse strand, counting down.
CTGCCGAAGTTACTCCTCATCATTTTACATTGACTGATGATGCAGTTAAAACTTATGATACAAATACAAAAATGAGTCCTCCTTTAAGAACAAGAGAAGACGTTGATGAAATATTAAAAGGATTAAAAGATGGAACAATTGATTGTATAGCAAGCGATCACGCACCTCATTCAATAGAAGAAAAAGAGACGGAGTTTGATTATGCACCAAACGGAATTATAGGATTAGAAACCGAAGTTGGACTTACTTTAACAGAACTCTATCATAATAAGGTTCTAACATTAAACCAGATAGTTGAGAAGCTTGCAATAAATCCACGAAAGATTTTAAACCTTCCTGTTCCCAAATTTGAAATTGGTGAAGCAGCTAACTTTACAATTCTTGATCCCAATGAAGTATGGACAGTAGATATTTCAAAATTTAAAAGCAGATCGGTAAACTCACCTTTCGATAAAAGGTTTTTAACCGGAAAAGCAGTTGGGGTTATTAATAATAAGATGATGTATTATTCTGGGGAAATGATTAGACTAACCTGAATAGAAGATTTTATTCCTTTTTCTAAAAGCCTAGAATCCCTTTGACATTGTTAAACTGAGAACTTAAAACAAGACTTATAAAAATAATATACAATAAGATACCAAGTGCCCATTCTAGAGTAACCATTAACATAAATGATTTACTTCCGATTTTATTTTTAGGGACAGCTTTTATCCATTCTTTTTTAAACCTAATTCCAAGTAATACAGAAGTACTAAAATGTAGTACATGCCATACCCTTGTCATACTGCTTATTTTAGGTTCAATCTTTGAGTTATCATAATAAGTTATTTTTTTCTTAAAAAGGTAACGGATTTTAAATGGTAATTTTATTGAAGAAATATTAGATGGAACAAGATCGGATTCAAAATTTGGATTTACAATAAAAACAATAATCCCAAAATAAAAAAAGTGCCAAATGAAAGCGAAGAAAATAATTATTGGTAGTACTATAAAAATATATCTCCATGGTTGATAACCATAACCTAATACAATGCCATATATAGATTGCCAAACGTTACCAATTATTATATCCTTTTGCCAAGCAAGTTCATACATTACTTCATCTGCTGAACTATTATCACCAATTGCTTGAAAATTATCTCTTAAGTTCAAATAGATTCTTTCAATCCTCTTATAATCATCTTCTTTGTCAGTTGTGTAAGTTTTAAGTTGAATTTTTGGTTTATTCCTTCCACTGAATTGTTCCCAATACAAATAAAATTTGCCAATGGGATAATTAGTATCCTCTAAAATAATCACTTCTACAGAGTCTAAATTTGTTCTTCTAAGATCAATACCATTAGAAAAAGATGTTTTGTATAAATTAAGCGTATCATAGAAACTTACTTTTATTAATTCGCAAAAGTCTAAAAACTTAGTTCTTTCGAAGTCTGCCTTGTTAAGGAACTCTGAATTAGTGAATGAAACAGATTTATTAAAAGTAACATTCATAAAATAAGAGTTAACAAATACACAATCACTAAAGTACGCTGAATTTAAAAAATCAGATGCCTCAAAAGCAGCATATTGAAATCTTATATGGGTCATATTAACATCATTTCTGAATTCTACATCTCCAAAACTAGTGTATCCATCGAAATCAATACTATCGAATTGACAACTTGTTAGTATAGAACCATCAAAATAAACACCTTCATTAAATTTCATCTTTTTTAATAATAAGAAATTTTCTAACTGACACCTCCAAAAAAATATAAAGTTGTTTACATTATAATTGCCTAACCAAAGGGCATTGAGTGTATCTTCTAACAAAATAATAGATTTAACATCTGGAGCATTAATTAATTTTTCAAAAAGTCCGAAACTTATTTTTGTACTTCCCATAAAAAACATACTATCACTATACATTATCCCATCTCTACTAAATTTAATACCAGCAACATCTACATTACCACCTCTCTCTTGATGGTTCAGATTTAAATACCAATATTCGCCAAAGCTAAAACTTTTTTTGATAGGAGCTTCTTTATTATTAATTGATTGTGAATTTGCTGTTAGGACACAAATTACAACTGCGAAGGTAAAACTTAAAAATAATCGTTTAATCATCGATTGAAGTTAAAATTTATTTGTACCCTCATTTAAAAGCGATATGTTAAGCATAGGATTTCAAGGGAAAAATTTATCCATCTATAAATTTAATAAAGTTAAGATTAATTATTTTATAAATTCTACTCAACCTTCACTCTTACACCTTCCGAGTGACTTGCAAACTCTGGTGCGTACATACACTGCATTGTTGTAATTCCATTTGAAAAATCTCCTTTATGAATTACACGCAAAGGATATTCAAAAACATAAGTACCTTTTGGCAGCCAGTCCATAAAGAAATTTGTTGCTGCATCCCGTGTGTTTTCATAATACCATAAACCATCCTGGTATTTATGAGTTGAGAGAACATTTATCGGCTCAAACCCGGAAGCCCTCATATCTTTTAGGTGAACAAATTCCATATCCCTGTCAACTCTTATTTCAATTCTTACTTGCACAATATCGCCGGGAGTTAATTTTGTTTTGTCATCCACAGGAATAATCTTCTCGCCGGTATCAGAATTAATTTTAAGGAATAACTGTTTCTTAATTTTCAAAGGAGTCTCGTGTGGAGTTATTTTATCAAGCTGCTCATAATACTGCCAGTACAAAGATCCCCACGATACAACCTGGTTATTATTTGTAACAGTAACACTGCCCATCGCAGGTTTAATATCATCGCCTTTCCAGGAAGTCTTAAAGTATCCTGTTCCTGATTCAATATGAATTTCTGGGTTATCAACTAAATTAAGAATCTCCGAACCAATTTTTATTTCAGGCATTTTGGTTTCTGCAAGCCAGTTTGTTCCTCTTAACAGAAGTGCATAACAAGCTTCGGCAGTTGCTTTAGTTGTTTTCCAATCCTGCACCTGCTTTTGTTTAAGCAGCCAGATTTTCATCAGGTCAACTGCATCCTGGTCTTTTGTAATTTCATCAATTGCTTCAATTAAAAGTGCCTGAGTTTCAATCGGAACCTGGTACCAGTACCATCCCCATTCTTCTTTAAAGTACATTCCCATCTCATCATTAAAAACTGCATTCTCTATAATTGATTTGACAATATCCTTTGCAGTCTTCGCATCATAAAGTCTGTATAAAGCAAGTGCGATCATTCCCTGCATATACTTATTATTTGATAACCAGTATTTCTGTGCCTGTCCTTTCCAGTAATTAAAAGCCTCTTTATGTTTTTCATCAACAGGAATATCTAAGTAATAGCTTCTTCCGTAGAGATATTGAGCCTGGATATAACCAATATGTTTTTTAGAAAGATTAGCTCCAATCTTTTTTAAATATTCATAATCTTCATACATCCTGATATCAGTGTAGAGAACTGCTTTCTTCAGCATTTCCCAGGTAGAATTATTTTCTCTAATATCTTTTATGCCAAGCCGTTCAAGATGTCCGAACCCAACAACAATATATTGAGTGATAAACCTGTTCTCAGGCAATCCCGGGAACCAGGGCCAACCGCCATTTGAATATTGTTTTTCTCTCAGCTTCTGTTCAGCTCTTGATAATTCATCAGCCATTCTTATAAGATCGAAAAGCAAACCGACTCTCTTTTTTCTTTCAGATTCGTCCTGAGCATCAAGAACCCAGGGAGTTTCTTCAAGAAGAGCATATTTTAATTCCTGGTTTTTTTCAAGATTGGAAAGCAATGCTGCTGTATCAATATTTTTCCAGTCCTCAAAAACTTTTTTGATCTTTGGATTTGAATTTGCGATATGAGTTGCAATGCTGTTTGCATAAAAACGATTGAAGATTTGCTCAGTACATTCGTAAGGATATTCCATCATATATGGTAATGCCTGTATTGCATACCATGCAGGATTAGCAGTAAACTCAAGTGTTAAATTGTAATTTTGCAATGTTGATGAATTATTGTTCATCAGCTTCTGAAGAATAAAAGTTTTTGTCTGCATTCCTTTTACAGGAAGAGGCAATGTTTCTGTAACAAGCATTCTGTTCAGAAAAACTGGTAGAGAATTTTCTTCACCATCGGAAAAGTTTCCGGATTTAGCAACCACTCTATAAACAACAGCTTCAACTTTACCATAAGGAACTTTCAATCTCCAGCTTAATCCTTCACTGTTTCCTTTATCAGCAGTAAATGATTTTACATTCTCACTATTTTCAAAAAGATGATCAACCGGTTCCATTGTAATTGCATTAAACAATTGCAGTGTCGCAGAACCAAAAAGCGAATGATCTGATAAGTTGCTTACTTTTGCAGTAAAGAAAATCTCATCACCTTCTCTTAAAAATCTTGGAGGATTTGGCTGAACCATCAGATCTTTTTGTGTTACAGTTTCATTGAAAACAATTCCGCTCTTTAGATCTTTGGTATGAGCCAATCCCATAAATTTCCATTGTGTCAAAGCTTCGGGAACTTTAAAGGATATTACTACTTCTCCATTTTCATCAGTTTTTAATTCAGGGAAGAAGAAGGCAGTTTCATTCAGATTTTTTCTAAGAGGTACATCTTCAAATTGTAGTTCCTTTTGTTCATTAACGATTGTCTGATCATTTAATGAAAGTTCCTCACTTACTCCTTTAGTAGGAAGCCTACTAGATGTAAGTCCATCAGTTTCTTTTTTTGCATCATAACCTGCTTCATTCATTACTACCCCCGATTGCATTCTTCCATAACGGTAATCTCCATAACCAAATCCATAAAAATTAAATCCAAAATTATTAAAGTAAGGATAGTAAATTGGCTGCAAATAAACGTAAGTATTCCAATCATATTGATAGGATTGGAAATATACAGGATAGAAAGTATTGTCTGTAACCCAATTTAATCTTGAGTAATAATAAGGATACACATTGAAGTTCCAGTAATTTGGTGCGAAGGCATCAAGTGAAGCATCATACATTGAAGCAAGAAATTCGGCAGAAGCAAACTTACCTTCAAAGTCCCTTATTTTTAACTTCCATTCTTCTTTAGAACCGGGAAGGATTTTATTCCTGAATGTTTCAAAAGAAATATTTAATTGCTTGTTTGTCCAGGGAATGCTAATAACTTTAGTGTGAGTATGATTTTCATTGTTTACGGTTAAGGTAAAATGTGCAGCTATATTTCCACGGTAATCTTCTTTAATGGGAATTTTTATTTCTTTCTGTTCATTATCCAGAGTAATCCATTCTTTCTTAATTATTTTCCCATCTTGTTCAAGTTCAAAAAGTGCTTTAACATTTTCCTCAGCAGAACCAACATATAACTTTGCAGTTTCTCCAGGTTCATACGATATTTCATTCATATAAATCCAGCTTGCTTCATTTAACGGAGTTTGATCTGATTGAGAATCAAAAAGAGTAAAATATTTTTCAAACACTACGGGAGTTCCGTTTTTATCTATTGTTTTGAGAGTTAAGAAATACTTTCCCGGTTCCCAGTTTTTCAGATTATTAAATTTGATAAAAGAACTGTCTGTTGTTGTTAATCCTGTTTCAAAAACTTTTTCTCCTTTTTGCCAATTATAAAATTCATTTTCGTCTTTATATATATCGTGCTGAAATGAATCATAAAATTCTTCTTTGGATAAAAGAAATTTATCCGGTAACTGCCATAATCTTTTTCTAAAAATTCTTTCCGGCGTTTTTAGCTTATGAACTGTAACAGAAACATTAGCTCGTTCAAACTCTCCATTAAGATTTGTAGTTGAAACAAAATAATTTTCTGAGGAATCTCTGTTTATAATTTCAGGAAGATTAATATTTGATAAAAGACCAATGTAACCAGCACTTACATAAGTTTGTGAAGAATGGGTTTCTCCTGTTACATCAACGACATCGGCATAAACCGTGTAATTAAAAACCGGGTTAGACTCTTTCAAAATTGAAAGATCTGGCACCAAATCAAATTCAATTTTAAATTTTCCATCTTTATCAGTTTTAGTAACTCCATTAGTAATTTCCATTTGGGTTTGGTTGTACCAGCCATAAAATCTTACACACCAATAATAGAAATAGGGGAATGTTGCTCTTCTCACAACTCTGTATTTAACTTCAACATCATTCAGGTTTGCACCGGAATATGTTTTTGCAAAACCGGTTGCAGTTACTTTATCATTTAAAGAATAACTTCCTTTAACCGGATCAAACTTAACTTCAAACTTTGGTCTTTTATATTCTTCTACCCGGAGATATTGTGCATTCATTCCGTTGCTTAAATAATATTGCCCGCCAATTTTCCCAAAAGGAATTACAAAGCTGCCGTTAAATGTTCCGTATTCATTTGTAGTAAGGGTAACATCAGAAATTACCTGGTGGTTAGCATCAAAGAACGTAACAGTAGTTGTATAATCAGATGAAATCTTATGATCTTTTTTCCCATCTGTTTGGATTATTAATCCTTTGAAATAAACTGTTTGCCCGGGTCTGTATATCGCCCGGTCAAGAAAGAAGTAAGTTGAGGTTCTGTTTCCATTATTATCTCCGTAGTAATAAGAATAATAACTCTCTGATTCGAAACGATCATTTCCTTTCTTAAATACAAGTTTATAATTTTCGTATGTACTTTTATCTCTTCCAAATTCAAAACTTCCATCTCTGTTTGTTTTGCCGGAAGTAACTTTTTCGTAGCGGTAATCTCTGTAATCAGGTTTATATATTTGTTTATAGACTTCAACAATAACTTCATTCAATGGATCTCCGGTTTCTCTATCAAGCGTATATATCTCAATTTTACTATCAGCTTTTTCTCTCCTTACATAACTGATATTTGAAACCCATGTCTTACCATATACAACTGAGTTTTTCTTATGGCTGAAATTTTTATCTGTGCCAACAAGAATAAGATATTGGCCTTTAGATAGCTCAGGTATTTTTATTTCAGTTGAATGAGTTTGATAATCGCCGTCATCGGGAAGATCAATTGACCATTCTTCAATTGGTTTTTGTGATGAATAATATTCTATCAGCTTTTCAGAATATTCTTTTGGAGCGGATTTTTCTTTGTATTCATTCCACGGAATAATCCTGATAAAAATTTTATTAGCATTCTGGTAAGAAATAAAAGCACGGAAGGGTTTTTCGGGAATATTCCCATATTCTGTTTGAAATGTTAAATTTTTCAGTAGGATTTGACTCTTAAGCCAATTACAGCTCGAAGCTCCATAAGTATCGGGATACTTTTTAATGGCTTCTTCACAAATTTCTATTGAGGTTTTAAGTTCCCATTTATGCAGATCTGAAACAGCCGCATTGTATTTTTTCCCTTCATCATAAAAATATTTTGCTTTATTAAATGAGATGAGTGATGAATACGGAACTCCATCAAATCTTTTTTCCATTTCTAAAATTGCTTTTAGATAAAGACTATCTTTTTGAGGATGAACGCTGTTGGTTCGTATAAAGTTCAATCTAAACAAATCAACATCAATAAGTGCATCTTTCTTTTCATCATTCAGATGAAATTCAATAAGATTCTGAAATAATTTTGCTGCATAGAATTTTAGTGAAAGAGAATCTTTTGTATCGAAATTTATTTTTATAAATTCTTCAGGAGATGCAAAATCCATTGGATATCTAAGTTCAAATTTGTAAACGGGATCAGTTACTGAGGCTTCATCATTTATATAAAAAGAAAGTGCATTATGAGCTAATAGATCATATAAAGTAGAGCGCAGATAGGCATGTTCAGAATCATAGTAAATAAGTATCTCATTAAAATCGGTTATTGGAATTAATTTCAAATTGTCACTTTGTTCAAGCGATAAATGGTAATGTTTTACAATTTCTTTAATAAGCAGCGGAAGATCCCAGGTTTGAAAATCCTCATTATCAAAATTTACAGTCTCAGTTCTGTTCTGAAATCTATAACGGTTGTAAGTGTAGTACTGCCAATATATCTGGGCGAGGATTGAATTTAATATTGCATCCGATGGGAAGGTTGCATTTTTTATTTCTTCCTTAACCTGGTTAACTATTTTCTGATGGCTGTCTTCTTCTGTGTAGTTTGCAAACTTTAATTTGTAAATAAATGATTTGATGATCTGCGGCTGGTTATTATCTTTTTTTGCCGCTTCATAAATCTGTTCCACAACTTCAAGTGCAGAGCGTGTCAATCCTTGATTCTGAAGCGAATCAACTTTTTGCCAGGCTTTATCATAATCATCATCAGAATTTATCTCAATTATAATTTTATCCTTATAACCTGAATCAGAAAAAAATGTGGTGAAAGCTAATAATATTGTAAATGCCGGAAGGACCCACAGGAGATTAATTTTGCTTGACATCTTCTTCTCTCTTAATTATTAATTTTTCTACTGCGCTCTTATTAGAGTTGGATGATTTTACTTTAGTGAATGAAGTAGGTTCCTGAGAATTTAAAATTAATTTTTTGTTAAGGGTTTTTGTATTTAAATGAGATGTACTCCCTTGGTTAAATTTCTATTTTTAACTTAAACTGTAAACAACTTTCAAACATACAACTAAATTTATCTCTTAATAGAAAAATTATGGGAGTATTGAAATAAGTTTACAATAATTGTTAGGAAGATACCTGAACAAATCTTCCTCTTGTATTTTATTTAGCTCTCAATTCTTCTTAGAGATATGTTACTTCTTACTGATATTATTTCATTAGTTATTCTATACACCTTGTATAAGAATCTGTACACCAAATCTTTTGAAAATCAATAATAAAGAACGAAAACCGATATAAATTGATGGCATTTCCTTTGGATTAAAAGGAATAAAAACTGAGGACTCAAATGAAAAAGTTATCCAAATATATTTTAGTTTTAATTGCTTCCGCACTCATTACTTCTTGCGATGTTTATGATCCTGATGAACATTATTACGATTATAATCCGCCTGCTGAACCAACCGGAATTGTAGTGGTTAATGGAGATAACCGTGTTGATCTTTATTGGAATGAAAACCGTGAATCTGATATTTCAGGTTATAATGTTTATTACAGTTCTGAATATGATGGAAGATATGAGTTGATTGGCTCAACGGAGACAAACTATTTTATTGACCGCGATGTAAATAATGGAACCACTTATTATTATGCTGTTACAGCTTATGATTATAATCAAAATGAAAGCGAACTAAGTCTCGATGCAATTTATGCTACTCCAAGACCGGAAGGTTTTAATCAATCTATTTTTGATTTTCAAAGATTCCCTGAAAATTCCGGTTATGCATTTTCGGAATACCAGGTCGTTCCTTATGATGATCTTGAATCAGATGTATTCTTTGAATTGTTTGAAGGAGAATATTATCTGAATGTTTGGGATGATTCTGATATCCAGAATATGGGACCAACAAATGATATTTATGATATTCCTTTTGCACCAACTTCCGGCTGGGCACCTGATAAATATGAAGTTGCTCAAGTCGGACATACTTATGTAATCTGGACTTGGGATAATCACTTTGCGAAGATCAGAATAAAAAATATAACAAATGATAGGGTAGTTTTTGATTGGGCTTACCAGCTTGTTGAAGGCAATAACCAGCTTAAGCCGAAAAATAAAGGAACTGAACGTGGTCCTTTAACTGGTAAGAAAAAGCTGACACAGAATGTTAGTAACTAATACTGTATAAAAATAAAAATTGCATTAATGGTAGCCGCAACTTTCAAGTTGCGGTTTACTTTTAAAACGAAAGCTGAAGCTTGCCGCTGCTTCACATAAAAAAACATATTTTCTTACAAGCTCCGTAGCAATAGATTTACTCTTAATTAATGATTAAATTTGGAATGTTTTGCAGAGATGATTAAAGATTTGATAATATATAATTTATTTTTTCTTTTAATTTTCCTGGGCTCGGGTTCTGCCCAGGAAAGAAATTTTTTAAATAAATTTGATTCAAGCAAAAACGTTGCCGCCAAGCAAAATATTTTTAACAATATAGAAACAGCAATTTCCCGGGGGAATATATCTGCTCTTTCAGGTTATCTTGCATCTCAAACTTATCTAAGCTTATCAAATGGAATAAGAGGTTATTATTCATCTAACCAGGCTTATTATGTTCTTGAAGATTTCTTTAAAATCTATAAGGTAACATCATTCCGTTTTGATAATCTAAACTCTGCTGAGAATACTCCTTATGCAACCGGAGTTTATAATTATGAATATAAAGGGAAAAGAAATTCTGCTCAGGTATATATTTCGCTAAGTAAGATCGGAAGAGGCTGGAAGATAACTCAAATCACGATAAATTAATGTTCAGAAAAATCATCCGGAGTTTATCGGAAAGATCCCGGCTTAAGTCGGGAAAAGGCGATAGAAAATTTTTTACTATCGTCTTTTTTATTTTATTTCTTGTATTGGTTATAGGAATTGTAACTCCGATAATTATTGATATTAAACAGAATAACTGGAATGAAGAACTCGATGAGCAGATTAAAAAGATTGAAAGATCTGCCAGCCGGATTTTTAATGAAAAAGAATCTAAACTTCTCTCCATAAAAACTGATCTGAAGAAAGAATTAAATGTAGTTTTAAGCCCTCCAAATACTTCTTACAAAGAACTTATTAAGCTTGTTAATGAAGAAAGATTTTCAGAATACTCCGTTGAAGTTTTAGCTCCCAACGTAAGAATAGTAGCATGGAATACAAACATTGCTGTTAAGCAGGAGGAAGTTTTTCCTTTAACTTATCCTTTGGGGCAAACATATTTTCATAACACAGATCTGGTAACATATCTTTCTGTAGTTGATACCGTTATTCTCGAACATGATAATTTTTATTTGGTTCTCTCTGTACCAATTGAAAAACATTATACAATTCAAAACTCTTACTATGTTCATATCAGTTTAACAGATGAGTTAAATGAAAATTTTTATACGCAGTTTGATATCTCATATAATCCTTTTGCAGAAAAATCTAAAGATGGGAGGAAATATTCTTTTGAACTTCTGAACAACAAGAATAATAAAATTGGTGTTGTCAGTTTTTACAAACCTACTTTAACATCAGAGATTAATTCAACAAATCAGAACTCTGATAATATCCAGGTTATTCTTGTAATACTTGCTTTTCTTTTTGCAGGATTTGGGTTTAAAAAAGATTTTAAAGAATTAGGATACAATACAGTAAAAGTTTTTGTTCTTCTGATTTATCTTTCCCTTTTAAGGCTTCTCCTTTACTCGCTCAATTTCCCATCAAGATTTTTAGAAGGAGTGCTTGTTGATCCTGCATATTTTTCTTCTGCTTTTGCGGGCGGAATTGTTAAATCCCCGGTTGAATTTTTTATTACCGCTCTCTTTTTTTTAATTGTTTCTGTTTATGTATTCAGAAATGTACTTGGATATATAAAAGAAAATTCTTTCCGAAAGAACAAAATTTTTAACGCTGTAATTATTCTATTCTTTACTGTTGCTTTTTTCCTATCAATAAGAGCAGTAGCAGCTACAGTAAGAAGTGTAATTTTTGATTCCGCTATCAGGTATTTTAAGGAGCCTGATCTCATTCCGGATCTTCCTTCATTATCTATGAATTTAAATATTTTGATTTTTGGTCTGGGAAGTATTGTGTTATTGTGCAGCTTTATTCTGCTTATTGTTTATTTCTATCGGAGTTTTATTAATCAGACAGAAAAGAAAATTTTTGTTGTTTTATTTTTTTCTTTCGAAGTTCTCGGAATAGTTTTTTACTTAATTCAAAAGCAGCCTTTAATTACTCCATTATTAATTATTTTAATAATCGGGTTTGTTTTTCTTTTATCTTATCATTTTTATAAAAGTGGATTGAGTGCTTACAATTATATTTATGCAACTTTAATTGCCTCAGTGGTCAGCATAATATTGATGAATCATTTCAATCTTATCCTTGAAACAAATTCTTTAAAAACTGTTGCATATGAAATTAACCGGCCCAATGATAACCTAATTCGCTTTCATATTGAGGAAACTTTAAAGAATGCCGCAAGAGATGAAAAATTTATTTCTTCATTCTTAAAGAAGGATGCAAATTACGATGCCGCAGCATTTTTAATATGGAGCAACAGTTCCCTCCAAAGAGAATCTCTTCAGTCATCCGTTTCATTATTTAACCGACAAAAAGAAATAGTCGGGAATTTTTCAATCGGCATTGATGAACCGGAATTAATACTTGCCAGCTTTGAGGATTTTGACAGAAGCGGATTAAAAATATTCCGACCTTCAGATTTAGCTAATGATTTTGAACAAGTTTTTACGGGAATAATAGAAGTTAAAGACCATGATAATATTGTAGGATATATGTCTGCAACTATCATATATGATCTTCAATTAATTGGTAGTAAAAATTTCCCTGATTTTATGGAATCAGGAACAGGTGTTTTGAGTCCTGTTATTGATATAAGTGAATTACGTGTATTTGAATTTACTGATTCTAAAGTAACCCGTGTCTATGGAGATATTTATCCGTCCCGTGATCATGTTGAGCCAATATGGGAAGCTGAATTTTCCCTGGATAATGATGCATGGATTAATCTTACACTGAATGAAGAAGATTATCTTGCATATCTTACCAGAACTTCTTCTAATGGTGAAGAAAAAATAACTGCTGTACTTTTGAAGGAAAAGCAGATTACCTGGAATCTTTTTAATTTCTTCAAATTATTTGTAATCCATAGTTTATTTATACTTATTCTTTTACTTGTAATTTTTTTCCTGAAGTTTAAAAAATTTAATTATAGTTTTCGCGGGCAACTATTAATTTCATTTCTGATAATTTCAATCATACCAGTTGTTGTTCTCGCAATCTACAACAGGGAAGTAGTTAAAGAGAGAACCGGAAGCGCGGTTATTAATGAATTAAGTGAACGATTGAATTATCTTGAAAACCATATATTGGCACAGAAAGAAAAATATTCGGCAAGAGATTTAAAAACTATCTTTGCTAATGCTGGAAGAGAGCTGGGAATTTCTTTTGGTGCTTATGAAAATACAGAACAGATTTTTAATTCAAGAGAACAATTTTATGAAGCAGGGTTTTTAACAGCAAAGCTGAACCCGCAGGCTTATTATCATTTGAACTATCTCAGCTACAGGGAATTTCTTACGCAAGAAAGTATAGAAAATTTTTATTACGATTCCTTTTATAAGAAAATTAATATTGATGATAAAAGTTTTATTATCGGTGTGAATGATGCTTTTAATAAAGTTGATATTATTTACTCAACTATGGATATGGATGTTTTTTTATTTGGTATTTATTCTCTTGCTGTTATAATAATAATAATTATTAGCACTATCCTGGCAAATAATATTTCGGCGCCGATAAGAAAATTAACCAAAGCTACTGTTTCAGTTGCCCGTGGAGATTTTAATGTTGAACTTACAAATACAGAGAAGGGCGAGATTAGAGAGCTTGTAAATGGCTTTAATTCCATGACAAAAGAACTGCAAAAAAATCAGTTTGAACTCGCTGAACTTGAACGTGAAAATGCCTGGAAAGAGATGGCAAAACAAGTTGCTCACGAAATAAAAAATCCATTAACGCCTTTAAAGCTTGCTGTTCAGCAGCTTGTGGCTTCTTACAGGGAGAAATCAGATAAGTTTGATTCTGTTTTCGAAAAAGTTACCCACACAATTCTTGGGCAAATTGAAAATCTTAGTTCCATTGCTACTGAATTTTCAAGATTCGCAAAAATGCCGAGCCTGAAACTTGAAGAAGTTAATCTTCAGGAAGAGATAAATGATACTTTAAATCTTTTTGTGGATGAAAAAATAGAGCTGATTTTTAATTCTGATGTTGAAACTTCAAAAATAGAAGCAGACAGCAGCCAGCTTAGGAGAATGATAATTAATCTTGTAAGAAATTCTATCCAGGCTGATGCAACTGAAATTAAAATTGATCTTCATTTAAAGGAGAATAATTTTATACTTTTCTTCTCAGATAATGGTAAAGGAATTCCTGAAAAAGAGAGAGATAAAATTTTTGAAGCAGGCTTTACATCAAAAGAAAGAGGTATGGGTTTAGGATTGAAGCTTTCGAAAAGATTTTTGGAAGGAATAAATGGGAATATTATTCTTCAGTATACATCAGAAAATGGAACTTTGTTTAAAATTACTATACCGGGAATTAAGTGAACACACCCCTTTAATCCCCTCTCAAGAGGGGAAATTAGGAATCTTAGTAGAGGTTTATAATGTTAAACATACTAATAAATTATTTTTAATTAATTAAGACTTCTTCCAAGGAGTTGCATTGAGAAGAAAAATTATTTGGTATAATCCTGAACTAAAAGAAAAAGCCAGGGAACTTAGGAAAACCAGTACGACTTCGGAAATTAAGTTGTGGATGTTTCTAAAAAATAATCAGATGTTGGGATATGACTTTCATAGACAGAAACCAGTAGATGAATATATTGTGGACTTTTTCTGCAATGAGTTGATGGTTGCAATTGAAATTGATGGGTTGAGTCATCATAATAGTGAAAAATATGACAAGAAAAGACAAGAAAAACTTGAAGCACTTGGTATAAGATTTCTACGTTTTGAGGATGATGAAGTATTTTACAATATTACTAAAGTTCTTGATATAATTGAAAAATGGATTATTGAAAATAAATAAGTGCTATAGTAAAATTGAACACACCTCTTAATCCCCTCTCAAGAGGGGAGATCAAAAAATCTACAGGGGAATCAAAAATCCCCTCTTGAGAGGGGTACGGCTTTAGCCGGGAGGTGCGTAATTTATTATGAATTTTAACTAAAAAATTCCAATGGAAGATTATTTACAAAACATATTAACTCCACATCAATCTGCTGCATTAAACTACAAGAATCATATTTCTTTAACTGCTAATGCCGGTTCAGGTAAAACATTTGTTCTTTCAAGAAGATATCTTGAAATAGGTTTGAATGAAAATATTCGACTAACTAATATTGCAGCAATTACTTTTACGGATAAAGCTGCAGGAGAACTTTACAGAAAAATTGCATCAGAAATTGAAAGAAGATTATCTCGCAATCCTGATGAAGCAATAAGGAAAAAACTTGAGAGCATAAGAAGACAGCTTGTTTCTGCAAACATCTCAACTATTCATTCATTCTGTATTGATATTCTGAAAGAATATCCTGTTGAAGCTTCGCTAGATGCAAATTTCCAGGCAATTGATGAAACTCTTTCGAATGAACTTGTTGAACTTTCGGTTGAAGAAACAATTAAATCAGCTTTTGATAATCCGCAGGATTCGGAAGATTTAAAATATCTTATAAGAATCTTTGCCTCCAAAAGAATTTTTGCTGATGAGTTATTCTCTCTTATTAAAAACCGAAAAAATGTTTTTGATCTCGCGGAAAAAATTTACAGCAAATCAGAAGAGGAAATTGCAAAACATTTTTATAAAGCTTTTACTGAGTTAGTTGATAAGATATTTTTAAAGAAGAAAGATGATTTGGTTAAAAACCTATGGGTTATAAATAATACTGTATTAAACATAGATAGGAAAAATATAGCTGCTTCTTCTGCTGCAATTCTAATCGAAGAATTAAAGAATGATTTGATTACAGATGAATATCTTCAGGTTATAAATAAAATAATCGAACTTGTGTGTATTCAAAAAGGTTCAATAAAAAAAACAGGTTATCTTCCTGGAGAAATAAGATACAGACTTCTTGACGAAGTAGAATTTGTCGAAAAATATTTTAAAGAAATAAAATCTCTCGCTATTCCAGAAAATCATTCTGAAATAGAAATTGAACTTGCAAAGTTTGGGAAGAAAATTATTAAGTTCTTTAATAAGTGCGCTGATTTATATGAGATAAAGAAAAAAGAGAATGGTTATTTAGATTTTGAAGATATTCTGCTCCATGCAAGAAAAATCCTGAAAAATAAAAATGTTAAGAAGGCTCTATCTGAAAAATATAAATATATAATGGTTGATGAGTACCAAGATACAAATGAAGTTCAATACCAGATCTTTCTTCCCATTCTTGATGATTTGAAATCAGGAAATCTTTTTGTAGTAGGTGATGAAAAGCAGAGCATCTACATGTTCAGAGATGCAGAGCTTGAAGTTTTTTCTGAGACTAAAAAAAATATAGAAAATATTTCTGGTAAAGATTTCCTTCTTACACTACCTGATAGTTTCAGAATGGCTCCTGAAATCTGTCTCTTTGCAAATTCTGTTTTTAAAAATTTGTTTAATGAACCAAATGAATTTTATAATGAAGTTGAGTATTCAGAGCTGATTTGTGCAAGAAGTGAAAGTGTAAAAGGGAAAATTGAAATTTTAATTGGTGATGAAGATAAAGGCTCGCAAAATTCGGAATCCGAACTTGTCGCAAAGAAAATCCTAAAGCTAATTAAAGAGAACCTGCCTGTCCGGCGGGAAGGTAGTGAAAAAATAAATTGGTGTGACATTGCTGTTCTTGTAAGAAAAAGAAAAAATTTTAATGATCTCGAAAAAGTTTTTTCAAAATATATAATACCTTTTAGTGTTGTTGGTGGAACAGGTTTTTATCAGAAGCAGAGTGTGTATGATATTTATAACTACTTTAGTTTCCTGCTTGATAGAAATAATGATACTGCACTTGTTGGAATTTTAAGATCCCCTTTCTTTAATCTTTCAGATGCGCAGGTCTTTGAGCTCTCCCGTGAACCAGGATTTAAATACTGGAATAAGCTTCAGAATTACAGTAAAACTCATTTTGAAATTTTAAATGTTTTTGAAATTATTAACGCAAATCTTACTCTTGTAAAAAGCTATGAACCAACAATCCTTCTTAGAAAAATTTTAAATGAAACAAATTACTTATCAGTCCTTGCATCAAAACCAAATGGTACACAGGAATTAGCTAACCTTGAAAAGCTGATTAATCTTACAACATCATTTAACCGGCAGTCTTTCCGAACTGTATATGATTACCTGAGCTTTCTTAAAGAATCTATTGAAAAAACTGAAGATGAATCGCAAGCCTCTGTTGCAGAAGAATCAAATTCTGTAAAAATAATGACGCTTCACCAGGCAAAAGGTTTGGAATTTAAAGTTGTTTTTCTTTACAAGTGCGATGAAACTGCCCAGATGAGTTCCGTAAGCTCTAAGAAAATAACAGCAGCAAAAAAAATCGGACTTCTGACCAAAGTTCCTGTGAATGAAAATTATTTTTCTGAGTATGAAACAGCACCTGTCGCAAACATTTTTAATCACATAGCTAAGAAGAAGGATCTTGCGGAAATAAAGAGATTACTTTATGTGGGGATAACAAGAGCAATGGATTATCTTTTTATCTCGGCATCTTTTAAAAAAGACTACAAATACAATGAAGCTTCATTTATGGGAATGCTTTCTGAAAGTATTAAACCAAATTTTGATTCTGAAGAATATAAAATTTTATCCGGACTGAAATTTCTTAAAAAAGAAAATGAAGGATATCTTACTGAAGAAAAAACTCTTGCTTTCTATATTCCAATCATAAAAGAGATTGAAGATTTTGAAAATGCTGCTGATTTAAATGATGCAATCCGCAGTGGCGAATTACCTGAAAATCTGAATTTGGGTAAAATAAATGACCTTCCTGAAGGAGAAATAATTTCTGCAACAAAACTTTCAATCTTTTATCAGTGCCCGTTAAAGTATCAGCTTACTTACGAATATGGATTTACAAAGCTTATGGAGCAGTTTAAAGATTGGAGAAATAAACTAAAGTCCCATAAACATGAGTTTAATCCGCTTGAAGAAAATGGGGCAAGAGATGATGAGGAGAAATCATTCCATAATTTTGGAGATGTTAAGGGAAGGATAATTCATAAAATTTTGCAAAAGGAAATTGAAAAATCTGATCTGAGAAAAGCTGCTATTGTTCTGGTTAAGGATGAGGTACAGGTTTTTTCGGAACGATCCCGACCCGAAACGGAAAATGAGAAAGATTTTTCTTATGAGAACTTTGCAGATGATATAGTTTTTGATCTTACTAATTATTATGAATCTAAAGTTTATTCTGAAATATCCGAGTTAAAAAATTACAATAGCGAGTTTGAAGTTTATTCTAAAGAGGAAGATTATTTCCTGTTTGGAATAATTGACCGGATTGCTTTTGAAGGAAAGAAAGCAATCATAATTGATTTCAAAACTGATGACATTGAAATAAATGAAATTCATGAAAGATTTGAATCTTATTTAACTCAATTAAAATTTTATTCCTATATTGTGAGCCGTTTATATAAACATATTGAGGAATTTGAGCTAAAGATTATTTTCATAAAATACCCCGATGAAAAAGTAAGCCTGCAACTCAAAAAAACTGATTTGGAGGAGATTAAAAATTCAATTAAGAAAATGGTCTTTGAAACGAGAACAGGAACATATAATAAAAATCTTGCTCATTGCCCCAAATGTATTTTTTCAATTAATCATAATCGTTGTATAGTTAACTAAGAAATTTAGGATTCTTAATTTATGAAGAAAATAGTTACACAGATAAGAGATTTACAGCATATTGAAAAAGAACTTCATACTAATCATATTGGTGTTCTTGCCTTAAACCTTAAAGATGATGAGTTAGTTCAAATAACAATTACCTTTCTTTACCAGGATAAGAATGTTTATTTCTTCCTTGATGATAAAAATGAACTGTATGAAAATGTGAAATTTGAGACCGATGTTAACTTTACAATTGTAAAAGAGGAAAAAGTGAAAAAGAATTCTAAATTGGATTTTGCTCCCATATACAACATTCTTTCAATATCTGTTGCAGGCCTTATAAAAAAAGTTGATGATAATAAGCTTCTCACTTCGATCAGGAAAAATTATCTGAAAAAATATTCTTCAAAAACTGACGAGAAAGAGAAATCTCTTAAGTTAAACCGTGTAGTTTTTATTGATACAGAAGAGATTCAAGCGTTCGAAGAAATTGGGGGGTGAAAAAGTTTAAGTGCAAGTTCAAGAATAAGGATCATCCATAAATGCAATTATACAGACATGCTTTTTAAAGTGAAATCCAATACAAAACATTCAATCATTCATCCGTTCAATTATTCAACCATTCAATTATCCTTTCATACTAAGGGAAATTAATGCTTAATTATGTTTGGATGACTTTACTATTCATTGGTATAATAACTGCGGTTTCAACCGACCTGATTAATATGGGGAATAATAAATACAGGAACGAAGAACCACTGCCGATAACTATTGAGTTCTCAGAACCCTTTAATAAAGATTCAGAAAAATCTTATGAAGTAAAATTTTTTGTTGATAAAGAAGATTTTAATTCTTTTTACAATGTTAAAATCGAAAAGGATATTTCTCTCTCAGGAAAATTATCTGTTGATCCACAAGAAAATAAAAAAGTATTTTTCTTTAATATAGATGATAAAAGTCCCGAAGTCTGGAGGGAAATTGCTTCTATATCCGGAGAAGATGATGATATCACCGCTTCACTTGCTTCATTATTATTTATATCTGAAACAAATGCTTCAGCAAAATTAATTTTGGAAGAAGCATCTTTTCTTAAGATGAAAGAAGTTACAAACTCTGCTATTGATTATGCGCAAACAGCCGTTAACATTGCTCTTGGTTTAATTGGAATAATGGCTCTTTGGCTTGGTGTTATGAAGGTTGCTGAGGATGCAGGTTTAATAAAGATAATAGCAAACTGGCTTAAGCCGCTTACTAAAAAATTATTTCCTGATGTTCCGGCAGATCATCCTGCAATGGGTTCGATGATAATGAACATCTCTGCAAACATGCTTGGGTTAGGAAATGCTGCAACTCCTTTCGGACTTAAAGCAATGGAAGAGCTTGATAAACTAAATCCGAATAAAGGAACTGCTACTAATTCAATGGTAACTTTTCTTGCAATTAACACAGCAGGAATGACTTTAATTCCGGCCACAGCTATTGCAATCCGGGCAGCAGCAGGGAGTTCAGAACCTGCAATAATTATTGGTACATCTTTGTTTGGATCTTTCTGTGCTACCGTAACAGGAGTTCTTGCCGCAAAAACCCTTGAAAAATTCCCACTTAAGAGAAATGATTTTTCGGGATGGATAAAAAGAAATGGCAAAGGAATTTTCATAACTCTTGGTCTGATATTATTGGCTGTTATTTTTTTCTTTTCAGGCGTTGGTAGAATAATCCCTTCTTTATTTAGCTGGTTTAGTCCCGAAACTTTCCGCGAAATAATTAATACAGTTTCAATACTTGCTATTCCTTTATTAATATTTACCTTCATTGGCTATGGTGCTTTGAAAAAAGTAAAAGTTTACGAGCAGTTTATTGAAGGTGCTAAAGAAGGATTTAATATTGCTATAAGAATAATACCTTATTTAGTCGGAATGTTAATGGCTATCGGCATTTTCAGAGCGGGTGGTGGAATGGATTGGTTGATAGTAATTATTCGTCCTATTACAGATTTAATTGGAATGCCGGCAGAAGCTTTACCAATGGCTCTGATGCGTCCTTTATCAGGAAGCGGCTCGCTCGGAATTATGGCAGAAATAATTTCTGTACATGGACCCGATTCATTTATGGGAATACTTGTTTCAACTTTTTATGGAAGCACCGAAACAACCTTTTATGTTCTTGCAGTTTACTTCGGTGCAGTCAACATCAGGAATACCAGGCATGCACTTCCTGCCGGTTTACTTGCGGATATAGCTGGTATGCTGGGCGCCTTGTTCATTGTTAAACTTTTGTTTGGTTAGAAAACTAAATTAGATTTAAACCTGCCTGCGCTAGGACGATTTTCACATCTTAGTTTTAATCTTAATCGCGATCTTACTTTTAATCGAGTCTAAATCGAGTAGGATTAAGAGTAAGAGTAGGATTAAGAGTAAGAGTAAGAGTAGGATTACGATTGTATTAAATTACTTAATAGTCTTTTTTCATTTCAATCTCAAAATACCTCATCTTGAATATCTTTCCTTTAATAGGTAATTTTCATTTAAATAGAAAATATTTAAATGCGGATAGGCATACCAAAAGAAAATCATAATGAAGAAAGAAGAGTAGCTCTTACTCCTGCGGGGATTGATTCCTTAACCAGACTTGGGCATACTGTTTTTATTGAATCAGAAGCTGGTGTGGGAAGTAATTTCAGCGACGAAGATTTTATTAAAACAGGTGCAACCATTGTCTTCAGCCAGGAAGAAATTTATAAACTTTCAGAGATGATTATTAAAGTTGCTCCTTTAACTGAAAAAGAAGTTGAGATTCTTCAGGGAAACCAGATACTCTTTTCATTTTTACATCTTGCCGTGGGAAAGAAAAAAATAGTAACAGAGCTTCTTAATAAAAAAATTACTGCAATAGGTTATGAGCTTATTGAAAAAGATGGAAGTCTTCCAATTCTTAATTCAATGAGTGAAATTGCCGGGCAGCTTTCTATTCAGGTTGCAGAGAGATATCTGGAAAGCTTTAATAAAGGAGGAAGAGGTGTATTACTTGGTGGTATTCCAGGCGTAGCACCTGCTGCTGTAGTTATTATTGGTGCGGGTGTTGTTGGTACAACCGCTGTCAGGGCAGCCTTGGGAAGAGGTGCACAGGTTATTGTACTTGATAAAGATTTACTAAGACTGCGAAAAATTGAATCAGAGTTTAAAAACAGAATTACTACTGTAATGGCAAATCCATATACAATTTCGCGTGGTGTAAAGTTTGCGGATGTTTTAATAGGCTCTGTTCTTATTAAAGGTGAAAAAGCACCTCATATTATAACAGAAGAGATGGTTAAACAAATGAAGAAAGGTGCCGTTGTTGTAGATGTTTCAATTGACCAGGGAGGCTGCATAGAAACGAGCAGACTTACATCTATTTCAGATCCTGTTTTTATAGCGCACAATGTAATCCATTATTGTGTTCCAAACATGCCTTCACTTGTATCACGAACTGCAAGTTACGGGTTGAATAATGCATCCATAGGTTATATATTAAATATTGCTGAGAACGGATTGGCTAATTCTTTACTTGGTGATTCGGGCTTTGCCAAAGGTGTTTGTACTTACCAAGGATTTTGTTCTAATGAAGCTATTGCAAATGTATTCAGAGTTGAATTCAGAAGATTGAGGATTTTTTCAACAAACTGAACAGGGGTTAATCTTTTTGAATATCTTTTTCAACTTACAAAATACCTTCAGAATTTTTTCCTTGTTTCCTAAACTAATGAGAGGAAAATGGTTGCTGTAATAGGTGATATTCATGGCTGTTATTTTACGCTTAAGGAATTAGTATCACAGATAAAACAGAAATATCCCAACATTGAAATTTATAGTGTCGGTGATCTTGTTGACAGGGGTAATTTCAATTATGAAGCTGTTGATTTTGTAATTTCTGAAAAGATAAAATTTACTCCTGGTAACCATGATTATATGTTCTATCATTTCATACATTATCCTGGTAGTGAGATGGGGAGTATATGGATTCACAACGGCTCCGAAACTACAGTTCGTTCATATTCAAACAAGATTGAAGAGATGTACAAACATCTGGAAGTAATAATTAAGGCTCCTCTTTTTTATGATCTGGATGATTGCTTTATATGCCACGCAGGAATTTCTTCCTACTTCAAGTCACGTCTTCCTAAAAAAGTTCTTGATAATATTGATCAGGTTGATAAGGTAATGAAATTAAATTTAATGAATGATCATGGAATTCTCTGGACAAGAGATATACTACTTAACATTGGTAAATTACAGATTGTAGGTCATACCCGTCAGAATGATGTTGTATTTCATAAAGCGAATAATGCAGCTTATATTGATACTTCCGTATATACCGGAAATAAGCTTAGCGCTGTGATTGTAAAGAACAACAGCATTGTGGAAACTTTTTCTATCCCTACGGATAAAAGAGACATAGAATAAAGTTTAAATCTGTCTCCCTTTAGTAGAGGCTGTGTGAATATTTAAATTCGTCGGTCTGAGCGGAGTCGAAGACTGTCA
>CAZEWJ010000046.1:0-26888 GCA_964515875.1 uncultured Ignavibacteriaceae bacterium | reverse complement strand
TTAATCATAATTGCAGTAAGTTTATCTGCAAATCCCGGATTCCATCTTCCGGAGATGACGTTATCGGCAGTAGACTCGCCGTATTTATAGAAATCGGTCAAAGTAGAAAGTTCAGATAGTATTAAGGATGTATGTATTCCTTTATCCTTGCAGGATTCTTGAAGCGTTTTCCTGCCGTTGCAATAATAATCCAGACCGAAATAATCAAAAATCCTTGCAGTTTGGAAATTGGACTTTACTATTTCACTTATTTGTGTTTTATAGTCAAACATGAGATTTAATGTTCAAACATTTGAAAAAATGGCGGGAACGAAAAAATAAAAGCCAGAATCAAGAGTACGTATGAAATAGCTAAAACCAGGTTATAATTAATTTCTTTGTCCTTCCAGGCGAAATGGAGTAATAGCCAGCTCAGAAGCCATGCAATAATGCCCACACCCGTTTTCCCTGAAAGCGGTCCTACGGGGTTCCACCAGTTAAGAAAGTTATTGATATCACCGCTAATAACAGCCAGAATAATTGCAAGTCCAATTATAAAACATCCAATAGAACCAGAAAGAATTGCCGCCAGAGCCATCCCTGAAGCTTTTGGTTTAGCGGGCTCTAAGACAGCTTTAATATTTTTTTCTTTTTTAATTGCGTCCATGATTTTACTCCTTTCTATAAAGTTATATAATCGGTGCTACTTTATTTATAAATGCACCGAACAACCCGGCAACCGCTACGGCACAAAATGCAACTATGAAAAGGATAAAAATTGCTTTTCTAATCTGCTCATTTTCTGAAAGTCTGATGCCGTAATAAGTAACTACAATCGCCACGACAGTTGCTAATATAGGTGCGAACCACGCAACGTGCTCTTTCCACTCCATAGCAAAAGTATGCCAGAGTTTAGTTTCAGGATTAGCTAATAGTATAGAACGCGGACTTGTTGGCCCCTTGGCTCTGTACCATGGATATATTATATACGTACCTGTTATAACCGTTACCCAGCTTAATACAGCCATCGTCCACGTCCCATAAAGCAACCGTTTAACTTTTCTTCTCAAACCGAAATCGGTCAATGTTTCTTTTCCCAAGCTCCAGAACGCTTCGAATCCACCTGTGAATGCCAGCAGAAATACAGTCCCGAAAACTAAGCCGTGCAGAACTGTCCAGAATTCATTTGATGATAGTGACATTTTATTTTTCCTCTTTTAATATTTCATTTGCAATTTCTTTTTCTCTTCAATTTCTTCCAATAATCGGTCTTTATCCTTCATGAGCCGTATAATTTTGAACTACGCCGATGATAAATATTATCCAGAAGAGCGCGATACAGGCAAAGGCAAGCCATCTCCGTTTCCAGTCAAACGCTTCGCCGGAACTCAGCGGTTCGCGTTTGCCTTTGTCTGCAAAAGGAACGGCAACGAGGGCTCCGAGCATCAAAACCATTCCGATGACTGTTCCCCATATATTCGGTTCAATTCCCAAATATTCCGCAACAAACACATTCATGCCGTGCGTCCAGCTTATGGGGAAGGTGGGGATTGCTCCAAGCTTGCCGGGCCCGCCCTCAGCGCCATAGAGTGGAGAAGTTGGTAAAAGTTGCGGCGCGATCCCTGCGTCCCTCGGCACAAAAGCGGATATGAGGAGAACGGAACCGAGCATAAGCACGCTCCAGATGAACCACATTTTTATATGTTCACTGAAGGGCTCCTTACGGCCGGTGGCGGTTTTCCAAAAAGGCAAAGAAGTTCCCTTCTCTTTTATAAGATAGAAATGAAGTACGATGGCAAGCGCTATCAGGACCGGGATAATTCCCACATGCACGCCGTAGAGCTGAACAAGCTTGACGGTTGCCGAAGGGATAGAGAGAAGATCGGCAAACGTGTACTGGAAAAAATTCTCCATGCCGATTGCCTGAAAAAACTCCGATGTGTGCCATGGGACGGCAAAGCCGACTTCATCCCAGTGCAACGCCTCGCCGGTGATGTAAGCAACGAAAATGAGCCCCGCAAGGAAGATGCCCACGAACCAAAGCCCTATTTTGTTCCCCCGATACGCCCCGCTGATGAATACGCGCATCATGTGCAGCATCAGGAGACCGAAAATAAGAAATGAGTTCCAGTAGTGGAAGTTAAGAACAATTTTCCAGGTCGGTGAGTTAAGAAGAGATTGAGTTATGCCAAAAGCCAGCCCGGCGTCGGGTACATATTTGAAAAGGAGAATAAAACCCGTCAAAAACTCCGCCGCAAGCGAAATGCCGAGTATGCCCCCGAGAGAATACCAAAAATTATTCGTCTCTGCGGGGATGAGATATTCGCGAACGAGTTGCAGGCCGAATTGGTCTCCACACCGCACCCAGAAACCGCGTCCCACGGCCGCGTCAATCGATTTACTTCCCGATAAGGTAGTTGAGTCTGATTCCGAGCTCATATTTTTAAATTCCTTTCTTTATTTTTATATTTCAAATTGAAAACGGAATAAGAACAGGTTTTCGCTGTCGAATTTATCGCCTTCAATCATTAGTTCATTATTAAATTTTGTACGGATGTAATCTGCACTGAGACGGACATGCTTATTGGGAGTCCAGTTCAGTCCCGCTGACAATGAATTTACTTTGTCCGTACCAACAGCAAAACCTCTCAGGATAGGATTGTTCTTCGCCTCGAACTGCTCGTACCTCAATGCCAGCTCAACGGCTCCCCAGTTTCCTTTCAGCGGGTCGAATTCGTTCTTTGGAACAACGGGTTTGTTCCGTGTTTTCGCTTCGCCCGTCAATAAAACAGCCGCCGACACAAACCATCCGTTAAACTCTATGTTCTCCTTCAATGACCCTTTGGTTACGTTATTGAACTTGTTCATGCTCCATTCGGCTTTTACATTCACTGGCCCCCAGAGCCATTCAAAGTCTGCTTCGACTCTTGTACGTTTGTCGTCTATCTTAACCGAGTCGTTGAACGTCCAGAAGTTCGTCTGACCTGCCGTCTTATAGCTCACTCCTTTGAAGCTCTCTTCCTGATGTCCCGTAGTGAATGCACCTCCGATGTAAAGTCCTTTCAGGAAATCATTTCCTGTGGTATTGAAAGGATTCAGGTCGATCCGTCCCGCAACGTCTTTGTCGTCGGTATTGTCTATCTTGTTCTTGCCCCTTCCGTTGAAAGCACCGAGTCCGTATTCAATGATGTCTGAACCAAGCTTTCCGTGTATCATGATGCCTAAGTCCTGCGCGGGAGAGAGATTCGAGGTCATTATAGAACGTTCAAGTATATCAAGGTACAGGTCGGGTGTCAGCTCTTCTCTGCTGTAAGGTTCTTTGAACTGACCCGCCCTGAACTTGAAGAAGGGAAGCTGGGCATATTCCACCCAGGCAAATTGGACGGGATCGCTACTTCTTTCAAACGCTGCCATCACCTGGTAGTTAAATATATTCTCTAAAGTTCCCAAAACACCGATTCTTGTTCTTCTGTTAAGAAAAGTATTATCAGATGGGAATTTAGCATCATATAGCCGATAATCCTCCTGCGTCCAAGCGAAAATTCTCAATTTATCGTCTTTTCCTATTGACCAGAATCCCTCGTCATAAATTGATTCTACCGTTTTAGATGTGTCCTTTTGTTGAGGGATAACATAGTTAAATGGATATGCTGCTATGGCTGTTAGAATTATTATTAATATCCTTCTCATTTTTTCCTCAATAAAATTGGTTAATACTTTTTGTTTTAGAACTATAGCAAGTAGTCAAATGAAGTACCATTCAAAAAAAATTCCTGAAACTTAGATTTTTGATTGTTTACACTGATATTATTTTGAAATAAACAAACCCTGTAAGACCCGAACATTGCAACTATGCAATGAAATGATGAGCGATCTTGCAGAGCTGCAATGTGAAATAATCAGAGTTTTTGTTTTTAATTCTTTACAACCAAAAATTATCCGGCATGATGTTTGTCAATATTATTTGGATATAGAATTATATGATAAGGTGCCCGATAAATGCCGGGTGTGCAGGAGTTTAAAAGTTTATAAATCAGCAAATCATAAAAGATTTGCAAAAAAAACCAGATAGAAAATATGAAGAGTATTTTTAAATAAATAAACTGCTGAAATAAGTGGGGAACTATTAACAAGGAGGGAACCAAAATGAAAATTGCAATCGAGTCCAACGACGGGATAACAATCAATTCGCCTTTTACACGGACAAAAGGATACCTGGTATATGAGATCGGGGAAACAGGAATAAAAACATCTGAGTTTATTAAAGACAGCCATGACGTACAACAGAAAGATTTAAAAGGCTGCGAAACAATCATCTCAAGGGGGATGGACAGAATTCACTTCCTGGAATTAAAGAAAATGGGGATTGATGTATTCATTACATTTAAATCATCAGCCAAAGATGCGGTTCATATTTATATGAAAGAAAGTCTTCTAAAGCAGGGAAGCATTCACTGATCTTATTTCGGTTAGATACAGAAATAAAGTCAAATCACAGCAAAATATTAATTGTAGTTTATTGCATTCGACCACCCTATTTAAATAGCAGAAAAATTAATTCAAATAAGGAGTAAAGATGAAAAAGTAAAAGTCGGTTTATTTAGTTTTACTAATAATCATAATATCTGCACCAGCATTTAGCCAAACAAAAAATTCATTAATATCCCGGTTTCAGGTAGAAAGTAAACTCTGGCTCAAGGGGACTTCTATATTGCATGATTTTAACATTGAGCCTCCCTCAGCTTTTTTTTGGTTTAATAAAAGCTGATGATAAATTAATTGTTAAGTTTGATCTGATCGCCGAATATATCAAACGGTTTATAAAATATTGATTTGACATATTTTCTTATTCTTTCATCGAAGTCTTTTACCTTATTATTAAAAACATAAATAAGTACAATGGGTATGTTACTTTTTAAATGATGTATATCCTCACAAATTATTTCCGTTGCTTTTGAAGGTTCTATATCCATAATAACGATATCAGACTTTGTATAACTAAAAATCACTTTGAAGTCATCTATGTTTGTTGTTATTGTAACGTTAAATCTATCTTGCAGATAAATTAAAAAGCTGTAACTGAACATAAAATCTGAACCATAGAAAAGTATATTTTTCATAAGTTTTTAAACGTTTAAGAATTCAAATTTTTTTTAAAATTATTTTTGGTATTCAAAAAAAAACAGGGCTGTTTTTAAAAAACAGCCCTGCCGGTTAAAGTATTATCAGAATGAAATAACTGCTTCTATTACATACCCGCTAAATTTTCCCTCTCTATAAATATTATTAACGGGGAAGTCATTATAAGTCTGATTAACATATTCTAATTTTGCAAGAATATTTTCTGTCAAAAACCATCCAAGGCTTGCCTGAATCCTGTTAATAGTAACCTCATTCGGATTTATATTGGCAAGCTTACCTTTTGCAGTATTGTATCTTACCCCTGCATAGAAGTTCTCATCCATTCCAAACCTGTAAATAGCATCAAAAGCAAATTGATTCCAGGCTCTTGTTTCAGCAGCCCCACGGAAATCTCCACCTTCCGGTCTTTCATACGTCCCGAATAATTCAAGTCCGTTAAATTTGATAAAAGTGTTAATCATAATTGCAGTAAGTTTATCTGCAAATCCCGGATTCCATCTTCCGGAGAAGTTATCGGCAGTAGATGCAATACTCTCCATTACACTATAATAGCGGGAACCTGCTCTGTCACCACCATACAAGTATATCCGGGAAGCCTTGTTATTTGTATAAACGGAACCTGTTAAACGAAGTCTGAAGTTATTGCTGAATTGTTTATCAAAACCGAGCTTTGCTAAAAATGCAATATTTGTAGCCCCGCCGTCATTAACATTCTGGTTAAGTTTTCCATTAGTAAAACCTATCATACCAATGATATTATTATTATTATAATATATTTCGCCGCCAACTTCAGTGGTAAATGCATCTAAAATATAATTTTCCACAAAAGGGTTGAATAAAGCCATTGCATTATCTGATCTTCTGAAGTGTGCATCGCCATAGTTATTTTCCATATGACCAATTTTAATTGTAATAAAATCCATAACCTCATCCAAAAATCCTTCATCTATGAAATCCAGTTTATCTATCTGAAGATAACCCCCCTTTACGTATGTGTTAGTATGATTTCTTGATGAAAGATATGTTCTTAAATGCATTCTTACACCATTTGCAAGTTGAACATCAAGGTCAAGATTGGCACTTGGAAGATTGAAATTATTACTCAATTCCTTAAGCTGGTTAATATTTTTACCAGTACCGTCATCAACAAAATTTGCTTTATTGCTGTGGTCAATTCCCTGGAATTGAAGTGTTGATGCCGCGCCAACCAGCACCTTTAAACCATCGAAAGTTATAGTATCCATTTTAGAAGTTTCAAAAACATTAAGACCTCTTTTATCCGGATACCTGAAGTATTGTAAATCCCTCTCCTGGGCCGGTTGCTCTTTTGTTATACCAAATAAGAATACAAATATTAAACTGACAGTTAATATTAAAGACCGTTTCATTTTTTCCTCCCTAAAATTGGTTAATACTTTTTTATTAAATGCTTTTTGTTTAGAGCTATGGCAAGTAGTCAAATGAAGTACCATTCAAAAAAAAACCCGAAACTTAGATTTTGATTGTTTACCCATTGCAGCTATGCAATGAAATGATGGGTGATCTTGCAGAACTGCAATGTGAAATGGATAAGAGTTTTTTGTTTTTAATTCTTTACAGCTAAAAATTATCCGGCATGATGTTTGGCTATGTAATAGCAGAATAAAAAATTAATTAAAGTAAGGAGTAAAAATGAAAAACTTAAAGTCGGTTTATTTAGTTTTATTGTTAATCTTAATATCAGCGGCTGGGTTTAGCCAAACAAAAAATTCATTAATATCCCGGTTCCAGGCCGAAAGTAAACTCTGGCTAGAAGGGACTTCAACATTACATGATTTTACAATTAATGCAAAAGAAATTATAAGCTCATTAATAATTGAAAATTCTGTTAATGAAAAAAACTCTAAAGAGGAATTAAAAATTTCTAATCTTAAGCTGATAATTCCAGTTAAAAAACTCGATAGCGGTAAGGAATCAATGGATGAAAATATGCAGGAAGCTTTGTTAGCAGAAGACAACCCCAATATTATATTTGATCTTAATTCTAAAGCTGTTTTTTCTTTTAGTAATACAGCCGATTCCATAAAAATAAAAGCAGCAGGAAATCTAACAATTGCAGGAACAAAAAAACCAGTAGATTTGATGGTTACAGTTATAAAACACAATGAAAATAAATTTGAATTTAAAGGAGATAAAAAACTTTTGATGACTGATTTTGGTGTCGAGCCTCCGAGTATGTTTTTAGGAACTGTAACAACAGGAAATGAAATAACTGTAAAATTTGATTTGTTCCTGAACAGAAAGTAGAGAAGTAAAATGCTAAATTATTATATATATATTTTAATATTCTTTATTCAGGTTCCATTACTCTTTTCGCAAATTAAAACCAGAGTTGAATATACAACGCTCCCCGGAAGCAAGTTATGGATAGAAGGGACTTCGACGATTAATGATTTCACCTGCACGACAAATATGATTGACGGATATTCTTTTATTAAGAATGACAGTATAGCAACAGCAGGAAACAGAAATCAGAAATTTGAATCTGAAGTTGTAGTTTCAATCGTTGTAAAAAATCTTGATTGCGGTAACGAAATAATGAATGATGATATGTATGAGGCTATGAAGGCTGATAAATTTCCTTTTATCCTTTATGAGCTGCTTAATAGTAATATTGTATCTGAAGCGGAAGAGTTTGGAGGTTGGTTTGAACTACAAACAACTGGAAATCTTTCAATTGCGGGGTACAAAAGAACAGTCGATATCCTTATAAAAGTTAAAAAATTATCTGATGGAAAATTTAATTTAGTCGGGAGTAAAGAATTATCAATGCATGATTTTAACATTGAGCCTCCCTCAGCTTTTTTTGGTTTAATAAAAGCCGATGATAAATTAGTTGTTAAGTTTGATCTGATCGCTGGAACCAGTCAATTAATAAATGCGGTTGATAATAGTTATAATAAATATCAAGCCCGGTAGTATTAATTTTTTATATTTTTATTCATTTTTCTGTAAAGAGTGGATGGATCAACACCAAGAAGTTTAGCCGCTTCGGTTTTGTTATCTTCAGTTCTTTTTAACATTTCATTAATATGATTTTGTTCAAAAGCATCAAGTGCTTCGCTCAGGTCATCCGGGTAAAACTCATTTTCACTTTCCACTATATGTGAGGGTAAATATTTTGGTGTTATAATACTTTCCTGACAAAGCAGTACAGCTCTTTCAATCATATTTTCCAGTTCTCTTAAATTACCTTTCCAGTCATAACTCATAAGTAATTTCATAACTTCGTTATCTACTCCCTTTATATTTTTATTAAGCTCACTGTTATATTTACTTATAAAATGATCAACCAGAAGGGGAATATCTTCTTTTCTTTCTGCCAGAGAAGGCAGTTTTAATTCAACAACATTTATCCTGTAAAATAAATCTTCCCTGAAAGATCCGTTTTTTACTTCTTCCTCAAGGTTTTTATTTGTAGATGCCAATATTCTCACATCAATTTTTATAGTAGAGCTTGAGCCTAAAGGTCTTATCTCTTTTTCCTGAAGTACTCTCAGCAGCTTGACCTGCATATGCCCGGGAAGTTCAGCAATCTCATCCAGAAAAATAGTTCCTGAATCAGCGGATTTGAATAGACCCTCATAGTTTGTATCTGCTCCTGTAAAAGCTCCTTTCTTATAACCAAAGAATTCCGATTCATATAAGTTTTCAGGAATGGCTCCGCAATTAACAGGAACAAATGGTTTATCTTTCCGGCTGCTGTTGTTATGAATTGCCCGTGCAATTAATTCTTTTCCCGTACCTGTTGCCCCGGTTATAAGAATGTTTGTGCTTGCTTCGCTTACCTGTTTTACAATTTCAAATATTTTTTTCATAACAGGTGATTTGCCGATTATATTTTCAAAATTATAATTAGTATCAATCTGTTTTCTTAGTATTTTATTTACACGAAGGAGGTCCTTATTCCTGATAAGATTTTTTAATCTAACTATCACTTCATCAAAGTCGAGAGGTTTTAAAAGATAATCTGCCGCCCCTTTTCTTAATGCCTGTATTGCAGTTTCAACTGAACCATATGCAGTAATAAAGAGAACAATAGTTTCAGGAGATATTTCTCTGGATTGCTCCAGCACTTCAATGCCATTTAACCCCGGCATTTTTATATCCGTAATTAATATATCGTAGTTATCTGCCTGTAAGGCTTTTACTGCACTGGAACCATCCTTAACAGTTTTACAGTTATATCCCTCTTTCTTTAAAACAAAAGAGAGAGGCTCCCTTATCTGCTCTTCATCATCTGCAATTAATATATTTATACTCATAAGGATTATTTATTTACAGGTAATGTTATAGTGAACTTTGCACCATCACCTTTTGTACTTTCTACTTTTATGTCACCTTGAAAACTTTTTATAATTCCATATGTTATCCATAAACCTAATCCTGTTCCTTTACCTTCTTCTTTTGTAGTGAAAAACGGTTCAAGAACTTTCGTTATATTTTTTTCAGAAATGCCGGTGCCAGTATCCTCAAAAATAATAATTAAATTATCATTGATTATATCAGTTGAAACAGAAATTTTTTTAAGATCTTTTTTATCATCGGCAATTGCATCAACCGCATTAATCAGAATATTTACAAAAACCTGCTGTATCTGATCCTGTATAAGGGCTAAATGAGGAATATCAGAGTTGAGTTTAAGATCGAACTCGATGCTCACTTTGGTACCAGCTTTAATTATTTCAACTGCATCCAATATATTTTTATTTATATCTGTTACACAAAGCTCATAATTTGAAGGACGAGAGAAATCAACAAGATCCCTTATTGTTTTAGATATTCTTTTTACCAGGCTTTTAATTAATTCTAATTTTTCCTTTGCAAATTCATCATTGGTAGTTCTTTGAACTACCTGTACTAAGGCTGATATCGATGCAAGCGGATTCCCAACTTCGTGTGCAACTCCTGCTGCAAGCAATCCGATGCTTTCCATTTTCTGGGAATGGATTAAATTTTTTTCGAGCATCTTTTTTTCACCAATATCATGATGCATCCCGAAGAAACCGGTTATTTCTCCTTCATCATCAGTTATGGGAGATATTATAACCTGTGTATAAAAAGGTTCACCTGATTTTTTTCTATCCTCAATTTCACCCACCCAAACTTTACCGCTTTTAATTGTATTCCACATATTTTCCCAGAACTTTTTTGAATATTTCCCGCTGCCAAAAACATTAGGGTTTTTTCCAATTAATTCCTCTTCACTATAACCACTAGCTTTAACGAAGGCAGGATTAACATAAATCACTTTACCATCTACATCAGTTATCTGAATTGGATTTACAGTTCTATTTGCAATTGAATAGAAACGCATTAGATTGAGTTCCTTATCTTTTTCCTCAGTAATATCTCTCGCAAGTACAAAAATATTTCTATTACCATTATAATTAAAAGGCATATATGTTAAATCAGCATCAAGGAGTCCGGTTTTTCTTTTAATCTTAACAAAAATATTTCCCCTTTTAGTCTCTATATAATCGTTTATAATACTTTGTGACTTCTCTAAATAAGGTTCATCAATAAAGTCAAATAATTTTTTATTTAGGATATCTTTTTCATAAAAACCTAAAGTTTCTTTTACTGCAGAATTAAAATCTAAAATCACACCGCTGCCCGAAATAATAAAACACATATCAGGGAAGCTGTCAAAGATTTTGAAATCAAATTTGAAATTATTATACATATTAAAATCAGTTTTTTATAAACAATTATTCTTTCTCCTTAAGTTAAATAATTATCAATATAAATTTTATTAAATAACTTAGGGGAAGCATTCAATAATTTTAGGGCAATTAAAATTATTAGATAATGAAGATAGAGACTGCAGGATTGCAATATTCTTTAACTAAATCCCTACATTTTTATAAATGGTTGTGAGCCATTGTAAAAACCAATTTTATTCAGCTTATAAAATATCCAGGGATGAGAAAGACAGTGTAAAAGCGCTGTTGAATTTAAACATTTTCTCCGTCGCAGTTTGCACTTTGTGCATTCTTTTCAATCTGTATTGTTGAATGTTCGATGCCGAATTTGTCGTGAAGCTGTTCACAGACTTTGCTTAAGAATTTATCATCCTTCTTTTCATCCGGAATTACAAGGTGAACTGTTAACGCAGTTTCTGTAGTGCTCATTGCCCATATATGTAAATCATGAACTTCTTTTACGTCTTCAAGGGAGCTTAAATATTTTTTTACTTCCTCAAAATCTATGTTTCTTGGAACAGCATCCATTGATAGATGAAATGAATCTTTTAATAAACTCCATGTTCCAATTGTTATAACAATTACTATTACAAGACTGATTATAGGGTCAAGCAAAAAGAAGCCTGTGAGATTAATTAGAAATCCTGCTGCAACAACACCAAGAGAAACTCCTGCATCAGCAGCCATATGAAGAAAAGCTCCTTTAATATTTATATCCTTTTCTCTTCCTTTCATAAAAAGCAATGCTGTTAAAGTATTGACTATAACACCAATACCTGCAACAACCATCATAGTTGTGCCGCCTAGTGGCTCCGGCTCAATAATCTTCCGGATAGATTCAATTGTAATAGCGCCTACAGCAGTTAAAAGAATTATTGCGTTGAAAAGTGTCGCTAAGATAGTTGATTTTCTTAAGCCGTAAGTTCTGCTGCTTGTAGCGGATCTCTGAGCTAAATAAGCAGCACCCCATGCAAGCACTAATCCTAAAACATCACTTAAATTATGTCCGGCATCAGCTATCAATGCCATTGAATTAATAATTAATCCAAATACAACTTCGACCACAATGTAGATTACATTTAATATAATACCGAAACCAAATGCTTTATTATAATTTTGTGTTTGATGAGTATGTGAATGATTGTGTTTTTGTGCCATAATTTTTTTATTCAGAACCTATTTGATGTTTTTTCATATACACACCTTATTAGTCGTAAGACATTGTAAAATCCAACCTGGTTTTTTTATCTTATAAAATATCCTGCTATTCCCAAAATTATTAACAAAATTCCCGTAATAGTTTTTTCGTGATGTTCGAGAAAGTGAGATTTAATTTTTCTTACACCTTTCATTCCCAGCCAAACAAGAAGCAGCATCCCGGCAATAGTAACAAGAGTGTAAATTACAGAAACGGAGATTATTCCTGCCCAACCAAGTTTACTTGCAACGAAATAATATGCCTCTATTTCTAGGCAAGGAGAGAAAAACATTGAGATTGTTAAAGTAATAATTATTGCAGAAGTAGTTTTCTTTTT
This sequence comes from uncultured Ignavibacteriaceae bacterium, assembly GCA_964515875.1. Taxonomy (GTDB): domain Bacteria; phylum Bacteroidota; class Ignavibacteria; order Ignavibacteriales; family Ignavibacteriaceae; genus RBG-16-34-14. The sequence goes on along the minus strand of CAZEWJ010000046.1, from coordinate 14,488 downwards.
TACATCAGCAATTTGAATATCGTGATGATGGTGATGATGTCTGTTATCCCTAATGCTCAAAAAAAGATAAATAATTCCAAGCAGTATCAGTAAGCTTGGCGCTATTACTCCAACTATAAATGAATAAGAGCCGGATAATTTGTAGCCTAGAAATCCTACAATGATTCCAATGATAATAGTGCTTAATGTATGAGAAAATCCGGCAATGGCTGTTGCGCTCATTGTAAATTTCTCAGTCCATTTTTCAGATTTTGAAAGCGCAACCAACGGTAACCAGTGATTCGGTATTGATGCATGAATTAAGCTGAGTAAAAACGCACCAATAATTATTTGCGATAGTCCGGTCATATTAAATAATCTTTAATTAATTTTCACCACCGTTAAAGAATGTGTTGATACTAAACTCTAAACGAGCTTTAGGATTTTGCCGAGTAATTGCAGATGCTTCCTCAAATTCGTTCTTTGCTTTTTCCTTTTCATCTTTCAATTCATAAAGAACACCAAGCAAGTAATGACCTTCAGCTTGAGATGAGTTCTCTGTTTCATCCAGCTTAGCGTATTTCATTGCCTTCTCATAATCATTCTTCTTAAAATATACGTCAGCAAGCAGCAGCTCCATACGATTGAACCTCAATCCGAGTGACTGCATTTCATTTATCTCGTCTAGAACCTTATCATAATCTTTTTGCGACCAGTATGCAAGGGCCTTACCTAACCGGCTTTCAGTATCAAAATAATCTCTGCTCAAAGCACGCTGAAAAGTTTCAATCGCTTCGCTGAACATTTCATTCTGCAGATAAATAATTCCTAATACACGAATAGAGTTTGAATTAGTTGCGTCAAGTTCCGATGCTATATTAAGATTGATAATCGCATTATCAAGCCGTCTCATTATACTGTTGAGAATGCCAAGGTTGTGGTATACTCTTGATTTCTGGGGATGGAACTTTACTGCTTTCTCAAAATAGCCGAGTGACTTTTCCATATCTCCCTTTTGCTGATAAATTACTCCAAGGTTAGTTAGCGCATCATAATTTGTGCTGTCAATTTCAAGAACTCTTTCATAAAAATTTCGAATACTGTCAAAGTAATTTTTTTCCGTGACAATCTGGCCTAAGAAATACTCAACAGCTTTTCCAATTTTATTATCCTCAGTGTTTTGCTCGTCCTGTTGTGCAAACAAACTCTTATTTAGAATGATTGACAATAATAAAATAAAAACAGTTACCAATCGGAAATATTTATACATTGCTTCATCTCCTTTCCATGGCTTACTCATAGATTAAAATGATTTGGCAGAACAATTAGATGGCGATTTCGCCTCTTTCATTCGTTCTTATCTTCACTACATTTTCTAAATTAGTTAAAAATATTTTTCCATCTCCCGGGTTGCCGGTGTGGGCTGTTCTCTGAATTGTATTTACTATTTCATCAACCAAATCATTATGCACAACAATTTCAATTTTTACTTTTGGAACTAACTGGTGTAAACCTTCACTTATTGTCATTTCCTCATCTCTCCCTTTAAATTTACCAAATCCCTTAATCTCAGAAATTGTAATACCCGGCAAACCCTCTATTTTATGTAGCTCGGTAATAACACTATCTAGTTTGAATTGTCTGATTATAGCTTTTACTTCTTTCATACTTTCTCCTAAAAATTTTTAATGTTAAGTTAAACAGTGAGGTATGAAGGTATATAGGTATAGGGTATAAGGGATTCGCCTCTATACCATATACCCTTATACCTTATGCCCATATTCCTTTCACATTTCACCTTCAGTTACTTTAATTGCAAACCATTTGTATAAGGCTGGTATAACCAATAATGTTAAAGCGGTTGAAGTAACCAATCCGCCAATTACAACTGTTGCCAAAGGTCTCTGCACTTCGCTTCCTATTCCCGTAGCAAAGAGAAGCGGTATCATTCCTAATGCTGCTGCAAGCGCGGTCATTAAAACCGGCCTTACTCTTAAACACGCTCCTTGAATTGAAGTTTCATCAACACTTAACCCTTTCCATTCTTAGCTGGGTTAAATAGGTTACCAATACAATTCCATTCAACAGAGCTATACCGAATAAAGCAATAAACCCTACTGATGCCGGCACAGAAAGGTTCTGCCCGGAAATCCACAAAGCAACTATTCCGCCGACTAAAGCCAATGGTATATTTAAGAATATCAGCAGAGAATTTTTCAGAGAGTTAAAGCTTGAAAAGAGCATAATGAAAATTATAAAGAGTGTAATCGGAACTACAACCGATAGTCTTGCATTAGCTTCCTGCTGCAGTTTAAACTGACCGCCCCACGTTACAAAATACCCTGTTGGAAGTTTTACTTTACTCTCAATTACATTTTGTCCTTCTTCAACAAATGAACCTATATCCCGTCCTGCTACATTACACTGTATAGTAATAAATCTCTGGTTACTCTCCCGCGTAATCTGGCGCGGTCCAACTACTTCTTTAATTTCTGCTAACTGACTTAAAGGCACCTCGATACCGGATGGTGATTCAATTAATAAAGCGCCGATAGAATTCATATCTTTTCTGAATTCTTCTTCAAAGCGCACATAAATATCGAACCGTTTTACATCTTCAAAAATTTGTCCGGCAGTTTCACCTCCGATTGCAGTTCTGACAACTTGCTGAACATCTTCAACATTTATTCCGTAACGTGCTATTTCGTGGCGATTAATTACAATACTTAATTGTGGGGCGCCCGATACCTGGTCAACTTGCACATCGGCGGCTCCATTAACATTTTTTATTTGAGCAGCAATTTCATCGGCTTTGTTTTTTAATACTTCAAGGTCACCTCCGAAAAGTTTAATAGCCAGTTCTGCTCTGACGCCTTCCAATAATTCATCAACCGACATTTGAATTGGCTGCGTAAAGTTTGTTAAAGCACCCGGCATCTCTCCAAAATCCTGCCTTATATATTCTTCAAGCTCTTGCTGTGTTGCATTATTTCTCCACTGGTCTCTTGGCTTCAGTAAGATATACATTTCAGCGCTGTTAACAGGATCTGTATGCGCTCCTATTTCTCCTCTGCCTATTCTTGTTACAACTCCGGTAACTTCCGGGGTTTTCATTAATCTTCTCTCTGCAATAAGTGTAAGGCGAGTGCTTTCAGTAAGAGAAATTGAGGGAGCCATCGTCATTCTTAATACCAACGTTCCTTCCTGCAGAGTTGGTGTAAATTCAGAACCTAATTGCGGAAATATGAGCACCCCTATAATTATTAAAATTACTGCAAGCGCTATTGCTGCTATTCTCGTATTAACAAAGAAAGTTACAACCGGCTTATAAATTTTTATCAATAATTTCATTATCCAGATTTGTTCTTCTTCATTCTTACTTCCTTCGTGTCCGGCTTTTTTCTTTTTGAAATGTTTTTTCATAAAGAGTGAAGATAAAACCGGTGCTACAAAAACTCCGAACAGCAAAGAACCAAACATTGCCAGAGCAATTGTGTAAGCAAGCGGTTTAAATGTTTTTCCTTCAACACCCTGAAGCGCGAATAACGGAAGAAAAACAATTATGATTATCACTACAGCAAAAGTGATTGGTCTGATTACTTCTTTACAAGCTTTTGCAATTATATGAATCTTTGGTTCATTCGGGTCGCTTGCACGTAAAAGCCGGTCTGTATTTTCAACTATAACAATAGCACCGTCCACCATCATACCGATTGCTATTGCCAAGCCGCCAAATGACATAAGGTTTGCAGAGATTCCGAAAAATTTCATACCAATCATTGCAAACAGAACTGAAAACGGAATTGCAATTGCCACAACCAAGCTTGGTCTTATTGCCCCGAGAAATACCATCAAAATTATAACCACCAAAACAATTCCTTCAAGGAGTGCATCTGTTACAGTTTTTACGGCCGCTTCCACAAGAGTTTTTTGCTGGTAGTATGGAATTATTTTTATCCCTTCGGGCAGCGACTTATTTATCTCAGATAATTTATCTTCAACCTGCTGAATTACTGTTGAGGAGTTTGTTCCGAACAATTTAACCACCATTCCGGCTACAACTTCGCCCACGCCGTTGCTTAATTTCTTCCGGAGCTAATCCTTCTGTTTGTGTGAAAACCTGCACGAGAGTTGGTGAAACATCGGGGAAAGCATCAATTGGAAGCTGCTTGTAGCTAATATATCCTGCAGCCATTACTATAATTGCAAGCACAAGAATTAAAAGCTGGTTCTTAAGAACAAAATCAATTACTCTATTCATATTCTCTCCTAAAATTAATGTTCATCGCCGCCGAAAGATTCTTTTAGAATTTCGGCTTTCAGAATAAACGAACCTTTTGAAACATATTGCTGCCCTGCTTTTAAACCCGAAATTATCTCAACATTCTCATCGTTTACACTTCCTAACTTCACCTGCTGTGGGAAAAACTCTTCGCCTCTTTTAATAAATACAACAGTCTTATCTTCAAGGGTTTGAAGAGCAGATTTTTCTATAACAATCGGAGCTTTCTTTTCGCTTACAAAAACTTTTGCTGACACGAACATTCCCGGACGCCACTTGCCTGAGGTGTTATTCAGTATTACTCTTGCTGATGCTGTCCTTGTTGCTTCATCAACAACCGGACTAACGTAAGAGATTATTCCTGCTTCCCCTTTTTCTTCCGAGCCGGAAGAGACTGAAGCTCGCTGCCCAACTTTTATTTTATTAATATCTCTTTGATAAATACTGAGTGTTGCCCATACTTTATTAAGGTCAGCTACCGTTAGCGCAAGCTCTTCTCCACCTACCAAATCTCCTTTTGCCATATGCAATTCTATAATTGTTCCGTCCACTAAGGATAGAACTTCATAAGTCGTGAGACTTTCATTGCTTTCTATTAATGCAAGAACTTCACCTTGCTTAACTTTTTCTCCTACAGTTTTATAAACTTCCTTTACTATACCAGGGAAACGGGGTATAATGTGTGAAAGACGCGAAGGTTCAGCTTTAATTTCGCCGGTAAGGTCAATATGATTTGTAATGACCCCTGTTCCGGCTTCTTTAATTTCAATACCAAATTCTTTTAAGTCATTATCAGTAAGCTTTAATGTTTCACTATGATTAGTGTTTTCGTTAAGCTCTCCGGTTTTGTTTTCCTTCTCATCTGTATTAGCGTTATTGTTACCGCATCCGGATAAAATAAACATCAGCAGAGCAGTAATAATTAATCCAACTAACACTTCTACAAAGATGAATTTTCCCGATAGAATCGGGAGAAGTATTTTATTCATTTTTATCTCCATTAATTCATTTTAATTTTTTTACAAATTCATATTATTCAAGAATATTGAACTCCTACGGAGTTCGTTTTATGCGGGGGGTTACTTGTCTCTACAAATATTGCACTCTTAACTGAGTTCTTAATCAATATAATTAATGTGAAGTTTAGCTCCATAGGAGCTAAATATTTGTAGATATGTATTAACCCCCGAAAAGCAGAGCACCCTAGGTGCTCAATATTTTTTAATTCATTGTATAACATTGGTCACCTTAAGAATGTCTTACCTGTTATGTTTTCTATTTCTATCAATGAGTTGTAGTAATCCGACAACTCAAGCAAGTATTGTGTTTGCGTTTCAAATAAAGTTCTCTGTGCATCGAGCAAATCAATAAAAGCAAATCTTCCCTGCAAATATCCCTGCCTTGTTATCTCATAAGCCTTTTCCGATTCCGGTAAAATGCTGTCTCTCAACTGAATTGTATTGTTATAGGCACTTAAGAGATTATTAAAGGATGTATTCAGAGTTGAGATAACAGATAGCTTCTGCGCTCTTATAATCTCATCCATTTGCTGAATTCTTACTTCAGCAGATTGGATATTGCCCTGATTCCTGTTAAAAAAAGGAAGCGGGATTGAGAGCCCTGCAACAAAAGAATTGGTTTTAAGCTCCCTCAAATATCTAACTCCCGCCCCTACTGTTAAATCCGGCACTGCCTGCGATTCCTCTAATTCAAGCTGCGCTTTTCTAAAATTAGTTTCGTTGCCAAGGTTTTTTATTGATGGGATAGTTTCTAAATCTTCTAAAATATCTCCCTTATCTGGCGGTGTAAAAAGGTTCTCAAACAAATCTGTAGAAGGAACCAGATTTCTTCCTGTTGTACCCAATAATGAATTTAATCTTGTTTGGACTGATGAATAATTTCTCTGTAGCCGCTGCAATTCTATTCGGCTGTTAATCAAAGCAACCATTACTTTTGATTCTTCAGCGGGAGAAGTTCTTCCAACTTTTACCCGTTCCGATATTGTTTTCAATATCTCTTCATTTATTTGAATGAACTTCTCTTGAAGGGCAATTTGATGATGAATTTGATATATCTCAAAAAAAGCTGATTTAACTTGCGCAATTACATCAAGCTTAATCAATTCATAATCACCTTGAGCAGAGTAAATTAGTTTTTCTGCAGCTTTAATGCGGCTGCTTCTTTTTCCGCCAAGCTCAAAAAGCTGACTGCCAGAAAGAGTATATTGACTTCCTTTAATTCCGTTCAATTCCTTTCCGCCGAAAAAATCTTCTGCTTCAAACTCAGCTTCCGGGTTGGGAATTAGTCCTGCCTGTATTTTTATTTTTTCTAATGAAGAAATCTCATATACAAATGCTTTTAAATTTGGATTATTAGATAAAGCAGTGTCAACAGCTTCCTGTAAAGTTATTTCTTGTTCCGTTGCTTTAATCGAATCTAAATCTTGTTGTGCTGTTATAACAATAGGTAAAAAGAACAACAAGAGAAAGACATATTTTACGTTCATACTTTCTCCAGATATTTTTTAAAATAGATACACTAATCCCTCAGCCGGAATAATCAGAAATGAAATGGAAATGTTCAGATTAGAAAAACTTTATTATGCAGATAGATGTCGGTAGTCTTTTGCAGAGTATGAAATTGCTCAAAATCTAATTTGATATATGATGAAATATATTCACTTGCTTTGCTGATATAGTGAAAACAAATTGATCTTTCAACATTGGGTATTAATAAATCGCCTGATGATGTTTTTACAGAAGCGGTTTGAACCAACTTACAATAATCATAAGTCTTCTGGCATTCACTTTTCCCTTCAAACTGACCAATAATTTCAGAATGAATAAAGTTGAACCCAAGCGTAAACAGCAAAAGCGCGGGTAATATTTTTATGATTGTTTTCAGCTTCATAATATTAAAGTTTCACTGCAATAATAACCAATTATCAATAATAAAACAGTAATAAAATCAGTCACGAACAATCAGTTATTCCGGTAAACGAAAAAAACACCTGAACTGGTAAAACCAGTAATCTTCGGAATTGTCAAAATTAAATCCGCAGAAATTTCTTACTGATAATTTCCTTACAACTCTTGTTTTTAAAAATAACTCGCAAACCCAAACTGAAAGCCAGCCATATGAACTGTTGGATTGCCGATTGCGTCAACAGTCCAGTGCCTTCTGTAGTTTGCTTTAATTACTGTATTTGGAACAGGACGAAAGCTTAAACCAAAAACTAAGGCAGTATTTTCATCCCTTATACCCTGTCCAGTTGAATTAAAGCTTCCCATATTGAAGTCAACATATTCAAACCTGACAATAGAATTGAGAATCGCTTCATTAAAAAGAAATACAGAGCCTTTATAAACAGGATAGATAATATCAAAGAAAGTTCCCCATTGTTTATCACCGAAAATTTCAGATAGGTTGTCAGGCACTTCTATCATACTATATGCAGCTTCCCCTTGAAGAGTAAAATCAAAAAAGTTTGCAGAGAAGTCTACTGCCGCAATTGACAAACTGCGCTTTTCATCAACCTCAATTCCTTCAATACGGAAAGAGTTATAAACACCATGATAAAATGAAAAACCTAACTCACCCAATGAATGCTGCATTGCAATTCTCCCGGAGTAAGCAGGAAGCCCATTGTTATCTTCTTCAAATGCTTCTTCGCGCTTTCCGGAAGGAATAAAAGTTTTTCCTTCCGAATTTAAAATAACACCATCGCCCAAACCGTTAGTCAGGTATCCTGAATAGGTGAGTGATAAGTACCTGATTAGCATGAATCTACCATAAACACCGAATCCTACTTCAGATAAGGTTGAAGGAATAATTTGTGTTGAGACTAAAGGTCTGTCTATAATATCCCAGCGCGGTGAATCATGATTTTGATTGAACATTCCTAAGGGGACAAGAATAATACCTGCACGCAGGGCGAGCTGCGGAGAGAACTGGAGATCTAATAAGGCTGTTTCAAGTGCAATTTCTTCAGTACCGTGTTCAAACTCAAGCTCCGATAAAAATTTTATTCCCGGGCCAAGGGAAGAGTAGAGAAAAATATTAAAACGCCTTAATTCAAATGAAAGCCCTTCAGTAACTCCATCTTCTGAAAAGTAATTTGAGTTGCCCTCAAAGTAACCGCCTATAGAAGTTGATAGCTTATTTACCTCTAAAATAAATGGGCGGTTATATATAGCATCCTGTGAAGGGATTTTTATGCTGGTTGTATCCTGGGCATTAGTTATCGAATAGAAAATAATAATCAGAACATACAGTAAAACTTTTTTCATGCTTTTCTTTCAGATTTGTATGTAAATATTTTCAGAATCTGTAAGTACATCAAACTTTTTTAATGGCTCATTTGCAGGAGGAGAAATTACTTCCCCTGCCGGAGAAAATTTGCTGCCATGGCAAGGACAAGAAAGCATATCATAATCGGGATTCACTTCGCATCCTTTATGAGTACATTGGGTTAAAAGAGCTGTGAAAGTTTCGTTTTCATTTTTCCTTAAATAAATTGCAGCAGGTAAACCATTAACATTTAATAAAACAAACTTCTGCACATCTGTGAATTCAGATCTCTTTACAACAAGCTTATTTCCATCAACTGAATATTGTGCATACTTAATAATTGAGCAACTGCTTATAAGAAAACTGCCTATAGTTCCACCAGCAAGAATTCCTACTTTTTTAATAAACTCTTTTCTATACATTTATAAAGATTCCAAAAATTTCAGGAGCTTCTGTTTATCAGCTTGTGAAAGATTATAAAAATTGCTTTTGCTGTTTGATGCTTCTCCACCATGAAAGCTTATTGCTTCCTCAATTGTCTTTGCCCTGCCATCATGCAGGAAGAAACTCTTTCCACCCTGAGAAGTTCCGCCAAGCCCCAAGCCCCATAGAGGAGTTGTTCTCCACTCAATTGTTTTGGCACTTCCCTCTGTATAATAATCATCAAGTTGAGAGCCCAGATCGTGCATGAGCATATCGGTGTAAGGATGAAATTCTTTTTGGTTTAATGCTTCAATCTCTGAAGGACCTGAAACAAGAGTTGGAACATGACAACCGGAACAATTTATTTGTTTAAAGATATTCTCGCCTCCAATTACATCAGCATCATTCTGATTTCTTCTTGGCGGCTCCTTTAATGTCCTAATATAAAATTCAACACTTTTTACAACACTTGCTGAGATTTCAGGATCAGAAACTTTATCTCCGGTTCCGGAACCTATTATATAGTTGAATAAATCCTCCGATAAAAAATCGGACGTTATTCCTATATCATTGAGATATGCCTGGGTTACCTGCTGAAGAATTGTAATTGCACCGGCTTTCCTTCCAAATCTTCCAATATATTTACCATTATTTGAAATATGGAATCCGGGTTTAGGTTGGAAATAATCCGGAGGATCAACATAATTAGGCACACCTGAAATTCCGTCTCCATCCATATCATCCGGGTCGGCATAAGATAGAATTAATTCATCAGTGACTGCTTCGATTAACCCAAGACCGGTAACAGCAGGAGGCATAAATACACTTATCCCTGTTGCTTCCGGATATATCTCTTCAGGCGGATATCCTGCTATTGATCTTTGCTGAAGCTGGGCTCCACCATATTCTGTCATCGGATCGAATGTACCATCCAAATTCATTTTGCCAAATCTTGTTAATTGAATGAACGGATGTCCCTTTCCATCACCAATGTGGCAGTTTTCGCAGGAAGTATTTACAAAGATAGGACCAAGACCATCTTCAGAATTGAATATTTTCCCGAACTGTTCATCTCCCTGCAAATGAGCAGCAAGCTGAGATGGCGTTAAGCCTTCAATGGGTTCGTTTAGAATTTCACTTGATTCCGGAGCTGTGGGCAGGAATTCTTCACAGGAAATTATAATTATTGACAGAATAAAACTTAATACTAGTGTAAATATTAGTCTAAAAATACTGTTCTGTAAATAAAGTCTCATCATTTTCATTTTACTCCTTCAAACATTGTTTTAGATTATGAGGCAATTAGCCTCCACAACTGAGCAACAAAAAAGCAAACTGCAAAACCCATTACCACAGGAAGTAAAGTAGAGATTACTGTCCATTTAACGCTCTTGGTTTCCTTGTAAATAGTATAAATAGTTGTAGAGCAGGGATTGTGAAGTAAGCTGAAAAGCATAAGGTTCACTCCGGTAAGAATTGTCCACCCGCCGGCGTGTAATATAGCAGAAGTGTCTCCAATAGAATCAAGTTCAAACATTACACCGCTGCCGGATCCAACGCCTGAAATTCCTGCAACAAGAACAGTTAACATAAGTACAGTAGGAACTACAATCTCATTTGCGGGAATAGCAATTATGTAAGCTAGGAAAATTACTCCGTTCAATCCAACAAACAGAGCAAAAGGATCAGTCCAATCAATGAAATGTTCTGCAATGTTCGTTCCTCCAATTGTAACATTAGCAACCAGCCATATAACTATTCCGGCAGGTATTGCAAAAACAACAGCACGCCACAAAACAAAAATGGTTCTGTCAATTATAGATGTATAAAGTGTCCGTAAAATTCTTGGCGGACGATATGGCGGAAGCTCAAGACTGAATGCTGAAGCTTCCCCCTTTAAAACTGTCTTTGATAATCCCCATGATACAAGAAGACTAAAAATAATTCCAAGCAAAGCTATGGATACAACTGCTGCTGCTGAAACTAATCCCGCAAGGTAAGACGGTACAGCACCGCCAATAAATATTGTAGCAATGAGAATCTGCGTGGGCCATCTTCCATTACATAAAGAAAAATTGTTTGTAATGATTGCGATTATTCTTTCACGCGGACTGTCAATAATTCTTGTTGCTATAATTCCTGCGGCATTACATCCAAATCCCATTGTCATAGTAAGTGCCTGTTTACCATGTGCACCAACTTTCCTGTAAAGATTATCCATGTTGAAGGCGACTCTCGGCAGGTAACCAAAGTCCTCAAGCAAAGTGAATAAAGGGAAAAAAATTGTCATTGGCGGAAGCATTACACTTATTACCCAAGCCATTGCAAGATAAGCTCCGTCAATTAAAACTCCGCTTATCCAGAAAGGGGTTCCTATTGATGAAGCAAAATCTTTTAACGCTGGATGAATTGTATCAACAAGCAGGTTTGCAATTAATCCGGAAGGAACATTTGCCCCTTCAATTGTTACCCAGAAAACAACTGCAAGCAGAAGAAACATTATCGGGAAACCGAGCCATTTACTTGTAACTATTCTATCAATCGCCTGATCGTAACTGTATTTCTTCTTCTGTTCTTTTATCCTGACAGCTTTATTGGCAATTTTTGCAGCATCTGCATAGATTGATTCAATAATTGAATCATGAATATTTTCACCAATCTCCCACCGCAAAGTATTTGCAGAGGCTATCAGTTTTTCTCTTTCATTTGTTTGTATAGTTGTCATAATAATTACTCATTAATAAAAAACTTTTACCTTATAAAGTTGGTTAAGAAATATTATCTACCATGTTGTCATTCCCATCCCGATTTTCATCGGGGTAAACTCCAGTGGGAATTCATTTCGTATCTAAAGCTTCTGGATTCCCGTTTTCATGGGAATGACAAAAACTAACTTCAGCATGACACTCCAGAAACTGCGAAATTTTCTTCAACACTATTTCTTTTTACAATTCCTGAAATTTCGCCGGATCTTATTGCATCAATTATTTTCTGATCGCCTTCAAGAAGGCGAAGAGCAACCCACCTGGCATTTGGCAGATCCGGAAATTGATTTTTCACTTTTTCAGTAAGGTTCTCAACAGCTTTAGCCATTCCTCTTGAAGAACCTGTTATCCTGTAAGGTTTACAGATTAATTTTCCTGTTACAACATCATCAATGGCTTTTAATAATTCAGGAATTCCTATACCCTGTCTTGCTTCGGTAGGAACTACAGGAATACCAAGATCTCTTGCAAGAGCCCGTTCATCAATTTCAATATCTCTTCTTTTTGCTTCATCCATCAGGTTAAGGCATACTATTGCACGATCAGTTATCTCAAGTACCTGTAGAACAAGGTTGAGATTTCTTTCTAATCTTGTTGCATCTACTACAACAATAGTTACATCCGGCTGACCGAACAGAATAAAATCCCTGGCAATCTCTTCATCAGTGCTTGTTGATAAAAGAGAATAAGTTCCGGGAAGGTCAATCAGCTTGTACCTGTTTTTGTTGTATTCGAATCCCCCTTCTGCACGGGTAACCGTTTTGCCCGGCCAGTTACCGGTATGCTGCTTCAATCCTGTAAGATTGTTGAATACTGTGCTTTTGCCAGTATTCGGATTTCCCGAAAGAGCAACAACAAAATCGAACTTATCCATATTAATGCCGAGTTTCTTCAGGTTTCCGGCATTATGAACGGGACAAGCTTCACATTTAGTTTGATCAACCATCAGTTTAATTCCTCCTGAGAAAATTCTTTAATATAAATCTGATCTGCATTCCTTTTTCTTATTGCAATAATTGCCCCTTTAATATTATAAGCAACCGGATCCCGACCGATACTTTCAAGCTCCGCAGTAACTAAAGTACCTGGCACAACACCGAGATCCATTAATCTTCTTCTTTGAGGACCACGGCATGCTTTTGAGATTCCAACTACGACTGCCTTCTCACCTTTCCTTAATGAACTCAGAGATTTAAACTCATTTGTTATCTCTTCCTGCTTTTGAATCGGAACAACATGAACATTGGCTGCAAACAGAGGAGCCAATACACATTCTTCACCATTTACTTCAAACCTTATTCTGTTTTTCTCAGCATTTATAATTCTTACCTGCATACCGGGATAAAGTCCCTGCGCAATTAACTGTATGTAAATTGCTTGTGGTTCATCCTCAACGTGAATGATTCTTCCAAACTCACCATTCTTTAATGTTGTAAGAGGGACACCTTTTCTTTTAGGAACTTCACCATCCTTAGTTGGAATCGGGTCGCCATGCGGATCAAATACCGGGTTTCCCATATGTCCTGCAAGTGCTTCAGCTTCTTCGATGGAGATTTTATGTTCTTTTTCTTCAGCTTCAAGATGCCATTCAGTTTCTTTCACACTTGTTTCATCAGCAAGATATCTTTCCCACAAGCGATGAATTCTTATTATCCTAAGCGCATAAGAGCGGCCCTGAGGTGTAAGCTGAATTCCTTCCTGATTTGATTCAACCAATCCCATTGATTGCAGCTTTTCAACCAGCCGAATTGTATCATCAGCACTAATGGATAAATGTCCTGCAAGGCTTCGGAGAGTAGGTCTTACAGTTCTTTCCTCATAATCGTAAAGATGTTTTAAAGCATCTTCAATTAATACTCTTGAAGTGTGTCTCTTTGCTTTTTTATATGTTGCATAAATTCCTTTAGAAGGCCAGAACAGAACAGCAAATATTCCTAAAAAAGCAAAAGTAATTAATAATGCTAATAAAGGATCAATCATTTCTTTTCCTCAACAAAAATATTAGCTGCAAGAGTGTTGCTTATATTTATTTCTTTCCCATTAATTGCAATCAGCAAGGAGCGATCAAATTCTAATCTTTCTTTAACTTGTATCTCTTTCCCAAGCTCAACACCTATTCTTGAGAGATAATTAAGAAAGCTGTTATCATAATCATTCACTCTTATCACTTTCCCTTTTTCATTTGTCTTAAGCAAACTCAGCGGCTTGTTTTTTTTCTGCTTAGGAAGAACTCCTTCTTTGGATGGTATTGGATCTCCATGCGGATCGAAAGCCGGAAAATCAAGCATCTCTTCCATCCTGTTTATCAATTCATCTGAAGAACCGTGTTCAAGATTGTGAGCTTCTTTGTGAACTTTGTCCCAGGGTATTCCTACAATCTGGTGAAGAAAAACTTCCCATATTCTGTGTCTTCTAACCATATTCTTTGCATATTCCTCGCCGTCGCCTGTAAGCTTAATACCGTGATAACGTTTATAATCCACATAACCATCTTTAGCAAGTTTTTTTAACATATCAGTTACAGCCGCATTAGAGACAGAAAGATTTTCTGCAATCTGGTTTGCTTTTATCGCACCATCAGTTTCCCGATGTTTATAAATAGTGCTTAAATAGTCTTCTTTTGATATATTCTGCATAGGTTTAAGTTTATTTAGTGGGAGAATTTAAGTATACTTAAATTATAAGTCAAGTGTAGTTAACCTCATTTTTTTATAATTAAATTAGAAGGTTTTAGAGTGAAAGTTGGTTT
>CAZEWJ010000045.1:0-28458 GCA_964515875.1 uncultured Ignavibacteriaceae bacterium | reverse complement strand
GAGGCAAGACTTATTATGGTTACAAAGGTCATATAGCAATTGATTCAGAAACAGAAGTCATTAAGAAAGTTGAATTCACCTCTGCAAGCATTCACGATTCAAATATGTTCGACTATCTGGTTGATCAAACAGAGCAAGCTGTACTGGCGGACAAAGGTTATGCAAATCAACAGAGGAAAAGAAATCTTCGTTCAAAAGGTATCTTCTGCGGTATACTGGACAAAGGCTACCGTAACAGAACATTGAGCAAGAAACAGCAAAAGAAAAACAGATTACTTTCATCTCTTAGAAATGCAGTAGAAAGACCGTTTTCATTTATGAAGCAAGTGCTTAAGTATTCAAGATGCAGCTACTACGACATAAGGAGAAATAGTCCGCCTGAGGCGGATGAGTTTATAATGTGTGCCTTTGTTTACAACATCAGAAAACTAATAACTTTAACCACTTAAGTAAGTAAGAAAACTTGCAACGAAGAAAACTTTGAGTTTCATAATATCAATGAACAAAAATATTTCCAAATGGTAATATGAAGAATCTTAAAACATCGTATGAATAAATTATTCTTCAAAAAAATTTGATATAACTAAATAAAAAATAAAAAACTGAATTTTTCAGAAGTCTCTCATGATACTTTTAAGATTTGTTGGTGAAATGTTTCAGTTCATAATCTGAGAATATTCTTTCCTAAGGATATTTCAAATGTAAGTCTGATAAGCTTATTTTACCAGATAAAAATGATGATTGGTTAAAAAAATCTTTTGGAAAAATATTCGGGATATTAAAAATTTTTTTATCAAAAATTAAAATGATAATTTTTACAGACTTTTTTGATTTTACACTTCTATTTTAATAAGTTTCTTTCAATGAAAATTCAGCAAAAATGTATTCCCATCCTTTAAAACAATTCAAAAAAATAATAAGTTTTACCTTTATTTTTTATTATTCCGATTGATCATTTAGGAGAATTCTTAATGAGCTGGTTTATAAAGTTTATTGATTCCTCAGTTGGTAAGAAACTTGTTATGGCTTTAACCGGCTTGTTCCTGATTGTCTTCTTAGTTGAACATCTTGCAGCCAACCTTCTTCTTCTTATAAATGATAATGGGAAAGTTTTTGAGGAATACTCTGAGTTTATGGCAAGCTCACTTAATATTCCTATCAGGATAATAGAGGTCGGATTATTTGTCAGCTTGATTTACCATTCTCTTAATGGGGTAAGGCTCTGGTTAAGTAACCGGAAAGCAAAAGGAATAAATTATAAGGTTAACAACCCTTCAGAAAACAGCACATTCTTTTCAAGATTTATGATACAGAGCGGAACAATAATTTTTATTTTTCTTGTAGTTCATTTAAGAACTTTCTTTTTCCCTTACAGACTTGGCAATCCATCAAACACAATGTATGAAGGTATTGTTGAAGCTTTTTCAAATACTTACTACTCACTCTTTTATGTTTTAGCTATGATGCTTCTTGCTTTTCATCTTGTTCATGGATTTCAAAGTTCGTTTCAAACTCTGGGAATAAGACATAACAAATACACCTCTTTCATAAAAGGATTCGGAATTGTGTTTTCGATTTTGCTTTGTGCCGGATTTGCATTGATCCCTTTGTATTTCTTATTAAACGCAGGAGGGAATTGATATGAGATTAGATTCAAAAGTTCCCGCCGGAAAATTAGAAGAGAAGTGGACAAATCATAAATTCAAGCTTAAGCTTGTTAATCCCGCCAACAAAAGAAAATATAATATTATAGTTGTAGGAACCGGGCTTGCAGGAGCTTCTGCTGCTGCATCTCTTGCAGAACTTGGTTACAATATAAAAGCTTTTTGTTTTCAGGATAGTGCAAGAAGAGCACACAGCATTGCAGCACAAGGTGGAATTAATGCAGCAAAGAATTACCAGAACGATGGCGATAGTGTTTTCAGACTTTTTTATGATACGATTAAAGGCGGTGATTACCGTTCACGCGAAGCAAATGTTTACCGGCTTGCTGAGTTAAGCGTCAACATAATTGATCAATGTGTTGCACAGGGCGTTCCTTTTGCGCGTGAATATGGCGGCTTACTTGATAACAGATCTTTCGGCGGAGCTCAGGTTTCAAGAACTTTTTATGCAAGAGGACAAACCGGTCAGCAGCTTCTGCTCGGTGCTTACAGTGCTTTGATGAGACAGGTTGGATTGAAAAAAGTTGAAATGTTCCCCCGTCACGAAATGCTTGATGTTGTAATTGTTGATGATAGAGCAAGAGGAATAATTGCGCGCAACATGATTACAGGTGAAATTGAATCTCACGTTGGTGATGCAGTATTGCTCTGCACAGGTGGTTACAGCAATGCTTATTTCCTTTCTACAAATGCAAAAGGTTCTAATGTTACTGCAGCATGGCGTTCATATAAAAAAGGAGCTTTTTTTGCTAATCCATGCTTTACACAGATTCATCCAACATGTATTCCTGTTACAGGTCATTATCAATCAAAGTTAACTTTGATGAGTGAAAGTTTAAGGAATGATGGCAGAGTGTGGGTTCCAAAAAATCCTGATGATAAGAGATCGCCTAATGAAATTCCTGAAGGAGATAGAGATTACTTCCTTGAAAGAAAATATCCTTCATTCGGAAATCTTGTGCCGAGAGATGTTGCTTCGCGTAATGCTAAAGAGCAGGTTGATTCAAGCAAAGGCGTTGGCGAAAGAATGAATGCTGTTTATCTCGATTTTGCTGATGCAATTAAGCGTCTCGGTGCTGATAACATAAAAGAAAAATACGGCAACCTTTTCGATATGTACAAGAGAATTACTGATGAAGATCCATACAAAGTCCCGATGAGAATTTATCCTGCAGTTCATTATACAATGGGCGGGCTTTGGGTTGATTATAATCTGATGACAACTATTCCCGGTCTTTATGCTTTAGGTGAATGTAATTTTTCTGATCATGGTGCAAACAGACTTGGTGCTAGTGCTTTAATGCAGGGACTTGCTGATGGCTACTTTGTTATTCCTTACACAATCGGCGGATACCTTGCAGATCTTAAAAGGGATAATGTATATGAGAACCATCCTGCTTTTAAAGAAGCTGCAGATAGTGTTAAGGAGAGTGTAAAAAAACTTTTATCAATAAAAGGAAAAAAGACTGTAGATGAATTGCACAGGGAACTGGGACAGGTAATGTGGGATAATGTTGGAATGGCTCGTAATGAAAAAGGTCTTAAAGAAGCTATATCAAAAATTAAGGAGATAAGAGAAGATTTCTGGAAGAATGTTAAAGTGCTTGGAGAGAATGAGGAACTCAACCAGTCTCTTGAAAAAGCAGGACGTGTTGCAGACTTTATTGAGCTTGGTGAATTGATTGCGAAAGACGCACTACACAGGAGTGAATCGTGCGGAGGTCATTTCAGAGAAGAGTACCAGACTGAAGAGAATGAAGCAAAACGTGATGATGAAAACTTTGCTTATGCAGCAGCCTGGGAATTTAAAGGTGATAATGCTGAACCTGAATTGCACAAAGAAGAATTATTATTTGAAAACGTTCAGCTTACGCAAAGGAGCTATAAGTAGGAATGATTGCATGTGAAGCATACCTGCTTGAAAATTTATATAATCATGCAACCAAGCATTCATACAAGAAAATAAATGAGGTTATTAGTAAATGAATTTACATCTTAAAGTTTGGCGGCAAAAGAATAAATCATCTCGAGGAAGATTTGTTAATTATGAAGCGAAAGATATTTCTGCTGATACTTCATTCCTTGAAATGCTTGATGTTGTTAATGAAGAATTAATTAAAAAAGATGAAGACCCTGTTGCCTTCGATCATGATTGCCGTGAAGGGATTTGCGGAAGCTGTGGGATGTATATTAATGGTCGTGCACACGGACCGCAAGTTGGTGCAGCTACCTGCCAGCTTCATATGAGAAGCTTTAAAGACGGCGATACAATTGTAATTGAACCCTGGAGAGCAAAAGCTTTTCCTGTTATAAAAGATCTGGTTGTTGACCGATCTGCATTTGACAGGATAATGGCTGCAGGTGGATTTATTTCTGTTAACACCGGCGGTACGCCTGATGCAAATGCATTACCGATATCCAAAGAAGAACAGGAATCTGCTATGGATGCTGCTGCCTGCATTGGATGCGGTGCTTGTGTAGCTGCATGCAAAAATGCGTCTGCAATGCTTTTTGTTTCTGCTAAAGTTGCCCATCTTGCAAGACTGCCGCAGGGAAAACCTGAAAGAGAAAGAAGAGTTATGGCAATGGTTGCACAAATGGAGGAAGAAGGTTTTGGCGCCTGCACAAATACTGAAGCCTGCTCTGCCGAATGCCCCAAAGAAATCCCAATGGACGTTATTGCAACATTAAGAAGGGAATATATGCGTGCTTTTGTGAAGAGTGAGGAGAAGGTTTAGTTTTTCTTTTTGTTATACTATGTTCAGCATTTCTCCAAAAATTATAGCAAAAGCGTTATCAACTGAATGCATAAAAAAAATTGAATACAGAAAATGATTCTTTACAAGTACACTAGCTTTGAAATAGCAAAAAGTATAATAGCAAATCACGAAATTAGATTTTCACAACCAAGGTTCCCTTAATGATATATTCGAAATGATTCCTGTATTTAAGAATACAATAAAAGACGAACAATTTATTGAGATATTTAATAAGGCAAAAGAATCTGGTGAAATACAAAATGTATTTAATAAATCTATTACTGAGAGTTATGAGAGACTTGATAATGCAAGCAAAAAATATTTTACTAAAAGTGAATATGAAGATTTCTTAATCAATTATGTTAATCATATATTAAAAAAGGAGAATAAAGACTTAACAGAATTTGTTCTTGAAAAATTTAGAAAGCTGGATATTAAATTAGATTTTAGAATAAATTGGATAAATCTTTTAAATTCCTATGTGGGTGTATTCTGTTTAACCGAAATTTATAATATGGAATTGATGTGGGTAAATTATTCAGAGAATCATACCGGTATAGTTTTAGAATTTAATACTGATCATCATTTTTTTACTCCAATCCTTCAAGTAAACTATGATTCTGAAATACCTACTTTGGATCTTTCTGAGTTAAATGAAATTGAAAAAAATCCCTTTAAATATTTAAATATTATAAAAGTAAAATCTCCGACTTGGAGTTATGAGAAGGAACATAGGATATTTAAATTATTAATTCATAAGGATAGAATAGCTGATAAGTTAGATCCATTACAATTCCAAGTTTATTTGTTTAAGTTTCCACCACATTGCCTTAAAGGAATAATTTTTGGATCAAGATGTTCTGAAAGTTCAATTGAGAGTTTTAAAGAATTAATTGATTTTAATTTGTATAGAAATTTAAGTTTATATAAAATGACGATGGATTATGACTCACGTTCATTCAATAAAGAAGTACTTAAAGGTTAATTTGAATAGAAGCGAAATAATTTCGGAAACCTCTTAATATTCTAACATGATGTTGAAATTTATTCCCTTAACAAAAAAGACTCCGCATTCAGCCGAGTCTTCAATAAAAAAATTAAATCTCTTTATCAGTTCTGATCCTCATTCCGTGGTCTCCAACAAGCATCCACTTACCATCTTTTTTCATTAGTATGTCTGTGATACTACTCGGATATTTTTTATTGATAAAAAAAGGAATTGTCCAATATGTGGAATCTTTTTTTTCATCCCTGATAGTTAGCTAAATTTCATGCCTCTAATAAAGAAAATTTTACTGCGAAAAATAAGTGAGAATTAATTAGATAGATTTCAGGCTGTTATCCTCCACTAAAAATTATCCTTTTACATAAGCAAATTTCTCAGCAACTTTTCCATCGCGGACTTTAAAAATATCAACTCCTCTGACATGTCCTTCTTTTCCTTCTTTAATCCAGGTGTAAATCCATCGGACAATGCATCTGTCTCCAGCGGCAAAAATTTCCTCTGTTTCAAAATGTGCCTTAGGTGAACGTGTAAAAAACATTTCCCAGAATACTCTCACCTTTTGCTGTCCAACAATTCTTTCTCCATCAGGCACAGGTCTTGTATTTTCGAAAACACAATCTTCTGTCATTAAATTCATTATAGCATCAACATCATGATTATTAAATGCTTCATTAAAAAGATTTATAACTTCAATTGTGCTTTTAGAAATAGAATCAAGTTCAGATTTTTTTTCCTGAAGGATCTCATTATCATTATCAAAAATGAAAGACTCTGAAGTTATAAGTAAAAAAACTATTATAAAGGAAGAAGCAAGAAAAATCGTTTTTAAGATTTTCATTTTTCCCTCTTATTTATGTTTTTATTCTTACATGATTTTATTCCTACGCCTCTAATTCCTTAAACTCACCCATGGTTTTTACAAAAATATAAATAGCAAGTATTCCGAGTAAAGTATGCCCAGCCAAAGTGTACATAATATATTCCGGATTGCCCATAGCTTCAAAGTTTCCCATAACTCCAGTGTAAATACCACTAAGAGTTGCACCAATAAATACAGCCAGAAAATTTGTGCCCATATATAAACCCGCTTTTTCTTTCGGAGCTATCCACATTATATATTCCTGTATTCTTGGTGATGAGATCATCTCACCTACGGCAAAGAGAAATACACCGAGATAAACCAGGTTATTTGCTGACGTCACTGCGAATGCAAGAGTTACAAACCCGGCAGCAGCCATAAGAAGTCCAAACAAAAAAGAAGGAATAGCAGAACGTTTTTCAAAAATCCTTGAAATTAAAATCTGGAAAATAATAATGATATACCCGGTATGCGATATTGCCTCGGCATTAATTCTCCAGATCTTACCATCAAAATTGGAAATTATTCGTGTTATACCTTCACCGATAACAGAACTTGTACTTTGGTAAAGAGCAGCAGTATTCATATGATCATTTATATAAACAGCAAGCACATTGAAAAAAGCCCAGAACGGCATCCAGAAGAAAACACCAAGTAAAATCAGAAAGATCAGGAATTTATAGTCAGAAAGTGCCTGCCCCATGTCTTTGAATTTTTTCTTTAGAGTAACGCCTTCAATCTCACGTGGAGGCTCTTTATAAAAAAAGACTGTTATAAGAAACATCAATCCAACTGCTGCTGCTGCTGTATAGAAAACGTAATCCCACGACATACCCCTAAGTTTTCCCATTACTATAGGACCAAAAGAAGCTCCAATATTTACCATCTGGTAGAAAATTCCAAAACCAACAGTTTTGTTTGTTGAATCCGTAGTTGCTCTGATTGTTGCTGATATGAGAGGTTTAAAAATTCCTGCAGCAAATCCAATACTTAACATTGTTAAAGCAATACCCGAAAAAGATTTGGTGATAATTAGCAAAAGGATTGATGGAAGATAAGCAAGATATGCAACGATGAGCATTTTTTTAAAGCCAAACTTATCAGCAAAAGTTCCTGAGAATAAAGGAACGAGATAAGAAAGAGCTAGGAAAATACTTTGAATAATACCAAGATCACCCCTGGAATATCCAAGCTGCTGAAGATAAATTCCAAAACCCATATAAATTCCGTAATAAGCAAATCTCTCAAATACTTCTATTCCATTTGCTATCCAGAAAACAGATGGGAATGAGCTTCTTTTTTTCATTGGTGAGATCCTTTAGTGAAGTGAAATCATATAGTAGATTATATTTGTTATGAAAATTTAAGGAAATAATTCTGATTAAAGAAAAGATTTTTTATTCTAATAATTTGTTTCCAATTATTAAAACCTTTGTTAAACCGATAAAATCGTTTTACCATTAAAATTTCAATTCATTTATCTTTATATCTTTAGGAACACCAAGTTTGTTCTTATCTATCTTTTCTCCTTCTTTAAAAACATTAACTTCTTCTTTAATCTTATTGCCAAAACTTTCACTGTCAGATCTCATGAGAAAATTTTTATATGTCCATATCTTCGATGTCGTTTTCATTCCCGCAATGTTTGAGGTAGCTAATATGACTTTGCACTTTTTTCCCGCTACAGTTTCGGTACCAAGATCTTTTGTTTCAGTATTTAAAGCTTCCTTCATTCCTTTTGTCATTTTCTCAGCATCTTTCTCGGACATATTTTTAAACTTATCTGCCAAAACATTTTTTATCTTTGTCCCCTCTTTTGTTTTAGGGTCATAAGTAATTATCCATTCTCCATCCATTATATGAACAGAACTTGATTCTTCAGTCTTCTTCAGCATTTTAATATTTCTTTTTTCAGTTTTATAGCTTGCAGATTTTTTACCATAATCTGTTATAAATATTTCTTCCGTTGTAACAACATCTACACTTGAGCCGGAAGTAGTTGTGGTTTTCTTAACGTATGCCGATTCAAATTCGTATAATTTATCCTGGGCATTAAGAACAGAAAAAGATACAACGAAAAGACCAAGTAAGAGAAGCTTAAATAATGATTTGCTTTTCATTTTTTCTCCTGGTAAAATTTATTATTGTTTTTACTTCCTCATGAAATTAACAATTAAAGGATTGAAAAGACAGGGTGAATTTAAAACAAAAGCTTCAAAATAATCTGATGCTGTTTGGCTCCGCGAGCAGGACTCGAACCTGCATCCCGACTTTGTCGGGATAACAGCCGAATGCTCAAAGTTTGATTTCTCCTTTAATAATTTTTTCAATCATCCTCTTCGATTTCCATTTCTTTATTCTTCGCTCTGCTGCCTGAGCCAATTGTTTCGATTCAAACTCTTGCTTAAATACAATTTCCCAGGGTCTATATCTTGAGGTAAACCCCCTTTCAATAGTATTATGATACCCCAATCTTTTTTCGGCATTATCAGATGTTCCAATGTAATATTTATTACTTAATAAGGATTTTAATATGTACAGATAATATTTCATGCATAATAAAAAACCCCAAACTTAATTGGGGTTTCTTGGCTCCGCAGACAGGACTCGAACCTGTAACCCTCCGGTTAACAGCCGGATGCTCCACCATTGAGCTACTGCGGAATTAAAAATTTCACTGGTGTTATTCGAACCTGCATCCCGATTTTATCGGGATAACAACCGGATGCTCCACCATTGAGCTATCGCGGAATTTTTAAATTTTAGGGAATACTAACTTAAAGACTAAGGCAACATTTGTCAAGGAAAACAGGCTTTCTCCTAATTTGCATAAACATATACTTAATAAATCAACCAGATTATTTCCCACATCTTTTTATCAAAACCAGGGAATTTCCTACCGCTCTTTCTCGGGTTGAATCAGAAGGGTTTTTAACAACTTCATCATTCAATGCTACCATTTCACTTGTAGTTTCTTTTGCATTGATTTCACCGATGGCAGAATATATTTATCTCCGGCTAAATATAACTTTCTATATCTTCTTTCGTGCAAATTTCCCTTTGAATGTTAAATATAATATCTCTAATTTCCTGTTAAGTAGTACTTACTTCAAGGTTCTATTAATTAAATACTATAATTGAACTATAATAATAATTATTTATAGATAAAGAGTTAACAAATTACCTGAGGTATTAAATGAAATACCCTGAAATAAAAAATTATATAGGGGAAGAATTTCAAAATGGCGGTACCGATACCCTCGATGTTTATTCACCAATTGATGGTAAAGTTATTTCAAGAGTGTTTCTTTCAACTTCTGAGGCTGTTGACAAAGCAGTAAAAACAGCAAGAGAAGCTTTCAAATCATGGTCTGTAATTCCAATAAAAGAGAGAGTACAGGTTTTCTTCAGGTATAGGCAGCTTCTGGAGAAAAATATGGACGAACTTGCAAATATAGTTCACGAAGAAAACGGAAAAATTCTTGAGGAAGCTAAAGCTGAAATAGTAAAAAGCATTGAACTATCGGAGTTCGCCTGTTCTATGCCGCAATTAATAGCGGGAGAAATCCTTGAAGTAAGCAAAGGAGTTGAATGCAGGCTTGAACACTTTCCTCTTGGAGTTGTCGCTTCAATAACACCTTTTAATTTTCCTAATATGGTTCCTAACTGGACAATTCCTAACGCCATAGTATTAGGCAATACAATGATTTTAAAACCATCTGAACTGGTACCGATAAGTGCTAACCGAATAGCAGAACTATTAAAAGAAGCAGGACTTCCTAAAGGTGTATTTAATATTGTTCATGGTTCAAGGGAAGCTGTTGAAGCAATCTGTGATCATCCCGGAATTGATGCAGTGTCATTCGTTGGCTCAACAAAGGTTGCGAAAATTGTTTACAGGAGAGCATCATCAAACTTAAAAAGAGTGCTTGCTCTTGGAGGGGCAAAAAACCATTTAATAGTTTTACCTGATGCGAATGTTGAAATGACTGCATCAAACGTTGCTGCATCTATGAGCGGTTGTGCAGGCCAACGCTGTATGGCTGCGTCTGCAATGGTCGGTGTTGGGAATATTGATCATATTATTGCAAAGCTTGTTGAAGAAGCTAAAAAAATTATCCCTGGAAAAAATCTTGGTCCTGTTATTTCGAAAGAAGCTAAAGAGAGAATTGAAAACTATATAACCCAGGCTGAAAAAGATGGGGCTAAAATTCTGCTTGACGGAAGAAACTGGGTAGTTGAAGGAAATGAAAACGGTTTCTATATCGGACCTACAATTATTGATCATGTAAACTCCGATATGCCAATTGCTAAAGAAGAAGTGTTTGGTCCTGTACTTTCAATAATGCGCTCACGGACTTTGGAAGGTGCAATTGAAATTGAAAACAATTCTCCTTATGGAAATGCTGCTGCTGTTTTTACTCAAAGCGGAGGATTAGCGCGTTATGTAGCAGAGCATGCAAGTGCGGGAATGATTGGAGTGAATATAGGAGTACCTGTACCAAGAGAACCATTTTCTTTTGGTGGATGGAATGAATCTAAATTCGGAGTTGGTGATATAACGGGAAAAAGTTCCATAGAATTATGGACAAGATTGAAAAAGATAACCACCAAGTGGAATCCTGAATCAAAAATAAACTGGATGAGCTAACGTTAGTGAATTCGTATCTCATTAAAAAATTTTATTAAAATTTAATAAGGAAAAATTATGAGTAAAATTGTTCGGGGAGGATTAATACAAGCCACCCTCGCCAGCTCAAGTGAAGATCCGATTGACAAAATAAAAGTATCAATGATTGAGAAACATCTTAAGATGATTGATGATGCGGCAAAGCAAAACGTTCAGATCTTATGTCTTCAGGAATTATTTTACGGACCATACTTCTGTGCTGAGCAGAAAACAAAATGGTATGATATGGTAGAAAAAATTCCAGAGGGACCAACAACAAAACTAATGCAGGAAGTCGCAAAGAAATATAATATGGTAATTGTTGTTCCTGTATATGAAGAAGAAATGACTGGAGTATTTTATAACACAGCAGCGGTAATTGACGCTGACGGCAAATACCTGGGTAAATACCGCAAGCATCATATTCCTCATTGCGAACCTGGTTTCTGGGAAAAATTTTATTTTAAACCCGGTAACCTTGGTTTCCCGGTCTTTCAAACTGCGTATGCAAATATTGGTGTTTATATCTGTTATGACAGACATTTCCCGGAAGGTGCAAGAGCTCTTGGCTTGAATGGTGCAGAGATCGTATTTAATCCTTCCGCCACGGTAGCAGGTCTGTCTGAATATTTATGGGAACTTGAACAACCTGCACATGCAGTAGCAAACGGATATTTTATCGGTGCAATAAATCGTGTTGGAAGAGAAGGCCCATGGAACATCGGAGAGTTTTACGGAAGCAGTTACTTTTGTTCTCCTAGAGGGAAAATAATTGCAAAGGCAGGTCGTGATAAAGATGAGCTCGTTGTTGCTGATCTTGACCTAGACGAGATAAAAGAAGTCCGGAATGTCTGGCAGTTTTTCCGTGACCGCCGCCCTGAAACTTATGAAATATTAGTTAAGCAATAAAATAATCTTATAAGGAAATTAATTTATGCCAGAAATTTCAGTAAAAGAAAAAAGTAAGCTTTCTTCCAACGAAATAAGAGCAAAAAATAAGGAATATTTATTCCCAAGTGTAATCAATTATTATAAAGAACCTCTGGTTATTGATCATGGAGAAGGTGTTTATGTATTCGACCCTGAAGGTAATAAGTATCTTGATTTTTTTGGAGGCATTTTAACTGTCAGCGTCGGACATTGCAACCCAAAAGTAACCGAACGAATTACTGAACAAATAAATAAGCTTCAGCATACTTCAACTTTATACCCTACGGAAAACATTGCTCTACTGGCTGAAAAGCTTGCAGAAATTACTCCGGGTAAATTAAAGAAAACTTTTTTTACTAACAGCGGAACTGAAGCAGATGAAACAGCAATTTTTCTTGCAATGCATTATACAGGCAACCAGGAAATAATAGCATTACGGCATAGCTACTCCGGCCGTTCACTTCTTTCAATGAGTTTAACAGGTCATGCATCATGGCGTCATGGAGGAACACATGTTCCGGGAATTAAACATGCAGTAAGCCCATATTGTTACCGTTGCCCTCTTGGGCTTAAGTACCCTTCATGTGAAATTAAATGTGCTCAGGATATTGAAGAATTAATATTGACAACAACAAGCGGTGAGGTTGCAGGATTTATAGCTGAGCCAATTCAGGGTGTGGGAGGTTTTATAACTCCGCCAAAAGAGTATTTCCAGGTGGCTGTACCAATAATTAAAAAATATGGCGGGATTTTTATTGCGGATGAAGTTCAGACCGGATTTGGCAGAACCGGTAAGAGAATGTTTGGAATTGAACACTGGGAGGTTGAACCTGACATTATTACGGCAGCAAAAGGAATTGCTAACGGTGTTCCGCTTGGTGCAACCATTGCAAGAACCGAGATAGCAGATAGTTTTACAGGACTTACGATTTCCACTTTCGGAGGCAATCCTGTTTCGATGGCGGCAGCACTTGCTACTATCCAGGTTATTGAAGAAGAAAATCTTGCCCAGAACTCTTACGAAGTTGGACAATATTTACGTGAAGGATTGGAAGACCTGCAAAAAAAATATCCTTCAATTGGAGATGTAAGAGGAATGGGATTAATGCAGGCTTGTGAATTTGTAAAAGAGAATAAAGTACCCGATCCCCAGATTGTAGGAAGATTGTTTGAAGAAATGAAAAAAGAAAAAGTATTAATTGGTAAGGGAGGTTTATACGGAAATGTTGTAAGGATCTCTCCACCTCTTACCGTAACAAGAAATGAAGTGGATGACTTTATTCATGCAATGGATATTTCCTTAAGCAGATGTTGATTGCATGAAATTATTTTTTGGTAACAAAATATTTCAACATCTCACATCTGAATTATAATTATGAATATTGCTCGAAAACTTTCTGATAAAGAATACGAAGAGAACTTTAAAGAGCTTGTTCCTGCTTTTTCAAAAAATGGTGCTGTCACCGAAGCAAACCGTTGTCTCTATTGCTATGATTCCCCATGTAAAAACGCTTGCCCTACTCACATAGACATTCCCGGGTTCATAAAAAAAATTGCAACCGGAAATATAAAAGGCTCAGCTAAAACTATTCTGGAATCAAACTGGATTGCTCTTACTTGCGCAAAAGCATGCCCTGTGGAAGATCTTTGCGAAGGAGCTTGCGTGTATGTTGAAAAAGGTGAGAAGCCAATTGAAATTGGCAGACTTCAGAGATATGCAATTGAAAATTATTTTGATTCCGGTATGCCCTTATTATTTAAATTAAAAGAAAAAAATGGAAAATCTGTCGGCATAATTGGTTCCGGTCCCTCAGGTCTTGCATGCGGTGCAGAATTAGCATTGCTTGGTTATGAAGTTCAGATATATGAAGCAAATGATTTACCCGGAGGTTTGAGTACGTGGGGAATTGCACCCTATAAAACCAGGCAGGAAGACAGTTTAAAAGAAGTTGAACTCATAAAAAGTCTTGGGGTACAAATTAATACCGGTGTAAGAATCGGAAAGACAATTTCAATAACAGACCTGATGAATAAACACGATGCTCTTTTTATAGGAGTTGGTTTAGGAGAAAGTAACAGATTAAATATTCCCGGTGAGAATTTAAATGGAATTGTTGGAGCGCTATCATTTATTGCCGAAGTAAAAAAAGAAAAGTGGAGTTCAGTAAATATTGGAAAAACAGTTACTGTTATAGGAGCCGGTAATACTGCAATTGATGCAGCTACAGAAGCTAAGCGTTTGGGCGCTGAAAAAGTAAATATTATTTACAGGAGATCAGAAGAGGAGATGCCTGCAAATGATTTTGAGTTTCGTCTTGCAAAGAGTGATGGGATAATTTTTCACTTTCTTACTTCACCTGTTGAATTTATAGGTAATCACAAAGTAGAGAGTATTAAATGTCTTAAAATGCGCCTGGGAGAGAAAGACAAAAGCGGCAGACGTGTACCTGTTCCTGTTAATGATTCTGAATTTCTTATTTATACTGATATGGTAATTTATGCTCTTGGACAGGAGGAAAATTCAGATTTTCTTAACTCAATCCCTGATCTTAAAATCTTAAATGGCCGTGTTATTATTGATGATGAAACTTATCAAACCAATAATCCAAAAGTATTTGCCGGTGGTGATTGTATAAATGGAGGAAAGGAAACTGTTAATGCTGCTTATGATGGAAAACGGGCTGCACATGGTATTGATAAATATTTAAATTATAGTAACAGTTAATATATCATGAATGACAACTGAGGTAGCGTATGGTAGATCTATCAATTAACTGCGGCGGAATAAAATCTCCGAACCCTTTCTGGCTTGCTTCTGCACCGCCATCAAATTCTGCTTACCAAAATTGTAAAGCATTTGAACAAGGATGGGGTGGTACAGTTTGGAAAACTATCGGCGAACCTGTTATGAATGTCTGCAACAGGTATGGAGCCATTGATTATAATGGAGAGAAAATTATTGGTTTAAATAATATTGAATTAATAAGCGACAGACCGATTGAAGTCAACATGAAAGAAATTGCTGAAACCAAAAGACTCTGGCCTGATCGGGCTGTTATAGCTTCGCTTATGGTTGAGTCAAAAAAAGAAGCATGGCATGATATTATAAAACGAACTATAGATACCGGTGCTGATGGAATTGAATTGAATTACGGTTGTCCGCATGGAATGAGCGAAAGAGGAATGGGAGCTGCGGTAGGGCAAGTTCCGGAGTATTGCAAAATGATCACCGAATGGGTTACAGAAGTTTCTACCATTCCTGTGCTTGTTAAATTAACGCCCAATGTTACTGACATCCGTTATCCTGCAAGGGCTGCTAAAGCCGCAAATGCATCAGGACTATCATTAATAAATACAATTAATAGTATAATGGGAATTGACCTTGACACTTTGAAAATTCAGCCGACTATTGATGGAAAAAGTTCACATGGAGGTTTCGCCGGTCCTGCAGTTAAACCAATTGCTCTTCATCTTTTATCACAAGTAACAAGTGATCCCGGAATTAAGCTTCCAATATCAGGTATTGGTGGAATAAGTACATGGCGGGATGCACTTGAGTTCATTCTGCTTGGTGCAGATAGTGTTCAGATTTGTACTGCTGTTATGCACTATGGATTCAGAATAATTGATGATTTGATTGAGGGTTTAACAAACTGGATGGAAGAAAAGGGATATAATTCTTTAAATGAAATAAAAGGAAAAGCAATTGAACAAATAGAAGATTTCGGAAACTTTAATTTGCTATATAAAACTGTTGCAAGAATTGATCAGTCAAAATGTATTCACTGCAATCTTTGTTATGTTGCTTGTGAAGATGGTGCTCATCAATGTATTGATTTGATTCCGGTCAATGGGCATAATAAAACCCAGGTAAGAGAAGAGGATTGTGTGGGATGCCGTCTGTGTGCAATTGTATGTCCTGTTGAAGGTTGTATAACGATGGCCAGGTTAGATGATGGAAGTTCAACAAAAACCTGGAATGAATTAATGGAAGGTTTTAAAAATGAAAATATACCATTAACGTGGGAGAATCTTGCAAAGTTTCAAAAAGAACATGGAATTGTAATTCATTGACAGTTCTTCAATCCACAAAATATTAAGGATAATCTATGTCTATACTGATTAAAAACGGCCGGATAATAACCGCTGAACAAGATTATCACGCTGATGTATATATAGAAAATAATAAGATAACTACTATTGGACGCGAGTTAAACATACAAGCTGATAAAGTTATTAGCGCAAAGAATAAATATGTCATTCCCGGTGGTGTCGATGTTCATACTCATTTAGATATGCCTTTTGGAGGAACAACCTCAAGCGATGATTTTGAATCGGGTACACGTGCTGCAGCATTTGGAGGTACAACCTGCTTAATAGACTTTGCCATTCAGGAAAAAGGCACAAGAATGCGGAAAGCTCTTGATACCTGGTGGAAAAAAGCAGAAGGCAAAGCAACTATTGATTATGGTCTTCATATGATTGTAACTGACTTACCTGAAGCACATTTAGAAGACATGAGTGATATGGTTCGGGAAGGAGTAACCAGTTTTAAATTATTCATGGCTTATCCTGGTGTTTTAATGGTAGATGATGCGACAATATTTAAAGCACTTAAGCATACTTCAAAAACAGGTGCATTGGTTTGTATGCATGCTGAAAACGGAAGCGTTATTGATCTCATAGTCAAACAGACAATTGCAGAAGGAAAGAAAGCTCCGATCTATCATGCACTCACACGTCCTACCACTGCAGAAGGAGAAGCAGTTAACCGGGCAATTGCTCTGGCGGAAATGGCCGGGGCACCGGTTTATATAGTTCACTTATCATCTAATGATGCTCTTGAAAAAGTTGCAGAAGCAAGAGATCGTGGTCTTCCTGCATATGCAGAAACATGTCCGCAATATCTTTTCCTTTCCCTCGAAGATATGAATAAGCCGGGATTTGAAGATGCCAAATTAGTGTTCACTCCGCCGCTTCGTGAAAAATGGCATCAGGATAAGCTCTGGGCCGGACTTCAGAAAAATACCTTGCAGGTTGTATCTACTGATCATTGTCCTTTCTGTTTTAAAGAACAAAAAGAACTTGGTAAAGATGATTTTACAAAAATCCCGAATGGAGGGCCCGGAATTGAACACAGGCTTCAGCTTCTTTTTGATGGTGGAGTTAATGAGAAAAGAATTTCAGTCAACAGGTGGGTTGAGCTTACTTCTACTACTCCTGCTAAAATGTTTGGCTTATATCCTAAGAAAGGTACAATTGCAATAGGTTCGGATGCAGATGTTGTTATCTGGGATCCGGAATTTGAGCATACTATTTCCGTACATTCTCACCATATGCATGTAGATTATTCAATGTTTGAAGGCAGAAAAGTAAAAGGAAATGCCGAAATAGTTATATCACGGGGTGAAGTAGTTGTCGAGAATAACAAATTTTTCGGAAGAACCGGACGTGGAAATTTTATAAAACGGGATACTTATGCAGGTGCATGGGGTTAGTGCTCTTGAGTGAATCGCAAACCAACAACAGAAGTTAAATGAATAATCTTTTCGATACAGAACTGATTGAGACTGACATCTCTTCTATTCCTGATAAAAGATTAATAAACAAAGACCTCTCCCCTACCAAAATTTCCGAACGAAGCTGGGGTACCTACAATATTGCTGCTCTATGGATTGGAATGAGTGTTTGTATTCCAACTTATATGCTTGCAAGTGGTCTTATTGCGGGCGGAATGAATTGGTGGCAGGCAATGCTGACTATTGGGTTAGGAAATATCATCGTACTTGTCCCAATGGTTCTTAATGCACATGCCGGAACAAAGTATGGTATTCCCTTCCCTGTTCTGGCCCGTGCTTCTTTTGGAACTAAAGGTTCAAATGTTCCTGCACTGCTCAGAGCAATTGTTGCCTGCGGATGGTTTGGAATCCAAACCTGGATCGGAGGACAGGCGTTTAATTCTTTAATTATACTTTTACTTCCGGATTGGGCTATTTTTTCATGGGGACCAACTATCGGATTTTTAATTTTCTGGGGAATGAATGTTTATTTTATTGTAAATGGAGTTGAATCTATAAGATGGCTTGAAGCATTCTCTGCACCATTTTTAATTTTAGTTGGAATCGGACTTCTTGTTTGGGCTTATATTAATGCAAACGGTTTCGGTCCAATCTTAAGTCAGCCAAGCAAATTTAAAACTTCAGGAGAGTTCTGGAAATTTTTTATACCCTCCTTAACTGGAATGGTTGGATATTGGGCAACCCTTTCGCTTAATATTCCGGATTTCACCAGGTATGCAAAAAACCAGAGAGCCCAAATGTTAGGACAAGCAATCGGGCTTCCTCCTACTATGATTGGTTTTGCTTTTATAGGAATTGCAGTAACATCCGCAAGTGTTATTATTTATGGAGAAGCTATCTGGGATCCTGTTGCATTACTTTCAAGATTCGAAAACCCTGTAGTTGTAGGGATTTCTTTAGTCTCATTACTCATTGCAACTTTAACCACTAATATTGCTGCAAATGTTGTCTCCCCTGCAAATGATTTTGCAAACTTATCACCAAAGTATATTACCTTTGTTAAAGGAGGTTTGATAACTGCTGTTTTAGGAATAGTAATGATGCCATGGAAACTTCTTTCAGATTTCAGTGCTTATATTTTTGGCTGGCTTGTAGGTTACTCAGGTTTTTTAGGACCAATCGCCGGAATTCTTATTTGCGATTACTTTCTTGTTAGAAAAAGAATATTGAAGCCAAAAGATTTATATGATCCATCTGGAATATATAAATACAAAAATGGTTTCAATCTTAAAGCATTAATTTCGCTCTTTGCAGGTATTGCTGTTGCATTAATCGGCTTAGTAATTCCTGATGTAAGTTTTTTATACGACTATGCATGGTTTGCTGGATTTATTGTTGCGTTCCTAGTTTATCTTTTATTAATGAAAAAGAATACTTATAAAGATGGATAAATTTTTTCAAGCAGCATTGGATGAAGCGAAGAAAGGACTCACTGAGGGAGGAATTCCAATCGGCTCTGTATTGGTTGTTGATGGAAGAATTGTAGGTTCAGGTCATAACCAGCGGATTCAGAAAGAAAGTACTATTTTGCATGCAGAGATGGATTGTCTC
Source organism: uncultured Ignavibacteriaceae bacterium (assembly GCA_964515875.1). Taxonomy (GTDB): domain Bacteria; phylum Bacteroidota; class Ignavibacteria; order Ignavibacteriales; family Ignavibacteriaceae; genus RBG-16-34-14. Next base: position 9,441 of record CAZEWJ010000045.1, on the reverse strand, counting down.
GAAAATGCCGGAAGACTGAAAGAAAGTGATTACAGTAATGCAACACTTTACTCGACTCTTTCTCCATGCGATATGTGCAGCGGAACAATTCTTTTATACAAAATCCCAAAGGTTGTTATCGGCGAAAATAAAAACTTCAAAGGACCGGAAGATTATCTTCAGACACGCGAGGTTGAACTTCAGGTTTTAAATGACCGGGAATGTATAAAACTTATGGAAGACTTTATCTTAAATAACCCTGCTCTATGGAATGAAGATATTGGTATCTGAGTAATTTTTTGAAGTATTTAAAAATTTCTATTCTTTAATTTCTTTAATCAGATAGATTGTTTACCTTTTATCCTAGAACTTTTAGTTCTATAACTTTACAAAAGATTAATTATTTCCTGAAAGGAATATCAAATGAAAGTATTGTTTACCTTTATAATACTGGCTGCTATTGGCTATGGTCTTTATTACTTCCTTAATAAAGAAGAAAATTTCGAGGTTACGGATAATTTAATCGTTACGCAGCCATCAGGTATGGATGAGAATGCACCATCAGTAACAACTCCGCCTTCCTACATTGTAATTGCAGGAACTATTACCAACATAAGTAATAAAGATTTTTCTGGAATAGTAATTATTTATAAATCCGGTTTGGATACAATAAAAGTAAATGCTGGTAATCTTAAAAAAGGAGAAAATTATAATTTTAAATCTAACTCAGTTATGGTGAAAGATAAAAATCCACAATATAAGCTCGTTGAAATAACTTATGACGAATAAAGTAGCTTATTACTCTGAGAAAAATTATTTATTTTATAAGTGTTGTTGAATTCTTTTCCGGATGCGAATTTCATAGAAGCTCATAAATCTTAAAAAATAATTCCCAAACCATTTTTCATTTAATAATATTTTAAATTGTTGATCTATTAAGAGATTTTAGGATAAAAGTATGTACGAATACCAGAAGAATGATTTTTTTGCTCAAGTTCCGGGAATGATGGAAGAACTTTGCAGAGAAGAATTAGATGAGCTTGGTGCATCCAATACAAAAGCAGCTTACAGAGGAGTTTATTTTAATGCTGATAAAGAAACTCTTTACAAAATTAATTATACATCAAGATTATTATCCCGTGTCCTTGCACCTTTAATATCCTTTAAATGTCACCATCCAAATGATCTTCTGAATGCAGCGGAAAAAATCCGGTGGGAGGAAATCTTTTCTCTTGAAAAAACTTTTGCTATAAGTGCTTCGGTTGCAAAAAGTAAAATCAATAATTCCTTATATGCTTCACAATGTTTAAAGGACGGGATTGCAGATTACTTCAGGGCAAAGTTTGGTAAGCGTCCAAATGTTGATACAGCAAATCCCGATGTACGACTTAATCTTCACATTGAAAAAGATGTTGCTGTAGTAAGTCTTGATTTATCTGGTGAATCATTACATAAAAGAGGTTACCGGCTGCTTGCAGGCGAAGCCCCTATGCAGGAAACGCTTGCGGCTGCCATAATTCGTTTAAGTAAATGGAATGGAGAAAATCCTTTGTGGGATCCTATGTGTGGTTCGGGTACAATACTTTGTGAAGCACTAATGCATTATTGCCGAATTCCTGCTCAAAAGCTTCGTACTAAATTTGGCTTTTTTAATATGCCTGATTTCGACAACCAGGCATGGTATAAGTTGAAAAAAGAATGCGATGATAAAATCCGCTCTTTACCAAAAGGACTTATTTTCGGCAGTGATAAATCTCAAAGGGTTATTAATTCTGCTCAGGATAATTTGTCCCGGCTCCCATTTTCTGATTCGGTTGATTTATCCTGCAAACCTTTTCAGCATGTTAAACAATTTGAAAATGGAACATTAATAGTCAATCCTCCTTATGGAATTCGTCTTGGTGAGATTGAAGATGTCCGGACACTTTATAAAGAATTGGGGGATTTTATTAAGACTAACTGTAACGGTACTTCAGCATTTATTTATACCGGTGAACCATCATTAAGAAAATATATTGGATTGAAAACTACCAGGAGAATTCCATTGGTAAATGGAAAGCTTGAAGGGATTCTCTTGCAGATAGACAGTTATAAAGGAAGCAGGAAAAGCAAGTATTCGGATGATAATAGTGGGTTTAATTCACAAATCCTTTAAAACAAAAAAATCTTTTCACATTTTGAAACAGATTTTTTCTCTATATTAAGATGTGTCCACTTCAATTAAAACATCTTAATTAAATGAAGATATTAATGGTTTGCTATGAATATCCTCCAATAGGTGGAGGCGGGGCTAAAGTTGTTCAGGGATTGACTTCAGAACTGGTAAGGCAGGGGCATGAAGTTGATCTTGTCACAATGGGTTTTAAAAATCTACCACGATATGAAAAAATAAAAAGTTTTAATATCTATCGTGTAAAATGCCTTCGATTAAGAGCCAATATCTGCACTCCATTTGAAATGATAACTTACCTGATTTCAGCCTTACCTGTAATTCTTAAATTATGTAAAAAAAATAATTACGATATCAACCATACTCATTTCATATATCCCGATGGAATTCTTGCTTACATTGTTAATAAATTAACCCACTTACCTTATATATTAACTGCACATGGATCAGATGTCCAGGGGTACAATCCCGATAGATTTAAAATTATACACAAGTTCTTAAAACCTTTAGGAAAAAAAATTATTGCAAATTCCCAAAGAGTGATTGTACCAAGCGTAAATCTTGAGAATTTAATTAGAAAAGTTTCCCCGGATGTAGATTCAACAATTATACCTAACGGGATCAACCTGAATAAATTTTCGCCAAACGGAAATAGAGAAAAGAAAATATTGGTGGTTACCAGGATGTTTGAAAGAAAAGGTGTTCAGTATTTTCTTCAGGCACTCTCAGGTTTAAAACATGATTACAATATTAATATTGTTGGTGATGGTCCTTATTTGGAAACCTTAAAGAGATTTGCAGCGGATAAACAATTAAGAGTTAGTTTTTTAGGTTTTGTTGATAATGACTCTAAAGAACTGCGTGATTTTTATGAAAGGTCGAAGATTTTTGTTTTCACATCCGAGGCAGAAAATTTTCCTGTTGTACTTTTGGAGGCAATGATTGCAGGTTTAGCAATAATTACAACGAATGATACAGGATGCGCTGAAGTTGTTAGGGACAGTGCAATTTTAGTTAATTCAAAAGATCCCGGGGCAATTAAAGATGCTTTACTAAAATTGATAAATGACCCTGATCTTTGTATTGAATTAGGGAAAGCTGCCAGAAAAAGAGCTGAAGAAAATTTCAGCTGGAAGAATGTAGTTTCAAAACATATTAATTTATACTCAATGTTACAAAGCAAAAAACTTTCTAAACAGGTAAATATTTTATAAGTCCTTTGGGCAGAATGTATAGGAAATTAAGAAGTACTCGGCAGCAATTTTTTTAAAATCTGAGAATAAGATTAATTTTCAACTAACATAAACATAACAAAATGAAAAAAATCTGTATCTGGGGCACTTCATTAAAAAAAATTGCTGATGAAGCTCAGGTGATTTCTTTCATAAAAATTATTAATGAACGCTTGCCTGGTTCCGAAATTACTCTACTATCAAGGTATGGTGCTTTGATGACCGAATTATTTAAAAATGAAGACTACAAAATTAAAACAATTAGAACTATTAATATTCCTAAGGTTATATTGGCTCTTTATAAAACTGATATATTCATCTTTGAAGGAGGACCTTTTTATGAACAGCTGCCACAAGCTTTAGTATGTTGGGGACTTCTTTCAATCAGCAAATTATTTAATAAGCCGGTCATTGCTTACGCTGCAACTGCTTTCTACTTCAGAACCTGGTGGGGACGCGCTATTTATAGAAATATTTTTAACCGAATGGATGCAGTAACAGTTCGCGAATCTATAGGAAAAGAAATATTAAATGATCTTAATATTAAGAATGAGGTTGAATTATTTGCTGATCCACGTTTTATACTTTTTCCCTTAAATCAAGATTATATAAATGAAATTTTAAAAAAAGAAAATGTAGATATATCCAAACCTTATGTATGTATAACAACAAGGTTTATGCATGATAAAATTCCCAAATGGGTAAAAAAGAGTCATCATTATAATGAAAAAATTGTTCAGGACTCAAATAGATGTATTTCTAAAATAATAGCTTATTTAAGTGAACTTAAGCAGGTGGTTTTAATTCCAATGCATCCTAAATATGAAGAAGATCAGCAGATGGCGAATACTCTGAGAAAAAATATGCAAGATCCTTCTAAATTAATTCTTCTAAATAAAAGATACAGAGCCCTGGAAATCCTTGGGATTATTAATTATGCTGAAATGATATTAGTTTCCCGTGTTGGTTCAGCAGTTTTTGCAACCGTTACTAAAACTCCCCCAATTGCCATTTCCTACGAACCGAGAATGCTCGATCATATGAATAGATGCGGCTTAGGAAATTATGTGTTTGACTGGAGAAAATTAAATTATGAGGAATTAAAGAATTCAGTTGATGAAATCCTGCAGAAGAAAGAGAACATTAAAGGAATACTTGAAGCTAAGGCAGAAACTTTTAGAGAACAAGCTAAATTGAATTCAGAGGTCATTGCAAAATTTATTTAAGCTTTACCGGGCAATAATTTTTATAAGGAACTAATATTTAAAAATGAAAAAAAAAGTTTTAATCATAGGTTTGGATTCTGCAGATTATTATTTAATAAAAAAATGGATCGGTGATGGTTATCTTCCTGTGCTTTCCTCTTTATTAAAGAATGGTTCCCATGGAAAACTTGATTCTTCCGCAGATGTTGGAAGCGGAACTGTTTGGCCAACATTGTTTACAGGTACATCACCTGCAAAACATAATTCCATCGGATCAAGAAGAATGATTGGAGGCTCTTATAAAATTATGGGGAAAAAAAATCTCATACAACGTAAACCGTTTTGGCTATATCTTAAAAATAAAAAGATAGCATTAATAGATATACCCAGATTTGGTCCATCAAAAATAAATGGCATACAGCTGGTCGCCTGGGGAGCTCATTCACCAGGATGGACTCCTGCTTCTTATCCTAAGGAATTAATGAAAGAGGTAAAAACAAAATTCGGAAAATATCCGGCACCAGACTGCGATGAGTTTATTCCTAAAGGTTTAACTCAATTAAAAAAATTTTTTGATAATTTGGTTTTGGGAATTAAGAAGAAAGGTGAATTGACCCGATATTATTTACATCAGGATAACTGGGATTTATTTATTACCGTTTTTGCAGAAACACACTGCGTGGGGCATAACTATTTTCATTTGATGAATAAAGACCATCCCTTATTCGATAATGAATTAGCTAAACATCTTGGTGATTCAGTATTTAAAGTTTATTCCTTAATTGATTCGGAAATTAGTAAAATAATTGAATCCAATGGAAATTTTACCTGCTTAATTATTTCTCCAGAAGGAATGGGACCAAATTTTACAGGTACACATCTGCTTCCCGAAATTCTTAGAAGACTTGGTATGTCTGCAAAAAGCATAGATGAAAAAGATCAACAGAATAAAACTTCGGCAATAAATGGGCTTAGAAAATATATGCCGTCTGTTCTTTGGGGTCCGTACGCCGTTAGAAATTTAAAAAGTAAAATGCCTGAAAGTTTTGTTAAAGGTATTGAGTTCGGAAAGAAAATTGTACCCAAAGAAACATGGCATAAGATGAAATGTTATTTAATGAATCTTGGGAATGACTGGCAATACAGCCGTGCATTCTGCTTCCCGAGTGATTTTAACGGTGCTATTAGAATTAATCTAAAAGGAAGAGAACAAAATGGATTGGTCAATCCGGAGGAATATGAAACTTTTTGCGGATCACTTGCCAGCGATTTGCAACAACTAATTAATGCAGAGACCGGAAGCAAAGCAATCAGTGAAATTTTATTTGTACATAAGATTCATAAAGGAGAATTTCTTGATCAACTACCGGATTTGGTTTTAAAATGGGCAGGGAATGAACCGATAAGGAAAGTTTATTCACCAAAGACAGGAACTGTCTCAGGTGAAAACTTCCATGAAAGATCAGGTGCCCATAGACCATATGGATTTTTTATTGCATCCGGCGATCAAATTGCGAAAGGCAAATCCATTGATAATGGGTCTATTATGGATATTCCGCCAACTATATTTAATATAATGGATGAGCCAATTCCTGAAGAAATGGACGGAAAAGTTTTATCCGGTATTTTTAATTAATAATCATAATACTCAAACTAATTAATAAGATGAATCCCATTATTAAAAGAGTTCTTTGGATATCGGACTATTTTCCCCGTCCTCATAATATGACCTTAGGTGTTTGGGCTTTGGAATCAATTTATGCTATTCAAAGGAAAGGGATTGAAGTTGCAGTTCTCTCCCCCACTCCCTGGATACCAAAATTATTTGCATTTACTAATAATCTCAAGAACTGGCATAAAGTTCCTTTTAAAGTTGATATTGATTCGGTAAACATTTTTTACCCTAAATGCCCGCATTATCCTCATCGGACAGTTACAAAATATTTATACAATCCCATTCCCTATTTTGAAAGTTCGTTTTTATTTGAGTGGATCAAACCTGCAATTAAATTAATAGCAGAGAAATATCCGTTTCAAGCTGTTCATACTAATTTTGTTTTTCCCAGCGGTTACATCGGTTATGCAATTAAGAAGAAATATAAAATACCTTTTATCGTACATGAAAGAAGTATGAACCGTCTGCTGAATGCTAACTCACATAGACTAAGAAAAAAATCATATGCTAAAATTGTGAATGAAGCAGATGCTATAATTACACCAAACAGAAAGATGGCTGATATAATCGAAAAATTTTTACAGAATGGGAAAAAGGTAAATGTAATAAGAGACCCTGGAAATTCTGCTTCGATAAAAAATATATCTTTTTTTATTCAAGCTAAACCGGAAAGATATAAAAACAAGAAAATTATTTTGTCGGTTGGTTCTCTCATTGAAAGAAAAGGGCATGAATTTCTTGTTAAGGCAATCAACCTTCTTAAAGATGAATTCCAAAACATCAAGTGTCTTATTATCGGAGGCGGAGTAAGAAAAAATTTTTTGGAAAATTTAATTAAACGCCTGCAGCTTAATCAATATGTTGAATTACTTGGACAGTTACCGCATAATGAAGTTTTAAGAACAATGTCCTGGTGCGATATTTTTGTCCTTCCTTCATGGAATGAAGCTGGTGGAACAATTTATGGAGAGGCAATGACTTTCGGGAAACCTATTGTTGCTTGTAAAGATGAAGGCATAGGTGAGATTGTAGAAGATAGAGTCCACGGACTTTTGGTAAATAAAAAAGATGAACAATCTCTTGCTGAAGCAATAAAGAAATTGCTTAGAGATGAGGAATTTGCAGCGGCTATCGGTCGTGCTTCAAAAATCCTGGCAGAGAATGAATTTAATTATGATCTTGCTGCTGATAAGTTTATTGAATTATATAATAAGATATAGCAGAAAATATCCCGCAAGGTCTGTTTGTCTAAGAAATGCTTTTTGAAATTTTATTAAACAAACTATCTGCCGGAAGTCAGGTTAGACAATTAAATACTAGTATTATAGTAATCAGAGAGATTTCTTGTTAGATGGGTATATTAAGAATCTAATAAACAATTTAAGATGAAAATTTGTTTTATATGTATGGAAATATTTGCCTGGGATAAATATGGAGGATTTGGAAGAGCAACCAGACTGATTGGAAGAGAATTGGTTAAAAAAGGAATCGAAGTATTTGCAGTCGTCCCAAGAAGAAAAAGGCAGAAAGAATTTGAAATTCTCGACGGTATAAAAGTTTTTAGCTTTCGTAAATCAAATCCTTTCTATGCAAGAAAATTATTTAAAAAATGTAATGCCGATATTTATCATTCTGAAGAACCTTCATTCGGAACATATCTTGCATTGAAGGAAATGTCCCATAAAATCCATTTAGTAACTTCCAGAGATCCCAGATTTTTAAGTGATTGGTTAAGAGAATTTAAAGATCCTTCATATAATAAATTTCAGGTACTAGCTAATTATTTTTATGAAGATAGTTTTTTTGTTAAAAAATCAGTTCGAAAAGCAAACAGAGTTTTTTGTGCTGCAAAATTTCTTAACGGTAAAGTCTCAAAAAAATATTCATTGAAAAACGAAGTTGGGTTCCTGCCAACTCCTATTGAAGTGCCGCAAAAAGAAATTGTAAAATCTGAGTTTCCTACAGTTTGCTATTTGGCGAGATGGGATAAAAGAAAGAGACCGGACTTGTTTTTTCAATTAGCAAAATCCTTTCCCGAAGTAAAATTTATTGCTGTTGGAAAAGGACGCAATATTAATTATGACAGGTACTTAAGGAAGAAGTATTCTAATTTAAAAAATCTAACAATGACAGGTTTCATTAATCAGTTTGAAACTAATGAAATATCTGAAATTTTAGAAACAAGCTGGATATTGGTTAATACCGCTACAAGAGAAGGGTTGCCGAATGCTTTTTTAGAAGCATTAGCTCATAAATGTGCAATATTAAGTTCATTGAACCCTGAAAATGTTACTGAACGCTTTGGCTATTATGTTAAGAATAATAACTTTAAAGAAGGATTAACAAAATTATTGGATAATGATAATTGGCGAATGAAGGGTGAACAAGGACAAAACTATGTAAAGGAGAATTATGAGTTAAATATATCTATTGAACATCATATTAAAACTTATGAAAATTTACTAAACAATATTGGTACATAGCATGTCATCAATAAATAATAAACGCATTCTTGTGATTGCCCTTGCCGAAGCCACAATGGATTTGATAATACCTTGGGCCGAGGCTGGCTTGTTACCTACTTTCAAAAGTTTGATGTCCGAAGGAATTTCTGGTCCTCTTCGTTCTCAGATTCCCCTTATCACTCCACAAATATGGGGTAGTATAGTTACCGGAAAAAATCCAGGTTATCATGGTTTATTTGATTTTTGGCAGAGAGGCGATGACGGAAAATTTAAAGAAATAAATGGTTCTCAGATAAAAGAAAAACCCATTTGGCAAATCTTAAGTGAGAATGGTCACCCCTGCGGAATCGTTAATGTTCCTTTCACATATCCTCCACAAAAAATCAATGGATTTATGATTTCAGGGGGAGAGGATGCGCCCGGTGCCCACCGCTCGATTGTAAGCCCACCCAGTCTTTATAATGAGATTGTGCAAAAATTTGGGAGGTATCGCCTCAAAGATATTTTCCCGGGTGGTCGGCAAAAGAAAGATTACTTGACTTTGATTGAGGAGGATATTACCAAGCAAACGGATGTTCTTGAACATCTTATATCCGAGAAGAAGTGGGACTTTTTCTTTATATCCTACTACGCAACCGCGGTAGCTCAACACTATTTTTGGTCCGATATGGAGTCTCAAGATAAAAATAATCCGTTTCGAAATGTGATCGAAACT
>CAZEWJ010000044.1:7545-29284 GCA_964515875.1 uncultured Ignavibacteriaceae bacterium | reverse complement strand
TTTTACTGACATTTCTATCTTGGCGAATCTATGACATTTCTATCCTGCTATTACACAGATTTTTTTATGGGTTTGTAATTTCAGGCATACTAATTTCTTCTCTGCAACTTTATATATCTATACTTATATTTAATCCAAAGAATAATCCCGTTTTTGCGGGAAAAGTCACTTAAAAAATTCATTCGTCACTAAGGTAAAGTATTACAATAACGGAATATTTATGAAAATCCTTCTCCAGTTTATATCATTTTTATGTTTAACATTTTTGTTTGTATCCGGCTGTTCAGAAACTACTGATGAACCACCTGTTGATATTGATGAGCAGTTTAATGGATTTGAAAGCTTTAAAGTTGCAGAAATATTGGTCAAAAGCTGTGCACAGGCTGAATGCCACACTGGTGATGCTGCAGAAAATGGTCTTTCATTCGAGTCGTATTCAAAAATGATTAAAGGATCAATAGGAAGACATTTTGGTGGTCACGACCATAGAAACTTACCGAAAATGATGCACGGAACTGTTTACGGGGGAAGTCCAATCGTTCCGTTCGATGCTGAAAACAGCTTGTTGTATAATCTTATAACAGGAAATATTGTTGACCCCGAACTCAGAATGCCTTTTGAAAAAGAACCTTTATCACAGTCAAAGATAGATATTATAAAAGATTGGATTAATAATGGCGCAAAAGATTTTAATGGAAATGTTCCTTACTCCGGTTCCAATAAAGTTTTTGTCTGCAACCAGTGGAGCGATGAAATCTATGTTATTGACGCTGATTATATGGTTGTTTCAAGAATACTTGATGTAGATGTTAATCCAACCGCAATTGACCAGCCACATAATGTGCAGATAAATGGTAACTATTATTATGTAACTCTGATTTCTGCAGGACAGCTTTTAAAAATAGATGCCTCAACAAACCAGATTGTTGGAAGAGTAACAGGATTAGAATTCCCCGGAATGATAGCGATATCACCCGATGGTAAAACTGCCTATGTCTCCAAATCTGCAACTGCAACAGGAAATTTCAGCATTATTTATGTTATTGATACTGAAACTATGACAAGGAAAGCAAATGAAATAAATCTTCCTGTACCCGGACTGCCTCATTCAATATGGTTAACCAACGATGGGAAAAAATTATATGTTGCAAATATGACAAGAGATAGAATTTCTATTATTGATACTGATATTAATGAAGAAGTAGATTTTATTGAACTTTCATCTGGTTCAACTTTAGTTCACGAACCAATGCATATTTATCTTTCTCCAGACGATAAGTATCTTTATGTGAACTGCAGAACCTCCAGCAAAATGCTGATAATTGATAATGAGACAAAACAAATTATTCAGGAAATTGCGATACAAAATCACCCGATGCAGTCAGCTATTTCTTCTGATGGGAATAAAATATATGTTGTTTCCCACCATACACCATACATTAGTGTAATTGAAAAAAACGGAACAACATGGACTAAAAGAGAAATTCAAAATGAAGATGCCTTTCAACATTTATATGGAGCAGATCTTTCACCTGATGGGAGATATCTTTTTGTAACTTGTTCTAATGATGAAAATCATTTTACACCACCGTATGAAATATCCGGAAAGGAAAGACCTTCTTTACTTTGCATTTTTGATACGCAAACTGAAGAATTAGTTAAAGTTCTTGATATTGGTTCCTATTCAACAGGAGTTGCTGCAAGGCAGAACTGAAAAAGTTCAAGAGCAAGTTCAAGTTGATTGAAAGATTAAAAAAATTATACTCAAAAAAATCTTTGAATATTCAATCTTGAACCTGATCTGATGAGTTGGGGGGATTAAATAACCGGTCCGTGATTCATATTATTCTCTATTATTTCTTGTGCAAGATTAAGATATGCGAGAGAGCCTTTTGCTTTTGCATTAAAAAGTATGGAGGGTTTGCCAAAAAATTCTGATTCTGTTATTGCAATATTTTTAGGGATAACCGTCTTAAAAATAAATTCACCAAAATTTTTGGATAATTCTTCATCTGTCATATTCTGCGCTTTGGTATTTGATTCATACATTGTAAGAAGAATGCCTTCAATCTTTAATCTTGCATTAACAGTATTCCTGATTGAGTTAATATAGCTTACCATCCTCTTTAACGCAGCTATGGAAAACTTACCTGCTTTAACAGGAATCAAAATAGAAGTTGCAGCAGCAAGTGCAATCGTTGTTAATCCTTTTATGTAATGCGGACAATCAATAATTATATATTCATACTTGTTCAGTTCTTCCATAGAAAGCATATTGCTGAAAAGGTAAGTATTCCTTGTTAGTCTTTCTAATCTTTCTTCAATATCATTGGTAGTAACATTAGATGGAATAAAATCCAGGTTTGGCAAATCTGTACTATGTATTACCTGTGTAATTGATTTAGCGTAGCTGAAAACTTTAAACATATCCCCCTGTATATTTTCCGGAGTAAAGCCCATATAAATTGTGCAGGAACCAGATGGATCAAAATCAATAAGAAGTGTTTTCTTTTCGGCAACAGCAAGGCTTGCAGCCAGGTTAACAGCAGTAGTAGTCTTTCCTACTCCTCCTTTTGGAACAGCAACAGCAATTATTTTTTTCATATCAATAAAACTTATAGGAGACTACTATTGTTGCGCGTAAAATTATAGATATTTCTTTCATAATGAAATATTAAGATGAGTTGTAAAATATTTTATGCAGCTAAAATTGATTTAGAATTACTGTAAAAGTTGTGCCCTCACCCTTTTTACTGTTTACATTAATATCAGCATTATTCAGTTCAATATATTTTTTTGTCAAAGCAAGTCCTAAGCCATTACCTTCAAACTTTCTTGAATATCCTTCCTCTTCCTGGGAAAATGGTTTGAACAAATTAGGGATATACTCCTTTGAAATCCCTATTCCGGTATCTTTAACATCAACATTAATTTTACCATTGCCGTTATTGTAAATCTTAACATCAACTTTACCTTGCTCGGTATATTTTATAGCATTATCTAACAAATTCTGGAATGTTTGAGCAAGAGTATATTCATCTCCAAGAATAAATGATTCAACATTTCCCGGATCAAAATTAAGCTGAAGATTCTTTTCTTTTGCAAGAGAATTAAATTCATTAACAAGCCTGACAAGTAAATCTTTAAGATCAATCTTTTCAAGCTTAATATCATAATTGCCTGTTTGTATTAAAGACATATTCAGGATCAAATCAATAGTTCGCATAAGCCTTTTGCCGCCATCTTCAACAGCCTTAAGTTCGGATTCTAATTCACCCGGCAATTTCTCCTGGATTATTTCACTAATGATTGAATTATAATTCAGTACAACATTCAAAGGAGTTCTGACTTCGTGAGAAACCTGTGCAAGAAAAACAGATTTGAGCCTGTCGGATTCCTCAGCTCTTTCTTTTGCTTTAACCAATTCTTCTTCAGCAAGTTTTCTTTCATGGATATCAGTTATTGTTCCTGAAATACCAACAATCTTATGGTCCTCCCTTGTAAGATGAGCATTTATTTCCATCCATTTCATTCCACCGCTTTTAGTAGTTATCCTTGCCTCAGATTTTGCAGATTCCTTTTTATTAAATATGATGGAAATAATTTCTTTATTGATTCTTTTTTCATCATCAGAATAAATAAAATCAATTATAGGTCTGCCTATGCTCTCATTAATTTTATAACCGGTTAACTGGGTCCAGTAATTATTAACAAAAATTAATTTACCAACAGAATCTGTCTGGTAAATAACTTCATTTACCTGTTCAACAACTGATTTGTACCTGTCTTCACTTTCTTTAACTAATTTCTGTGCAAACTTAAATTCAGTAATATCATTAAGAGTACCAAGCGTACCAATTATATCTCCCCTGGAATTTTTGTAAGGAGTTCCGGATATTCTTACCCAGTATTTTGTACCATCTTTTTTTCTCATCTGGATTTCATAAGTATCTGCTGTATTGGATAACCTAAGCCTGTTCTTTTCCAGTATTAATCTGCCGTCTTTTGGTTCAAGAAAAATTTCATAACCTTTTTTACCAATCATTTCATTAATTTTATAACCGCTAATCTCACCCATTCTTTTATTTGCAAATAAGATCCTGTCTTCTACATCGGTTATTAAGAGTCCTTCAGCCATACTTTCAACAACAGTTCTGTATAATTCTTCACTTTCCCTTTTTGCTTCTTCAGCTTCCTTAATTTTTGTAATGTCTCTCTGAGCTCCCCATATCAGGGTTAATTTTCCATCTTCAATTATTCCGAGAAGGTTATTCAAAAAATATTTTTTATTTCCAAGCTTATCTTCTTCCTGGGATTCCAGATCAACTATTTTGTAACCGTTCTCAATAAAGGCTTTAAAATTTTCAATCCTTGGGACTGATTGAGAAATAAATGAACTAAGCTTTATACCCTGCATCTCTGCAGCTTTGGAATACCCATACATTTTTGCCATTGTATTATTACATTCAGCAAGGAAAGCTTCCTTGTCATAAAGATCAATCTGTTTATTCAAAGGCAGGGAAACCGAAAAAGGTTTATTAAATTCAACACGGAATATACCTTCAGTACTTTGTTCAATTAAAGCTTTGTATAAATTATTTGCTTTTCTTAATTCATTGTTTGATTCTTTTAACCTTGCAGAATAATTTTTTAATATAAAGAAAATAACTGCAGAGGTTACAATGATAAATAATAATCCTTTAATAATTTCCCATTTAAAAAATTCTGAGGAAGATTGTTCAAGCAAATTAAATAGGATGAGGTCGGAAATAAATATCCATAAAATTCCAAGCGAAAAATAAACTGCAATAAATTTTATAATACTTATGCCGTACTCTTTACTTTTCATTCCTACTTTCAAATATTATGATGCAGGAAAAACAGAGATAAACTGTGTCCCATGATTTTTTTCACTTTCAATCTTTAACACTCCGCCATTTCTTTCTATAAATTCTTTTATAAGAACCATCCCCAAACCTGTACCATATTCTCTCTCGGTTCCGGGTGTTGAAAACATTTCTCCATGCATTATTTTTCTCATATCAGAATCATTTATTCCGATTCCTGTATCTTCAACTATAAATTCAATTTTTACATGTTCATCATCAGATATTTTTTTACTAACCGAGATAGTTACTTTCCCTCCTTTTGTTGTAAACTTAACAGCATTTGATACAAGGTTTTGAATTGCAGAATTCATCATATCCTCATCGGCATAGATATATACATCAGGATCAGTATTTATTTTAAATTCAATTTCTTTCTTTATAATATTTCCACTTAATAATTTAACACTATTTTTAATCAGCTTTGCGAGATCGAGTCTTAAAGGTTTAAACTCTATCCTTCCTGCCTGAAAACGTGAATATTGCAGTAAATTATTTGTCATTCCATATAAATTTTTTGAGGATTCATATATTACATTCAGGTATTCTTTTATCTCATCATCAGTAAGAAGGTCATATTCTGTTGTTAGAATTTCAGAGAAACCAAGTAAGGAATTGAATGGACTTCTGAGATCGTGAGAGATTAGGGAGAAGAGTTTATCCTTGGACTGATTAAGTTCGCTGAGTTTATCAATCAACTTTTCTCTTTCCTGTTCAACTCTTTTTCTTTCTATAGCCATAGAGATTGGATGAGAGATCGCCTCAAGTATTTCCTTGTGTCTTATGGTATAAGTAAACTTATCTTCATAATCCTGAACGACAAGGGCTCCGATTGTATTGTTTTTTATTTTTAAAGGAATTCCAAGCCAGATCTCAGATTGTGCACCTATTAATTCAATCTCTCCTTTAGCAACAAGTTCAACATCCAAAGCTCTATCTACCAATGCAGATTTACCATTCCTAATTACATATTCGGTGAGTCCTTTTCCAAATTTAATTGGCGGTCCGCTTTCATCTTGTTTATCAATAAAATATGGAAATGTAAGAAGATCATTTTCTTTATCGTGTAATGCAATATAAAAATTCTCAACAAGCATTAATTCAGAAATTGATTTATGGATGAATGTAAATAATTCATCAAGGTTTCTTACTGTATTAACAGCCTGAAGAACCTGCGAGATAATTTTTTGTATGTTCTCTTCTTTTTTCTTTTCTGTTATATCATGCCCTGTTGCAACAATTGAAGAAATATTCCCATCTTCATCTCTCAATAGAGTTTTTTGCCAGCTAATAAAATGCTCTTCTCTCGATGGAGTAAGAAATTTTACTTCAATATTTTGGTTTTCTTCTGAAAGAGGATTAATAAACTTTTTAAATTTTTGTAATGAATCTATCCGGTCTGTAAAAAGATTTTCATAATCCTTACCTACTATATCGCTTACACCAAAAATATCGTGGCCTTTACTGTTTAACAGAGTAACATTTTTATTTTTGTCTATCATTAAGAAAACTATATCGGCAAGTTTTATGATAGCTTCAAATCTTTTTTTAGTATCAACCAGACTAAAAATATTTTCACGGAATTCAGTCACATCACGTAAAACGCCTATGCTGAAAATTCGTTTACTATTGCTATCCATTTTTGTAAAAGAATTATCCTCAATCCACTTATTTTTCTTATTCTTTGTTTCAATAAGGTAAACGGCACTGAACTCTTCGACAGTTTCCTTAACACCACCTCTGTTTTGATTAAATAATTCTATTTTCTTATCAATAACTTCTTTAACTATATTTTTAAAACCCAGCTTATTAAGTTCTTCTGAAGAATATCCTGAAAGGTTTGTAATACCTGAACTCATGTATTTATATCTGCCGGTATTATGATCAAAAAAATAAACAACTTTTTTATAATCACTTAAAGAAGGGATTTCCTGGACAAGGTTATCTTTTGATTTTACTGTTTTTTCTGTTTTTAATAGATCCATTAATTTATGAAATTACTTAAGGATTTATTCTGATTTATTTTCCGACCTTAAAAATATTATAAAAAAACAAATAAAACATTATTAATTATATTCTATTATCATTCAACTAAAATAGAACTATTACTAAGGTTTTGACTTAACCATCCCTTTGGCAAAAATCGCTTTAATGACCTTTGTCTATATTATCAAAATGGTACTAATAAAAATTTTTGACGTAAATAAAATTTATGTTGCTTTTCTTGTTCGGGCAACCTATTTTTATGTAGACTAAATCTTAATAATATTGGCATCCTAGGAAAAACATGAAAAAGGCTTCAGAATTAAAGTGCGGAGAAAAATTAAAAATAAGTGAAATTGATTTCTCTCACCCTTCTTCTCAAAGAATTATAGAAATCGGATTTACTCCCGGCCAGGAAATTGAGCTCATTACAAGATCTTTCTTTAATGATCCACTTGCTTTTTCAATCCGTGGTTCTTTAATAGCAATGAGAAAAGACGAAGCTGATTGTATTAAAGTTGCATGACTTTGCAAACTATTGAAAAAATCCCTTTTGTTACTTTAGTTGGCCCACCTAACTCTGGTAAGACAACCCTTTTTAATTACCTTAGCGGAAAGAACTACAAAACTGTTAATTACCCTGGGTCAACAGTTGAATATTCAATATCCCGTTTACTAAATAAATTTAACATCAATGCTAATATAATTGATTCACCTGGAATTGTAAGTCTTTCAGCAAATTCGCCTGATGAAAAACTTTCAATTGATGCCCTCTTTAATCAGCCTTTGTATGGCCAACCCGATCTTGTGATTGTAACCGTTGATTCCAGCCAGCTATCCCGACACTTATTACTTGTTAAACAACTTAAGAATTGTGGGTTTAAATTGATTGTTGCACTCACAATGAATGATCTTTTAAAAAAGAAGAAGCTTGAAATCTCTTTAAGCAAGCTTAGAATTATTCTTGGATGTGAAGTTCTCCCGATTGATGGAAGAACAGGTGAAGGAATAAATAATCTTTTAAATGCTATTTCTAATCAATTGGATAAAATAAAATTACACGATGGAAAATCAGAATTAAATCAATTAATTAATGATGATAGGAATTCTCTTCTTAGTCTATATAAAGAGATTGAAAAAATTGAAAGAGAAGTTATTTATGAAATTCATTCGAATGGTAATGGAAAGGGATTTGATCTTAATGCAGCAAATGCTCATTTAAATGTTTTAACAATACAACCGGAAAACAAAACTAAATATACTCTAGACAGTTCGTCTGTAAAGATTGATAAATTCCTGCTTCACCCAACTTTAGGTGGGGTTTTCTTTTTTTTGATTATGGCTGCTACTTTTACTTCAATCTTTTGGCTGGCAGATCCTTTAATGGGTATGGTTGATGTTTTTTTTGCATTCTTATCTTCTGAAACCGCTGCATTACTTGGTAATGGCTGGTTTTCAGATTTTGTGTCATCGGGTATTATAAGCGGCTGTGGTTCAGTTCTTGTTTTTCTTCCGCAGATATTAATTCTTTTTTTAATACTAGGGTTGCTTGAAGATTCAGGATACCTTGCAAGAGGTGCAATGATTGTTGATAAACCACTTTCCAAAATTGGCTTAAATGGCAAATCATTTGTACCAATGCTTTCTGGTTTTGCCTGCGCTATTCCGGCAATGCTTGCTGCACGATCAATTCCAAATCGCAGGGAAAGATTTCTAACAATTTTTATTCTACCCTTAATGAGCTGCAGTGCACGGTTGCCTGTCTACGCATTGTTAATAGCATTCTTAATTCCGGCAGGTAAGTCCTGGCTGGGAGGAATTATTCTTGCTGCTATATATATCTTCAGCATTACAAGTTCTATTATTATTGCGAGCATATTAAATAAGTTTAAACACAAAATTATTAAGGAAGAAGATAATTCTTCTTTTATATTAGAATTACCAGCGTATAGGAAACCTAAGTTAAGTTTTGTACTCACTAATTCTTACATGAATGCAAAGGTTTATCTTCAGAAAGCCGGTCCTGCTATCTTAGGTTTTTCTATTATACTTTGGTTTCTTTCATACTTTCCAAATACAAATCCTGAAGTTGATACAACTGGTTTATCAGTAGATGAGATTGTACAAGTTCAGGAAGTTGAAAGACTTTCTACATCCTATGCTTCTGATCTTGGAAAATTAATTCAGCCGATTATGGCCCCAATTGGAATGGACTGGAGAGTTGGTGTTTCTTTAATAGCCGCATTTGCTGCAAGAGAAGTATTTGTAAGTTCATTAGCATTAATTTTCAAAGTAACAGATAACGAAGAAACTTTTCAGGCATCTATGATTCAATCAATGCGTAAAGCTGAAATCAAAGATACCGGGAAAAAATTATTTACCACAGCTACAATAGCCGGGTTAATAGTATTTTTTGTATTTGCATTGCAATGTCTTTCAACAGTTGCAGTATCAAGAAAAGAAACCGGCAGCTGGAGAATACCGGTTTTGCAGGTAATTATTTTTACCTCGGTTGCGTACTTGTTAACTTTTGTTACTGTTAATGGTTTAAGAGTATTGGGAATTAATTAAGTTGCAGTCTGTATGGTTTCTTTTCCCATCTATCATTTTCCATCTTCCATCAACCATCCTTTGCCTTTATTCTTGATATTCATTCCAGTCAGTTATATTTTTACCTTTATTACATAAATCAGAAATGTTAATAGATTGAAACATCCTCAGGCCTCGGAAATATTCAGGCATTTTTTAAAAAGCGAAAAAAACCGAATTACACCGGAAAGATTTGAAGTAATGGATTCAGCTCTTGATTATGATGGTCATTTCGGTGCAGATGATCTCTATATCCTGATGAAGAACAATCATTCAAGAGTTTCCCGGGCTACTGTTTACAAAACATTAGAACTTCTTTTTCAATGTGATCTGTTAAGCAAACGGAATTTCGGAGATAAGGTATCCAGGTACGAAAGTAACTATAAAAGACAAAGCCACGATCACCTGATTTGTGTTGATTGCGGAAGGATTGTTGAATTTGTTGATGCACAAATTAAAAAGCTTCCTGCACAGATAAGTGATAAGCTTAATTTTAATTTTGAAAGTTACTCTTTCAATATCTTTGCAAGATGTAAGAATATTAAGAACTGTAAATATTTTAAACAGCAAACTTTCTAAACGGGTTTTTAATGTTAGCTCAGAGATATCCTCTATTCTGGCAGAAGAAAAAATTTTATATAAAAATCTTTTGCTCTATACCAAATATTGCGACGGGTATATTAATAAAAGCCGGTAAATCATTATTTGTTGTAGACCCGGGTGACGGAATCTTGCGGGATTTAAATAATGAAATCGGAACAGACAAAATTTTGAATATTTCGGATCTGTTTATTACACATGGTCATCATGATCATATTGGTGGTGTTTGGTCTTTACTAACATATATGCGTGTTATGAATAAGAAAACTCCCCTTTCAATTCATTATCCAAAAGGCTGCGTTGAAATAGAAAGTATTCATAATGCATTTAAAAAAGTTTATTCAAAAACTCTTCCTTATGAAATAATCCTGAAAGAGATTAAGAATCACCGGAATTATAACAGCAGCAATATTGTAGTTCGTCCATTTCCGGTAATTCATAAAGAATATTTGCATGATGGAACAACCACAAGACAGGTTCCCGCTTTAGGTTATAAATTTACTTATGATGGATTAAATATATGTTACGGCGGAGATACTGCTTATTGTGATGCTCTAGTTAAACAGGCAAAAGGTTCAGATCTTGCTATTATTGAGGCAGGGCATGATGAAGACACTCCTGATGATATGCATATGACACTAAAAGAAGCAAAATCAATTGGTGAATCTGCAAAAGAATATTTTCTTGTGCATGTACCGGAATAGTTTTCACTCATCTATAAATTTACTTTCGGAAATAAAATGAAATCTTTTATTTTAATTTTATTAACTTTTTTTCTATTTCAAAATTCTATAATTCCACAAACTGATTCTTTAAGATTGCCTGAAGAAAAAAGATTAAGAAATATCAAAATGCTTACAGAAACAGGTGAAAATGCTGAAGCATATTTATCTTTTGATGAACATAAATTAATCTACCAAACTACTTTTGGTGATCTTCAATGCGATCAGATATTTACAATGAATATTGATGGTTCAAATAAGAAAATGGTTTCAACAGGAGAAGGAAGAACAACCTGCTCATATTTTTTACCCGGAGATACTGCAATTATTTATGCCTCCACTCATTTGGCAGATAAAAATTGTCCTTCACCACCTGATTACTCAAAAGGATATGTCTGGAAACTTTATGAAACATTTGACATCTTTTCTGCGAAACCGGATGGAAGTAACCTTAAACAAATAACTACAACTAAAGGTTATGATGCAGAAGCAACTGTTTCTCCAAAAGGAGATAAAATTGTTTTTACATCAACCCGTGACGGCGATCCTGAAATTTATGTAATGGATATGGATGGCAGTAATCAAACAAGATTAACATTTTTTAAAGGTTATGACGGCGGTGCGTTCTTTTCCTTGGATGGATCAAAGATAGTTTTTCGTGCGAGCAGACCAAAAACTGAAAAGGAATTAATAGATTACAATGATCTGGTTCAAAATGGTCTTGTTCGTCCAACTGCTTTGGAAATTTATGTAATGGATTCAGATGGTTCAAACATTAAACAGGTAACACACTTAGGTAAAGCAAGTTTTGCTCCCTTCTTTCATCCTGATGGAAAGAGAATAATTTTTGCTTCGAATGTTAATAGCAAATCAGGAAGAGATTTTGATCTTTATATGATTAATATAGATGGAACCGGACTTGAACAGATTACCTTCAATGATACCTTCGATGGATTTCCAATGTTTACAAGAGACGGAAAGAAACTTGTTTTTGCATCAAACAGGTTTAATAAAAATGAAGGCGACACAAATATTTTTATTGCTGATTGGGTTGAGTGAACAAGAGCAAGTGTAAGTTCATGTGCAAGTGAATTTCTGATATAGTTTTTCTTGATATTAAACTTTACTCTTGCTCCTGACTTGCAATAGCGTTTATCTAAATAATAAACAGAAAAAATGAATATGAAAAAATTATTAATTGTTTTTTTTATTCCTGCATTACTCTTCAATGGTTTCTGCCAAAGTGAAAAAGGAAATAATCCAGATATTACTAGTGAGGAAATAAAAGATCATATAACTTATCTCGCATCCGATGAATTGAAGGGAAGATTCACAGGAACAACTGAATTAAGGATAGCAGCAGATTATATTGAAGAACAATTTCAGAATTATGGACTAAAACCTTTATTTAAATATAGTTATAAGCAATCATTTAATTTTATTTCCGGTGTTAAATTAAAGGGAGAAAATTATCTTGAGTTTAATATGAAGGAAAAAGAAATTTCTCCTGATCCTTCTGAAGAATATACACCAGCACCTTTCTCTGATGATATAGAAACAGAAGCGGAATTAGTTTTTGTTGGTTACGGAATTTCAACCCCATCTTTAAATTACGATGATTACGCAGGAATAGATGTAATGGATAAGATTGTCTTAGCTTTAAGATACAACCCTGAATATGATAATCCTCATTCACCATTTGATGAATACTCATCATTCAGACAGAAGACCACTGTAGCAAGAGAAAAAGGAGCACAGGGAATTATTTTTGTTAACGGACATTTACCAAAGAATGATAAAGATAAATTAATGGAATTTACTTATGATGGAGGAAGTGCAGTAACAGGTGTTAGCTCTGTTCATATTAAAAGAAATTTTGCTGATCAGCTTTTTGAATCACAGGGTTTAAACCTCGAAGAATATCAGAAAAAAATAAGTGAATCAAAAACTCCGGCTTCTTTTACTTTCAAAGATGTAAGAGTAAAAATCAAAACAGGAGTTGAAGAAGTTCAAAAAGAAAGCTGGAATGTTGCAGGATATTTGGAAGGAAATGATACCGTTTTAAAGAATGAATATGTTGTTGTAGGTGCTCACTTTGATCATCTTGGAATGGGAGAAACAGGCTCTCTTTATCGGGGCGATGAGTCCCAAATTCACAATGGTGCAGATGATAATGCATCGGGAACTACGGGTGTACTTGAACTTGCAGAAAAGTTTGCAAATGAAAAAGATAAACTCAAAAGAAGTATAATCTTTATTGCTTTTTCAGGTGAAGAACTTGGCCTTTTAGGTTCTGCTCATTTTGTAAGTAATACTCCTGTACCTGTTTCCCAAATGAGCACTATGATTAATATGGATATGATTGGAAGATTAAATGAGAAGAATGAATTAATCGTTTATGGTGTTGGAACATCAACTGAATGGAAAGAGCTGCTCAATGGGACAAACACTTATAATTTTAATTTAGCTTTTCACGATGATGGTTATGGACCGAGTGATCATTCGTCATTTTATGGTAAAAATATTCCGGTTTTATTTTTCTTTACAGGAACGCACACGGATTATCACAGACCAACTGATGATGCAAATAAAATAAATTTCACCGGTGAAGAAAAAATTCTTAATTACGTTTATGATGTTACTTATAAAATAAATACCGCTGATCAAAAACCTGAGTATGTAAATGTCCCAAGGAAAGAAACAGGTGCACCTGGAGGCTGGAAAGTCTATGTTGGAACAATTCCTGATTATGCAGCTAATGTTGAGGGATTTAAAATATCAGGTGTTAATGAAGGAAGTCCTGCACAAAAAGGGGGTATACAGGCTGAAGATATAATGATTAGCTTTGGCGGCAAAAAAATTACAAACATTTATGATTATGTTTATGCTCTTAAAGAACATGTCCCTGGAGATGTTATAGAAGTGATTGTTAATAGAAATGGTGAAGAAATTAAGCTTGAGGTTGAACTTGGTGCACGGTAAAATTAATTTATGATCTCATTTCAAGCCCATTACTAAAAGGTAGTATCAAAAAGAAATAAAACTTGAAACAAAAAGTAATAACAAGTGACATTGTCAATCGGATTCTGAAATAAAAAAAATTAAAAAAGGCATTTTGCACCTCTTTATTAAACACACTTCAGCTTCTCTTACAATAAATGAAAATGTTTCTCCCGATGTTCGCTTCAATACGGAAAACATTTTAACAAAATGGTTCCAGAAAATATTACTTACTGCGATCATAATTCAGAATGACCTGATGATATGTCCACGTAGATTAAAGCAGTTTTGTTACGAAGTTTTTGTTTATAGTCAGCAGTTGGCAGCCTGCAGTTTACAGGGGCAATTGAAATAATTAAATATTTAGTTTAAGTTATAATTAGACACTACTTCTTTTTGGACAGGAAAAAGTGAAAGCTAGATAAAAAGTAAACAATGCTTTTCATATAACTCCCGGTAAATTTTTTATTATAATATACTTTTTATTCTAAACATTAAGGAAACAAAATGAACAATAAAATAATTGCTTCCACCGGTGATATTAAGAATAATTATGAAGTACTAGGTTTAGTTAGTACTTTTTTTAGTACAATTATTCAAAAAGAGCCAAAAACTGCAGTAGATATTTTTTCCTATCTGGTAGAACAATTAAAAGCCAAAGCTTCCGATATGAATGGAGATGGAATTATATTTATTAAAGTTGATAAAGAAAATTTTACATCTGGATATGCAATTGGAAGTAATTATTTAGCTTATGGGACAGTAATAAAAATAATTTAGATTCTTTATATTTAGCCAGCATATTTTATAAATCAAAAAAGTGATAGAATAAAATTACTTATGGAAAAAGATTCTCCGCTTAAGCAGATTAACTCTTCTGGATTTCCCTTTCAGATGAGAGTTGAACAAGAAATAAAAGATTCATACCAAACTCATAAATGGTTTTCAATTGGATTAGAACAACATTGGAAAAATGTCGATTGGGGTACAGAAGGATTTATTGATATAGTGTTAGAAAAACCAAATTCTTATCCTTTGACTGACTATATGGTAATTGAATGCAAACGCATAAGTGGTGGCAAGTGGATTTTTTTAAAATTAAAAAGCCAGGAGAATAAAATTAATGATTCGATATTTTCATATTGTCAATCAAATGATAAACCTCAACTTAAATGGAATAAGAAAAATTTTAAACCAGACTCATTCGTATCATCTTTTTGTGCAGTCCCAGGTCAAAACAATAAAGATACACCTATGTTAGAAAGGGTTTCAGAAAAGTTACTAGATTCTTTAGAAAGTTTAGCAACCAAACAAAGAGGTATTCTTACAAGTTCCGCAGAACCCTTCCATTTTAAATCACGATTTATTCCTGTAATAATAACTAATGCAGAACTGGTTGTATGCGAATTTGAATCTAGTGATAT
This sequence comes from uncultured Ignavibacteriaceae bacterium, assembly GCA_964515875.1. GTDB lineage: Bacteria > Bacteroidota > Ignavibacteria > Ignavibacteriales > Ignavibacteriaceae > RBG-16-34-14. Next base: position 14,080 of record CAZEWJ010000044.1, on the reverse strand, counting down.
AGACCTATTAGATGGTGTGCTAAAAAATAAAAATAGAAATTTTAAACCAGTTTCATTTCTTAGATTTCAAAAAAGTTTTACAACAAGGTACACAACAGAAAATATACCAATGAATCTAAAAGAAGCAAACAAAGAGGATGAGAGAACAATTTGGATTGTACATGCTCCAAGTATTTCAGATTTTCTTAAACAATGGGAAGAAACTTAAAAATAACTATTATCCAATTGCTGACATTCAAAAACCTTTCTCTTAAATAATCCTCATCAAACCTCCTCATTTTTTCATTTGACAAGTTAATTTTCCTTTCTTACATTATACCATACAAATGTATGGTATTTTATTTTACTAATCATCTGCCTGTCGGCAGACAAGTCTAAATGTAACTCACTAACCGAAGGTGTGCCATGTCAAAAGAGATAACAGAAATTCAAAAAGGAATCCTCGATTTTCTTATAGAACAAAAAACCGGCAGAGGTCTTCCTCCTACTCTTGCAGAAATAGCACTCCATTTTGGCTACAGGAACCGGGCAACAGTTCAGCAGCATTTGCAGGCTCTTGAAAGAAAAGGTTTTATCAAGAAAAATCCGAAACTTTCTAGGGGAATAGAACTTACTCTTGAAGATAAATTTTTCATTCCACGTCCTGTTTTGGGTGAAGTGGCTGCTGGTAATCCGCTTACAATTTATCCGGATGCGATTGATACTGTTTTACTTCCTTCCATAGCAAGAATGCCGAAAGATTCTTTTCTTTTACGAGTAAAGGGAAACAGCTTGAAAGATGCTTATATCTTTAACGGAGATATTATAATTGTAAATCCCAATCTTGAGCCGCGCAATGGGCAGATAGTTGCTGCCATCCTTGATGATGCAGCAGTCGTTAAAAGATTCTATAAAAAGAAAAATGAAATTGAACTCCTCTCCGAAAACCCGGAATTCAAACCTATAGTGATAGATAAAAAGCATCCGTCATTCAGAGTTGTGGGAATTGTGGTTGGCGTTTATAGGAGTATGGATAAGAAAGCAGGGTAGAGTGCATATTTGCATTTTTTTTACTTGAACTTACACTTTAAACTTGAACTTGGGCTCGTTAAGAATGTTTGTAAATATCTCTTCTAAAGAATCAGATCTCTCTTACAACTACAACATCTCTCCTCTTCCGATACATCTTTACCAAAATATTCCGCGGGAAGAGAAGGGAATTCCATTTGATATTTTCAATTATGAATTTCTTTTTAATGATCCTGAAACTGTCAGCTTAATCAGGAATGGTTTAACCATTGGCTGCTTTTACATAGAATCTCCAGGAATGCGTTCGTTATTAAAGAGGCTTGATGTTTCAACTTTTGAAATGCTGACTGCTGCGAGTTCGATTATTCGTCCCGGTGTTGCAGAAAGCGGAATGATGCAGGAATTTATTGCCCGCCATAAAGATCCCTCAAGAAGAAAATATCTTCTTTCTGAAATGGAAACTGTTTTGGGAGAAACATACGGCGTTATGATTTACCAGGAAGATGTAATAAAAGTAGCTCACCATATTGCAGGCTTAACTCTTGAAGAAGCTGACGTTTTGAGAAGAGCAATGAGCGGGAAGATGCGCTCTCACCAGGCAATGCAATTAATAACCGACAGATTTTTTGAATCTTGTAATGCAAAGAAAATTTCTCCCCAAATATCAAAAGAATTATGGCGGCAGATAGAATCTTTTGCAGGATATTCATTTTGCAAAGCACATAGTGCGAGTTTTGCATTGCTCTCTTACCAGGTTGCTTATTTAAAAGCTCACTTCCCTGCTGAGTTTATGGCTTGCGTGCTAAACAACGGTGGGGGCTTTTACTCAAGTGCTGTTTATATACAGGAAGCAAAACGTAGTGGAATAAAAATTTTTCTTCCCTGCATAAATGAAAGCGAGTTTGAGTATAAAGGAAAGAATAAAGAAATCCGAATCGGGTTGATGGCTGTAAAACATCTTTCCTCCTCATCTATAGAAATAATACTTGAGCAGAGAAAAAAATATGGCAAGTATGTTTCTCTTGCTGATTTTATTGTAAGAACTAAACCGGGAATAAAAGAAACTCAGCTTCTTATAAAATGCGGGGCAATGGATTGTTTTGCAGAAACACGCTGCACTCTTTTAAGGTTAACAGATGTCTACTTCAATAAATTCAAAATGCTGGAAGAAGGCTACAACGATCTTTTTATAAATGTCCGCCTTTGGCGGATTGAGCTTGAGAAAGCTGTAATAACAAAAAAAGATTTTTCAATTGAAGAAAAATGTATTGCTGAATATGAAGCTTTTGATTATATGGTAACCAAACATCCGCTTGAGTTCTTTACAGAATACAATAAGAAATTATCTTTGGTTCCTTCAGAACAAATGGTAAAGTATGCCGGTAGAAAAATTAAAATGATCGGCTGGTATATGTCATCTAAAAGAATAAGAACTAAAAAGGGAGATATAATGAAGTTCCTGTCTCTCGAAGATTTAACCGGCACTTATGAAGCAGTAATTTTCCCACGAGCTTATTCACGTGTTGCCGAAAAAACTCTTTCAATGGGACCTTACATAGTTGAAGGAAGAATTGATGCCGAGAATTCTAATAACATAATTGTTGAAAACCTCGATGTTCTTTCTCACGAAATGATAAAACTGGAATCTCACAACGATAGTGCAGAAAAATATTATATACCCAATGATGAAGGCTTACGGGAAGAAGATATATATTATTCAACTTCTTTGAATGTAGAAAAGCTAAAAACAGCTTATGCAGGGTAATTATGATTCCGCTTCATGTTCATTCCAATTATTCTCTGCTCGAAGGCGTTATAACAATTGATGAAATAATTGAGAAGGCAGTAAACTATCAGCTTAGCGTTGTTGCTCTTACAGACACAAACAGTATGTACGGGCTTGTTTCTTTTTATAAAAAAGCATTGAAGAAAGGAATAAAACCGTTGTTAGGAACTTATATTGATGAACCTGCAAATCCCGACTTTTGTCGGGACAAAAATATTTATGCTCTTTTTCTTGCAAGGAATTTTGATGGATATTCAGATATCTGCAGAATAATTACAGCAAGAAAGCTTAAGGATGATTTTTCGCTATTCAAGCTTTTGCAAAATAAATTTCCTAATCTTTTTATTCTGACTAATTCTATTGAACTCCTGCAAAGCGTCCCTTCTTATAAAAATATTTATGCTGAAATAATTATAACAGGTTCACATAAATTCAAAGCCAGAAATTTATTTGAAGCAGCTAAAGCAAAAAATTTTAAATACGTAATCTCAAACCCGGTTTATTTTTCTGAACCTGAAGATCACCTGCTTCACAGAGTTGTTACCGCAATTAAAAACAGGAATACATTTGAAAATCTTGCCGAAGAAGAACTCCTGGATAAAGAATTTTACTTCAAATCTCCCTCTTCATTCAATCATTTAAGAAGTAAAATACCTGAAGCATTTGCAAACATAAATTTTATAGCAGATGAGTGTAATGTTGATCTCGATCTGGGAAAACATAAGATACCTGATTTTCCTGCAGTAAAAGATTACTCCCCTTTTACTTTATTATGGAAATACGCATATGAAGGTCTTGAAAAAAGATATGGCAAGGCAGCAGAGAGTATTAAAAGCAGACTTGAAGAAGAGATGCAGGTTATAGATGATCTGAAACTTGCAGATTATTTTCTAATCGTTAACGATATTTTTCTTGAAGCAAAAAGAAGAGGAATGATGACTCTAACCAGAGGCTCTGCTGCAAACAGCCTCGTTTGTTATTGCCTCGGCTTAACAGAGGTTGACCCGGTAAAACATAATTTTTATTTCACAAGATTTCTGAATAAAAGCCGCTCTTCTTTGCCCGATATAGATATTGATTTTAGCTGGAAAGAAAGAGATGAAATTGTGCAGTACGTTTTTAAAAAATATGGTTACAGCAGGGTTGCATTTATCTCAACTCACGTTACAATAAAAGCACGATCTGCTTTCAGGGAGACAGCAAAAGTTTTTGGTTTTTCCGATGAAGAAATCTCCAAACTCAGTAAGTATATTCCCTGGACGAATGCAAGAAATCTTCCGGATATTTCAAAACGTTTCCCTGAATCAAAATCACTTAACTTTGATGATGAGCCATGGAAAAGTATTATTAATATTGCTACACGGCTTGCAGATTTTCCCCGGCATTTAAGTATTCACCCTGGCGGAATAGTTATTACCCCTTTGCCAATTACAACTTACACCGCACTTGAGTATGCAAAGAATAAAGGAGTTGGTTTAATAATTACACAGCCAGATATGTACGGAGTTGAAGATCTTGGTCTTGTAAAGATAGACCTGCTGAGCCAGAGATCATTAGGAGTGTTGAGAGATTCAATTCAGCAGATAAAGGATAACGTGTATTTTGTTTCTCAGCCGGACTTACTGAAGCAGCAGCATGTTTAATCCAACCGCTACAAGTATTAGAGGAATTCTAAGAAATCTTAGCTGGTCCATACCCGAATTGTCTAAAACTGGCGGGGAAAATAAATCTCTGCCTCTTGTTACATTCATAAATATTTCTCTGGTGTTGTAAAATATAACACCGCTAAGAAGAGTGCTGAGAGCAGCTTTAAGCCAGCTCAATTCACCATCATTATAAGAATAAAGAGCAATGTTAAATCCAAGACCAACTGAACTTATATTAGATAAAAACTGGTACCTGTGCCATGCCCTGTTATATTTTCCGCTTGAAGGATCTCTTCTCACTTCCCTGTACTTATCTTCCAGCTTCATTCCTTCTTTTGTGCCATCTAGGGCGCCAAACACAAATGCATTGGTTACATAATAGAGAGGAGAAGTTTGTGCCTGTAAAGGCGATATGAGAAAAAACAATACACATATTACACTAAACACTTTAAGCATGTAGTCCCTTATAAAATTATTTTCAGGATGTTTAACTAATGACCCGCTTCAATATCACCAGTTATAAAATTGCCCTCTACTAAACTGATGATTTATTTTCCTTTTATATTACCCTCAAGTAATATCTGCGGTAATGCTTTCTATTCAAGTATTAGTCCGATGATTTCGGTTTTGAAATTATAACATTTTAGCATTTTTTATAACCTCCATGTTTCATAATTAATCATAATTAAATTATCTATGTTCTATATCGGTACAGCAGGATGGTCCTATAAAGATTGGGTGCCATCGTTTTATCCCAGGCAGCAATCCGGCAGCTTTGACTGGCTTCAGTTTTATGCACACTATTTTAACTGTGTTGAAGTCAACTCAACATATTACACTTACTTAAGCCCAAAAGTAGTTGAAGGATGGATAAGAAAGGTTGAAGATTCTGATAACTTTATTTTTAATATAAAGCTTCACCAGGATTTTACACACAAAAGAATTTTTGATGAACAAAACATAAAAGGAGTAAGATACAATCTTGACCTTCTGAGAAAAGCAGAAAGGTTTGGCGGGTTGCTTTTACAGTTTCCTTATTCCTTTTCATTTAATGAAATTTCAATTTCTCATATAAGAAAGCTCAGAGATATTTTTTCGGATATTAACTGCTTTGTGGAATTAAGACATTCAAGCTGGCGAAATCAAAAGGCTTACAATTTCTTCAAAGAATCGGATTTAACTTTTTGCACAATTGATCAGCCGCAGGTTGGGCAGGCAATACCTTTTGAACCAATAATAACAAATGATAAAGCATATATCCGTTTTCACGGAAGGAATGTTGAAGCGTGGAAAAAATCAATAAGCAATTTTGGACAGCCTCAAACGTATGAAGAACAGAGTTCAAGACATAAATATTTTTATTCTCCCGGAGAGCTTATAGAGATTATGCAGGAAATAAAATCTATTGAGAAAAAAGTAAAAGAGATTCATATAATTATGAACAATCATCCTAAGGGAGATGCTGTGGCAAATGCATTTGAATTAATTCATCTGCTTGAAGAGAAAGATAAAGTAAATATGCCAAATACAATTGTTAAAGCTTACCAGAGGTTGGGAGAAATAGTAGTCAACTAAATGTCATACTTCGACTTCGCTCAGTATGACGCGACTTCGCGTATAGTTTTAATTATTTTAAAAATATAGGAATGAAAGTCATCCTGAGCGGAGTCGAAGGGTGACGAAAGTTAAAATGGTAACTATGAAATCAAGTTGGGTTTACATTCTAAAATGCTCTGATGGAACCGGATGTACAACAAACCTGGAACAGAGAATTCAAGAGCATAATTTTAAGAAGTATGATAATTATACTTCAACCAGATTGCCGGTTAAATTAGTTTATTCTCAACAATTTACAAATATAAATGATGCTATTGCAGCGGAAAGACAAATTAAAGGTTGGAGCAGAAGAAAGAAAGAAGCCTTAATTAATGGTGATTTTGATTTACTTCATAGTTTAGCAGAATGTAAAAATGAAACCACCTATAAAAATAAAAAACCTTAAACTAATACTGTCATACTTCGACTTCGCTCAGTATGACGCGACTTCGCTCAGTATGACGCGACTTCGCTCAGTATGACGCGACTTCGCTCAGTA
>CAZEWJ010000044.1:0-7445 GCA_964515875.1 uncultured Ignavibacteriaceae bacterium | reverse complement strand
TGACGCGGACTTCGCTCAGTATGACGCGACTTCGCTCCAGTATGACGTCACCCTGAGCGGAGTCGAAGAGTGACGGGAAAAACAATGCGTATAATATTTCATTTAGATCTTGATGCCTTCTTCGTTGAGGTTGAACGGATACTCGATCCTTCTCTAAAAGGAAAACCGGTTATTGTCGGAGGCGATCCTAAATATGGCAGAGGTGTTGTTGCAGCCTGTTCGTATGAAGCACGGGCTTTTGGTCTCCACTCAGCAATGCCGATAAGAACAGCTTATAGATTATGTCCTCACGGTATTTATATTAATGGCACTCACGGAGAATATTCCCACTTTTCCAGGGCTGTAAAAAAAATACTTGAACAATACGCTCCGCTTGTCGAACAAGCTTCTATTGATGAATTCTATATGGACTTTACAGGCTGTTATAGTGTTTACGGTTCACTCTTTGTTTTTGCTTCTTTTCTTCAAAAAGAAATCTGGAAAAAACTTTCTCTCCCCTGCTCAATCGGGATAGGCAGTAATAAAACCATCGCAAAGATCGGCTCAGATTTTATGAAGCCATGCGGCATAACTCATATTCTGCCCGGAATGGAGAAAGAATTTCTTGCACCAATGCCTGTGGAAACAATTCCCGGTGTTGGAAAAGTTACACTAAAGGATTTTCACTCAAAAGGGATTTACAGGATTGGTGATATAACAAAACTTCCGCTGGATTATTTTTCTGCTGCTTTTGGTAAATACGGAATTGATCTTTACAGGAAAGCCTGCGGACAAGGAAGCGAGTATTTAACCATTGAACGTGAACAAAAAAGCATTTCGCATGAAAGGACTTTTAGTGATGTTACAAGCAAAGAATTCATAAAAGAAAAACTATTTAACCTTACAGGGAAAGTCTGCCAGGAATTAAGAGATCTGGGCTGGCAAGCAGCTACAGTAAACATAAAATTGAGATATTCTGATTTCCAAACACTCACGCGAATGAAGGCTATAAAACCGACTGACGATGATAAAATAATTTTCGATACAGCATGGTCTTTACTAATGAAAGCTCATACAAGAAGAGTAGCTGTAAGATTAATAGGAGTAAGGCTCACAAATTTCTCTCCATATTCAGAGCAGGAGTTTTTGTTTGAAGATTATGAAATAAAACGGAAGAAAATTTTAAGGGCTGTTACAAGAATAAGAGACAAGTATGGCTACTCAATAATTAATTTCAGCGGAGCTTAAAAGAATTGAGAAAGAAAAAATAATTTATAATCACTAATTTTTCCTTATTTATATTATTACCTATATTTGGATCACTTTTTTCACTTCATAATAACACTACTGGAGAGGTGGGTGAGTGGCTGAAACCAACGGTTTGCTAAACCGTCGTACTGGGTAAACCGGTACCGAGGGTTCGAATCCCTCCCTCTCCGCCAATCTACGCTTCGCTACGATTGGCAAGCCAATCCAATATTTTTACTTTTTTCTAATTCTTTTACAGATTTATTTTATCAATAATTTTAAGCTTGATTATGTGGTTTGTGTATATCATTAAATCAGAAAATGGGATGATTTATACAGGTATGACTAAAAATTTAGAAAAACGGCTATTAGAACATAATATAGGAATGAACTATTATACAAGTCGAGGATCAAAATGGCAATTATTATATTCTGAGAAATTTGAAGATTCTAATGAAGCAAGAAAGAGAGAAAAATACTTTAAGAATACTGCAGGCAAAGAATGGTTAAAACGAAGAGGAATTATCTAATTGTTATGCACCTGAATTATAAATCTCGACTTGCCCATCGTAATGAAATGAAGACGGGTTGCAACTAATTCTATCCTTCTTCATATTCCCATAAGCAAATCAAATTATCATTTATTATGAGCTTATTCAGAAGTTTTTTTCTCTGGACTTCAAATAATAAATCCTTAAGAAAAAATCTTCCCAATTTTTACTTTGTTAGAAAAGCTGTTAAGAGATTTATGCCCGGGGAAGATTTAGATGATGCAATTGAAGCTGCTAAAAAATTACAGAAGAAAAACCTTGGTGCTGTGTTTACTTATCTCGGGGAAAATCTCACAAATATTTCTGAAGCTGAATTTGTTAAAGATCATTACATACAAGTTCTGAAAAGTATTTCAAAAGAAAATCTGAATTCGGAAATCTCTCTTAAGCTTACCCAGCTTGGGCTCGATCTCTCTTTTGAAAAAGCAATTTTCTTTTTTGAAGAAATTGCTGCAAAGGCTAAGGAGTTAAATAATTTTGTCTGGATTGATATGGAAGGAAGCGTCTACACTCAAACAACAATAGATTTCTACAATAAGGTTCATAAAAAATTTAATAATACTGGTTTATGCCTCCAGGCGTATTTATTCAGGACTAAGGATGATATTGAAAAACATCTGGATGTGAGTTCATCAATAAGGCTTGTTAAAGGAGCTTATAAAGAACCTCCTGAGATTGCCTTTCAGAAAAAAGCTGATGTGGATAAAAATTATTTATCCATTGCAGAAATACTTTTGCAGCAATTTCAGAATTCCGATAGAAGAATAGTATTTGGTAGCCACGATTTGAAAATTATAAATCATATTAAGCAAATTGCCAATAAATTAAGTATTAATGAAAAGTTGGAATTCCATCTTCTTTACGGAATTCAAACAACGGAACAAATTAAACTTGCAAATGAAGGTGTTAATATAAAAACATTGATAAGCTATGGTAAAGCATGGTTTCCCTGGTATATGAGAAGACTTGCAGAAAGACCGGCTAATGTTTGGTTTGTATTAAAAAATATTTTTTCAGGCTGATTTATTTTTATTGCTTTTTAAATTCAATCCCTTAAAATTTATTTCGAACTTTGTCCCTGTATTATTAGTTACTAATATTTCCCCATCCAGTTGAGTTACCAATGAACTTACAAGCTGAAGACCGAGTGTATTTGTGCTTTTCATATCAAAATTTTCGGGCAATCCTACTCCATTGTCTGAGATAATCATTTGAAATTTTTCATTGCTAAATGAAATAAGACTTATAGCAATTTTTCCTTTCCTGCCATCGGGGAAAGCATATTTAAGAGAGTTTGAAACCAATTCGTTTATAATTAATCCAAGCGGGATTGCAGTATCGGTGTTTATAAAAATATCAGAGATATTAATCTCGGAACTTATACGATTGTCAGTCCTGTATGATCTCATCAGGTTGTTAACAAGCTCGATTACATAATCTCTTATATTTAAACTTGATAAGGATTCATTCTGATATAACTTTTCATGAATAAGCGCCATAGATCTTACACGGTTCCTGCTCTCTTCAAAAATTGCGAGAGATTTTTTGTCAGTTATATAATTCGTCTGCAGATTAAGCATACTTGAAATTATCTGGAGATTATTTTTAACACGATGATGAATTTCCCGTAATAAAACTTCTTTTTCTTTTAAAGAAGATTCAATCTGTTGAATTGATCTTTTTCTTTCAGTTATATCATTAAAAGCAATAACAGCACCTGTTGATTCCTCATTATCAATAATCGGGTATGAAGAGTATTCAACAGGAAAACTGGTTCCATCTTTTTTCCAGAATACATCTGAATCAACCAGGCAACTCTTTTGCTGGCCTATTGAATTTATTATCGGACATTCATAAAATGGATATATTTCTCCATTTGCTTTATGATGATGGATTAATTCATGCATATTTTTTTTAAGACATTCTTCAGGTTCATATCCAAGCATTTTAGCCGCAGAATCATTTATAAAAGTGCACTTGTTTTTTTGATCAACTCCGTAAATTCCTTCAACTGTTGATTCCAGCAATTGCTCAAGCTTCTTATTTATTATAAAAATATTGCTAAGGTTTCTTGAAACGATAAATAACAGAGAGCTTACAACTATTCCAAGTATAAGCACTATAAGGGGTTTTTGTTTATCTATAGTTGTATCAAAACCGGGAAGAGATGTAAACAGCAATACCCAATCACTGCCATTAATATATAAGGTTTTGTATTTCTTTAAAAAATTTCTTTCTTTAAAATTATTCGTTTTATTTTTTTCGTTATTTGTGTACATCAGTTTTTCAGAAGAGATTCTTCGCTCATCAAAAATTTCAAGTTCAATATTATTAAACTGATCGTTGAGAATTCCTTTCATCAAATCATTCATCCTGAAAGGACTATATATATACCCAATTAATGCTTCTCTTCTCTCCCTTGGAGTTATTGAATCCATCTTTTTATCATATAACGGAATACACATTAAAAAACCAGCCTGTATATCTTCACCTACTTCCTGGACAAGAGTGACCTTACCCGAAACAGAAGTTCTCCCATAATCCCGTGCGTCTTCCATAGCTTTCCTTCTGATTGGTTCAGAAAACATATCGTAACCAAAAGCACGCTGGTTTATTTCATTAAAAGGTTCTAAGTAAATAATAGAGGTATAGATTTCTCTTTCACCTTCGGGCCATATCCTGTAATTAGAAAAACCCTCATTTCTAATTTGCTTTATATGCTTATCTTTATCTTCCTTCTTAATAACTTTTGAAAATCCTATTCCAAGAATGCCGGGATAACTTTCATTTATTTTTAAGCTGTTTACATAATTTTCCCATTCCCCCCTTGTTACATTACCGGCAGCATTAAATAATCCTAAACCACCTCTAAGAACCTGCTCATAATCGTGCATTCTATTTTTTATGGCATTACTAATTTCAATTGTCTGAAAATCGAATTTCTCTTTGGCTTCAACATCTATTGAATTTTTTGTGGAATACCAGGCATAAGCAGTTATAGCAAGTGAAGTGATAAAAGTTAACCACGCTACCACCATCCCCCTCTTAAAAAGAGCAGATGAAAGAGCTTTAACTGCCTGTTCGAAAGGTTTATTTACTTTGTTTGTCACAGTAATTTTAAATTGCTAAGCAATGGGGAAAATAAAGAATTACAATTAAAAATCATATGACAGGCATTATATGATAGTTCGGATTCAAGCATGCTTGCTGGTTCAAATTAAGCCTGCCTGATGACTATCGGGTTCAGGTTTGAGAGTAAAAGCAGGACTAAAGGAGTTAATGCCATAGATAAAACGAAGTCTTTTGTTCAATAATCACAAACCAAATAAATATCTCCACTATATACTAAGAATATTCACTTTTTATTTATTATATATTATTTTATGCGGTACTTAATCATTTTTACTTGAAATAATATTTGTTTTAAAACCTATTAATTTCAGAGGTAACAATGTCTGATCTTCTTAACAAAGCTTCAGAATATGCATCTAAAATAATTTTGCAAAAACTTCCTAAAGAAATGGTTTATCACAACCTCGAACACACAAAAGAGGTTGTTGATACAACGGAAGAAATCGGGAAAAGCTCAGGTCTTTCCAATAATGAATTAGAGGTGCTATTGCTTGCAGCATGGTTTCATGATACCGGCATTACTGAAGCATATAATAATCATGAAGAAAAAAGTGCACAAATTGCAAAAGAATTTCTAATGAATAATAATTATCCTCCTGAAAAAACAGATAAAGTTTTTAATCTTATTCTTGTAACAAAAATGCCGCAGAATCCAAAAAATCTTTTAGAAGAAGTTATTTGTGATGCGGATATTTCTCATATAGGAAGAAAAGGATTTAATACGCACTCACAGCTTTTAAGAGCTGAATGGGAAACTTTACAGAATAAAAAAATCAGCGACCTGGAATGGTTAAAAAGTAATATTGAATTTGTCGCAGAGAATAAATTTCATACTAAATATGCCAGGGAAAATTTTGAAGAGCAGCGTTTAACAAACCTTGCCAAGCTTCAAAAAAAATTAAGAAAGGAAGTGACTGAAATGCCTGCTGTAATTAATGAAGCAGTTAAACCAACCGATCCGGATAAGATTAAAAAAGATAAAAGCGGGGAACGTGGCGTAGAAACAATGTTCAGGAATGTTATGAGAACACATGTTGAGTTCAGCGGTATGGCAGACAATAAAGCAAACATTATGATTAGTGTTAATACACTTGTACTTACTGCTATTATAGCAGTGCTTTCAAGAAAGCTTGATGCAAATCCTCATCTTATAATTCCCACTGCAATAATAACAATTGTCAGCTTAACAACTCTTGTAATTGCAACAATTGTTACCCGTCCCAAAATAACCTCAGGAATTTTTACCAGAGAGGATATTGAAAAGAAGAAAGCAAATCTTCTATTCTTTGGAAATTTCTTTAATATGGATCTTAAAAATTTTGAATGGGGGATGCGGGAATTGATAAATGATAAGGATTATCTATATGGAAGCATGATTAAAGATTTTTATTATCTCGGCCAGGTGCTTGGACATAAATATAAATACCTGCGTATCTGTTATAATATTTTTATGTATGGATTAATTATTTCTGTAATTGCTTTTGCTATTGCTATAGTTCTTTATCCTGAAACTGATTTTGGTACTTTGTATTAAAAAATTAATTAGTTAATGAAAAAACTTTTCTTAGTGCGTCATGCAAAATCAAGCTGGAAAGATAATAGCATTTCTGATTTTGAAAGATCTTTAAATAAACGCGGAAAGCGTGATGCGACTTTTATGGCAAAGCTGCTTTCGCAGCAAGGTATGAATCCTGATCTGATAGTTTCAAGTCCCGCGAACAGAGCAGTTACCACTGCACGATATTTTTGTGAGTCTTTCAACTATAACTTTGATGATCTTTTCTTAGAACCAAAACTCTATGAAGCATCAAGTGAAGAAATATTTAATGTTGTTCAGGAAATAGGAAATTCATTTAATGATGTTATGCTGTTTGCACATAATCCCGGTTTAACAGATTTTGCAAACAGACTTTCAGATAAATCAATAGATAACATTCCAACCTGTGGTATTGTGTCTTTAAGTTTCAATGTCGAATCCTGGGATGAAGTAAATAATCATAATTCTGAAATAATTTTTTTTGAATACCCCAAGAAGTACTTTAACTGAGACTTTGAGATGATGAGGTAATGAGACTGTGATATTCTTTTAAAACAATTATTATTAAATTTATCCATTAATAGTGAAGAGCATAATAAAGTGAAGAGCATAATAAAAAATATTCACATTAAAACTTATGGGAGGATTTATGGTGGATTTCTTAAAAGTAATAGGTACTGTTTTATCTATTGCGGGCATAATAGCAGGAATAATTTTATTGAAAAAAGCAACGGAAAGCATTGATTTTGCTATTGGGGCAATTCTTATCGTACAAGGGATAGTAATAGGATCTGTATTTTTCTTTTTTGCTAATATGCTAATGAACTCTGAATCTCAAACCACTTTACTTAAAGATATAAGAGATCATTTCTATCAAGGTAAAGAAGATCCAGAGGTAACTGATTTAAAAGTCTGACTATTAATCTTAAAACAGATACAAATCGGTATAAAGTCAAACTTAGTTGAAAATTGAGACTCCATTTTATTAAGCTACTTTC
>CAZEWJ010000043.1:0-29728 GCA_964515875.1 uncultured Ignavibacteriaceae bacterium | reverse complement strand
GTTGTCCAGGTTTCTGTTCCGTCACTCGATTCAATCATAACTCTTACTTTAGCACACGTACCGTCGGAGCCATCAAGAACGCGTACTTTATAATCTATAAGTTTTATTAAAGAAACTTCAGGATAAAATCTTATTAATGCTTTACGCAAAGCATTATCCAAAGCGTTAACCGGCCCGTCACCATCTGAAGCTGTATGTTCTATTTCACCATCAACTTTTAATTTTAAAACTGCTTCCGAATATGACCTGCCGTTATTATCATTGAACACATTCACCTTAGAATCTAAAACAACAAAGAAGGGACTAAATTCACCCAGCTCTGAGCGAAGCAGTAATTCAAAAGAAGCTTCCGCTCCATCATATTGAAATCCACTATGCTCAAGGGACTTAATGTAATCAACAAGCTTTTTGCTTATCTCCTTATTGTTGGAAAGATCAATACCAAGCTCCTTTGCTTTGTACCTGATATTGCTCTGTCCTGAAAGATCAGATACTAAAACTCTCTGTTTGTTTCCAACTTTTTCCGGTGAGATATGTTCATACATTTTGCTGTTTTTAAGAACAGCACTTACATGCACTCCTCCTTTATGTGCAAAAGCAGATCTTCCAACATAAGCGGCTCTTGTGTTAGGAACGAGATTCATCAACTCGTAAACATAATTTGAAAGGGAAGTGAGATGATCAAGATTTATGTCATGAACAAAAGCTCTATTTAATTTAATCAGAAGGTTTGGTATGATGCTGCAGAGATTTGCATTTCCGCATCTTTCACCAACGCCATTAATTGTTCCTTGTACATGAACTGCTCCTGCATTTATTGCAGCCAAGGTATTTGAAACAGCCAAATCTCCATCATTATGAGTATGAATACCCAATTTTATGTTAAATATTTTTTTCAGATCCGTTACTATTTTAAATATTTCGTCTGGTAAGGAACCGCCGTTAGTATCGCAAAGAACAAGTACATCAGCTCCTCCTTTTTCTGCAGCTCTCAACATTCTTACAGCAAATTCTGAATCATCTTTATATCCATCAAAAAAATGTTCGGCATCATAAATAATTCTTCTTCCATAAGATTTGAGAAAGGAAACCGATTTAAAAATAAGCTCTTCGTTTTCATCATCATTTAATCCCAATCCAAGTTCAGAATGAAGCCTCCATGTTTTCCCAAAAATTGAAATAGCTGGAGTTTCAGCTTTAAGAAGAGCCTGGAGATTAAGATCTGTTTCTATATTATCAATAGAACGAGCAGTGGAACCGAATGCACACAATTGTGCATTTTGGAAATGAACAGATTTTGCTTTCTGAAAAAATTCTTCATCGCGTGGGTTGCTTCCAGGCCATCCTCCTTCAATAACGTCAATTCCGAATTCATCTAATTTGGATGCGATAAGAATTTTATCCTGCACAGAAAGATTTATTGCCTCTCCCTGTGTTCCATCTCTTAAAGTTGTATCGAACAGTTCTATTTTAGTATTCATAATATTTAAATATTAGTTTTAATTGCTATACATTGTGAAAAAGATGCTGAAACAAGTTCAGCATGACGAGACTCCTAAGCAATCATTCCCGATTTTCTTGCATACTCAAAAAGATTCCCTGCTTCAAGTATCGGGAGAATATCTCCTAAAGGATTTAAAGAATATTCTTTTTTTGTTGTATGATTAATTAGTTTATTTTCATCAAGTAAAATTTCAACTTCATCATTTGTTGAAATAAAATTGTTTAATTTTTGTTTTCCTTCGTAAGGAATAAGAAAACCGCCATCAACACAATTCCTGTAATAAATTCTTGCGAAAGATTCAGCAACAACAGCCTTCACACCCGCTTTCATTAAGGCAAACGGTGCATGTTCCCGCGAAGAACCACAGCCAAAATTTGAACCGCCAATTATAATTGAGTATTCCGAAATAGTTTCTTCTCCATTAATGAAAGGAATACTTCCTTTTGGTAGCCCTGCCTCTTTAAGCGGAACTCCCGATAAAGCAAATCTTCCGTACATTTGTGATTCTTTGGGATCGCTTAAACTATAAACAAGATGTTCCGCGGGAATGATCTGATCAGTATCTATATTATCCCCGATAACAAAAGCTTTTCCTTTTATTGATTTTTCCATATTGCTAAAAATTTGTTTTACATGTAATCTCTTGGATCAGTTATCTCTCCGGTTAAAGCAGAAGCAGCTACAGTTAAAGGTGAAGCGAGATAAACTTCAGCTTTTTTGCTTCCCATTCTTCCGGGGAAATTTCTGTTCGTTGTTGAAATAATAACTTCGTTATCCTGAGCTCTTCCAATTGTATCCATTGGCCCTCCAAGGCAAGCAGCGCAGGAGGATTGAGCAATAACACAGCCTGCTTTTTCAAAAATATTTTTTAATGTAACTCCTGAAATTGTTTCAACCTCAAGCTGCTGTGCAACATAAGTAGATGCTGGTACAATGAAAGTAGGAACCTTAACTTCGTTGCCGAATAAGAACTTTGCAGCTGAAACAAAATCACTCAGCTTACCTCCTGTGCAGGAACCGATATAACATTTTGTAAGCTTTCTTCCTCTTACATTTTGAACTGTATCTATATTATCCGGGCTGTGAGGTTTTGCAACAAGGGGAATGAATTCATTTACTTTGTACCTGTATTTTGCTTTATAGTTTGAATCTATGTCACTCTTAAAAATTTCATATTCTTTGTTTGACCTTTCCTTCACATATTTTTCAACAGTTTCATCTGCTTCAATTATTCCATTCATAGCTCCCGCTTCAATAGCCATATTTGTTAAAGTCATTCTTTCATCAATAGATAAAGAGAAAACAGTTTCGCCGTTGAACTCAAGAGCCCTATAAGTTCCGCCGTTTGTTGTTATATCGCCAAGAACTCTTAGAATAAGATCCTTTGCAGTTATGTAAGGAGGAATCTCGCCTTCAAAAGTGAAGAGAAGCGACTCAGGAACTTTCTCCCAGATTTTTCCTGTACCAAGAATAAATGCAGCATCTGTGTTTCCTACTCCTGTTGAGAACATACCAAAGGCACCGGAAGTACAAGTATGTGAATCCGTCCCGAATAAAACTGTACCCGGAATATCATATCCTTCTTCAGCAAGAGCAATGTGACAAACGCCTTTGTATCTTTCTGTTCCAACATCATAGTAATTAGGAATATCATACTCCTTTGCAAAAGCTCTGAGTATCTCAACGTTCCTGTTAGCATGAGGATTTTTTGTAAAGATGTAATGATCAGGAAAGATTACAAGTTTTTGCTTATCCCAAATTTTCGCCTTATCGCCAAATTCTTTTTTCCATATTCCGATAGTCGGCGGCCCGCAAACATCGTGAGTCATCAGGACATCAACATTAAGCCAAAGATTTTCTCCCGGCACAACGCTGTTTTTACCTGATGCCTTTGCTAAAATTTTTTCGGTTATCGTCATTCCCATCATAGTTCCTTATATCGCTTGTGAAATATCTGAAAGGAAAGAGTATTTCATCATTTCCTCTTCTTTTTCTTTTAAATAATTCTGATAAACATTAATAACATTTAAATAAGATTTAGCGCTTGCTTCAATAATGTCTGTGGAGATTCCTCTCCCGGTAAAATATTTTTCATTTTCTCTTATTCGGACTATAACTTCTCCTAAAGCCTGCCTTCCGGAAGTAATTGATCTCACCTGGTAAGATTCGAGATTAAGCTTCAGACCTAAAGCGCGTTCAATCGCTTTGAAGCACGCATCAACAGCTCCATCACCCGTTGCAGACTCCTGGAAAAGCTTATTATCTCTTTTAATCCTAACAGTTGAAGTAGGAAGATGGTTTGTTCCCATACTTACATGAATATATTCAAGCTCGTAATGATTGCTGCTGATACTCCCAAAGTTTTCTCCCATAATAAAACGGAGATCGTCATCAAATATCTCTTTCTTCTTATCTGCAAGAGCTATAAATTTTTCATAAACTTCATTCAGTTCCCCTTCACTAAGTGTATATCCTATCTCAGATAATCTTGCTTTTAAACCATGCTTACCCGAATGTTTACCAAGAACAATTTTTGTTTTTGGGAATCCGACTATCTGTGGGGACATTATTTCATAAGTATTCCTGTCCTTCAACATTCCATCCTGGTGAATGCCTGCTTCATGAGCAAATGCATTATCGCCAACAATGGCTTTGTTTGGCTGAACAATAATTCCTGTAAAAGAAGAAACCATTTTGCTCGTATTATAAATTTCTTCTGTTTTTATTTCTGTATGAAAACCAAGTAAATCCTTCCTGACTTTAAGAGCCATAACAATTTCCTCAAGCGAAGCATTGCCGGCTCTTTCACCGATTCCGTTTATTGTACACTCGACCTGCCTCGCGCCATTTACAGCTCCACTTAAAGAATTAGCGACAGCAAGTCCAAGATCATTATGGCAATGAACACTAAGAACAGCCTTATCAATATTCTTTACATTCTTCCTGATGTGTTTAAATATTTTTCCATATTCATCAGGCAAGGTGTAGCCGGTAGTATCAGGAACGTTGATTGTAGTCGCACCGGCTTCTATTGCTGCCTCAATTACTTCGCACAAGTAATTAATATCTGTTCTTCCCGCATCTTCAGTTGAAAACTCAACATCATCTGTTAATGTTCTTGCTAGAGAAACAGCATCCTGCGTCATCTTAAAAACAATATTTCTTTTTTCAGATAATGATCTTCCATAGGATTCGTTCGAGAATTTTCCAAGTATATGGATATCAGACGTACCAATGAAAGTATGTATCCTAAATCTTTCAGCAACTTTAAGAGAATTGTATGCAGAAAGTATATCAACTTCTTTTGTACGAGCAAGTCCTGCAACGATACAGCTTACTTCAGAAGCGATTGCTTTTACTGCATCGAACTGTGAAGGGGAGGAGACTGGAAAGCCTGCTTCAATTATATCAACATTAAGTCTCTGGAGCTGTCTTGCAATTTCTATTTTTTCAAAAACGTTTAATGATGCGCCCGGAGATTGTTCTCCATCTCTTAAGGTTGTATCGAATATGATTACTTTTTTATTATCCATTTTATTTTTACTTATTATTTATTTAATAAATATTAACTTTACATATGTTACACTTCGACTTCGCTCAGTGTGAACATCACTACAAAGTTATCCTGAGCGGAGTCGAAGGATGACAATTAATATAGCTTCACTTATAAACCTAAAGTGTAAAAACACCAAGTGCCTCTTCGTCATAAATTATATTAAAGTTTTCTATAATAAGATCTTTCATTTTCGTTGTTGAAACGGTAACGTTATCAGGCTGAGCAATATCCTTTGTTCTGTAACCGTAGTTTAATGTTCTTGAAATTGCTTCTTCAATTAATTCCGCTGCTTTATTCATCTGGAAAGAATGGGTTAACATTAAAGCAACAGAAGAAATAGCAGCAATAGGATTAGCTTTATTTTCTCCGGCAATATCTGGTGCACTTCCATGAACAGGTTCATAAAGAGCATATTTATTTCCAAGGCTTGCAGAAGGAAGCATTCCAAGACTGCCGGTAATCATTCCTGCAATATCACTTAGAATATCACCGAACATGTTCTGAGTTAAAACAACATCAAACTGTTTGGGGTCGCGAACTAACTGCATTGCAGCATTATCTACATACATATGTTCAAGAGAAACAGTTGGATAATCTTTACTTATTTCATTTACTATTTTTCTCCAGAACTGCGAAGTCTCAAGAACATTTGCCTTATCAACTGAATGAAGCTTTTTTCTTCTTTTCAAAGCAACTTCAAAAGCATACTTTGTAATTCTCTCAACTTCCTTTTTGGTATATATCATAGTATTGAAACCTTTGGTTTCATCCATACCGCGAGGCTCACCAAAGTAAACATCTCCCGTTAATTCTCTAAGGATAAGAAGATCAGTTCCTTTAAGAACCTCCGGCTTTAAAGAAGAAGAGTTAAGAAGCGCTTTATACACTTTTGCAGGGCGAATATTTATATAAAGCCCCAGTGATTTACGAAGCTTAAGCAAAGCAGCTTCAGGCTTTAAATCCCGCTGTAGAGAATCCCATTTGGTTCCGCCTACAGCACCAAGCAAAACAGCATCCGAATCATAACAGGCTTGCAAAACTTCATCAGTAAGCGGAGTGCCGAATTTATCATAAGAAATTCCTCCGACAGGATATTCTTTTAGCTCGAAATCATCGTTAAACTTTTCTCCGGATAATCTTAAAACATCAACTGCTGCAGAAATAACCTCAGGTCCAATTCCATCACCAGGCAGCAGAGCAATTTTGAAACTCATACTTCAACCTCTTCTTTTTTTGGTTTGTTAAAAAGCCAGCTCATCATACTTCTTAATTTCTCTCCTACTTTTTCAACAGGGTGATTTTTGTTTTCATCTCTCAGCTTTTGCATTTCTTTCTGCCCGCTGTAATATTCTTTTAGCCATTCCTCTGCAAACTTTCCTGATTGTACATCAGCGAGAATCTGTTTCATAGCCTTTCTTGATTCTTCATTAATTACTTTTTTCCCTCTCGTCATTCCGCCATATTCGGCAGTATCGCTAACAGAGTAATTCATTCTCGATAAACCGCCTTCATAATAAAGATCAACGATAAGCTTCATTTCATGCATACATTCGAAGTAAGCAAGTTCAGGAGGATAACCTGCATCAACCAGAGTTTCAAAGCCGGCTTTAATTAATTCTGCAGAGCCTCCGCAAAGAACAGCCTGCTCGCCGAAGAGATCTGTTTCAGTTTCATTTTTAAAATTTGTTTCGATTACTCCTGCTCTCGTTCCACCAATTCCTTTAGCCCAGGCAAGTGCAAGATCTTTTGTATTACCTGAATAATCATTATGAATTGCTATTAAATTTGGTACACCGCTTCCCTGGAGAAATGTTCTTCTCACAAGATGTCCCGGCCCTTTAGGTGCAATCATCATTACATTAATATTTGAGGGAGGAACAATTTGCTTGTAATGAATATTAAAACCATGTCCGAAAGCAAGTGTACATTCGGCTTTCAGATAAGGAGCAATCTCTTTATCGTAAACTTCCTTCTGAACCTGGTCGGGAAGGAGTATCATAACAATATCTCCCCACTTTACTGCTTCGGAAACTGTTTTAACTTCAAGACCTGCCTCAACTGCTTTGTTCCATCTTTGACTATCTTTTCTTAAGCCAACTGAAACATTAAGCCCACTGTCCTTAAGATTTAAAGCATGAGCATGCCCCTGGCTTCCGAATCCAAGAACAGTAATTTTTTTATTTTCAAGAAAACTTAATGATGCGTCATCATCATAATAAACCTTCCCCGCTGAGCGGGATTTCTCTTCGTTCAACATTTTTCCACCTGTAAATTATTTTTTTGAACTTGTTCTTTTTTTTCTCCTTTAATCTGTTCGCCTCTTTTAAGAGCAACTGTACCGCTGCGAGCCATCTCTTTAATTCCATAAGCTTCGAGAACATTTATAGCAGCCTCAATCTTATCGGGAGGACCAGTAATTTCAAGTGTTATAGTTTTATTATTTATATCAACAACATTACCACGGAAGATATCGCTGACACCTATAATATCTGCACGGTTGCCTTTCTGATAGTAAACAGTAATCAAAGCAAGCTCTCTTTCAACTCTTGGTTGTGCACTCAGATCAACTACTTTAATAGTATCTATAAGCCTGTTTAACTGCTTTACAACCTGCTCAATTATTTTGTCGTCACCTTCAGTAACAATTGTCATTCGGGATATTTCAGGAGTTTCAGTTTCACCGATAGAAATGCTGTGAACGTTAAATCCTTTTCCGCTGAACATTGTAACGACCCGGTTAAATGTTCCAAACTGGTTTTCAACAAGAACAGATATTGTGTGTTTCATTTTTACGTCATCTCCTTTGGATCCAAACGTTTGGTCATCATCTCTTTTAATGTAGCACCAGATGGAATAATAGGAAATACCATATCTTCTTTTTCAACTTTAAACTCGATCAATACCGGACCATCATTTATTGAAAAAGCTTCTTCTAAAATTGGGTCTACATCTTCAGGTTTTGTAGTTGAAAATGATTTCATTCCGAAAGCCTCGCCAAGTTTATAGAAATCAGGATTGCTGTCTCCAAGGTCTGTGAAGCTGTATTTTTCAGCATGAAATAATTCCTGCCATTGCCTAACCATTCCAAGAAAGCTGTTATTAATAATAATAAATTTGATAGGAAGCTTATTATAAACTGCGGTTACGAGTTCCTGCATATTCATCTGAAAGCCGCCGTCCCCGCTTATGGAGATAACAGGTTTGTCTTTTATAGCAAATGCAACTCCTATAGATGCTGGTACAGAAAATCCCATTGTGCCCAAACCACCGCTTGTAATATGAGAACGTGGATGATTGAACTTATAATATTGCGCTGTCCACATCTGATGCTGACCAACATCTGTAACAATAACAGCTTCTCCTTTTGTAAATTCATTAAGGCGGTCGAGCACATATTCTGTTCTCAATTTGCCATCGTGTTTTTCATAAGTTAAAGGGCATTCTTCTTTCCACTTTTGAATTTGTGTCCACCAGTCATCAAGATCAGGTGGGGAAGTAATTTCAGCTGCAAATTCTGCAAGAACATGTTTTACATCGCCAACAATAGGAAGATCAACAACAACGTTTTTATCTATGCAGGTAGGATCTATATCAACATGAATCTTATAAGCATTTGTTGCGAAGGCATCAACTTTTCCTGTAACCCTGTCATCAAACCTTGCGCCGAGAGAAACAAGAACATCGCAATTATTTACTGCCTGGTTAGCCCAGTAAGTGCCGTGCATTCCAAGCATTCCGAGTGATTGAGATTCATTCATAGGAAATGCACCAAGTCCCTGGAGAGTCATCGTAACTGGAATATTATTTTCTTTTGCTAAGAGTTTTAATTCACGGTTACCGCCGGACATTATAACTCCGCCGCCAACATAAAATAAAAGGCGTTTTGCATTTCTTATAATATCCGCAGCTTTTTTAATCTGATTTTGATGTCCTAATAAAGTCGGCTTATAACCGCGCATCTCTACTTTTTCAGGATATTCAAATTCGCAAACGGAATTAATAACATCTTTTGGAAGATCAACAAGAACAGGTCCCGGCCTGCCGGTAGAAGCAATATAAAATGCTTTCTTAATCGTTGGAGCTAATTCATTTATGTTTCTTACAAGAAAGTTGTGCTTTGTAATCGGCCTGGTAATTCCAACTATATCAGCTTCCTGGAAAGCATCATTCCCAATAAGATGCGTAGGAACCTGCCCTGTAAAAACCACGATAGGAACTGAATCCATATATGCATCAGCAATTCCTGTAACTGTGTTAGTTGCACCTGGTCCTGATGTTACAAGAACAACACCTGTTTTGCCAGTCGCTTTTGCATAGCCTTCAGCCATATGCGTAGCACCTTGTTCGTGGCGGACAAGAATATGTTTCAGGAAATCTACATCGTAAAGTTTCTCATATAATTTTAGAACAGCACCGCCTGGGTAGCCAAAAACAATTTCAACTTTTTCTCGTTTTAAGCATTCAAAAAATATTTCTGCACCAGACATAATGGGTTTCTGTTCTTTCATATAGTTTCCTTTCTTGTTTCTTTTATTCCGGGAATTCTCACAACAGCCCCTGTATTTGCCGATGTTACCATTTGTGTATATCTGCCGAGATAACCTTTTGTAATTTTAGGTTCAAAGTCAGGCAGAAGATCAAGTCTTGTATTTATTTCTTCATCACTAAGATGAGCGAATAATTTTTTATTTGGAATATCAATCGTAATAAGGTCGCCATTTTCTAAAGCAGCGATTGGTCCTTTTTCTGCAGCTTCAGGAGAAACATGCCCGATACAAGCTCCTCTTGTGCCACCTGAGAAACGTCCATCTGTAATTAATGCAACTTTGTCACCTAAGCCCATTCCCATAATGGCGCTTGTTGGTGAAAGCATTTCAGGCATTCCGGGTCCGCCCTTTGGCCCTTCATATCTAATAACAACAACATCTCCGGACTGAATTTCTTTATTTGTAATTCCTGCTAAAGCTTCATCCTGCGAATTATAAATTCTTGCGGGACCTGTATGAACAAGCATTACAGGATCAACTGCTGCAGTTTTTACAATAGAACCATAAGGGGCTAAGTTTCCGAAAAGAACTGCAAGTCCTCCTTTATTCAGAAAAGGATCATCAACACTTCTTATTACATTTTTATTTTTTATTTCAGAAGAAGAAATATTTTCTCCAAGTGTTTTACCTGTTACGGTAGGGCGCGTAAGATCAAGTACTCCATCAAGTTTGGAAAGTTCATTTAAAATCGCAGAAATTCCGCCTGCCGCATCAACATCTTCCATATGAACATTTTTTGTCGCAGGACTAACTTTGCAAATGTAAGGAACTCTTTCTGCAAGATCATTTAATTCACTAAGATCAAATTCAATTTCAGCTTCATTAGCAATTGCAAGAGTATGAAGAACAGTATTAGTGCTGCCTCCCATTGCCATATCAAGAGCAAATGCATTAAGAAAAGTTTCTCTCGAGAGTATATCTCTTGGCTTTATGTCTTTTTCGACTAAATAAAGAATTTGCTTTCCAACTTGTTTGGCAAGCTCTTTACGTTTTGGATCAATAGCTAATATAGATCCGTTACCGGGAAGTGCAAGACCCAAAGCTTCCATCAGACAATTCATAGAATTTGCTGTAAACATTCCTGAACAGGAACCGCAGGAAGGACAGCTAAAATCTTCAAGCTCTTTTAATTGTGTGGCATTAATTTTTCCGGATTGATATTCTCCGACTCCTTCAAACACGGAAATCAAATCAACTTTTTTACCTGAAGGAGTAAGACCGGATTTCATCGGTCCACCGGAAATAAATATTACAGGAATATTAACACGAACAGCACCCATCAACATTCCCGGAACAATTTTATCGCAGTTGGGAATGCAAACTACTCCATCAAGACGATGTGCTTCAACAACTGTTTCAAGGCTATCGGCTATAAGTTCTCGGCTGGGAAGAGAATATCTCATTCCAATATGTCCCATTGCGATTCCGTCGTCAACGCCAATCGTGTTAAACTCGAATGGGACACCGCCTGCTTCACGTACAGCTTCTTTTACAACTTTACCGAATTCCTGGAGGTGAACATGACCGGGGATAAGGTCTATATAAGAATTGCAAATACCGATGAAAGGTTTATTAAAATCGTCATCGCTTTTGATAACCCCTGTAGCTTTTAACAGGCTTCTGTGAGGAGCTTTATCAAAACCTTTTTTTATTAAATCTGATCTCACTATATCCTCTGATAGATTAAAAAAATTAATCTTCAGATACAGTTCCGGGATTTGGTCAATCCCTTATCTTCTTTTTTTGTTTTGATTTTTCTTTAAGTCTGACTTAGGGATTGACCATTATGTATTAGCCTAGGATTATAATTCCTAGGATGCTAATAATAATAAAAATCCCTAGAATGATATCTAAAGAAAGGACATTGATTGAATCCAACACAACAATACGATTGCTGCTATGGGGTGAAACAGCTATTAGACTTGTGGTTCTATTTTTTAACGTATTGTACATATGTTGTTCAAAAGTTGCAAACGAATATAAAGTTGAAAACTTATAGTGTCAAGCTAAATTTTAAAATACTGTAATTTTTTGCCCCCTGTTGTTGTAAAGAAATTGTTAAATAAAATAAATTGATTTAGTAGTTCAGATTAAACGGAGAATTATTTTTTCCGGATGAATATTAAAAATCATTGTCGATCACTTTTAGTTAACCTTGAAACTTTTAAAGCAACAGCGATCAAAATAATGTTTAAAGAAATATTTATGCACTCTATTAAAATCTGAGTTAGTCGTCCCACTTTCCTCCACATATAGATTTACATTCGTTAGATAAATGAATTATAGAAAATTTCTTCTCGTCAACTTTTAACTTTAAAAAAAAATTATAATTCAAAGATTTTTCTTGACTTTACAGTAATTTTTAACTTATTTTCGTACCAATTGTGGGGAAAAGTGGTGAATTTTCCCAAGGATGCCCAAATTATGTTTAAAGGACAGTTTACATATTCGATAGATTCAAAAGGAAGGATTAGCATTCCTGCTAAACTTCGCCGGCATGTTTCTGCTGAAGCAAATGATACTTTTATGATGATAAGGGGAACATCAATCTGTATTGATGTCTATCCTATGGACCAATGGATGTTGTTTGAAGAAAAACTTAATCGCCTAAACCCATTCAAACCCGAAGAGATAAGATTCATTCGAACCATACTTCAGCATGTTGCTGAAGATACACTTGATTCACAATCGAGAATTCTTATACCGCAAAATCTTTTAGAATATGCAAAAATTGAAAAAGAAGTTCTAATTCTTGGTGCATTAAATAAAATAGAAGTATGGAATCCAAAAACCTTTGAGGAATATTTAAAACAGTCAGATGAAACTTATGAACAAATAGCTGCCAAAGTGATGTCGTGAAAATGAACAACTTTCATACACCGGTATTATTAAAAGAAAGCTTAAAATATCTTGTAACGGATCCTTCCGGTATTTACTTCGATGGCACATTGGGTTTCGGAGGTCATTCAGAAGCAATCGTAAATAAATTAAATGATAAAGGAATTTTAATAGCAACAGATGTTGATAAGGATTCTTTTACTTTTTCAAAAAATAAATTTAAAGATGATTCCCGTATACACCTTTACAATTTTAATTTTTCATTAATTGATTCAATCTCTAAAATAGAAACTGTTTCTTACTTCGTTGGAATCTTTGCAGATCTTGGAGTTTCTTCTTTTCAATTAGATAATCCTTCTTCAGGGTTCACTTATCGGACTGAAGCAAAGCTGGACCTTAGAATGGATAAAAACAATGTGATAAGTGCTGAAGATATTGTTAACTCTTTTTCACAAGAAGAGATTGCAAATATTATTTTTAAATATGGCGAAGAAAAAAATTCAAGAAATATTGCAAGATCAATTATCAACAAAAGAAGAATTAAAAAGATAGAAACTACAACAGAGCTTAGAGAAGCAATTGAAGAAGTAACTTCAGAAAAGTACTTAAGCAAAACCCTTTCCCGTGTCTTTCAGGCTTTAAGAATTTATGTAAATGATGAATTGGAAACATTGAAGAGTTTCTTGACAACAGCAGTTGATCTTTTAAAAGTAAATGGAAGAATTGTTATTATCTCTTATCACTCTCTTGAAGACAGAATTGTTAAAGATCATTTTAAGTATGAAACTTTAGACTGCATTTGTCCTAAAGAATATCCTGTTTGTAAATGCGATAAAGAAAGAAGATTAAAGATTCTTACTAAAAAACCTGTAACTCCTACTGCTGATGAAGTAAGTTTGAATCTGCGTTCAAGGAGTGCAAAACTAAGAGCTGCGGAGAGGTTATGAAGAAAGGATCAAAACCTCTTATTCTTTTTGTTCTTTTTTTACTTGTAACATATTCTCTTTTAATACTTGGATATGTAGCAGTAAAGCAAGAGTGTGAACTCCTGGTTAAAGAACAAGTTGAAAGCCAAAAAGCTCTTGATTTAATAAAGAATAAACAAGTAAGTCTGATAGCAGAAGTTCAGAATCTTACCTCAGAAGAAAGGATAGTTAAAATCGCATCAGAGGAATTGAATATGATAAAACGGACAGAGCCAAAAATTTTACTTACTGTTAGTAAAGAAAAAATTGAAAAGATAAATGAAGAATTAAAGGAAAAATATGAATAGACCAAGAGTGATAATAGTAATTATAAGTGTCTTCGTTTTCTTTTTAGCATTGATATTCAAATTGTATGATATACAAATAGTAAAGAGTGAAGAGTTAAAATATTTTGCCGAACGCCAGCAGATGAAGATTGAAAAAATCCTCCCTGAACGCGGAGTTATTTATGACAGGGATGGTGTTCTTCTGGTTTATAATAAGAATGATGTTTCTTACTATCTGGATTTACGAATGGTTTCCAAAACAGATAAAAAAATAATTGCTAAGAAATTTTCATCTGTTTTTGGAAAAAGTTATCAACACTACATGAATTTGATGAACCAGAGCTCAAAAACAGTTTGCATTGAGAAAAAAGCTTCTGGAGAAGAAACATTACTCTTAAAGAATTTCAAAATTACAGGACTTTTCAACAGGGAAGATCCTACCAGAGTTTATCATTATAATAGTCTGGCTTCTCATATTTTCGGTTACCTTAATGAAGATTATACAGGAGTGAATGGAGTTGAAAAATCTTTTAATGATCTGTTAAAAGGTGAGGAGGGAATAAGATTAGTTGAACGAAATGCTATTGGGGACGTTATCACTTTTTCTGAAGAAGAAACGAGACCGGCACTTACCGGGAACAATATTTATTTGACTATTAAAAAATCCTTTCAAAATGCTCTTGAAGATGAATTGAGAAATGGTATAAAAGAATATAATGCAATATCTGCAGTTGGAATTATTATGAATCCGAATAATGGTGAAATATTAGCTTCGGCGAATATAAATGACTATGACCCGAACAGGTTCTGGAATTTTAGCGATGAGGAAAGAAGAAATAAATTTATTACAGATACATACGAACCCGGATCAACTTTTAAAACTTTTTCCTTAGCCGCCTTACTTGATCGGGATCTCTGCAGGGAATCTGAAATTATTAATGTTGAAAATGGTAGCTACAAATTCAAAACTGCAAACATTCGTGATACACATAAATTTGAACGCTTAACTGTTAAAGGAATTTTTGAAGAATCGAGCAATATAGGCTTAGTAAAACTTTCACAAAGAATTGATGATGAACTTTTTTATAAATACATGAGAGGATTTGGATTTGGAAACTATACAACTATAAATCTTCCGGGAGAAGTAAAGGGAAATCTAAAAAAACCTAACGAATGGTCTGCTTTAACAAAAGCTTTTATATCTCATGGATATGAAGTTTCAGTTACACCCATTCAGCTTGCTGCTGCATTCTCTGCTATAATAAACGGAGGCGTTTTATATAAACCACAAGTAATAAAGAGTATTGAGGATTCAAAAGGAGAATTAATTTCAGGTGCTGAAATAAAAGAGATAAGAAGAGTTATATCTGAAGAAACTTCTAAAAGAATGAAAAACTTGCTAAAGGGAGTTGTTGAAGAAGGAACGGGCGAGTTAGCAAAGTTGAGTTATGTTTCAGTCGGTGGAAAAACAGGAACATCTAAAAAAATAGTTAATGGGAAGTACACTTCAGATTATTATTCCTCCTTTGCAGGATTTTTCCCTGTAGAAAATCCGCAGGTTGTTTGCCTTATTCTTGTTAACGCACCACAAGAAGGAAAATATGGAGGAAAAGTAGCTGCTCCTATATTCAAAAAAGTTGCTGAAAAATTAATTGAACTAGAACCTGCATTAACTGGTTATCCTGAGAAAATTATTCCACCCAAAAATGACTATAAATTTATTTACACAAAAAATTCCGAAGAAGAAAAAAATAATATTGTTCCTGTTACTCATCAGAACAAGACAGTTCCGATACAAAATATTGAAATAAAGAAGAATATAATGCCGGATCTTAAAGATGTTTCTTTGCGTGATGCAATTACAGTATTAACGAAACTTGGTTTGAAATATAAAATAAACGGTTCCGGTAAAGTCGTATCTCAAAGCATTTTGCCCGGCGATAAAATTATTAAAGGAAAATTTTGTGTTCTTGAATGTAGAGAAATTACAGTTTCAGGAACTTCTATTTATTAATGCAATTAACGGAATTATTAAACAGTATACATGCAATTCAGGTTACTGGTGATGTACAAAGAAAAAATGTTTCTTCAATTTGTTATGATTCTCGTAAGGTTAATAAAAATTCCGTATTCGTTGCAATAAAAGGATTTAGTTACGATGGACACCGTTTTATTCCTGATGCAATTAATAAAGGAGCTATTGCTGTAATTCTTGAAGATGCAAGTGTAATTCCAGATGAGATTTTTACTCATGAAAATGTAGCTAAAATATTAGTTAAAAATAGCCGTAAGGCCCTTGCAGAAGCATCAGGTAAATTATTTAATGATCCATCAAAAAAAATAAAGTTGATTGGAATTACAGGAACAAACGGAAAAACAACAACAACATATTTCATAAAAAGTATTCTTGAAACTGCCGGAGAAAAAACAGGATTGATTGGTACAATTAAAAATTTGATAGGGGATAGAGAAATAATATCTTCTCTTACTACTCCGGAATCAAATGATCTTAATGAACTTCTCTATGAAATGTATAATGAAGGCTGCAGCTATGCAGTTATGGAAGTTTCTTCTCATTCACTTGTGTTGGACAGAGTTTATGGACTCACCTTCAGTTCAGCGATCTTCACAAATATTACCTCAGATCATTTAGATTTTCATCTTACCTTTGAAAATTATTTTAATGCAAAGAAAATTCTTTTTGATTCTCTAAGCCCATCCTCATTTGCAATTTATAATTCAGATGATGAGCACAGTAAAGTAATAATCAAAAACACAAAAGCTAATCTTATTTCTTACGGTACTTCTTCAAATGCAAATTTCAAACTAAAAGATATTAAATACGATTTATCCGGAACAACTTTTACTGTTGAGTATAAAGGGAATTCTTATCCTGTTTCTACTTCTTTAATAGGAAGGTTTAATGCTTATAACGCTTGCGCAGCTTTTGCAGTTGGCTTTGTTAATGATGTAAATGATGAAATAATTTTAAAAGGAATTAAAAACACAATACAGGTCCCTGGCAGATTTGAAGTTATAGGAAAAGAAAATAAAAAAGTTATAATTGATTATTCACATACAGCCGATAGTCTTGAGAAAGCACTTTTAGCTGTAAAAGATATAGTAAAAGGTTCGAGTAAAATTTATACAGTTTTTGGTTGCGGCGGAAACAGGGATAAAACCAAACGACCGATAATGGGAAAGATAGCTACGGAGTTAAGCGATTTTGTTGTTATTACTTCAGACAACCCAAGATTTGAAGATCCTTTTACAATTATAAAAGATATTGAAGAAGGAATAGAAAAGAAAAATTATAAGGTTATTGAAAATCGTGAAGAAGCAATTGCCTATACTATTAAAAACGCCGAAGAGAATGCTGTAATTCTAGTTGCAGGAAAAGGTCATGAGAACTACCAGGAAATTAAAGGTATAAGAAATCACTTTTCAGATAAGGAAGTTGCAGAGAAATACCTGGGTTAATGAAAATTAAAATTACTCTTAAAGATTTATTTGATTTACCTGGGTCTGAAATTGTTAATTCTGATAGTTACGAAGCGGTTTCAAAAGTTACGATTGATTCGAGAAAGATTGAAAATGGCTCTTTGTTTATTGCGATCAAAGGAGAAAAATTTGATGGACATGATTTTGTAAGAGATGTTATTAAAAATGGAGCTTCTGCAGTTGTTATTGAAAGAAAAAAATATTCTCAGTTTGATGATATTGAAGTTCCAATTGTTCTCGTTGATGATACAATTATAACATTGGGATTGCTTGCGAAAGTATGGAGAGGCAAATTAAAAGCAAAGGTTATAAGCCTGACCGGAAGCGTGGGCAAAACAACAACAAAAGATATGATAGCAGTATTGCTTTCAGAAAAATTTAAAGTGAATAAAACATTGGCAAATAATAATAATCATATCGGAGTGCCGTTAACAATCTTTAGTACAGATAGTTCACACCAGGTTTTAGTGCTTGAGCATGGGACAAATCACTTTGGTGAAATTGCATACACCGCAAAAATAGCACAGCCTGATTACGCTATAATTACAAACATTGGCAATTCTCATTTGGAATTCTTAAAAAATAAAAAAGGTGTGTTGAAAGAAAAGATATCATTGTTCGAAACAACAAAAAAAAGAAATGGAACTCTATTCCTTAATAAAGATGATGAACTTCTTTCCAGCTTATATAAGAAGTACAAAAAGAAAATTACTTATGGCACCGGAAAAAAATCAGATGTCCGGGGAAAGATTTTAAATTATACTGATGATGGTAAGCCCATTGTTGAATTGAGATATAAGGAGAAAAAAATCAAAACAGAATTTAATCTTTATGGGGAACAGAGTTTTAAGAATTTGCTTGCAGCTTCAAGTGTGGCTTTTAAGTTAGGATTAAATGAGAAACAGATTCTGAATGGAATGAAAAAACTTTCTTCTCCTGATAAAAGATTAAATGTAACTAAATATTCAGATTTCATTTTAATTGATGATACATATAATGCAAATCCTGATTCAATGAAATCATCTCTTGAACTTCTTTCACAGATAAATGTTTTTAAAAAGAAAATAGCAATACTTGGCGATATGTTTGAGCTGGGAGATACTGCAGAGAAACATCATAAAAATCTTGCATCAATAATAAAAAAAAATAGGATAGATGAAGTTTACACCATCGGAAACTTTATGGAAATTCTTAATAAAGAATTACAAAAATCAGGGAAAATGAATAAACATTTTATCAGCAGAAATTCATTAGCAGATTTTATTTCTTCAAGTGATTTTTCCGATTCAGTAATTCTTGTTAAAGGTTCCCGCGGAATGAAGATGGAAGAATTTGTCCAGAAAATAAAAGAGAAAATTGTATAAATGCTCTACTATCTTTTTGATTATATAAATAAGGCTTATAACCCTCCGGGATTTGAAGTGTTTCGCTTTTTAACATTCAGATCGGCAGTGGCAGCAATTACAGGTTTATTTCTTTCTCTTTATTTAGGACCAAAGATTATCCGAAGACTTCAGAAAAGCCAGATAGGTGAAGCAAAAAAAATTGACGCACCCAAAACACATTGGTCAAAAGCAGGCACACCAACTATGGGTGGGATAATTATAATTATAGCGGTCTTTATTCCTGTCCTTCTGTGGGCTGATGTAAAAAGTATTTATATCATATTAATAGTTGCCGGAACTCTCTGGCTTGGTGCTGTAGGTTTTTTAGATGACTATTTAAAAGTAGTTAAAAAATATCCTAATGGTTTAATTGCTCGTTATAAACTTCTTGGACAAGTATTAATAGGTTTGATAGTAGGTTCTGTTATCTACTTCTCTCCGGAGTTTGAAGGAATTAATACTGTTACAACAGTTCCTTTTCTAA
Source organism: uncultured Ignavibacteriaceae bacterium (assembly GCA_964515875.1). GTDB lineage: Bacteria > Bacteroidota > Ignavibacteria > Ignavibacteriales > Ignavibacteriaceae > RBG-16-34-14. The sequence continues at coordinate 10,661 of CAZEWJ010000043.1, read as the reverse complement.
AGGATGTGAATTTCGATTTTTCATTTCTCTATATACCAGTTGTTGTTTTTATAATAACTGCTACAAGCAATGCAGTTAATTTAACTGATGGTCTTGATGGTCTTGCAACAGGGGTAATTGTAATTGTGATGCTTACGCTTGCAATCTTAAGTTATGTAAGCGGCAATGCAATCTTCTCAGATTATCTGAATATAATTTATTTACCAGGTTCAGGCGAATTAACAGTTTATGTTGCAGCTTTAAGCGGTGCTGCACTTGGTTTTCTCTGGTTCAACAGTTACCCCGCACAGGTATTTATGGGAGATACAGGTTCTCTTGCACTTGGTGGCGCGTTTGGAATTCTTACTGTGTTAATAAAAAAAGAATTGCTTATCCCAATTCTCGGAGGAGTTTTTTTTCTGGAGACAATTTCAGTAATCATCCAGAGGCTTTATTTCAAGTATACAAAGAAAAAATATGGCGAAGGGAGACGCATTTTTAAAATGGCTCCCATTCATCATCATTTTGAGCTTGAAGGATGGGCAGAACCAAAAATTGTAATAAGGTTTTATATCATTGCAATCATTCTTGCAATTGTGAGTTTAACATCATTTAAGATCAGATAATGAATATGTTTGTTAAAAATATAAAAGGACTCACTCTAATCTCTCTTTTAAAAAGAGAGAGACTTATTGACAACAAAAAATTAAATGTGAATGTGCTGTCAGAATATTTTATTAAAATGACATAAAATTAAATAAGCCCTTCTCTTTGTAAGAGAAGGGTTGGGATGAGTTAATAAAAAGAGAATGGATATTAAAGGTAAAAAGATTTCGATAATCGGTGCAGTTCGCAGTGGAGTTGGTGCAGCAAAGCTTGTTAAAAAGGCAGGTGGAGTTCCTTTTGTTAGTGATATGGCTGATGAATTTAAATTGAAAGACTCGATTTCAAAATTAAAAGAAGAGAAGATTGACTTTGAGACCGGAGGACATTCAGATAAAGTTTATGAGTGTGAATTAATGGTTGTTAGTCCGGGTGTTCCTTCTGATGCAGATGTTCTTAAAGAAGCTAAAAAAAAAAATGTTAAAATTATAAGTGAACTTGAACTGGCTGCAGGATTTTGTAAAGGACAAGTAGTGGCTATTACCGGAACTAACGGAAAAACAACAACAACAGCTTTGTGCGGACATTTATTCAATATGTGTGGGCACAAAACATATACTGCCGGAAATATTGGCGTTGCTTTTTCTGAAATAGCTCCTGATGTAAAAGAAAATGAATTTGTGGCTCTTGAAGTTTCAAGTTTTCAGCTTGATTTAATTGATGAGTTTAAACCAAAAGTTGCAATGCTATTAAACATTACTCCCGATCATCTGAACAGGTACGGAAACAAGTTTGAGAATTACATTGCATCAAAATTCAGAATATATAAAAACCAGGATGAGGATGATTATTTAATTCTGAATAAAGATGATGAGACTATTACTGAAAATATAACTTCACGAAAAAGTAAAAATTATTATTTCTCTTTAAAGGAAGTTCTTAATAACGGGTGCTACAAATCTGAGGATCAGTTAATATTTAACCGCGAGAGTGAACTTGAATTCGCTTTTCCAATAAACGAATTGCATATAAAAGGAAATCATAATGCAGCAAATGCAATGGCTGTTATTACTGCAGCAAAGATTTTTGGTTTTGATAACGAAAAAATAAAAGAAGGTTTAAAAACTTTTAAGGGAGTTGAACATCGCCTTGAGCTTGTAAGAGAATTAGGCGGAGTAAAATATATTAATGATTCCAAAGCAACTAATGTGGATTCTGTCTGGTACGCTTTGCAAAGCTTTGATGAACCGATATTCCTGATTCTGGGAGGACAGGATAAAGGAAATGATTATGGCAGAATAAAAAATCTTGTTGAAGATAAAGTGAAAAAAATTTTTGCAATTGGTTCATCGGCAGAGAAAGTTTTCAACTTCTTTCATTCAAAAGTTAAAGTTGAATTAAAGGTTTCTCTTGAAGATGTAGTAAACAGTGTAAGTAAAGAAGCAAAAAACGGTGAGGTGGTTTTATTATCACCGGCTTGTGCAAGTTTTGATATGTTTGATAATTATGAGCACAGAGGAAAAGTTTTTAAAGAAGCGGTAAATAATTTATAATGAAAAAATTAGCTGCGACAATATTTTTTGAATCAGTCGGCTTAATGCTGCTTGGTTTGATCTTAGTAATGAGTGCAAGCAGCACTTACAGCGAATTCAAATTTGACAGCGTGTATCACTTGTTCAATTCACACCTGTTCAAAGTATTATTTGGGTTTGCACTTATGGGAATATTCTGTGTTATCCCTTATGAAATTTATAAGGAGTATAGCAAGCCGGCTATAATATTTATTGTTTTTATACTGCTGCTAACATTAATCATTGCCCCTTCATACAAAGGTGCCGGAAGATGGATAAATCTTGGTTTCATTACTTTCCAGCCTGCTGATGCAGCAAAATTAATCCTAATAATTCATCTTGCTGCTTTAATTGAATCAAAAAGACACTTAGTTAATGATTTTAAAAATGGATTTGTCTATCTCTTCTTCTGGGTGATAATAATTTGTGGATTAATTCTTATTCAACCGAATGTCAGCAATGCAATTCTGCTCGCTTTTATATCTATTGTTTTACTATACATTGGCGGCGCAAAATTCACACACATACTTGCATCGTCGGCTGCGTGTTTTTTTGCCGGTGGAATAGGTGCGATGATATTTTCTCATTCAAGAGGGAGAATTCTCTCTTTCATCAGCAACTTGAGTAATGGAGGAGATTTAAATATACAGGTAAAACAAGCTCTTCTTGGTTTGGGAAGTGGTGGAATTTTTGGCGTTGGTATTGGACACGGAAAGCAAAGCAATCTCTTTTTACCGGAAGCCTATGGTGATTTTATTTTTGCAGTTATGGGAGAAGAACTTGGATTTATTGGAGCTGTAGTTGTTATTTCAAGTTATCTTGTTTTATTCATTACCGGGGTGATAATTGCAAAACGAACAAATGATCGGTTTGGACAGCTTTTAGCTTTCGGAATCTCATTTTCAATAATTCTTTACGCTTTTATAAATGTTGCAGTGTCAACAGGATTATTCCCTACAACAGGATTGCCGCTGCCTTTTATTAGTTACGGTGGTACGTCATTAATCTTTTTATGTATATCAATCGGAATTTTAATCAACATAGCAATTTCAAATTCTAAAAGAACGAGTGAAGTTGTTTTGACTTCTTCTAATAGAGGGATTGAGGATTCCCAAAATGCAAGGGTATGAAAATAAAAAGAAGAAATACAGATTTTTATTTGCTGGCGGCGGAACGGGAGGACATTTATTTCCTGCTGTTGCAGTTGCTGAAAAGATCAGAAGTAAAATTCCCGATGCTGAAATTCTTTTTGTTGGTTCTAAATCTAAGATTGAAGGGAGGCTTGTTCCTAAACTTGGTTTCAGGTTTAAGCCAATCTGGATTAAAGGTTTTGCCAGGAGATTTAGTGTCGAAAATTTTTTATTCCCGGTTAAGCTGGTTGTATCAATAATGCAGTCAATATTTATAAATATGAATTTCAAACCTAAGGTTGCAATTGGCACAGGTGGGTATGCAGCAGGTCCGGCAATCTATGGTTCATATTTAATGGGAGCTAAAGTTATTCTTCTTGAACAAAACAGTTTCCCGGGTGTTACAACAAGAATGCTGGAAAAATATGCTGAGGAAATTCATATAAGCTTTGAAGATTCAGGAAAATATTTTAAAGATAAAAATAAACTCAAGCTTACGGGCACTCCTGTCAGAGAAGGATTGTTAAACATCAACAGGGAAGAAGCATTAAAAAGTTTTGGTTTGAATGCTTCAAAAAAAACTCTGCTTGTATTAGGAGGAAGCTTAGGCGCCGCTTCAATTAATGAAGCTGTTGCAGACTCTATCAGTTTTTTTGAAGAGAAGGATATACAAGTTATCTGGCAGACAGGAAAAAATTATTATTCAAAATATCAGCATTTGTCATCGCATAGAATAATTGTAAAAGATTTTATTGAAGAAATGAATTACGCATACTCGGCTTCCAACCTTATCATTGCCCGCGCAGGTGCAACCACTATAGCCGAGTTACTGACACTGGAGATTCCTGCAGCATTGGTCCCCTCTCCCAATGTTGCAGCGAATCACCAGTATTATAATGCAAAATCTTTAGCAGATAAAAATGCTGCTATCTTAATTGAAGATCATCTGCTGAAAAATAAAATAAAAGAAGTTTCTTTAATTCTTTTTGATGAAAAAAAGTTAAATGATTTACGAATGAATGCTAAAAGAATAAGTAAACCCAATGCTGCAGAAATAATTGCTCAAAGTGCAATCAGATTGGCAGAAGCATAATGAACGGAAATAAAAAGATCTTTAAATACAATGTGTCTTTTTATTACCAGTCAACGATAATTTACTTTGTTGTTTTTGTTCTTTATGTAATAATAAGAGGTGAGTTTGTTGAAAATTCTTTTACCCTGATAACTAAAGATCCGATAATTTATTTTTTTGGATTTATTGTTTTTTATTCACTTGTAAGTCTTTTCTATAACATTTATAAAAACAGGCATCTTGAAATATCAGATGAAGAGATTTCTTTCGTTAACAAATTCAAAAGTAAGTCGTTCAGGATTAGCGATATAAAATGGATAAGGATATCAAGAAAAAGAAAACCTTTCAAGAAAAGTCCTTTAAGATTAGTAGGAATAAAATTTAATACCAGAAGGAGACCAATTGTATTAAGACCATCGGATTATGAAAACTCCGGTGAGCTTTTAAATTTTTTTAATGAATTGAAAGCACGTATCGGGACAAAATAGATGTTTAAAAACATAAAGAGGGTTCACTTTGTTGGAATTGGCGGTATAGGGATGAGTGGAATTGCAGAGATTCTTCTTAACCAGGGATTTGAAATTTCAGGATCGGATAAATCATTATCTGAAGTTACAAACCGTTTGAGTGATCTTGGAATTAAAATATATGAAGGTCATTCTGCAGAGAATGTTAAAGAAGCTGATGTTCTTGTTTATTCTTCTGCTGTTACCATTGATAATCCGGAGGTTCAGACGGCAATTGCAAAAAAGATTCCGGTCATAAAACGTTCGGAGATGCTTGCTGAAACAATGAGATTGAAATACGGAATTGGTATTGCCGGAACACATGGCAAAACAACAACCACTTCAATGGTTGGATTAACTTTAACAGAAGGTAAAGTTGATCCGACAATAATTGTTGGTGGAAAACTCAGCGGGCTTGGAGGTACTAATGCACGTCTCGGAAATGGTGAGTTCATTGTTGTTGAAGCAGATGAATTTGACAGAACTTTCCTTAAGCTGACTCCTGTTATTGCTGCGATTACAACTTTGGAAAGTGAGCATCTTGATACATATAAAGATCTTGATGATATAAAATCTGCTTTTATAGAATTTGCAAACAAAGTTCCGTTTTATGGATTTGTTGTTCTTTGTCTCGATGAACCTGCATTACAGGATATTATTCCTAGTATAAACAAGAAGATTTTCACTTATGGATTAACTGCTCAGGCAGATATAAGAGCAATGGATATAACTCATAAAAAATTTTCAAGCAGATTTACAATAAAGTATAAGGAAAAAGAACTTGGGGAAATAGAGCTGAAAATTCCCGGTATTCATAATGTTAAAAATTCTCTCGTGGCTGTCTGCATTGGAATTGAATTAGGAATTGATTTTAAAATAATTAAAAACGCTCTTGAATCTTTTACTGGAGTTTACAGAAGGTTTGAAGTAAAATATAATAAAGAGCTTATGGTTGTTGATGATTATGCCCATCACCCGACTGAAACAAGCGCAACACTTGCAGGAATAAGAGCAGGCTGGGATAGCAGGCTGGTTGCAGTTTTCCAGCCGCATCTTTACAGCAGAACGAAAGATTTTTACCAGGAGTTTGGAAGGTCATTTCTTAACTCAGATGTTTTTATTTGTACTGATGTTTATCCTGCAAGAGAGATACCGATTGAAGGAGTAACAGGTGAGTTAATCACAAATGCAGCAAAAAATTTTGGTCATAAGAATGTTATCTACATTAAAGATAAAAATGATATTCCAAAAACTTTATATGATTTAAAACAGCAAGGAGATATTATAATTACAATGGGTGCAGGTGATATTTGGAAATATGGAGAAAAATTTTTGGAGATGCTGAATAAATAAAATGGAAAGAGAAACTAAAATAAAAATTATCGGTACAGGGATTTTTATAATCCTTTTACTTGGCGTTGTTTATTTAGTTTATCATTCAAATAAGATAGATAAGAATGAAATTATTGAATCGGTGAAAGTAACGGGCAATAAACTTTTAAGCGAAAATGATTATCTCACTTTTACCAGGCTTTCTGGTCTATCAGATAAAAATAAATTTTCATTACCAGTTATAAAAAGCAGGTTTGAAAAGCATCCGTATGTTCTAAAAGCAGATGTAAAATTCATTAGTGAAAAAGAGGTTAAGGTTTTTCTTTCTGAAAAAAGAATTTATGGAGTAATTATAAACGGCAGCGAAGCATTATTTGCTGCAGAAGGTTTCCAGGTGCTTCCTGTTTTTCAGAATACAAAAGTGTTTGATATTCCTGTACTGAGCAATATAAATGAAGATAATCTTAAGCCTCTAAGAAAATTAAAGAGCAATGATATTCTTCAGGCATACAAAATTATTGATGCAGCCAGATTGACAAATGCAAAAATGCTGAAAGACCTTGCTGAGATTAATTTAAGAAATGGCGGTGATGTTGTACTTACATTTTCAGAATTAAGTATGCCGGTTATCTTTGGAAGAAATAATGAAGCTGAAAAATTAGTTAGCCTTGAAGCTTTGCTGACTAACAATTTAGTTAATGCTAATCTGCTTGCTGAGAGCGATTATATTGACCTGAGATTTTATAATGATATCTATATCGGAAATACACAGAGAGTGGAATTGTAAATGAAAAAAGATATAATTGCAGGCCTTGACCTTGGAACAACAAAAGTTTGTGCTGTCATTGCGGAAAAATTTGATGACGGGCATTTTAATATTCTTGGCTTTGGTGTCGCTCCCTCAGAAGGATTGCATAAAGGGCTTGTTGCCAATATAGGCAAAACTGCTGAAGCTATTAAAGAAGCAGTTTCAATTGCATCGAACCGGGCAGGATTTGAAATTAATACTGTTAATGTTGGGGTTGCGGGTGAACATATTACCTCGATGAGACACAGGAATTATGTTACCATCAGCAATGAAGATCGTGAAATAACGAAAGGAGATCTTGACAGGCTTGAAGCCGATGTAAGAACAATCAGAATTCCTTCGGACAGACAGATACTTCACATTATTCCTGAAGAATTTTCAGTAGATCACCAGGGAGGGATTGAAAACCCTATTGGTATGTCGGGTTCCAGACTTGAAGCAACAAACCATATTGTTCTTGCTTCTGTTCATGCAATTCAAAATATTAAAAAATCAGTTGAGAGAGCTGGCTTAAATGTTAAAGATTATATCCTTCAGCCAATAGCTTCAAGTTCATCTGTTCTTGAAGAGAGTGAAAAAGATCTCGGTGTTGCACTTATTGATATCGGCGGTGGAACGACAGACATTGCTGTTTTTCATCATAAAGCAATTAAGCATTCTCGAGTTATCGGGGTTGCAGGCAACCAGGTTACAAATGATATAAGAGAATCATTGGGAGTTATTTCCGAAGAAGCAGAAAATCTTAAAAAAGAATATGGGTATGCAACTGAAAGTGCAATAATCAGGGAAGAAGATATTTTAATAAAAGGTATTGGAGCGAGAGGGAACACAAAAATTCCTATAAGCCTTTTAACTCAGATCATCAGCTTAAGAATGAAAGAACTTTTTGTTCTTGTGGATAATGAAATAAGAAGTGCGGGCTTTAAAAATAAAATTAAGGCAGGAATAGTACTTACCGGCGGCGGATCTTTAATTAAAGGATGTTGTGAGCTTGCTGAAGAAGTATTTGGCTTGCCCGCAAGAATAGGAGTTCCACAGGTTCCCGGTGAAGGTTTATCAAATGAAATAGAAAGCCCTGAGTTTGCAACAGTAGCAGGTTTAATAAGAGGTATTCCCGGGGGTAAATCAAGCGATTATCAATCTCTTGTTAAAATCAGAAACAGAAACAGCAAAAATAAAATCACCCGGATTGTTAAAAGGGTGCAGCAGTTTTTTGACGAATTATAATAAAAGAAGGAGGAACTATGTCCCGATTTGCATCTTTAGATAGGGAACAGCCAATGTCGGCAATCCTTAAAGTTATTGGAGTTGGAGGCGGAGGCTGCAATGCAATAGAAAGCATGATAAAACGCGGCTTAAATGGTGTTGAGTATGTTGCCATTAATACAGATGCCCAGGTTCTAAGCAGCAGCAGTGCTTCACATAAAATTCAGTGTGGAAGTAATATTACGCGAGGGCTTGGTGCAGGAGCCGATCCAAATGTTGGAAGGAAATCAATTGAAGAGGATCGTGAAAAAATAGCTGATGTATTATCAGGTTCTGATATGGTTTTTGTAACTGCCGGAATGGGCGGCGGTACCGGAACCGGTGGTGCTCCTGTTATTGCTTCTATTGCTAAAAGTATCGGAGCTTTGGTTGTTGCTATTGTAACAAAACCTTTCAGATGGGAAGGTAAAAAAAGAATGCTGAATGCTGAGCAGGGGATACAGGAATTAAAGCAGTATGTAGATAGCCTTATAATAATTCCTAATGAAAGACTTCTCTCTGTTCTCGAAAAAGAGATAAATGCATTCGATGCTTTTGATAAACCAAATGAAATTCTTTATGAAGCTACAAGAGGAATTGCTGATATAATTACTGTTGAAGGACTTATTAATGTTGATTTTGCAGATGTCCGTGCGGTTATGAATTCAAGTGGTGAAGCTTTGATGGGCAGCGGGACGGCAAGCGGCGCGAACAGAGCCATTGAAGCAGCACAAAAAGCAATATCAAGTCCGCTGCTTGAAGGAATTAATATTAAAGGCGCAAAAAGTGTTCTGCTGAATGTTACAGGTTCAAGCAATCTTTCAATGCAGGAAATAAATGAAGGTAACAATGTTATTTTCGAAGCTGCGGGTGAAGAAGCAAATGTAATTTTTGGTTGTGTAAGAAGAGAAGAAATGAATGAAGCTGTTTGTTATACAGTTATTGCGACCGGATTTGAAGGGTCCCAGAAAGGATTTGGTTCAAAACATTTCAAAATTATTCCTCAGAAAGAAAATGATTTCAGAAGCGGTTTCAGTTTCATAAATACTGATGAAATAGATAAAGAAGATCTCGAAGTTCCGACTATCTTAAGAGTTCAAAAACCAAAAGCATCTTTTATTAAAAAAGATGATGATGATCCTCAGACAGGTTTTACTTTTGAATCATCAAGATATAACTGGGCTAAAGAATCCGCCTCAGGCGGAGAGAAAAAAGAAGAAGAGGAAAAAGTAAATCAGAATAAAGAGGATGATGAAGATAGCTCATCTTTTCTTAGGATGATTATGGATTAGGCAAGTAAGATCAAGTTCAAGATTAAGAAATGAACTAATGAACGATAACATCGGGACTATGATACGATGGGACTATAATGGGGTTATGATTAAATAGCATTAACTCATAAGAGGTTTGCATGAACATTCTTGAGTTGCTCGGTATCGTTTTTCTAATTGTTATTATACTTAATGTGGTAATAGGTATATGGGCAATTAAAACTGCTTTTTTTGGTGATGAGGATGTTGAAGCTTATTCCCGTAATTAATTTCTGCTGATATTATTCATCGCTTATACGGGATTCAACAAGGACATTTTCATCATGAATAGAATCTACCTTAATGATGATTCTATTAGGTCTGCAGCATATTCTGCAATCTTCAATAAAATCCTGTTTATCACCTGCTGTCAAATCAACCCACACAGTGTTTTCAACGCCGCAATACTGGCATCTCCATACAAGATCATCATCTGTCTGCATCGTTAACCATCCTTTATAGAATTTATTTAAAGTTTACAAACTGGGTTGGAAAATCCAGTTCAGCCTCTTTAACCATTTTAATTACTTCCTGAAGGTCATCTATTTTTGGTCCCTGAACCCTGATCTGTTCATCCTGTATCTGGGCATTTATTTTTAGTTTAGAATCTTTAATCATCTTTGTTATCATCTTAGCATTATCTTTGGAAATACCGTTTTGAAGATTAATTTTTTGTCTTAATCTTCCACCTGCAGCTATTTCAGGTTCATCGAGCTTAAATGTTTTTACCGAGATTCCTCTCTTAATAAATTTAGATTGTAAAATATCAATCCCGGCTTTGCGGGAATAATCATCTTTTGTATTAATAAGTATGGTTTTATCTTTTTTATTTAATTCAATTGTAGTGTTGGAATCTTTCAGATCATATCTCTGATTTATTTCTTTGATTGCCTGGTTAACAGCATTATCTGCTTCCTGCATATCAACTTCAGAAACTATATCCATTGAGTGGTTTTGAGCCACGAAAACTTCCTATGGTATTAATTCTCATTTAAACGTAATCTATAATCAGTTTAGAATCAAGATTGGTTAATTAAATCCTATTTAATATGTAATAACTCATTAGAAATGTCAGTACTTAAAACTCCATAGAAATGTCACTGTC
>CAZEWJ010000042.1:0-30289 GCA_964515875.1 uncultured Ignavibacteriaceae bacterium | reverse complement strand
ATATCCTGCCTGTTAATCATTATAGAATATGCTTTCCTGTCACCGAAACGGAAAATACTTTTTATCATTTCGGTTTCTTTCTTTTCAATTGCCCCATGCTGGCTTCCCTGTTCAATTAATATTTTTAATTCTTCTTCTGTAACAGGGGGTCCCGTTTGTGGTTTAATTCTGAAAATATTTACAACTATTTTAGTTGAAAAACTTAAAAACCTTATTACCGGCGTTGCAATTATTGAAAGCATCCTCATAACCGGGGCTAAAGCAATTGATATTCCTTCAGGATTATTATAAGCCATCGTTTTGGGAACGAGCTCCCCGATTATTAATGAGAGATATGTTATTAATCCTATAACAACTACAAAAGAAATTTCTGTTGCATATTCTTTTAAGGCATTGAATTGTTCAAAGAAAGGGGAAATATCATTTGCCCAGGCTACTCCTCCATAAGCTCCTGCAATAATACCAACTAATGTAATCCCAACCTGAACTGTAGATAAAAACTCTTCAGGTTTTTGCAGAAGGAGAAGAGCGGTTTTTGCTCCTTTACTCCCTTTATTTGCTTTCTCCTCAAGCCGTACTTTTTTGGAAGAGACAAGTGCGATCTCTGCCATCGCAAAGACTCCATTAAGGATTACAAGCAATAATATTATCAGGAATTCCATCTGTTTAAACTATTCAAAAATTGTTTGGTTACATACTAAGATATAAAATAATAAAAACCTTAATGGATAAATGTTTTTTGGGATAATAATATGTTATAATCATACCAGATAGTAAGCTAATTTGAAAAGATTTTTACTTATCATTAATTCCATCCATTTACCCACCCCTCGCCCCTCCCGAGAGGGGACAACTCGCTTTTTTTGAGTCATTACTAGCAGACAAATAATGTAAAGTAATAATCGCAAAACAAAATCCCCTCCTTGGAGGGGCTTAAGGGGTTGGTTAGACTAATTTATTAGAATCTCTCAGCTCTTATAATTTTTAAAAAAACTAATCACGGTGGATTACCAAGATTTGAGAAACTGATTCACCGCTTCCATAAATCCATTCGATTCTTCAAGATGAGTATTATGCCCGGCATTCTTAATAATCTTATGTTCTGCATTAGCGAATTGCTTTAGAATTTTACTGTTGATATCTGTGAATTTTGTATCAAGCTCCCCAGTAATAAGAAGAGTTTTACACTTAATATCTTTTAATTGATTGAAGAGTGGAGGCATAGTGCCTGTTCCAAATCCGAGCAGAGAATTTCTAAGTCCTGTTGGATTGTTCTTCATTCTTGCAAGCTTAATCTGGTTTCTTTTCTCCTCAGAAAATCTTCTTTGCGTATTGAACAATTCCAGATCCATCCAGAAATCTGCAAACTTTTCAAGTGAATGAGTTTCAATATAAGAAGCAATTTCCTGATCTTTCTTAACGCGCTCTTCTCTCAGCTTTTCATCTTCAATTCCGGGTGTTGTGCTTTCAAGAATTAAAGCTTCAACCATTGCTGGATATTTAACAGCAAAACTTAATGCTGCTCTTCCTCCCATTGAGTAACCAACAGGAATAACTTTTCTTTTGATTGTATGCTCAATGATATTATTTATCTGGTTTGCTATTGCATCTGCTGAGTAGAATTCAACATTTTCAGGGGAACTGCTTTTACCATGTCCGATTAAATCTATTCCCAAAGAGGAAAAATTTTGGTTGATGTGCGGTACTATTGGTTTCCAATCGTTAGATGAACCTGTAAAACCATGAAGAAATAGAAGATACGGTTTATCATTTTCAATCGTATGAAAAAAATCAATATTGAATTTTAGGCCAGCGAGCTCGAAGATCATTTCTTAGTTCCTTAAGATAGTTAAATAGGCAGTCTCAAGAGATATGATTTTGTTGTCATTCCCGTGAACCTGCCTGCCGGCAGGCAGGAACGGGAATCCAGGAAACTTAAACAAAATGGATTCCCACTTTAGTATGAATGACACGCTAGCAAGAACTGCCTCCATTTCAAAATTGATTAAGTGATTTATTAACTGCATTCCAGTAAGTTTGCCTGAGTTTAAGAGAAGCGACAGCATCTGTTTTAATTTCTAATACAGAAAATTCTTTTCTCTTTAATGCTTTGCTGAATTCTATTCTGAAATTCTCCCAGTTTTTTATTAATGAATAATTCCCATCAAAAGCTTTTACAAAGGGGGAGAAGTCGAGATCGTGCGGTGCAATAAAAAACTCTCGAAATACTTTCCCGAATTTTGAAACGGGAAGCACTTCAAAAATTCCACCTCCATTATTATTAATTAAAACTATGATCAAAGGTATTTTGTATTTTCTTGCAGCCAGCATAGCATTCAGATCATAATAAAAAGCAGAATCTCCGATTAACAAAATTGTTGGATTCTTTTCCACAGCTCCTAAGCCAAGTGCTGTTGAAGTAATTCCATCAATCCCGCTTGCACCGCGGTTATTAAATATAGTTATATTTTTTTGTGTAACAGGAGCAAAGTAATCAAAATCTCTTATCGGCATGCTGTTAGAGATCATTAAGTTGGAATTTTCGGGAAGAAGATTTACAAGCTCTTCTATAATTCGACATTCATTCGGAAATTCAGAGTTGCTTATAAACTTATTCTTTATCTTTAAAGATAATTTATCAGCATCTTCAAATAATTTTACCCAGGAATTTTCCGCCGGAGGAGGATCATTCTTTGGCCGTGAATTCCTTTTCATTTTTTTTGATTCAAAATGTTCAACCATCTTTTCGCAAAAGATATACGGCTTACAGGCAAAAGACGCATTTGATCTGTTTGCAGGATCAAACCAATCGCCGTATTCATTGATCATAAATCTTATTGCAGTGCATTTTTCAAGATAAAGTTCCAAAGCTTTTGATGTAACTGTTCTTCCAAACTGGATAATTATTTCCGGTTTATATTGCCCATTAAAAAATAAAGATCTTAAAAATCCTTCAAAGCTAAAAAGGATATTCTTCTTATCATGCTTACCAAAACGAAGCTGCGAAGCTCCATCAGCAAGAATTGGATAACCAAGAATAGTAGCAAGCTTTTGGCAATTCCTGGGAAATCTTTCATTATAATTTTCAGGTCCGGCTATTATCAATCCCTTTTTATATTTTGAAAGATAACCTGCAACTTCTTTAAACCATTTTTCTGAAATGATATTTATTTCAGCTTCCTCAAAAAGTTTTTTCTTATCCGGTAAGACAAGCTCTGAAGTTTTAATTACATCATCATAAATTTCATCTGTATAATCATCGGGTTCAAACGGCTTTCTAAAAGGGAAGTTCAGATGAACTGGACCTTTCGAATGCACAAGACTTTCAAAGACTGCTCTCTTAGCAATCGCTTTTATGTGTCGTATTCTTCTTGGAATTGGCTCAGGCAAACCAACATCAACGAACCATCTTATATGATTTTTGTAAAGATTGTTCTGGTTGATAGTTTGATTTGCACCTGTATTAAGAAGCTCAGGAGGTCTGTCGGCTGTGCAAACAATTAAAGGAACTCTTTGCTGGTAAGCTTCTATTATTGCAGGATAAAGTTCTGCAGCAGCAGTGCCCGAAGTGCTCACAATGATTACCGGAGTATTTGCGGCTTTGGCAATTCCAAGAGCAAAAAACGCAGAGCATCTTTCATCTATATGAACGAAAGATTTTATTTTTTTATTGCCGGCTATTGCCAGAGTTAAAGGAGTATTTCTTGAACCGGGAGAGATACAGGCATATTTTATACCGATTGAAGTTAATTCATTAATAAAAGTTTCAGCCCAAAAGTAATTCCTGTTAATCTTTTTTTTCATTAAAGAGAGATAGTATGGGTTTTAATTTCATTTCTGTTTCCTCAAATTCATCATCAGGGTCTGAGCCCTCAACAATTCCGTTACCAGCAAAAGCAATTAGTTTATTTCCTTTTGTTATTGCAGATCTTATTGAAACGACAAACTCTCCTTCATTATTTAAATTAAACCAGCCGATGATTCCTGAATAAAGACCTCTTTTCTGGGTTTCAATTTTTTTAATAAGATTCAGTGCAGCTTCTTTTGGACAGCCGCAAACAGCAGGTGTCGGATGTAGCTCGCTTAAGATATTCATAACGCTGGTATTATCTTTTAATTCAGCAGATATATTTGTTAAAAGATGCTGAATATTTTTTAACTTTTTAACAGACGGTGTTTTATTAAAGTTAATATTATTCCCGATATTATTTAAGGCAGCAATTAAATGTTCAAGAACATATTGATGTTCATCAAGATCTTTTTTGTTATTAAGGAGTTCAGTCTCAAGCTTTTTGTCTTCCATATCAGTTTCACCGCGGTTAATTGAACCTGCAATTGCATCAACTTCTAATTTATTGTTTGAAATTCTGGCTAATAATTCCGGTGTGGCACCGAAGAAAGTTGAATTTCCTTTATGATAAGCGAACAAAGAGCAATTCGGATAATCACCTCTTAAAGCGTTTAATGATTTTGTTAAATTAATTTCTTCAGAAAGCACTAGTTCAACTTTTCTTGCAAGGACAACTTTTTTTATCTCATCGTGATTAATTTTTTCAAGTGCCTGGTTAATTATTTGTTTCCATTTTTTTTTGTCTTTGGGAGATAATCCTGCAGAGTTAGTAACTCTTGGAAAGTAATTATTGCTGTCTTCATTTATTTGTAATAAGAATTCCAGCTTCTTTGTAAATTTTTCTGTTAGTCTCGGTTTGGATAATCCCAGCTCAGTAAAATAATTGTAAATCAAAAAAATTTTGCCCTGAACTCTGCATAATATAATTTCAGGTACAAACCAGTTTGAGTCGGAAAAATCTTTCCAGTCATCATCGGAATGTTCAACTGTGAATTTCATTCCGCCAACAAATAAAGGAAGACTTTGATCGCTCCAGTTTGAAATAAATTTGCCCGATATTTCTTTTAGTTTTTTATCAGTAGAGATAAATCTTGCCTGACCATTTTCAGTAATATTAAAAGCCTGGTCTAAAGTTATGAATGATAATTGATTCCCTGCAGAAGAGAAATAGAATGAGTTCTCTGATGATTTCAGAATAGAGTGAATTTTATCCTCAAAATCAAAGCTGCTTATTTCTTTGCCAAAACTTAATAAGCTTCCCTGCAGATTTTCTTTTTGTTTGGTTTTATCAGAAAGGAATTGAGAGAACGAGTTTACTATTCCAGAAATGTCTTTCATCTATATGCAATTAATTTCATATCTAAATATAAAAAATTACAAGATTACAAAATTGTAAGATTACAAGATTGAGTGGCTTCGAAAGGTTGTAAGGTGTGGCTAAAGCCATCTTAAACAGACTTTCAGTAACCCCAGCCTTAAGAGGCTGTGTGAGAATAAGAATATTGATGGTAGCCGCCCCGCTATAGGCGGGGCGATAACGGCTTTATTTCGCAACCTGAAGGTTGCGACTACCGATATATTTAGAATTTTAACACAGGCTCTTAAGGCTGGGGTTAAGAATAAAGCCAAGACTATGGGCTTTAGCCCAAAATATCATGTGTCCAACAGATTTTGACTTTTGACCTTTGATTTATAAAGAGTTCGGTCTTAGCCTTTAGTAGATGATATCTTCTTCAATTGTTTCTAATATTCTTAGATAACTCCCATATCTTACTTCTGAAATTTCATTATTTGCAACTGCTTTAATGACTTCACAGCTTGGTTCATGATGATGGGTACATGTACTAAACCGGCAGTTTTCTGCAAATGGTTTGAATTCGATGAAGTAATGTCCTAAATCTTCCTTTCTAATTCCGAAAGGATCAATTTCTCTTACACCGGGTGTATCAATAACATAAGTGTCTGAAGCAATTTTTATCATCTTTGAAGTAACAGTTTTGTGAGTTCCTTTATTAGTGAAAGAGCTTATCTCTCCTATTTCAAGATTTAAACCAGGAAAGATTTTATTCAGCAGGGAGGATTTGCCTACACCGGAATGTCCCCATAAAATATTTTTATTCCCAATAATTTCATTTTTTAATTCTTCAATCCCATCACCTGAAACTTTGCTGCTTAGAATTACTTTGTATCCAATATCTCTGTAGAGAGTAGCCCATTCTTCAAAAAGATTTTCTTTATCGAGATCAATTTTATTTATAATGATAATTATATTTAGATGTGAACTTTCACCTGCGACTATAAATCTATCAATCACTTTATTGTTGAAATCCGGTTTAAACATGCTTCCAACAATAAAGAGCTTATCAATATTTGCAGCTAAAATTTGTTCAAGTCTTTCGCCGCGATAACTTGCACCCCTTGTTTTTGGAGCTTTTCTTGAAATGTAGTTTTGTCTCTCTTCAATTTCATTTATTACTCCTGTTCCATCTTCATTAAATTCAAAATCAACATTATCACCAACTGCAACAATATCCATTCTATAAAGCTTATCCTTCTTTAACTGAAATTCTTTCTTGAATTTTCCCCTAAGACTGCATCGCACAAGTTTATCTTCATGAAGTTGGAAAACATAGTAATCTTTACTCTCTATTCTGCTGACTATTCCTTTTATAATACCTCCTGATTCATTATTTAAAAAAAATTAAAAAAATTATAAAGGATTTTTTATTTCTAACTTTTATGTTGAACTCCTACGGAGTTCGATTTTGTTGGGGTTTGTTTCATTTCTACAAATATAGAACTCCTAACGGAGTTCGGCTTCATTTCTTTAATGTATCAATTAACCATACATTCTTGTCACTTATGAAATCTATTTTAAAATAAAAAAGCACCTTAGTTCAAAATAAGGTGCTCTGTTATTTCTGTCAAATTATGATTATGAGTTTATTTCTTAATCCAATCGGATTCAAATTGAGTAAGATTAGGATTACGATTATGAAGCTGCTAAAATCTATAAATACCTGTTAATATAAATTGATCGCTTGTTACATCCTGAAAGGTTCTTGAAACATTTGAGCCATAATTATCTCCAAAATCTTTCCACCAGCCGTGTGCGTACCCAATATCGATTCCAATAGTTTCATCTGTTAAGAAACCAATACCTGCGGTTGCATATTTCCTGTCAAACTCAGTTGGATCATCCTGGTAAGGAGAAGGCTGAACAAAAAATCCTCCTCTTAATCTTAATCCTGTCATCGGGATGTTGTATTCAATTCCAACGTTATAATTAAAAACTGATTTTAACTGATCTCGAATATCTCTATTAATATCTTCTGCGATTGTACCTAAGCCTGTCACATCTTCAAATTCTGTTTGGGAATAATCTATTATTGTTCCTTGTGCACTAAAAATTAAACCTTTGAAATTGTAAGAGAATCCTGCACCTATTTCGAATGGTGTAATAATATTATACTCAACTGCATCACTGTAATCATCACTGTTAAGTTCAGGCATAAAGCCTGTATTAAATTCACTGTATCCCTCAACTGTAAAATCTTCTTTTATATTATAAGTCTTAGGAAATTGAACAGTAAGACCAAAACGGGCATTGTTGCTTAATTGATATAGAATTCCAAATTTTGCATCCCAGCCGGAAATATCCCAATCTAAAATTCTGTTCAGGTAGAATGTTTGAAAATCTTCAGAGGCTGGTTCCTCAGCAGCTATTACACCTTGATAAATATTTTGGGTATCATCTTCATAATATTCATTATCAGATTTATAATTACCGGTTATTATATTAAGGTTTAATCCGATATATAAGTTTTTATAAACCTCTATAGCACCCGAGAAGGTCCAATTGTGAATATTCCCATCTGATAAAATAGTTCCGCTCTGATTTAATCTTCCCAAAAACGGAATATTAAAAGATGAGTCTGTTAAAAATAAATCATAAGGAATATTTGAAAATTCATTTAAATCCTGAATCTGAGAAGTTGGGCCATTGTTGAACCCATCAAACTTAACTGCACTTGTAAGATCTTTTGTTGTATGATATGAAAGACCAAACACAAGACTTCCTCTTAAAGTGGGGAAAGGAAAAGCAAAGCTTAATCTGTTTAATTCTGTATTGCTATTTGAATAAGAAGTATTCTCATCAAAAAATTTAACATCATTATTATAATTTAAATGACTTAATCCGCCGGTAAATTCTAATCTTTTAAGAAGCCCTAATCCAGCCGGATTAAAAAAAGCTGCAGAACCATCATCACTCAATCCAATGTAACTGTTTCCCATTCCAAGTGCTCTTGCATTCGATCCAAGACCAGGAATGGCCACTCTTAATGCATCATTAATATTTTGTGCTTTTGTTTCTAAAGAGCTTATAAGGAATAAACCAATAGAGATGAACAATAATTTTCGGAACGATCCCGATTTAAATCGGGGGAAGATTGGTTTCAACATTTATCTGCCTTTGCCGCTGTTTCTGTTACCGTCATTATTTCTAACACTGCTATTATTAGAATTTGAATCCTGGCGGGAATTATTATTTGAGCTGTTTGAATTATCTGTTTCAGTTCTTTTTGTTTCAGTGCTTGTATTATTATTGTTTCCTGAAGAATTATCTGAGCCATTATCCCGAGGAATAGAATTCTTCGTTGGTGGAGGAGTTACCAAAATTTCCCTTCCTGAATCACCTCTGCCATTTCCATTATTTCTTATTGAGTTAGTGCTGTTATCTCTTTCATAACTGTTGTCATCAGTTCGATATTTATATGTTGGTGTGAATGAAAGCCACCATGGATAATCATAAAAATAAATATATTCATCCGAGTAATACGTATCATAATATTCGTAATTACTTTCATTAGGAAAGTCCTCATCAGGTGTCCAGAGAACAGTGTAGCATCCGTTTGCCAAAAATGGAATAATAAGAAAAATTATTAGAGATAATTTTTTAAATATTTTCATAAAAATTACCTTCTTTTGCCGGTATTATTACCGCCTCTGTTCCCGCTACTGTTGCCACTTCTGTTACCACTGTTATTCCCACTGTTTCTCGGAGGATTGTAACTTCTTGGCGGTGTATAGTTTTTAGGTGGAGAATAACTTTTCGGAGTATAATTCTTTTTGGGTGTATTATACTTTGGAGTGTTGTTTTTTCGTTCCTGTTTTACATTGCTCTTTCTTTGTGTTTTGATATTCTGCTTAGTATTTGTTCTTCCGTCTGGATTAAACTTAGTTTTTGTATCGTTTCTTTTAATTACTTTCGGAGGAGTTGTTTTCTTTTGTTCAGTCCGAAAATTATTTCTTGTTGTATTGTTCCTTTCAACATTAGTTTTATTTCTTTCGAAAGTTGTATTCTTATCTCTTTCATTAACATTATTTCTCTTTACATCTTTATTCCTGATTCCAGTGTTGCTGTCTGTAATTTTTGTTCTTGTAGGAGTTTTAAGATTTAAATTATCTCTTGTGCGTGTCTTGGTAACTAATCCACTGTTTCTTCCTGTTAAACTACCTCTTGTTGTGTAGCTTGATCTTAAGCCATCATTATTACGCAGCCTTAAACCGGTTTTTGTTCTTTCTTTATAAACTTTACCGGATGAATAATAACCTCCATAATAAGGGTAAGCATATCCATATCCATAATATCCCGGGTAGTAGTTGTAGCTGTAATAGGGTGGGTAATAATATGATCCACACCATGGGTGATAGAATGGATCCCAGCAGTATTGATTATAATATCCATAACCATAACCCCAGGAAAGACCTATTGATATTCCGGGCCGGTATCCCCAGTAATATCTGCTGTATGGATAATAAGAGCCATAGGAATAATTATTTGTCTCAGCTTCATCATCGTAATAAGTTTCTTCATCAGTGTTATACTCACTTTCAGTGGTATACTCACTGGAATCTTCATAATTTTCGTTGTATTCATTTTCTTCTGTAACCTGTTCTTCTTCTTTTTCATACTCGGAAGGACGCATGGCAAGCTGAGTATAACATCCACTGAAAATGAATAAAGCTGCGACAAATGCTGTTAGTAATTTCAAATATTTCATTTTAACTCCCTCCACTAAATAAATAAACAAAATTTAACTGTTTTAAAATGCTCAAAAACCAAGCCTGATTAAAGGAAAAAAATATTGCCAATGTTAAAAAATTTTAAGGTTTTGAATTAGTTGTTGTCTATTAAACTAAACTACTCGTACACTTATTAAGACAAGAAATGTTTCATAGAAGTTTTATGATTGCAGGCACATCAAAAGATACTTTTAATGTATTCAATCCTCAAAGCTCTGTCTGCAGTACTTGGATTCCATTGTTTATTATCGAGAAGATCCCTGAGATCAAATCCGATAGTAAAACCTTCTCCAAGTGACCATCGCAAACCAATATTCAGATAACCATTACCATCGCCAAAAACTTTGGTTGTATTATCATTAAGAGTAAAGTCATAGTCCATGATTAAAGAGAGACTTGGTCCAAGGGTTTTTTCAACTCCTGCCATAAGGTTTACAAAATTATCTCCGTCATCTGCTTCAAGAGAATAATTTACTGAACCATGAACAGACAGATAGCCAAGGAAATCAAAATTTTTACTTACAGCTCCGAAGAATCCGGGTGATTTAAAAGCGTATCTTTCTGTTTCTTCAAAATATTCTCCTTTACCCTGGGAATCAAAACCGAGAGTGATTGATGGTAGAACTGTAGATTCATCAAAAATTCTAAACCTGATATTCATACCCGGGAGATTATACCAGTCAGGTGTACCTGCACCGATCACTTTACTACCGCCATAAGAAATACCAAAACTAATATTATCAAAAACACCAACATCAATCCGGGCAATTAAAACTCCATCCGGAAGAATATCAGCAACAACTCCCACAAAGCCTTTATCAAGAATTCCGGCAGTTGGCATGTCAATCAAATAACGGTATTCATATTGGGCTTTATCACCTGCAGAGCCTTGTGAAAAGAGATTAAGATGAGGGATCAATATCAGCCAGAGGCTGATGAGCCTTTGGCTCAAAAGAAGTATAAAAATTTTTTTCATGCTGAAGAAAGTTAATGATTAAATATTAATTTTAATAACTATGTAAAGTTTGGTTGAACCAGGATTTCAACAATCATCGGGAGTAGTGAATGTTTGGATTTTATCTTAACAACAACTTTACCTCCATCTGATTTTGCTTTTAAAATTAATTTACCTTCTTCTTTATCAAGCAGTTCTATTTCAACCAAAGAACCACCTTCAATAATTTCAAATTCAGCGGGTGATTTTCTGAACAAAGCCTTCCAGCCAAATGAGTTTAACGGAATAACAGAAATTGTAACAATTGATTGATTATCAGCAAAAAGATTTTGAGGCTCAACTTTTACAGTGGATTCATAAATTTTAATTACGTACTGGTAGAAGAAGAAACCAATAATTAATATTATTAAAATTGAAATGTAGATTACAGGACTCCCTCTTTTCATTCTTTTTTAAATTATTGATTCCAGTCTTTTAGTTTTAAAAATAAAATTTTTCAGGTTATGGATTATCTGATGCACGATAAAATCCGGGATGCCATCAAAATGTTTGGATTTAATTCTCATATCGCACTGGTCATTTACATAATCTATTACTACAAAAAGATTTTTATTATTAAGCACAATTTCTGTTGAAAAAAAATCAAGCCCGGTTATTTTAGCTATGATTCTTGTTTTATGAAGAAGCTTTCTCAATCCATAATTTCCTGTCTCTTCTTCAGTCAATTCCTCATATAAATGTGTAAGATCATCCCACCACACTGCAACAGGTTTACCAAAAGCCCAAAAGCACCTGAACCACGCTCTTCTGCCATCCAGCACTGTCGGATAAACTTTTTCCTGAATCAGATATTTATCATTGGAATTAGTAATTCTTTCATGGAAAATTTCTCCCAAAGTTTCAGCACCTGTTACAACACCAACTCCGCCGCCTGTTGTATTACATGGTTTTATTATAAAAGGTCTTCCAAGAATTGGAAGATCTTCAATAGTTAGTTTGATTTCCTCGAGTTCACTGTGTGGCGGTATTATTATTGAATAGGGAACATTTAATCCTGCGTTTATAAATTCAAGGTGCATACTTGCTTTATCAATGGCGTGCTGTACTTTCTTATGGGGATTAATTATTACAGCTTTTCTTCTTGTAAGAATTCTTGAAAGCTCTTCAAAAGCAGGATTAACATCTGAGGCCCTGTCAATATAAAATCTGTAAGAAAGTTTTCTCTCTCTCACTCTTTCAGTTACATCATGAATATTATGTTCTTTTATAATAAATGTTGATAATCCTTCCTCCTGCAAAATCTTTTCTATAAGATCAACGAAGTCAGCATCATATTCCCACACGAAAGCAATTGCCAGATCGAATATTTCCATAGTTTTTTCGGGTTTATACAAAGATATACTTTACTATATTTGCAATCAATATTAGCACAATCAGGCAAGTTCAAGTTCAAGTGTAAGTTCAAGAAGTGTAAATACAAAAATATAGTGTTGAATTATATATTTAATACATTCATTATTTCTACTGATTAATGAGTGTGAAAATTTGAGTCGTTATCATCAAAATCGTTTTAGAAATTCTGGTCAAAATCTTGCAAGATTATTTTTAAGAATATTGTATGAGTATTTCTTGAACTTGAACTTACACTTGAACCTCAATTGTCATCGGGGCAGGCTTTATTTGACTTGTTATTATTTACAGCAGATAATATTTTTTCAAAACACATGATAAAATTTCTGGTTTTTATATCAATAGTTTCTCTTTTTATTGGCTGTTCATCGCAGCAGCAGATATTAAATACTGAAACTCATAATGAAACTCAAATTTCTGAATCTGATGAAAGACCTTTAACCGATGAGGAGAAAGCACTTCAACATTTTATAGATGGTTCTATTCTTGAATCTAAAGGAGATTATGCTTCAGCAATATTAGAATACCAGGATGCGTTAAGTTTAGATCCTAGTTCCGGAATTCATTATGCTCTTGCAAAAAATTACAGTATGATTAATAAAATTCCACTTGCAATTCAGCATTCCCAAAAAGCTATAGAACTTTCTCAAGATCAGGTTGAATACTATGATCTTCTTGCAGATATATTTTATAAAGCACGACAATATGATTCGGCAGCAGCTGCTCTTGAAAAAGTAATTGAACTTGCTCCGTCTCATGTTAATGCTCATTATAAACTCGCACGGATCTATGAAACTTCAAAACCTTTACAGGCTATAGAAATATATAATAAGCTCACTGAAATTATTGGTCCTGAATGGAGTGTGCTGATACGTGTTGCAGAATTGCATGAAAATCTTGGCAATCTTGATGAAGCATCTGAAGCAATAGAAGAATTATTAACAATAGATCCATCAAATACAGCAATTCAAAAATTGCTAACAGAAATTTATTCCAGAGGTAAGAAATATGATGAAGCTCTTAAAATATTAAGTGAGATAATTGAATTCACACCTGATGATCTTGATGCGAGAGAAAGAAAAGCACAAATCTTAATTCAGCAAGGCGATTGGAAAGCCGCAGCAGAACAGTACAATTATGTGCTTGAGCAGCAAGACATTTCTCTTGAAACAAAGATAAGAGTTGGAGCTTCTTATTTTGCTCACTCACTTAAAGATACTTCTGCACTTCTTCCCGCAAAACAGTTCTTTGAAAGAATAAATAAAGATACAACCGATTGGCAGGTTAAGTTATATCTTGGAGCCATTGCTTTGTGTGAAGGAGATGATTCTTTAGCTAATAAAAATTTTAGGATTGTTGGTGAACTTGCACCAATGAATCCGCAGGGATGGGTAGGATTAGGCGGATTATTCTTTGATAACCAGCGTTATGAAGAAGCTGCAAAAGTAATGAAGGAAGGAATTCAACTGCATCCTCAGGATTTTGTTATTAATTTAATTTTAGGATTATCGCTTGCTCAATCAAGTAATCATATTGAAGCAAAAGAATATCTTAAAACTGCCTCGGAGCTTAATCCTAACGATTTAACAGCACTGTCTGCATATGGATTTACACTAAGCCAGCTTAAAGAGAATGATGAAGCAATCCTTTATCTGAAAAAAGCTCTTCTTATAAATCCAAACGATGTGAATATTCTTGGAACTCTGGGATTGATTTATGATTCTATTGAAATGTGGAATGAATGCGACAGCACTTATGAACGCGCTCTTGAAATTGATTCTATGAATGCAACCATTAATAATAATCTTGCTTATTCATTATCGGAAAGAGGAATCAGGCTTGATGAGGCACTTGAGATGGCAAAAATAGCAATTGAAAAGGAACCTCTTAATTCTTCATTCCTTGATACAATAGGTTGGGTTTTCTTTAAGCTAGAGGACTATGAAAAAGCAAAAGAATATCTTGAAAAAGCTTTAGAAGTTGCCGGTGAGAGACCTGTTATAATGGATCATCTTGGAGATGTTCTGTTTAAAATGGGTAAAAAAAATCTTGCGTTGGAATTATGGCAGAAAGCTTATGATCTTGATACTTCAAATACTTTAATCAAAAATAAAATTGAAAAAGGTGAAATTTGAAAAGAGTTTTTGTCCTGTTAACTATGTTATTAAATATTTTGTTTATTGTTCCGGGTTGTGTCCCTTCAAAACCAACCGATGAAGTTGAAATTCTTCCTTCCGAAAGGTTGATAAACAAACTTGAAGTAAACCGTAGAAGAATAAAAAGCTTTGAAGGAACCGGAACTATAAATGTAAGAGCAGAAGGAATGAACCAGAGTGCTTCATTCAGAATTGTTCTGCAGAAACCAGATTCGCTCTATTTAACTATTATGGGTCCCTTTGGAATTGAACTCGCTCAGGCTATAGTAACTAATAATAATTTTATCTTTTATGATGCATTACATAATACTGCTTACCATGGTGAAGTTAACAGTAATATTCTGCAGGAGATTTTTAAGATTAATTTATCATTTGAAGAACTGATGGATGCATTTATCGGTTCTGTTAATCTTACTAAAAATCTTTACCAGCCCCCAACTGAATATATTATTGATTATGATAAGTATGTCCTTACTTACATAGAACCTGAAACAAAGCACAAAACCATTTACCGTGTTGATATCCGTGAACTCGGTATTACTGATTATTATGTTTTTGATGCAGGTGGCTCTGAACTTCTGGAAGGGAAATATTCTAAATTTGATTTTCACGAAACTGTTGCTGTTCCATATAAGATTGAAATTCAGAATAAAGAAGAGAACCAGCGGATAGACATTGATTACAAAAATATAGCAGTTAACAAGAGTAACATTGTTATTAATTTCAAAGTCCCTGGTGATGCGACAATAATAAAATGGTAAGGGATTTTCTTTACATATCTTTTTTCTTCTTTTTTAGTATATCTTCCTTTCAGCAGGAGGATATAAATAAAAAGAAAACAGAGTTGAAAAATCTGAAGGATGAAATTTCTAAGCTTGAGAAAGAAATAAATCAGCAGACAAAAAAAGAAAAAGAATCTTTTACTGCAGTGGAGAATTATAATAAGCAGAGCTTCCTACTTAACAAATTAATCTCAAACCTGAGAAATGAAGAAAAGAAAAAACAGCAGGAAATAAACCTTAATCAGAAAAATATTAATGAGATAGAAAAAGAAATAGAACTTCTGCAAAAGAATTATGCAAAGTATGTACTTGCAATTTATAAATATGGTAAGATGGATGAACTTGCAGCTCTGTTTGATTCAGAATCATTTGAACAGGCAGCATTAAGAATAAAGTATCTGCAGAGATTTTCTGAAAAAAGGGAAAATGATTTAAAGGATTTTGAAAAAGCTAAAGAAGAGCTTTTTACATTAAAGCAGCAGCTTAAGAAAGAGAAGGATCAAAAAGCGCTTCTTGCTGCTGCGAAGGTTAAAGAAGAATCAGGATTAAAAGTAAAGCTTACAGAAAAGCAGAAAATTCTAAAATCAATTCGCAATAATAAAGCTGAATTGAAGAAAGAGCTAAAGGCTAAGAGGAAAGCTGAAGGGCAGATAAAGAATTTAATTACAAAACTTGTTGAAGAAGCTGAAAGAAAAAAAGAAGAGGAAAAATTAACAAGCCTTAATAAAAAAGATGAAAAAGTCCCGATAAATCGGGATGAAAATCCGGTTTCTTCATCTTATGAGATTGATTTATCAACAACTGGTTTTGAAACCTTTACTTCTTTAAGAGGAAAACTTACCTGGCCTGTAACTGGTGGAAAAGTTATAAGAAAGTTTGGAGAAAACCGGAATCAAAAGCTTAACACTGTTACTCTGAATTACGGCGTTGATATTAAAGCATCCGGAGATTTAAGTGTGAAATGCGTTGCCGGCGGTGTCGTATCTGTAATTGATTACATACCTGGTTACGGAAGCGTAATCATTGTAACTCACAAAGGGGATTATAGGACTGTTTACAGTCATCTCTCAGAAATTTATGTAAACGAAGGTGATAAAGTAAAAGCAGGAAGTTTGTTGGCAAGAGTCGGGGAAAGTCTTGAAGGAAATATTTTGCACTTTGAAATATGGAACTCACGTAAAAATCAGAATCCCGAACATTGGCTGGCGAAGAGGTAAATGCCAGTATGCAGTCTACAGCAAGCAGTCCTCAACCGGATAAGAAAAAAATATCACAACTCCAGAGGAGTTGAATGTTTGTAGAAAAAGGTAAGTTCTATAAATCTAGTACTCCGTTAGGAGTACAATGTAAATCCGCTTGGTTCTGGCTCGTCCGATATTTTCAATTATTAGATTATTTAAAATGAAAATTGCTTTAATCGGGAGATATGGAGAAGGGGATATTCTTCCTGGTCCTGAGAGAGTTGCGAGGGAACTTTATCAACAACTTAAAAAGAAAAATATTGATGTAACTTTCATTGAATATTTTTTTACTGATTATATTGATTACTCTATATTAAATAAAATATTTGGTAAGAAGGAAAATGATGATAGTGTTTTACGGTTAGGAATTATTCCACTAATTATAAAGCTTCTTAAAGAACAATTCGACATTATCCATTTTGTAAACAGCCAGAGATTTTCTTTAGTAGTTTTTTTTCTAAAACCTTTTCTAAAAGCAAAATTTATTTCTACATTCCATGGTCTAAATAAAACCGAGGTTAAAAATTCAAAATCAAAAAGGTCTTTTCTTGATGTATGGGTTGAAAAAATATCAATAAAAAAATCTGCGATTCTGATTTTTCCTTCAAAACTTTTATTCAATTTGTTCAAGAAGAATTACAATTTTCCTGAAGATAAATGCAAAATAATTTATAATGGAATTAGTGAAGTTTTTCAAAAAAATAAAAATCAAACCCTCTCCTTAATAAGTAGAAGGCAGGGTGAGGTTAAAACTTATAATTTTTTTTACTATAATTCTTTTGGGAAAGGATTAAAAGAAATTTTAGCAGCTATACCTGAAAAAGTAGATTTCCAGTTAAGAATATTTGTAATAGGCATGAAAGAGAAATTAGAAAACGTTAATAAAAATATTGAGATTAATTTTGTTCATCCGATGAGCAAGAATTCTTTGCTGGAGTTTTTATCTGATAAACATTTTCAGATAAAGTCTTTAGCTTTTGATTCTTTCTCAATCTTCACAGCAGAGTGTATGACGATGGGAATAATTCCTATTGTTTCTGAAAATACAGGCATTAAAGAGTTAATAGAAAATTATATAAATGGTTTTATATACAGCGATAGTAAAGAAAGTTTATCTTCTCTATTAAAAGAAATTTTTGAAGGTAAATTTAATTTGAATGAGATCTCTCTAAATGCTTCGAAGATTTATGGAAAACTGAACTGGGAAAATGTAAGCGAGCAGTATATACAATTATATAAATCTGTTATATGATAAAAGTTTGTCATATTGCTAATCATATTACCGGTAAAGCAGATGGGGTTTATACTCATCTTAAAATGATATTTCGTTATTCAGATAAAGAAAAGTTTCAACATTATCTTATCTTCCAGGGAGGAAAGAAGATTGAGAATGAACTTTCTGAAATGGGTATAAAAGTATTTGTCAGCGAATCATTAAAAAAGAAAATCTCTCTTAAAGCATTCATTGATATTTACAGATTCATTAAAGAAAATGATATTACTATAATCCATACGCATCTTGTTAAACCTTATGCAATTGCAGGATTGGCTAATATCTTTCTGAGAAAGAAATTTATTTTCAATTATCATGGGCTTTTCATTTTTAATAATGTTTATTATGGTTTAGTAGAAAAAATTATTTATGGAACAATTCATTTTATTATTAATATTTTCAAAGTTGTTGATGTTGTTCTCGTTCCCTCAAAGAAAAGTAAAGAATTACTTTTAGCAGAAACAAAATTATTTCCTGAGCCTGTTGTTTATTATAATGGGTATGATTCCAATGAGATGCCAACTAAAATTAACTCTGAATTATATTATTACATTGAAAAATTGAAAAGGGAGAAAATAATAATTGCAATTGTTGGGCGGTTAGAAATAGATAAGCGAATTGATAAAGCAATAAATATTTTTAAAAATATAATTTCTAAGAATGAAAAAGTTCACCTCGTTATCTTTGGCAATGGTAAATTAGAAACTGATTTAAAAAATATTGCTAAAGATTTAAATCTGACTAAGTATATAGATTTTTTAGGATATATTGAAGGATTTAATAACTATTATAGTTTGTTTGATATTGTTCTCTTCACTTCTGATTGGGAAGGAATGCCTTTGACAATGTGGGAAGCGATGGCACATAAAGTTCCGGTTCTTGCGCCGGATGTTGGAGGCTTTAAAGAAATCCTTGAAGAAAATAATTGCGGTTTATTATATGAACCAACTAATATGAAGGAAGCTGAGAAAAAATTATTAAAACTAATAGTAGATAATCATCTGAGAAAAGAATTAGGGGAGAATGGACCCAAAGCAATTGAAAAAAAATATAATGCAGATAATTTTATAAGACAAATTGAAAATATTTATTTAAGCATTTCAAATGAATAAAAAGATCCTTCACATCTCACCGGATTTCAATTATAGCTGCGGAAGGAGCAAGCTTGTTTTTCTTTATCTGGAATATTTTGGCAAAAGAGATGGATTCGAAACACATTTTATAACTAATGGAGGAGATTCATTAGAAAGATTAAGAGAAATTTCATCATTAAAATTTAAGAAATTAGCTTTTTCAACAGGGACAAAAAATATTTTGTACTTCAATAGATTTTATAAGGCGCTGAAAGATTATGTTATTGAGAATAGGATAAATCTTATTCACACTCATCATAGATTTCCGGAATTTGTCTCAGGAAGAATTGCAAAAGAACTTAATATTAAAACAATAACATCTGCTCATAGTTTTGTTAATGGATTTAAGAAAATAAGTTTTAAATCGGATAAAATAATTTCAGTTAGTAATTCTGTAACTTCTCATCTGGTTAAGGACTTTAATATTAATAAAGATAAGATAATAACACTCTATAATCCTGTCGAAGAATTTTCTGAATTAAAACTTCAGGAAAAAGAAAAGCTAAAAAGAGAAATGGGTATAAAGCCGGATCAAAAAGTTTTATTATTTATGGGTAGAATAAATTATATAAAAGGATTTGATAAGTTAATTGAGGCATATAAGATTGTACATCGTAAAGATGGAGATGCAATCCTTATTATGTGCGGTAAAGTTGAAGATAAAAGCTTTGCCGAATTGCGGACTAAATTAACTGTCCCGATAATTATAATTCCACCTTTAAAAGATAATAATATACTGTACCAGATTGCCCAAATAGTAATTCTACCTTCAAGAGTTGACCCTTCTCCATTTGTTATGATTGAAGCAGGTTCAAATAAAAAGCCCTTTATTGGTGGAAACACAGGAGGAATAGCTGAATTCATTGAGGATGATGTTGATGGTTTACTTGTTGATCCGGAAAATGAAAATGAACTTGCTAATAAAATTCTTTCTCTTCTAAACAATAAAGAAGCTGCTGAAGAACTTGGTAATAATCTTTATAAAAAAGTTAATGAGAAATGTAATTATAATAATTACTTCAGCAAAATTGGAGAAATTTATAACTCACTTCTGAAATGAATTTTATGAATCTGACCAAAAGTTCTTAGTGGAACTTTGTGTTCTTAGTGTCTTAGTGGTTATTAAGTTTCATTTACCACTAAGGCACAAATGGCACTAAGAATCACTAAGATTAATCTTAAATTATTAAGAAACTAATGATTATCAATAACATCTTATTAACTTCCGAAAAAGTCTTCAATGAAATTTTCACATCAGTTGAACAAAAAAAAAATCTTCTTTTAACCTATCTGAATCAAAACTGCTTTAATATTTATTCCCGAAATGAAGACTATAGAAAATTACTCGAAACAAAATTTAAAGTTTACCAGGCTGATCTTGGTGTCTTTCTTCTTCTTAAGTTTTTGAAAAAGGAAGAAGTCTCCAGGATAGATGCTACCTCTCTGAATACAAATATTCTTAATGAGATTATAAAAAAGAAGATGCCGGTATGTTTTATCGGTGGTAATTTTTCAGAAAAATTTATTAAGAAAGAATGTGAAAAAAGAAAAATAAATTTTGCCGGGTATCATTATGGTTATTTTAATGATGCAGACGTTACGAATATAATAAATAAGATTAATCTGTTTGACAGCCAAATATTTTTTATTGGAATGGGAGTTCCCAAACAGGAATTTTTTGCTTATGAATTAAGTAAGAACTCTGACGATAAAGTTATTATCTGTGTTGGAAATTTTCTTGAATTTTATTTTGGTACTATAAAAAGAGCTCCGGTTATTTTGCAAAAACTTGGAGTTGAATGGTTGTTCAGATTAATGACTGAACCGGGAAGACTCTGGAAAAGATATTTAATTGGAATCCCTGAATTCTTTTATAGAGCAATCAAAATGAAATTAAACGGCTGATCTAAAGAATGAATAGGATTATTGTCTTGAAAAGACTTACGACTAAGGATATATTTAGCAAAGTTTTAATTGATGTTGATGAAAAAATTCTATAGCTCTCTAATAATCTTATTCATAATTATCTCACCTGATTTTTTTCCACAAATAAAATCTTTTAGAATTATTAATAGAGCTGATGGAATTGATATTCATTTAAGTTTGAATCGTGAACCTTATACAATCAGGAAAGAAGAGGGGAAAGTACTTCTTGAATATTCAGGAGCTATAAATGAAGGAAATCCCGGCGAACCAATTCTGCCTTCAAAGACTTTATTTGTTGCAATACCTCCATATTCAAAAATAAATCCAGTCTTAATAAATAAAGAAGAAACTGCTGTTTCTAATGTTAATATTAATCTTAATCCTGAAATAGAATTGAATGAAGATGCTATTGAATATAAGGATACCGAACCCAATCCAAAATATTTTACCGGCGATTTATATCCTCAAAAAGATATCGAATTGGTTGGCTATACATGGATAAGAGGATATTATTGTGCAGCAATTAAGATTAATACTCACCGGTACAACTGGAAAAAGAAGGAATTGATTGAACTTAATGAAACAGATTTGAAATTAATTTTTTCAGAAGTAAAACCGTTTACCAGAAATACAGATAGCAAATCTGAGTTTGATAAATTCTTAAGCAAGATAATTCTTAATTATGAATCTGCTGATGAGTTCAGATCATTTCAAACTTTTGCTTCTGATACTACAAGTGGCTGGATTGATTACGACAATGAATACATAAAACTTGCAGTTGATGAGGATGGCATTTATAAAATTTCGTATAATGATCTGCAAAGTTATGGTGTTGACCCATCATCTATTAATCCTTTATCATTTAAAATATTTTTTGAAGGGAAGCAAATCCCAATTTTTGTATCAGGAGAAAATGATCTTTCATTTGACCAGAATGATTTTATAGAATTTTGGGGAGAAAAAAATTACGGTTTATCTGATTATAGAGAGATTGTTCCTTTCGGAACTAACTATAAAAATTATTACGACAGATATAATGATACAAATTTTGTCTGGCTTACATGGGGAGATGAAAATGGTTTAAGAACTGATTCAATTGATACTTCCATTATTGGTTTAACGGATTCTGTTCAGGCTCATATTGTAAAATTACATTTGGAAGAAGATGTGAGACTATGGTATTATGATGCTGTCATTCCAAGAGTTCAGTTTCCTGACTGGCAGGAAAATAAAGTATGGACATGGCATCTCTTAGGAAACGGGGGTTTGATCTCTTTTAATTTTGATTCCCCTGATTTTGTGCCCAATACTAAAATAAGGACAACTGCACGTTTAATAAGTTATGCAGCAGATATTGTTTCCGGTGCACATTCAAATGGTGCGAGTTTAAATTCTTCGACACCTGCTGATACTATCGTTTATGATTTTAAACAAACAGTCAACCTCTCATCACAGTTCAGTTCAGATATTCTGAATCAAACTGGAAATGACTATAGAGTTTTTGGATTGCCAACTCAGGCAACATTTCATCAATCTCTGCTTGATTGGGTTGATATAGATTTTTACAGATCAAACAGAGCTATTGATGATTCTTTAATGATTACTATCCCTGACTCTGTTTTTACTTCAGCAAAAGTTTTAGTTGCTGCAAATATTTTTGATGCGGGTAATGTATTTGTTTATAAGGTAAAACCTTATCTGAAAAGAATAACTGCTTTTAATTTTTCCTCCGGGACTTTATCTTTTACCGATACAGTTACTGGTGGAGATAAATATTTAATCATTAAAGATGATCATAAAAAAACTCCGCGTTTTGTGGTAAAAAAACAATTTGTAAATCTTAGAAATAATTCAAGAATAGCAGATTACATTATCATAACAAATAAAGAACTTGAGGAATCAGTTAACCAGTATAAAAATTTTATTGAAACAAATTACCAGGTAAATGTAGAAGCAGCTTATATAAATGATATTTATGATGAATTCTCATTCGGGCTTGATAATGCTGAAGCTGTAAGAGATTTTCTTTTTGCTGCCAGCCAGTATTGGCAGTCACCTAAACCCTCATATCTTAATATTATCGGGGATGCAAATTATGATTATAAAAATGTTGTAACTCCTCCATCAAATATTATCAAAAAAAATCTTGTACCTGCATATGGCAACCCAGTAAGTGATGCCTGGTATGTTATGTGGGATAGTTTGAATGTAAATATTCCTCAAATGTTTGTTGGAAGAATTCCTGCAAGAAATAATGAAGAAGTAGTTTACTATATGCAAAAACATCAGACATATATAAACCGCCAGTTTGATTCCTGGAACAAGAATTATTTATTCTTTAGTGGAGGAGATATTAACGACCCAGGCCAGTTAGCACAAATTAAAAATGCAAATGATGGTCTGTTGAATGAACTTGTAAGACCAAAACCTGTCGGAGGGTTCGGAATTCATTTTTATAAAACTATAAATCCTCCTACAAACTTTGGTCCTTATTCATTGGCAGAAGTAAATAATGCAATTGATAATGGCGGACTTTTCATTTCATATATTGGACACAGCGGTACACAGACCTGGGACAACGGAATCACCTCAACAGAAGATTTGAAGAATTCTTATCCAGACAGGAATCCTCTTATTACAGATTTCGGATGTTCAACAGGGAAGTTTGCTGAACCTGATATTGATGCTTTTGGTGAATTATTTTTACTTGAAAATCCGAATGGACAGGCAATAAATTATCTTGGGAATACAAGCTGGGGATATTTATCAACTTCACTCCGCTTCCCGGATCTTTTTTACAGCAGTCTTTTAATTGACACTGCTTCATCGGTTGGAGAAGCGCACCTTCTTGCTAAAATGCAGCAATTTAGTTCGAGTGGTTATTCTGATGTAAATAGGGTTTTCAATTATTGCAATCTTCTTTTTGGAGATCCTATAATCAGATTTAAGACTCCATTGAAACCGAATTTTAGTTTAAATGAAAGTTCTTTCGCAATCGTTGGTGAAAACCCCAATGATATGACAGACAGCGTAACAGTTAAAATTGAAATACTTAATACCGGCAGAGTGCCGGAAGATTCTCTTACAATTTCTGTAACCAGTAAATGGTTTGATGAAATAATCTATCAATCCGGATTAAAAATTCCTGCTCTTTTTTTCAGGGATACTTTAACTGTAAATATTCCAATTGATGGAAGAGTAGGACAGCATAGCGTTGAAGTTGAATTAGACGTTCAGAATTCTATTGATGAAATTTATGAAACAGATAATTCCGCCTTTTATACTTTTACCGTTTTCTCTACGTCTGTCAGGCCAATCGAAGTTGAAAAGTTTTATAATACATCGCGGGATAGTGTTAAAGTTCTGAATCCGGCTTTAGTTCCGAGTATTATTTCAAACGAAATTAAACTGTCAATATCGGATAATCCTGATTTTACAAATGCTTCTGATATCCTGAAAAATATGGATAGTGTGTATACAACAATAAATCTAAACTCTCTTACAAATAATAAAAGATATTGGTGGAGAGTAAAACTTAATGATGCGAACCAGGAATGGTCCGATGTTTATTCTTTTTATAACACTAATAAAAATTTTACCTGGTATATAGAGCGGTCATTCAAAAATGAAGATGTTGAATATTTTAATTCCGCTTTTGATTCATCAAAAAATTCCTGGCATTTAAGCAGTAATGAAAATCTTCTTGAAGTCTCATCAGCAGGTTCAGATGATGGTGAATTTGGTTCTATGCTTTACAATGGAGAGGAACTTCTTCCCAATACATTTTATTGGGGTATTGCAACAGCAGAAATTGATACAATAACATTAAGACCTTCAAATTTCAGGTATTTTATTTTTGCGCAGGGTAACGCTAATGAATTAATGAAAGCTTACTTAGATTCGCTTCCGGCGGGCAAAGTTGTTGCAATGACAATTTGTGCCGATGGTGCTCAATCCGTTTTAGGATTCAGTAGCGGGACTAAGATAAGACAAACAATAGAAGAGTTCGGTTCACTTTATGTTGATAGTGTAAGGTACCGCGATTCATGGTGCATAATTGGTAAAAAAGGTGCACCGCAAGGTTCTGTTCCCGAATCTTTCAAAGGAAGATTTTTGGGTTTTGCTGAAACATCAACATCCAATGTTATTAATAATGATAGCGGATATGTTTTATTTCCTGCAGCAGAAAAATCTTATGATTGGATTAATATTGAAAAAAATGATTCAATTCCTCCAGGTTCTTCAATTGAGTATTTACCTCTTTGTATAAAAGCCAATGGTGATGTTGATACTTTAGATGCTCTGAATTTTTCAAATAATATTTCCTCTCTTAATAATATTGATGCTTCAGTTTATTCTTCTCTGAAAATTTATGCAAAGTTAAATGCTAATAATTTTTTTGAATCACCTTCAATCACTTCATTCGGAATTAATTACACAATTCCACCGGAGCTTGCAATAAATTACCAGGTAGTTAATGTTGATTCAGATTCACTTCTGATTGGAGAAGAGGTTAAACTTAATTTTGGAGTTTATAATGTAAGCGAAACTCCTTCAGATAGTTTTAAAGTATTAATTGAAGTTTTGACATCGAATAATGAAAGAGAAGTAGTTTCAAATATTCTTGTGGATGAACTTGATTCGTTAAGTAAAAGATATTTTGAAGTTCAATTAAATACATCAGATTATTTAGGAAATAATAGCTTCATAATTACAGTTGATTCTGAAAACAAAGTACCTGAAATTTTTGAAGACAATAACTTCTTCCAAATTCCATTTTATGTTAAAGCAGATACTTCAACACCTTCGATCAGTATAACATTTGATGGAGTTGATATTCTCGATGGAGATTATATATCTGCAAACCCGGAAATAAAAATTGAGCTGTTTGATCCGTCTTTGCTTCCTGTAAATGATACTTCTTCAATTACTCTTTTCCTGAATGATGAAGAGATTTATTTTGCCAATAATCCGCAGATATCATATCAGTTTAGTTCATCTAATCCTAAAATGATTGTAACATATAAACCGCAATTATCAACGGGTGAATATTCGCTCAGAGTGTTTGCAAAAAATGCTTCAGGCAATGTTGTTGATTCCTCAGGTATTGAAAAATATTTTATTGTTAATGAAGAAACAGAAATACTTAATGTTTATAATTATCCAAACCCATCTTCGGGAGAAACATATTTTACATTTAAGCTGACGCAAATTCCTGATGAACTGAAAATAAAAATTTATACGGTTGCCGGAAGATTAATCAGAGAGATAAAGAAAACTTCATCAGAGCTTGATTATGATTTTAATACTATCTTTTGGGACGGAAAAGATGATGATGAAAACCAGATAGCAAATGGCGTTTACCTTTATAAGGTAATTATAAGTAAAGATGGAAAGAATCAGGATGTAACTCAAAAGCTAGCAATAGTGAGATAGTCACCCTGAACTCGTTTCAGGGTCTTTTGTTATTTGAATAACTAATTTTAATAAAGAATTCCATTTTCATATTCGAATTGATGAATGGCTGAATGATTGTATGAAATATTTTTCTTCACATTCAACCATTCAGTCATTCGATCATACTTTTAATTTTTCTTTTTCATATTTTCATCTAACTAAAAAATCCGGAATATTAAATGAAAACAATCTACACTTTTGCTTTAGTACTTTTTATTTACTCAATCTCTTTTTCACAATTCCAGAAATATCCAAGACCAGGTGAAGGGCAATTTATGGGAGGTGCCGGTATAACATGGATAGATGATGAACCACATTACACTATTTTTCTTGCACCGGAGCTTTCATTTGCAAACTTCGGAGTCGGGCTTGATCTTCGACTCACATTTGATACAGAAGGAAATTTAAGAAAAGAATCTTTTAATGATTTTTCAGATTATATGAGCATTATAAGATATGTAAGATATGGTTTGAAGAATGATCCTGTCTTCATAAAGCTGGGTGCACTAGATTATTATACACTTGGGCATGGAAGCATAATGTATCTTTACAACAACAGCCCTTCTTTTGATAACAGGAAAGCGGGGCTTGTTCTTGATATTGATTTTGGAGATTTTGGATTTGAATCAATTTACACCCGCTTTGGTGAAGCTGGTGTTGTAGGTTTAAGAGGTTATGTAAGGCCGCTTCATTACACCTCTCTTGCCAGTATTCCAATTATCAGTAATATTGAACTGGGTGTAACTTATGCAGCAGACTTTGATGAAAACGCTGGAATAATTTCTGGTTTTTATAATGATAGCACAAACCAATTTGAAACCTTTCCCAACTCTGATGTTGGTTCAATAAATATTATAGGGTTTGATATTGGTCTCCCTATTATTTCCGGAAGTTTTGCCGATGTTACTTTGTATTATGATTTTGCAAAGATTATTGATTTCGGAAGCGGCTCTGCAACAGGTGTTATTGCTCAGCTTAATCCTTTGGGACTCGTTCAGGCAACCGCAAAGCTTGAAAGAAGATTTAATGGTGATGAATATATCCCTTCTTACTTTAATTCCTTTTATGAAGTTGAGAGATTCAGAGTTACAGATAAAACAAGCGGAACATTTTCAAGTAAAGCAAGAATGCTTGCTGGCTTAACTAACAATGATGATGGCTGGTATGGTGAATTGGGAATAAATGCACTTGGTTTGCTTTACGTAATCGGAAGTTATCAGAGATTAGATAAAACACCTAACAGTGGTATTCTCCATTTAGGTGCGGAAATAGCTCCTGAAGAAGCGCCATTTCTTTTAAGAGCAGGTTACGATAAGATTAATATTAAGAATGAAACTGATATGTTCACTCTTGATGATCGTTCATATCTTTTTACAGAAATTGGGTATAAGCCATATCCATTTATGGTAGTCTCGCTTGTTTACCTCTGGACTTACACTCCTCTCCGTGATGCTGATGATAATATTGTTGGTTATGAACCACAAAAAAGAATTGAACCGAGAGTTTATTTTATTATTCCTTTTGGATTGTAGGTTAATAATATCATTTAAGCAGCAGCATCTCTTTTGTTTTAACAAAAACTTGTCCCGAACCTGATTCGGGATCACCTGCAGCTATCTTATAAAAATAAAAACCACTGCTTAACTTTGCAGCATCAAATACAACTTCATACGTACCTCGCGACTGAAAAGTATTAGCCAGAGATTTAACTTCCTGTCCAAAAACATCAAACACAGATAATTTTACATCACTATCAGAAGGAAGGGTATATCTTATTTTTGTTGATGGATTGAACGGATTCGGGTAGTTTTGTTCAAGCCCGTATCCATCCGGATTTTTTTTTGAATCTTTTATTCCGGTTGGAGCATTAATTCCTATTGTATAAGTTCCATCATATCCACCGGTAGCTGCATTTGGAATTAAATCCATTAATAAATATTCAGGTTTTGCCGTTCCGAAGATATTGTCTTCTTCATTTGTAGTAGGATTTGGTCCGCGTCCTGAATATAAAGGTGTCGCATAAACCGCATTATTTATTTTATCTGGGAAAGCAAATTGCGATGTAACATATGTTGAAGAATCCAGACGTACTTTAAAATGAATATGAGTTGCTCTTTGGGGATACCATCCCGGATAACTTGTAATAAAAGAACATTGCCCGCTTGCATCTGTTAACTGTATTCCTCTTAAAAAATTTTGCCCGACAGTACTTACTCCGCCCGGTTGATTAGGATAACCTGAATAGCGCCCATCTTTATCACAATGCCAGATATCAACTAATACATTGGGAATTGGATTGCAGTTTACATCTATAACAGTGAACGTAGTATTGAGATGCAGACCATCATGTAAAGTTCCTGATGTAGTATCAGTTCTTATATCCTGCCTAACCAGGTTAGCATTAAAGTAAAAAGGCCCTCCGGTTGTTTCAGGTGTTAACCAGCAGCCCGCAGCATTCATTAGTCCTTTCTTACTTAAAGTATTAAGATCAGCCAATGCTTTTGGCAAAGGAGAGATAGAACCGAGTCCTATTAACCCCAGACTTTTCAGAAGCCTTCTTCTGTTCATAATTATCTCCTTGTTTTAATTTCATGATTGAATGACTGGACAAAAGATAAGAGTGAGAAGTTTAATAATCCACAATGGAATTTTAAAACATCATTTTACTTGAAAAGTAATCGCTAATAGAAAATAATTGAAGAATAAATTAAAAAAATTTATCAAAACTTCTTTTTCTCCACATACCAGTTATTTTGATAATAAACCAAATCAGTAGTTAAGTTTTTAACTTTATAAATTCCTTCTAATCTTGATTTACTAAGATTTGCAGTAAATTCATATTTTATTTTTTCATAATCATTCTCGAGAATCATAGTAAAATTGTTATTTATGAATTTACCGACATCGACAGTATCAATTGAACCACGAACTGTTAAAGTTCCATGCACAGTTGAATCTTGTTGTTTTAGTTCAAGTTTTATTCTAGGATTTGGTTCTTCTGGAATGTCAGAAAAACCATAAGCAACCCCTTCCCAATTACCTGAAATATTTACTGTTATAACATTATCATTAATTGTTTCGCTGCAGGAAAAATAAATGCAAGTAAGAAAAGAAGTAATTATAAAATAAAATATTTTTTTCATAGAAAATAAATTATTTTTCTTTTTTTAATAACTCAATATCTCGATAACGATTATGGTTCATGTCATTTTGCTTCAAGATTAGTTTATTCCCATCATAAATAAAATAAAATTCTCCATTTAATATCAGTGTCCAATCAAATTCAGCAGTATGAATTACTTTATCCTCAAGCATTATTTTGTTTTTGTTGGTTTGGAAACTACCACCTCCGGATGGTGGTAGATATCTTATCTCCGGAACACAGGTATAAGTACTTTTATTGAAAGTAAAAGTAACTTTTCCACTATACATCTTTCCATCAGATTCAACAATAATGAATGTCCCTTCGTAAATTCCATCATCAATGGTGGAATAAATTTCTTCTTCTTCGGTACAGCTATTAAAGAATGATATGAGTATTATTATGAGTAAAAAGTTTATAAGTCTTTTCATAAAAGCCTCTGCTTATTTAAAGATAACCACCTTTGGCTGGCGGTAATTTTTTATACTCAATCAAGGAATCATTGCAAGACAATAATATAAAGAAAGGTAGAAGCAGCAGAATAAATTTGATTAAGATTTTCATTATTATCTTCATTGTTTAATCTTATTAAACTTTAGAGATTATCTTAACAAAATCATTTTCTTTGTTGAAATAAACTCTCCCACTTTAAGCTGATAAAAATAAATTCCACTTGCCAACTGCTCACTGCCAACTGAAGACTGAAACTCGACATCATACACTCCCGCAGGTTTTTCTTCATTAACAAGTGTCGCAACTTCATTTCCAAGAATATCATAAACTTTTAAAGTTGTAAATCCGAAAGCAGAAATCGTAAATCTAATCTTTGTGCTGGGGTTAAATGGATTTGGATAGTTCTGATACAACTCCATTCTGT
>CAZEWJ010000041.1:0-32740 GCA_964515875.1 uncultured Ignavibacteriaceae bacterium | reverse complement strand
ACTGGCTCTTCAAAAGCTACTTTGAAGATAGAGGTTACTGGGATAAAGCCGAATACGAAGATGAGATGGAAGTTAAAATGAAAGAATTGGATGAGAAGATAAAAATGCTTGATGAAAGAATTGATACTCTAAGAGCAATGGGGAATAAAACGGAATGAAAAACCAATTTCAGGACAATTTAAAAACATATTTCGATAAAATAGACAAAATCTCTTTCTCTTTTCTATTTGGCTCAAGAAGTAAAGGGTTGAATAGACTTTCTTCCGATTATGATATAGGCATTTATTTTAAACCTGATGATTTAAGGATTATTGATATTGAGAGAACAAAAGAATATCCAGCTCTTGATCTTATCTGGACCGATCTGGAATTAATGCTAAAAAGAGAAGTTGACCTTGTAGTTCTGAATAATGCACCATCTCATCTTGCTTCAATTATTATAACTCAAGGAATACCAATTTCAATTAAAGATGAAAAACTATTCTCAAAATTCTTTTTAATCACAACCTCGAATGCAATTGATTATAGAGAATTTGTTAAAGATTATTATGAAATATTTAATAGATCAACTTCTTTATCTGAGACAGATAAAACTAATCTTAGGAAAATTTTAGTCTTTATAGAAAATGAAGTTAAAGATTATGAACTATTCAAAAATTTATCCTGGTTAGATTATCAGAATGATCGAAGTAAGAGAAGAAATGTAGAAAGATGGTTAGAGAATTTAATCAACTCAGTTATTGATATTTCAAAAATCCTTATCTCAAGTGAAAAAATAACTTTGCCTGAAACTTATAGAGAATTAATCCTTAAGTTGAAACTGATAGGGCTTCTGGAAAACGAAGAAGTTGATAAATTAGCTTCATGGACAAAATTAAGAAACATTCTTGCTCACGAATATCTTGATATTAGATGGACACCAATTAAGAATTTTATTGATGATAGTGAAAATATAATTAAAAGCCTGGTTGGCAGACTGAAAGAAAAAATTGAAAAAGATGAAAAGGAATGAATCCAAAATGAAAGATTGGATGAGAAGATAAAATTGCTTGATGATAGAATTGAGACTTTGAAAGAGTTGGGAGAGAAGACGGAATGAAAATTTTTTTTTACTGATGAAAAACCAATTCATCTCCAATTTGCATTGCAAAACTATATTTTACAAATCTAAATTTTCTTTTATCCTCTGGAATTTCCATAACCATCATAAAATTTGATTTAACATTTCTGTCGGCTAAATAAGCAAATGTGCTTTCAATTATAAAAACCATATTTTGTATAACAATAGGTAAAAACGATGAAAGTGAAATTCTATCTAGCTTACTTTCTTTATGATTTAATTCTATTGACGGTGAAATGATTTTTGAATCAGGTTGTAATTCAAAATTTTTAATTTTAATTGTATCTAATCTATGGTCTAAGCCGTTCCTAAGAAATCTTATAACTTCCATAAAGCCAAGTGCTTTTTTATTAATAAATTCTGTGAATGTGTCTTTTTCTCCGTACTTGTTTTTTAAAACATCATAAAGTTTTGGGAAATGGGATTGTTTAGTTAAATCATCTTTAGGGTAAAAAACCGTAATGATTTCAATTAAAATTTGTCTAATATGATCAGCCTTTTGAAAAAGAGTCTTACAACGTGTTTCCAAATTAATTATAGATGGGATGGCAAATGAAACTTGTTCCTGTCTTCTCTTTTTATACTCCTCAATGACAATTTTTTCTTGTCCTAAGTATTCATTTATTTCTTCTTCAAGCATAGTCAGTTCTTGGAGTATTTCTAATGCTAATTGTAACGCTTTCTCAGTATCAATAGAACTGTTAAAATAGTCTGGCTTAAATAGTGTTTCAGCTGTTAAAAAAGTTCGTGAAACTAATTCTGATTCAGCACCTTTATTAATTATTAGTTTTTGAATGTTACTTGGAAGATTAATATTAGTTCTTTGAGGATCAATATCATCAGCTAGCATTAGTTCATATATTGATTTTTCCT
Organism: uncultured Ignavibacteriaceae bacterium; assembly: GCA_964515875.1. GTDB lineage: Bacteria > Bacteroidota > Ignavibacteria > Ignavibacteriales > Ignavibacteriaceae > RBG-16-34-14. Next base: position 30,747 of record CAZEWJ010000041.1, on the reverse strand, counting down.
TAATAATAATAAGTCTATCCTTAAATTTGGTTAAGCCAACAGCAACGCCATCTTCTTTAGTTCCTATTTCAGTACTTCCCCCTGAATTACGTTTTCTGTCAATTGGTTTTATTTCTTTCATATTTGATTAACCTAACCATTAAATATTCCAAAATTCTTTAAGCAATATTGGATAGAACATTTTGTGCTTTGTAGTAAATTTAATGTTAGATGATGTTACACATAAAAGTACTATTTGATATTTCCTAATGCCACTGAAAAAAATGACGAATAAATATCATAAATAAAATCATCATATAAGTCATATGCATATAAAATGCTTTCATAAATATCTGTGACTTCACCGCGAATAATTGAATTCCAGAGAAATGGTCTATATCTTGCGATATTGCTTGCTGTATAAACAATTAAGAATGCAAGTAAATATATAGATGCCTTTTGATTATTTAAATTTCCTACCTCTTGCATTGCACTACTTACATCAAAATTGCAAATTTCTCGAAATGAATAAGTTTGATTACTACTATATGCAAAGTTACTATTCAAAGGTTGATAAAATTTATACGGAATGCCTTGGGAATAATTTAATGGAGTATAGTTAGAATCATTAAACAGCCAATTTAAAACAACTGCTATATCAGAATAACCTTTAGGAAAACATTGAAGTATTCTCAAAGAAAATATTGATGGTAATGTTAATATAGTAAGAGTATCTACTAATCTTTGGAAATTGCCATCATTTTGTATCTTTATTTGAATATTTTCAATTTTTTCTCGTAACTCACTATCACTTAATTCTTTATCTGTCAACTGATTAAGATTTGGAAATGTTATTTCTATTCCATGTCTGCCACTAGAATTATTGAAGGTTAAAAAAGTATTTGTTAAAAAGCTAGAAAACTGCATAAAAGAATAGTAAAAATAAATTGGTTGTGTTTCTTCTGGTGCAGATGAAGCTACATTGAAAAATGATTCTGCATTTTTTAGTTGTGAAGACATGTTTTGCGAAAATGATATTTTTCTATCTTGAAGCCATTTTTGCGAATTAGGAGATGGCAATTCATGTTGTTTTTTAAAAATAGTCTGTTTTTCATTTGCATACTCCTTAACAATAGAAACATAATTTCCATGTTTTGAAGCTTCAATAAGAAAATCTTGAAATCCTAAATAAGCATGAGGGAGAGTTAATCTTCTAAATTTTTTAAATGGAGTTAGACGGTTTCGTAAAGATTGCCAATTTATTTGGGCTGCATTTATTTGAGTCCCTCTTTTAATATTACTCTTGATAGGCATATAATCCTTTCCAAATTCTATAAATTTATTTTGTTAATCTATTTAATATTATCTAATGAAATTCATTATGCATTGAGTATAATCTTCTATAAATGCTCATTCATCTCAAGATAACTTACATAATAGAAGTTAATTGCTCAACAAGGATGAAAAAAAAAGTAATGAACGAGTTTTCCCTCATTTCTTACCCCACTCATAACCAAATTATTATTATTTTAAAGGTTCAAGTTTGCTGAAACTAATATTGCACTTTTGGAATAGTGGAGTTATGGAATGATGGAATAATGAAAGAATAAACCTCCATTACTCCACCATTCCATTATTCCAGAGAACTCATTTAACATACAGTAACCAATGCTTGGAAATAGAAATAATCATAAAGACTTGCCTGTCGGGGCAGGAAAGAAAATAGTTGTTAAAGGTGCAAGAGAGCATAACTTAAAAAACCTCACTTTTGAAATTCCCAGAAATAAACTTGTTGTGTTTACAGGTGTAAGCGGGAGCGGTAAATCTTCTCTTGTTTTTGATACAATTTATGCAGAAGGACAAAGAAGATATGTAGAAAGTCTTTCAGCTTATGCAAGACAGTTTCTTGAAAGAATGAATAAACCTGATGTAGATTTCATCCAGGGAATCAGTCCTGCAGTAGCAATCGAACAGAAAACAGGTGGTCGAAACACTCGCTCTACAGTTGGAACAACGACAGAGATTTATGATTACCTCCGTCTTCTTTATGCAAGGATTGGAAAAACAATCTGCTACCAGTGCGGTAAAGAAGTTAAGAAAGCAACAACAACAACTGTAACTCAATGGCTTGAAGAGCAGCAGGAAGGCTCTAAATTTTATATTGGATTTCCGCTTCATACTCACGAAGGTACAACAGTTAAGCAGGAAATTGATCTTCTTAAGAAGAGAGGTTTCTTCAGATTGTATCTCAACAAAAAACTTGTTGATCTGAATGAAGAAAATTCTTCACTTCCCAAGAATAAAAAAGATATAAAAGTTGTTGTTGAAAGATTCAAAGTGACTAAGGGTGAAGTCCGTGAAAAGCTTGCTGATTCAATTGAAGTTACTTTTAAAGAAGGTGAGAACAGGCTTGTCCTAATAAATGCAGATACAAATGAGCTGAAAGAATTCAACAAATTTTATGAATGCTGCGGAATAAGATACGAAGAACCAGAGCCGCGCTTCTTTTCTTTTAATAATCCGTTTGGTGCTTGTCCGGTCTGCCAGGGTTTCAGCAAAACAGTTGGCATTGATATGAACCTTGTTATACCTAATCCAAACTTAAGCTTAATGGATGGTGCAATTGCTCCTTTCAGAACCGCAAAGTTCAGTCACTATCTTCGCGATCTTATTCAGAATTCAAAACAATTTAATATTCCAATTAATATTCCTTTTAAAGAATTAAGTACACAGCAGGCTTCACTAGTAAGAAAAGGCTTCGGTTCATTTAAAGGAATAGATAAATTCTTTGAGAAGCTTGAGGAAAAAACATACAGGATGCACATCCGCATTTTGTTAAGCAGGTACAGGGGATATACAAACTGCTCTGCTTGCAAGGGTTCCCGTTTAAGAAGAGAAGCATTACAAGTTAAGATTGCGGGAAAATCAATTTATGAAATTGTTCAATTGCCTATAGAGCATTCTCTAAAATTCTTTGAAGAGCTAAAATTATCCCAATATGATATGATGGTTGGAGAAAGAGTATTGAAAGAGATTATCAAACGTCTCACATTCCTGAATAATGTTGGTATAGGCTATCTTACTCTTGAAAGATTAAGCAGCACTTTATCCGGAGGAGAAACTCAAAGAATTAATCTTGCTACTTCGCTTGGTTCTTCCTTGGTAGGAACTTTATATGTGCTTGATGAACCAAGCATCGGGCTTCATCCGAGAGATAATCTGAAGCTTATAAACCTTCTCAAGAATCTTAGAGATATAGGAAACAGTGTTCTTGTTGTTGAACACGATCCTGAAATGATGAAGCATGCAGATATGCTTTTTGATATGGGTCCAAAAGCCGGAGTAAACGGCGGAGAAATAATTGCAAAAGGAACTTATGAAGAAGTATTAAAAAATTCGGATTCTTTAACTGGAAAATATCTTTCCGGAAAATTGAAAATTCCAATTCCAAAAAAAAGAAGAACTAAGACCACAAAAGATATTGAGATAATCGGTGCTGCAGAAAATAATCTTAAAAATATAAATGTTAATATTCCTCTAAACAAATTTGTGGTTATAACTGGAGTAAGCGGCTCGGGAAAGAGCACTCTTATTCATGATGTTTTATATGGTGGTATTGCGAAATATTTTGGCTTCGCTCCTTCAAAAGTTGGAAGGTTTGATGATATAAAAGGTGGACAATACATTGATGATATTGTAATTGTTGATCAGTCTCCTATCGGTAAAACTCCCCGCTCAAATCCTATAAGCTACATTAAGGCATTTGAAATTATAAGAGATATTTTTGCTGCGACTCACCAGGCAAAAGCAAGAGGATATAAACCCGGATATTTTTCTTTCAATGTTCCCGGCGGAAGATGCGAAACCTGCGCGGGAGATGGTTTTATAAAAGTTGAAATGCAGTTTCTTGCCGATCTTTATCTTGAATGTGAAGATTGCAACGGAACACGCTATAAAAAAGAGATGCGTGAAATAACCTATCGTAGTAAAAATCTTGTTGAAGTGCTTAATATGACTGTTGATGAAGCTGTTGAATTCTTTAAGGGAAATGAAAAACTTGTAAAACTTCTGCAGATACTTAAAGATGTAGGGCTTGGATATATCAAGCTTGGTCAGCCTTCAAACACTCTTTCAGGCGGTGAGGCACAGAGAATAAAACTAGCTTCTCACTTAACTGCACAAAGGGAAAAGAAACACACTCTATTTATTTTTGATGAGCCCACAACCGGGCTTCACTTTGATGATATATCCAAACTTCTGAACTGCTTTAATCTTCTGCTTGAGAGAAATAACTCTATAGTTATAATTGAGCACAACCTTGAAATAATTAAATGTGCGGATCATATAATTGATCTCGGCCCTGAAGCTGGTGAGAAAGGCGGCGAAATTGTTGCAGAAGGAACTCCTGAAGAGATTGCAGCAAATGAAAATTCATGGACAGGAAAGTTTTTAAAGGAATATTTGGATTGATGTATAAAAAGGTATAAGGTATACAGGTATACAGGTATACAGGTATACAGGTATAAGGTATAGGGAGAACTCCTTTATACCTATATACCCTATACCTAATGTAGTTTAAATGTCAATTAACTTTTCTACTAAATAAGGATGAATAAAACCTCTCACAAAAGTTTCCCCTTCTACGGCTGGCTGGGATTATTTCTTCTTATTCTTTTCTGGATTCTAAACTGGTCTTTAGATGGCTTAAGAACTCATTGGGGATTTTTTCCATTATGGCTTGGATATTCAATTCTTGTAGATGCATTGGTCTTTTCAAGAAAAGGCACATCCCTTATAAAAAGAAACTGGAAGCTATTCATAAGTTTATTTTTAATCTCAGTTCCAGTCTGGTGGTTGTTTGAACTTTTTAATTTAAAAACACAAAACTGGTTTTATGATGGCAGACAATATTTTTCTGACCTTGAATATTTCTTGCTTTCATCTTTAAGTTTTTCAACTGTTATGCCTGCTGTTTTTGGAACCGCAGAATTGACAGGGACTTTTAAATGGATAAAAAATATTTCAATCAATAAAAAGATAATTCCTGACAATAAAATATTGCTGACCTTTTTAATTATAGGAATAATAATCTTATCTCTGATTATAATCTTCCCTAAAATCTTTTATCCTTTTGTATGGATTTCAGTATTCTTTTTGATTGAACCATTAAATCTAAAGTTAGGAAACAGATCTATACTTAAATATACATCTGCTGGTGAATGGAAACCGATATTTGCACTTGCTATTGGAGGATTGATATGCGGCTTCTTCTGGGAAATGTGGAATTATTTTTCTTATCCTAAATGGAAATATTATCTGCCGGGTGTAAATATTCTTCATCTTTTTGAAATGCCTTTACCCGGATATGTAGGTTACCTTCCTTTTCCACTCGAATTATTTGCTGTCTATCATTTGATAACCGGAGTTTTTAGAATAAAGCAAGCACAGATTTATATTGAACTTTTATAATGATTATTTATTCCTCTATGTTTAATTAGAAATTTTTTCTATAAATTCCTTTTACATAAACAGACTGATTTTTTAGAAATTAATTTTCTAAACAGAATTAAGGAGCTTTACCATTTTTAGTTTTGAAGAAAAAAAGGTTTCAACGCTTCATGAAAGATTAATTTCAGGGGAAATTACAGTTAATGCAGATATTAGTAAGGTCTGGAGTGTCTGGACTACTAAAGAAGGAATAAAATCTTTCTTTGCACCTGATGGTATAATAGAGTTACGTATTGGAGGAAAATACGAAATACTTTTTCTAAGTGATGAAGAAGATGGTAAAAAAGGATCTGAAGGCTGTGTTATCCTTGGCATTGAAAAAAATAAAATGCTTACGTTCTCCTGGAATGCCCCGGCGGAACTACCTACTGCAAGAGAACAAAGAACATTTATAATCGTAAGATTTACTGAGCTTGATGAGAGACATACTCAGGTTAACCTTACTCACATTGGCTGGGGAGAAGGCGGCGAATGGGATGCGGCTTTTGAGTATTTTAAGAGAGCATGGCTTAAAGTAGTTCTTCCAAGGTTAAAATACAGCTTTGATGTTGGGCCTGTTGACTGGAGTAATCCGCCTACATTTAATTAGCTTTCTTTATTTGGCTTATACACTTTCTAATTAATCCTCAATACTCGGATAAATTATTCATAATGTGTACACATTCGAATAACCTTAACCGTTTTAATATCTTTATAGATTTGATAGACAATTCTGTGTTGTATATTTATTCTGCGGGAATATGCTCCGCTTAAATCTCCGACTAATTTTTCGAAAGATGGGGGACTTAACAATGGATCATTTTCTAAAATCTTCAAAATATTCTCAGCCTTAGCTTTTAATCTGGCTGATTTTAATTTTTTAGCATCTTTAAGAGCTTGTTTGGTAAACACTATTTTCCATTTTACCATACAATTTTAGAAGAGCTTTTTTCTATTGGTTCTTTCATTCCCTTTATAATTGATTCTCTCATTCCGGGAATTGATAAAAGATAAAGGGTTTCCTGAATCGCTCTCCAGTCATCCTCAGAAATTAAAACAGCATTAGACCTTTTACCGGTAATTTGAATTGGTTCGTTTTCTTCGGCTGCCATATCAAGCAATTTATAAATATTATTACGGGCTTCCGTTGCTGAAATCGTTCTCATCTTTTCATCCTTTTTTATACAAACGTACGTTATTATGTACGTAAAGTCAAGGCGAGTATTTTGGAATTTGAGTATTGTTATTCCCAAAAATTTTTCTTGAACTCAAATCTGAATTTAACTCTTGAATTTGTAGGGCTTTATGTTAAAATTTTTTATTTTGATAACATTAGATTATATATTCATCATAAAACGAATCAAAATTTAATGGCTTGGTTAATTCTTTTTATCGCCGGACTTTTTGAAGTTGCCTGGGCAATCGGACTTAAATATTCCAATAATTTTACAAAATTATGGTGGAGCGTTTTTACTTTTGTAAGCATTATTATAAGTATGGGGCTTCTTGCTTATTCATTAAAAGATTTACCTGTTGGTACTGCTTATGCTGTTTGGACAGGAATAGGTGCAGTAGGAACAGCAATTCTTGGAATTATTCTCTTCGATGAATCTAAGGAATTTGTAAGAATTTTTTTTATCTTTTTGATTATTGCCGGTATAGTTGGATTAAAAATATTTTCAGGGGCCAGTAATGGCTAAGAAAAGTGCCGGGCTTATTATGTACATTTACAAAAACTCTAATTTAAAAATATTTTTAGTCCATCCCGGCGGACCTTACTTTGAGAAAAAGGATGATGGAAGCTGGAGTATTCCCAAAGGTTTGATAGAAGACAATGAAGAAAAGCTTGCTACTGCCATTAGAGAGTTTGAGGAAGAAACAGGCTTGAAGCCATCAGGTGATTTTATTACGCTTGGTGAGATTACAATGAAAAGCGGGAAAGTAATTTATGCCTGGGCCTTTGAAGGTAAAGAAGATGGTGAATTTTTGTACAAGAGTAATCTGTTTGAAATGGAATGGCCACCAAAATCAGGGAAAAGAGAAAAATTTCCTGAGGCAGATAAGTTTGAATTCTTTTCTATTGATGAAGCAAAGAAGAAAATTAATTCATCGCAAATTCCCCTGATTGATAACCTTGTACATCGTCTGAGTTATAAGCTTACAAGCAAGCCGTAGAATTAAAAGTAAAAACAATAATTTTATTATGAAAAGCATTATTTTATTTTTAGTATCACTTCTGATTATAACCGCAACATTTTTTATTGACATCTCAGGAAACAAAGACCGGTTACCTGCTGCGGGGAAATATACTATTGTTATTCATGGTGGTGCTGGAACGATTAGTAAATCAATGCCTGATTCTTTAAGAGAAGGATATCTGAAATCGCTTACAGAAGCATTAAAGATTGGAAAAGAAATTCTTGAAAAAGGAGGATCAAGTCTTGATGCAGTTGAACAGGTAGTTAGATTTTTAGAAGATGATCCTTTGTTTAATGCTGGTAAGGGTGCTGTTTATACTGCCGAAGGAACTCACGAGCTTGATGCTTCAATTATGGATGGAAGCAATCTTTCTACAGGTGCTGCAACTTTAATTAAGAGAGTTAAAAATCCTATAACGCTTGCAAGATATGTAATGGAAAAAACTCCTCACGTTCTCTTAGGCGGTGAAGGAGCAGAAAAGTTTGCAGAAGAAATGGGACTGGAGATTGTTCCTAATACTTATTTTGATACTGAACCAACATATCAGGAATATTTAAAAGCCAAAGAAAAAGTTAAAGGTACTGTCGGTTGTGTTGCACTCGATTTAAAAGGAAATCTTGCTGCCGGAACTTCTACCGGCGGAAGGACAAATAAAATGGTTGGTAGAATCGGAGATTCACCTTTGATAAATGCAGGGACTTATGCAAATAATAAAACCTGCGCGGTATCAGGTACGGGTATCGGAGAGGAATTTATAAGGCATACAGTTGCTTATAATGTTTCTGCATTAATGGAATTTAAAGGAATGACACTGAAGCAAGCCACTGATGAAGTTATTTTTAAGATGCTTAAAAAAGATGATGGCGGAATAATTTCAGTTGATAAAGATGGAAATTATGCAATGCCTTTTAATACCCTGGGAATGTTTCGTGGAGCTGCAAATTCAGATGGTGTTTTTGAAGTTAAGATTTGGGAATAAGAAATTTATTACTTCAAAACTATTTTTATAATGAAAGGAAATAAAGTATGCGTCCGTTAGAAGGTGATTATGGAATTTACTATGAAGGATATGTTAAGAATGTAACAGGAGATGTTTTGGTTCAGTTGAAGAATCAATTAAATGAAACAAATAATTTATTGAACTCAATACCTGAAGAAAAAGCACTCTACGCTTATGCTGAAGGCAAGTGGAGTATTAAAGAACTTGCAGGCCATTTAATTGATGCAGAAAGAATTTTTTCTTACAGGGCTCTTGCAATTTCTAGAGGAGAGGAACAATCTCTTCCCGGTTGGGATGAAAAAATTTATACGGGTAAAGGTGATTTTAATAAAAGAAAACTTTCAGATCTTGCAGAAGAATTGCGATTGCTGCGTGAGGCTAATCTTCTGCAATTCAGAAATTTTAGTGAAGAGATGTTAAAGCAAAGAGGTGTTGCAAGTAATTATGAAGTTACTGTATTAGCTTTATTATTTATTATAGCCGGACATGAGGCACATCATTTGAAAATTCTTAAAGAAAGATATTTGAAAGTTCAAGTTCAAGTGTAAGTTCAAGAGCAAGAAGTAAATAAGTTTATTTGAAATTGAACTTATACTACTTTATAAATCTCGTTAATAATTTTTTCAGTCGCCCCCAAATTTTCTTCCACATAATTAAAAGATATCTCAGCTTTTGTTTTTCTTAAATTTTCATCTTTGAATAAAATTCTAAGCTGTCTGTACACCTCTTTCTCATCTTTAACAAGAATTCCCCCACCTCTTTTAAGTAACTCACCTGCTTCCTGTGAGTTTTCTATTTTTGGACCAAACAGAACCGGAACTCCATGCACTGCTGCCTCAAGAACATTATGAACATTATATTTAAAACCTCCGCCAATAAAAGCAACATCTGCGTAAGAATAAAGTGTCATAAGTATTCCTATTGAATCAACAATAATTACTTTTTCATCTTTATAATTGTGAAGATGCGAGAACCTAATTGTTTTTGCAAATTTGTAAAGTTCATTTTCTATATTTTCTATATGAAGAAGAGTCGGCTCATGAGGCGCAATAATCAGAAAAACATCTTCAACATACTTTGTTAATTTAACAAAGGCAGGTAAAAGTACATCTTCATCTGCAGACCAGGTGCTGCCGGCAACAATTACCTTTTTATTTTTAAGAAATTCATCTTTTATCAATTTACTCTCTTTACCTTTAATGCTTTTCTGATGAACTCTGTCAAATCTTGTATCTCCAACAACTCTTAACTGCGAATCAGCACATCCGAATTCTTTAAAACCCTTTGCATCATTTTTAGAAACTGTAAGAATCTGTGTTATATCTTTAAAAAGATTTACATGAAAATTTTTGATCAAGGGAATTTTCCTGAGAGAATTTTCTTTCATTGTTGCATCAACAAGAAAAGACGGGACCTTAGTTTTTTTCATAGCCCAGATGTGGTTTGGCCAGATATCATATCTCATAATTACAGCAAGATCCGGTTTAATTATATTTATAAAATTCCTGGCTTTAGAAACAGTATCAAAAGGAATATATGAAACCAAATCTGCGTAAGGATATCTCTTTGAATTTTCATAACCTGAAGGAGAAAAAAATGTAACAAGTACATTTATGTCTTTTCTTTTTTTAAGCTCTTCGATAATAGGTTTTGCTTGCTCAAATTCTCCCAGTGATGATGAATGAAACCATATAAGTTTTTTTGATTTGTTTAGAGATGCCTCATCAATAACTATCTTTTCAAAAATTCTTTTTCTTCCTTTTAATCCCCTTCTTATTTTTGAATTAAACAATCCCAAAATGGGCAGAGAAATATATAATGCCGGTATTACTATAATATTGTAAAATAAAAACCAGATTTTTTTCATCAGAAATTAATTAATTACGTAGCACAAATTATCAATCTGTGCCTTCATTTTTTTTAATATTTAATTCGAACCAATTCTCTAAGTTTATCCAATGCCAATTCGGGAGTAACCTCAAGCATACATTTAAAATGTTTTTTAGGGCAGTGCGCTCTCCCGATATGCGAACAAGGTCTGCAAGTTAGTGTATTGTTCTCTAAAATTAAATTTTCATTTCTGAAAGGTGTAAAACCAAATTCCCTAACAGTTGATCCAAAAAAAACAAGAACTGGAACTTTCATTGCACTGGCAGCGTGCATTAAACCGGAATCGTTGCATACTATTGCCAGGCATTCTTTCATATTTACTGCTGTTGAAAGTAAATCATTATCATTACTTAAATCAATCGAACCGGGAATTTCATTTGATATTTCCTTACACAAATCTTTATCATCTTTTCCTCCGAATAAGACAATTCTATATCCATCATCGTTTAATTTTTTCCCGAGGCTTACATAATAATCTTTGGGCCACGTTTTAGTAAAATGGCGTGAACCGGGAGCGAAACCAACCAGCCTTGCCGGCAGGCAGGTATATTTTTTCTCTTTCCCGTTTACGGAAGATTTAACATCACCAGTAAAAAGATCAAGCCCCTCATCATCTAATTTAAAATTTTCTAATGAGTTTGCATACCGGATAGGAATCTGTTCTGCGTCTTTTAGTTTATTTATTTTGAAATTAACAAGTAGAAGCTTATCAATAGTTTTTTTATTGAATAATCTTACTTCTTTAGAGTTTATTTTTTTTCTAATTCCTGCTGATCTGAAATTGTTCTGCAGATCAATTATTAGATCATATTTGATCGAACTTAATTCTCCAGGTATGGTTTTGTTCTCTCTCTTTAACGTAAAAAGTTTGTTAATGTTAGGGTTGTATTTATAAATATCAGTGTATTCTTCTCTTAATAAAAAATCTATTAAGATATGAGGATATTTTTTCCTTAAAGATCTTACAAGAGGAGTGGTAAGAATTATATCTCCAAGAGAGCTTAACCTTATAGTCAGGATTCTATTTAATGAATTGTAGTTTATCAAACTGAAATTATTGAAATTACTTTACAAATCTAAAGATTTGTTAGTAACACGACAATACTTAAGAAATAAGAGAGTACTAAGTGAGGTTCACCTCAAAGGTGAGCCTCACTTAATTGGTTTATTCTTAGTAATTTTAATTAAACTGTCAGGAGAAATTATGAAAAAACTTCTATTCTCTTTTTTAATTTCTATTTCTTTCCTCAGCTTATCCTTTTCTCAAACTGAATCCAATGAAAAAGTACTTTTGATAAGATGTGATGATATCGGAATGTCTCACTCGGTTAATCTCGCAGTTAAAGAGTTAATTGATGCGGGATTAATTTTTTCCACTTCTGTTATGGTTCCCTGTCCCTGGTTTGAAGAAGCAGTAAATATATTAAAAAGTAATCCTCAGATAAGTACAGGAATTCATCTGACATTAAACTCAGAATGGAAAAATTATCGTTGGGGACCCGTAGCAGGCAGAAGTGCTGTTCCTTCTCTTGTTGATTCGCTTGGATATTTCTTCCCAACACGTGATGCTTTCTTTGCAAACAACCCAAAGACAAATGAAGTGGAAATTGAACTGCAGGCTCAGATTGAAAAAGCATTAAAGAACGGATTAAATATTTCCTATCTTGATTATCATATGGGCACCGCAGTTGATAATCCTGAATTGAGAAGCATTGTTGAAAAGCTTGCGGCTGAGTATAATCTTGCAGTCTCAAGATATTTTGGTGAAGTTGATCTTGAAAGCATGTATTTCGTTGATTTTGATGAAAAGAAAAATCATTTAATGAATAAGCTTGACAGCCTGGAAACTGATCAGATCAACCTGCTTGTTTGCCACATTGGAAAAGATAATGATGAGCTTGGAGCTATGATTGATATGAACACATTCGGTCTAAAGGAAATGAGCAAACACAGAAATGCCGAACTTAAAGCACTTTTATCAGCAACAAAAGAAAATGCTTTCAGCAAAAGAGAAATTACGCTGATTACTTATAAAGATTTGATTAAAAGATTTGGGTTGGGAAGTATGAAATCGCCTGTGGAACCATAAGAATTCGAAAAGGAGCGGTCGGGTTGAGTTACGGGTTGAGACTGTCGAAAAAGTCCATTTATACACTTACTGTTCTCTTTTTTCGTCTTTAATTTCTTCTTAAGTTATTTTTTAGATTATTCTGAAAATATCTCGTTCGGTTAATGCTTTTTTTAGAGTAAGCTCTTTTTTATCTCTTTGTGGTCTCTTCTTATAGTTCGTGTACTTTCTTCTCTTATATCGTTCCATAGTTTGCAATCTTTTCAATGTTATGAACTATACAATAGAGCCTCCATTGTATATCTACTTTTATCTTGCCCCTCATTGTAAACCGATCCATACGCTTCTGCGCTTTTATATTTTCAAAGACCGGTTCAACTATTGCTAATCGTCTTTCATATTTCTGTCGTCCTTCTTTACTATCTATCTTATCACGCATTCTTTTTGAAATACTTTCTTCTTTTTTCACTGCAATTGTTATATACTTCTTCTGTCCATTGGGCATCCTGATACATTCACTTTTCTTTTCACATATTATACATTCTTTCTTCTTGCCTGCATACTGGCGGTATCCTTCTTTTATATCTTTCGATGATTTTCTGCTCAGCAGCTTTCCCATCGGACATATGTAATAATCATTCTCTTCTTCATATCTGAAATCTTCCAACTGATATCTTTCCGGCTTCTCTTCTTTATAATTTTTCTGTCCCTTAAACCTTTCATCTCTTTTCCTGAAATCCACATCCGGTATGTATGCATCTATTTTTTCTTCCTCACACTTCTTGATGTTCTCATTGCTATGATAATTCGCGTCTGCTGTTAATACCTTTCCCGCAAAATATTTATCTCCCTTTCCTATTGCTTTCATATTTCCCTTTGCACCTTCTATCATCGGGCTTACGTGTGAATAATCTTGTCCGCTCCCAAATGCCTCTGAATGAACTATTATCTGGTGTTTTTCATCCACAAGTGCCTGTCCGTTATATCCCTGGATTACTCCTGATGAGGTTGACATCTTGCAAGACTCTTTATCCGTAATATTGCTTTTTATCTCTTTGCCTTGTTTGCCTATCTTCGCTTCATTGGCTTCTAAATATTTATCTATCTTTTCTACTTTCTTTCTTATTTTCTCAAGCTCCCGTTTCTCTTTCTCTTCTTCTGTTTCTTCTTTCCCTCTGCTCTCTTTTCTATCAAGTATCTGATGTTCTTTCATCAGTTTTCCTATTTTTTCTTCTAACTTCTCTTTCTTCCTTTTCAATTCTGCATGTGTTCCACTCCAATGCTTCGATGCATTTGACGAAAGTTTTAGTCCATCTAATGCGAAACTTGTTCCTCCCAATAATTTCAACTCTTCGCACACAAGTAATATATCACGGAATAACGGTTGTATCTCTTCTTTCATCGCTGATATAAATTCTGCTATCTTCGAATGATCCGGACTCTGTCTTCCGCTTAGTGCCATGAACATAATGTTTTCTTTGCAGGCTTGCTCTATCTTTCTTGATGATATTATTCCCTTTGAATAAGCAAGAAGAACTATCTTTAACATTATTTTGGGGTCATAGGCGGGACGACCCGTTTCATCATTCTTTAGTTTCTTTTCAAACGGTTCTATCTTTACTTTTTCTTCTACCAATTTATGTATTGCATACTCCAAAGAGCCGGGTGTGATTTGTTTTTCTAATTCAATTGGTATCAGTACCGTTTGAGAATAGTTATAGTGTCTATAGCGGGGCATCTTCCTTCTTCCTAAAAACTATTTTTGAAATTGTTTTCAGGAATTTATTAATTCTGCACTCACTGTACAAATATTTTTCGCCCCTTTCAATACTTATTCGACAGTCTCGTTAGCAAACGATTTAATAAATTATAGAAAATGGAAGAATGTTTTTTTGCTCATCATATTTCTTTTTGATTTCTTCAATTAGTTTTGAATTCTTGCAAAGTAAAGCCCAAACAGCACCTTGAATTCGATTTAATCTGACATCTTCTTGACCAGACAACTTCATATTAATTGCAAACTTAGCTTCCTTTTTATATTCTTCAACTAATTCTTGATTATCAGATTGAGCTGAACCCATTACAACTGAAAATGCAAAAGCTTCTTCCAAAAAGTTTCTTTCACCATCATAATCTTTAAATGACAAAGCTCCTACACAAAGTTTCATTGAAATGCCTTTGCCACCTTCAACTAACTTATTTGGATAGAAAAACCGTGCAGCGATTGAAGCAATCTTGTCTAAACTAACATCGTTGTGTGTCCGTTCGATGGAAGGGTTAGGCGTCACGGTCGTTCTGAGTAACCGTAGCCTGCCGAGAGCGCACGTTCCAACACTGAAGTGACGAACTCGGACTTTGAGAGTGAATAGTTCTCGCGCGATTCAAGGGTTGCTCCACCGTGGGTAGCGGCTAGGTTTTGCTTGAGTTTGAGGTACTCGGCTGCGACCGCTGGATGGCTGCGCAAGTAGTTGCGGAAAGCAAGGTGCCGGCGTTCTTGCTCCTCGCCGAGGACGCATAGATGGATGTGATGTGTGCAGGGCCATTCGAGTGGCTTCTGGAAGAATGGGTAGATCGAGTCGAAGGCTCCCAGCGGAACGTGCGTGTAGCCGAGTTCAGCGAGCGGTTCAGCGTACATGCCCAGCGGCTCAAGTGTTGCGACTGAGACCTGTATGTCAATGACCGGCTTTGCAGCAAGGCCAGGTACCGAGGTGGACCCTACGTGTTCAACACGCAAGGCAAGGCCTCTCATTGCCTCGCGAATTCCGGCCGCCTCGGCTTCGAACAGCGATGGCCAAGCACTATCGTATGGAACGATCTTGATCATCTCGATGTTCGATGGGTGCAACGCATTTGCTGACGCCTAACGGCGTTGTAGCTAAGGCGCAGCCCAAAACTACAATGCCGAACTTGTTAATTAAATTTTATAAATAGAAAAATCTTTCATAGCACAACTACCTTTAACAAGAAACTTGAAACGGAACGACCAACACTAAAATCTGTAAAATGCCGAATGCGAATACGCTGTCGCCTTGAGCCACTGGTTATATGCCATTACTATTTTGGTTAACGAATCTTCTTATGTAAGGTTTATTATTAAAAACCATTACAATCTTATAAATAACTTTGAATATGTCTTCAGAGATATTTTTATTATTCTCACGTAAACATACAACTGCATTAGCAGTTTTAACTAAGCTAAGACCAGTAAACTTAGTATAAACGAAATGAGTATTTACTAAATAAACGCCTAATATTCTTGGAGTATAAAGTAATGTATCATCAAAGACTTCTTTTAATATTTGGTCAACTGCTAACAATTTTCTTTGTCGTTCCTTCATAAATTCTTCATCATTTTCTGATTCATATTCTTCTGTAAATCCAATATAATCATCAAGTCCAATCCCAAAGATTCCATATTTGTTATTTGTATTTAAATAGCTTTGAAAGGCACGTAAATATTTATCTATTTTATTCCTATTAATTGTATTGGGGTGTTTACATTGAATTTCAATTCCTTCACAAATTATATCATTGCCATCTGAATTCTGCGGAAGAGACGTTTTTAAGTTATTGCGAATAAGCATAGAAGCAGAAAATAATTCAAATTCAAAATCCTTAAAATTATTTTCTTTTTCCGGACTTGGATGACCATATTGATATTCACCAGAATTCATTGCCTTAAGTTGGTTTTTAAAATCAATGTTATTAATCCATAGTTCTCTTAGATTATCAGTCAAAATATTTAAAACCATTACTGGTTTTATTATTTCTATACTTACGTCAGCATCGTTGGGTAAGTCTAAATATTTCTGAACGTCACTTAATAAGGAATGTAAACCAGTGCCTCCAATAAGTTTAATTTGATTATAATCGATTTGTAACAATAGAAAATCTCTATCGGATTCAACAAGTATTTGATTATAAGGTAAAATATTTCTCTTTTTCATACTCTCTCACTATGGCATATAACGGACTTGTGCTTAACCCGCAGCCCATAACAAAACTGCCGATTAGAAGCACAAACTTTAATGATTTAAAAAAAATTATTTATTAGAACAAAGCCGAACAAGTTAGCTGAAACGGAACGACTATCATTAAAATTACAAAAATGCCGAATGCGAAAACGCTGTCGGCTTGAGCAGCTTGTTATACCGTTTTGCTTTTCTCTGCATTACATTTATTTATTATGGTTACAATTTCCATTTTGGATTTTTCTTCATCATTTTTGCTGATTCCCATTTTTTGTATGTACAAGCTTAATAATGATCTCTCACTTTCGTTAATTTCACCATCCAATACTGTGAGTGCAAGAGCCAATTTATAGAGATTAAGTTTGTGTTCAAGTGGCGCCATTTCGAGTACGTCCCATTTAATGGCTTCAAGCTTTGCATGTTCAATGTCTGATTCTCTCAATCCTTTTTTAGCGAATGGAAGACCTATCAAGAATTCAAGTTCAGATGAAGTCAAGATTCCATCGACATATGCAACATGAGTAAGAAAATTTACAGATGCATCATTAGTGCTTAGTATGTTATGTTTTAATGGTTTTTTCTTATTACTCATCGTATTAAGCGCAAGACCAACCAGAAACAATAAACCTATTAGTATCCATCCTCCTCTTTTATCCCAAAAAGATAACTCTGAAATTAGACCAAATTCTTTTATGGCTTTATCATTTAATTTTTTGTATAAGATATAATGACGCATACCTTTTGAAAAGCTAAATGAAGTTGAATCCCTAACATCAATGGCAAATATACCATCATCATCAACCGAAAAATTAGCAAACAACAATCCATAACCGTTTGCAAGGTATTTTACATCATATTTAATTACAAATTCTCTTCCTCTTTCATTAGTCGACGTGGCACGGAAGGTTTTCATCCCTTCAATTTCAGTCCCAAAATATAAAACCACCATAATTATGATGAATGCTATAATTATAGGAAAGATTTTTTTCATTTTAAACCTCGTACGGTATAACAGCGTTGCAACTAACAAGCGGCTGCACCGTTTATGTTGTTGATAATTTGTTTTACTGATAATGTTAATTACTTACTAAAAACTTTTGTAAACTGAACAAACCCAAACAGCAAATGCCAAGAACCAATGAAGCCGTCTTGTTGAGTTGCAGGTTATAAAGCACTTAGAAAATCATTTTATTTCTTTTACTTCGGAATCTTTTAATAATGCGCCTTGGAGAATATTTGGAAAAATATTTTTAAGTGCCGCAGCATTACCTTTTTCACAATCTTCTATTGCTTTCCATAAATCGCCTAATTCTGGATATGAAATTCCAAGAATTTCTGAAAGAGCTTTAAAAGGCTGAAGGGTTTTTATTAGTTTTCCTCGATCTTCATTACTATCAAGATTGCAATCTTTTATTCGCATTAAAGCTATTAAGAACTCTTGAAAGAATATGTCCGCCTTTTTATTATCTATAAAGTATTTGAATTCTTCATCAGCCTTTTTATCAAATTCAAATTTTTCTTTTTGGGAATCAATATTTTTAATTGGTTGAAAAGAATTTATTAAATCTTGAAGTTCCTTTAACTCAATTTGTAATCCTTCTAACTCTTGGGAAGTAGTTATGTACTGTAATATTAAAACATAATCCTTATTACTACCTTCAATCCCTACTAATGTATGATATGAAGATATTTCATCGTATTTTTTATTTTCATAATAAACATTTTCAATTCTTTGTCTAAATACAGATATAATTCTAGTAGAATTATTTTTACTGATAATGTCTTCCTTGATTTGAGATGTCACGTTCATATTTAACAGACCTGAAAGAACTAAATTGTAATTATGAATAAATGGTCTTTCAATAAATAGTGGAGCTTGTCTTCTAGTTAATGGTAAAATAGAAAGACGCAAAAAAGTTGGAACTGATAAAGCAGTTGGAATATCCCTACCATCAATTATTGTTTCACCAGGAATGGGATAAAGATAATTTTCGGCTTTTGAACGAATAACTAGAATTTTATCTATTTCAATCCTTTCACCAATTATTTTATTAATTAACTGTGTATCATCAACCGCCATTCCTTGACTTACCCAATCACTAAATTTCAATTCTTCGATAGTCCAGCTTTGAGCAGGTTTCTGTAGTATATATGATCTATCGTGTGATATATAAATATCTTGTATTTTATCTTCAAGCGAGGATTGGATAACAGGATTATCAGCAGGTGTAATTACACCAATTCCTTCAACATTAAGTTTATTATTTTCAATTTTCTCTATTTTTATTTTATATAATGCATATAAAAATGACAGGAATATTACCGTGATTAAAATACCAGCGATAACTTTTTCAGTCGTTGAGTTTGACATTATTAACCAAGTGCCAAGTGATGCCTCAACAATTACTAGAAAAGCTGCTAGTAAAGAATACAAAGTTGTAATCTTTTCAGGGTTAAATAATTGTTTACCCATTTTTCACTCTCTTTTTTATAGCTTTATAACTATTAATTATACTGCCAAAATTCCGTATAGTATACATGGCAGCCTGCATACTATATTCTAAATAAAACCTTAATTACTGTGTTATTTCTCATTTTATTTACTAAAAATACCGCATAGCATACATACTATTACAAAATACTATCAAGCGGACTTTTAATCCCTTTAAACTTATGCATTACATGAGTATAAACCATAGTTGTTCTTATAGAGCTGTGTCCTAATAGCTCTTGTATGGTTCTAATATCTACTCCCGCTTCTAATCCCGATTTGTCGGGACAAAAGAATGCCCTGAAAGTATGCACACTGCCCTGCTTTACAATCTCTGCTTTCGCTATTGCCTTTTTAACTTCTTTCTGAATTAAGGATTCGTGAAGATGATGTCTGAATTTTAATTTTTTATCTTGATTATATACAAACGTTTTTGCCGGAAATACATATTGCTTCACCACGTGAGATAATCTCCTATTCTATTTTTGATATATCTTTTGCCCCAGGCAGTTTTTAGATATTTTTCACGTTTTAATGCATCTTTCTGACTTAAGCATCCTTCCCAATAAACTAACTTAAAAGGTCTTCTAAAATTTGTTGACTTAACTTTTCCCGAATTATGTTCAACTATTCTTTTTTTAATATCATTGGTATAACCAACATAAAAGTTACTATCCTTGTTTGAATGAAGAACATAAACATAATAATACATAATGAGCTCCTTTATCTCACGTGGCAAGTCCGAATTCTTTATTTGCGTTGGGATATTTCTTTTCCAATGCGTAAGGCAGTATCGTTGCGCCAAGTCCAATCCTCAAATCCTGGTTATGTAAATTTTTAACTTTATGAATGTGTTCTTTTAGCGGTGCAATTAACTTTCCTGGTAATATAGTAATCCGATCCTTTTCTCCTTTGCCGTCTCTTACAATAATTTGTCCTGATTAAAATCTATATCCTTTACTCTTAAGTTTAATCCTTCACTTAACCTCATCCCAGTTCCATAAAGGAGTTTTATAAATAATTGATTCACACCCTCAAGTTGATTTATTATTGCTTGCGCTTCATTTCTGGAATAAACCACTGGCAAATGTTTTATTCGCTTTACGTAACTAAGTCCGTCAACAAATTTTATTTCTTGCTTAATTACATTTTTATACAAATAGAGAATTGCGTTAAGCGCTTGATTTTGTGTTGAGCTTGATACTTGTTGTTTAACGGCAAGATAATTAATGAACGCTTTTATTTCCCCAGCACCCATTTCTTTTGGATGGCGTTTGTTGTGGAAAAGAATGAAACGTTTTATCCAGCTTACATAAACTTTCTCAGTCCTTAAGCTGTAATGCCTTGTTCTTAATTCCGTACGAACTATGTCGAGAAGTTTTGGTTTACCCCGTGAGATAGTTTTTAATTCTATTTTTGACATATCTTTTGCTCCAAGCTGTTTTAAGATATTTTTCTCTAGTAATTGCATCATTTTTATTTAAGCAGCCTTCCCAATAAATTAATATAAATGGGATTCTGTTTCGCGTACTCTGAACTTTTCCACCATTATGCTCTTCAAATCTTCTAAGTAAATTGTTTGTACATCCAGTATAGAATTTATGATCTTTCAAAGATCTTAAAATGTAAACATAATGATACATATTTTATCTCACGGGTTGAAGGCATGTTTGCCCCGCATTACTCCTGTAATAATTGAGATTAACTTATTGTTTTGATTTTAAAGAAGCAACGAAAAAATCTTCAGTTTATCGGTCTCTGGCGGAGATATTTGCTAAAGGTGAAGCTTTTATAACTATTCATTTCCAAAATTGGAAATGCCATCCTGAAACTTCAAACCCTCTTTCGAAATTTGGAAATACTTTAAAGCTTCCCAAAATTGTGGGAATATTCATTCTAATAAAAACTATTTATACAAAAAATACTTCTTAGAAAATTCTCTAAACTCAGAAGCTTCCTTTTCAAAAAATGGTTTTAGTTCATCAACGCTGAAATTTCTATTTAGTATTTCTCTTACTTTGCTTGTTCCAAGTACATTATCAAACATCCTGTCCGCCACAGGCGGATTATTTTCATCTTTAAAAAGAGTTGAATCTGGATATAATTCTTTTAGAGCCTGAATAAAATAAAATTGTATCGGCATAAGCTTAACATTAGTGTAATCTAAAATATGGGTTTCAACTCCGTGAAGATTTTTTCCCATACCAAAAGCGTAAAATGGTTTATAAGTAATTGGTCTGAATGTAACTCCTTCCAATTCATATTCATTCATTTTATCTGCAAGTTTTTTGGAATCAATCCATTCTGCAGCAAAAGTTTGGAAAGGAAGAGTATAACCAACACCAATTGAGATTGCATTCAGTTCTCCAACAATACCTGAAGAAACATAATAAAATGGTGAATACATATGAGGAATGTGAGGAGATGTTGGAACCCAGGGCAAGCCCGTTTCTTCAAAATACATTCCCCTATTCCATCCTTCCATCGGGATTACAGTCAATTTGCATTTAATTTCACCTCTCAGCATTCCTTCTTCATTAATTAATGTCGCAAGCTCACCGCAAGTTAATCCATACACATAAGGAATTTTGAACATACTGACAAATGTAAAATGACCTTCTTCAACAAGACCTCCTTCAACTCTATTACCGCCGAGAGGATTTGGTCTGTCCAGCACAACAACCTCAATATTATTTTCAGAAGCAGCTTCCATTATTAATCCCATTGTGCTTATATAAGTATAAGATCTGCAGCCAATATCCTGGATATCATAAACAAGCACATCAATGTCCTTCAGCATACTTGAATCGGGTTTGCGATTTTTTCCATACAAAGAATAGACAGGAAGCTTTGTGTATTCATCAATGTAAAATTCAACATAATCACCGGCAGCGTAATTTCCTTTTACACCATGCTCTGGTCCAAAAAGTGCAGCAAGATTTACATCTGGAGCTTCAAATAAAATATCAACAGTTGATTTTAATTTGCTGTCAACTCCGGTTGGATTTGTTACAAGCCCGACTCTTTTCCCTTTAAGGATATCAAAGTTTCTTTCTCTTAAAACTTCAATACCGGTTTTAACTATAGGACCGGTTTTGAATATTTCTTCATAATTTATCTCTAAACCGGCAAGTTTTTGAGCTGATAGCTTTTGAACTGTGTGATCCCTTATAAATCTGTAAAAATCTTCACCCGGACAAAGAGTTAGCGCATAATCTTTATGTCCTTTAATTGAATCTAAAGGAACTTCAAATCTTTTTGCAAGAAAGCTTGTTAAATTTACAATCGCTTTTAATTGTTCTTTACTCAACTTCTGAACTTCATAATTTCCCATTACACAAATCAAAGCATGTCCACGAACATCGTAATCTGTATTTGTATCTCCGGGATAATTAATTGGTCGTGCTTCATAAATATTTCCTTTCAAATCAATCATAAAGTGATAAGGAATATCCATCCATTTCTTTTCTGTTCGGCTCCATGATTGTAAATCTCTAAGGTAAGTAACGGGATCTTTATCTTCAGGAAAGAATTCCCCACCATGATGAAGAGTAATTTTGGTTATCTGATGTTCAGGAAGAATTTTATTAGATGGCTGCCATCCCCATTCATTCCTGGTAATAACTTTTAATGTACTTGGATAATCGAGGCTGATTGTTTCCTTTTTACTTACACGACTGGAAGAACAGTTGAAAGTAAAAAAAGTAAGAATAGAGATAATCAGAATATAGAGTGATTTTTTCAAGTTCAGAACTCAATTGAGAAAAGAAAACATATTTAAGCCAATGCTGTCCAAAATATTTTTTAAGACTAAAAATAATTAACAAAATACATCAACAATTAACTTTTCTTTAGCTGTTTGGAACTCATCCCCACCCTTCTCTTACAAAGAGAAGGGATTATTAATTCTGATGATTTATTGTTAATATTCTGTCAGAATATCATCATTTGTCGCCTTATTACCAATAAGTCTCTCTCTTTTTTAAGGCTGTGTGAATATTTAAATTCGTCGGTCTGAGCGGAGTCGAAGACTGTCATTTCGTGGGAAATTCACACTTCGACTTCGCTCAGTGTGACGGAAAATTACTTTTAACACAGCCTCTTTTTTAAGAGAGAGATTAGAGTGAGTTCAATTATTTTGGACAGATATGATTTAAGCAACATTAAGATGTTTTGCTGGTAATGAATTTGATTCAATCCGGCTTAAATCTACAATTTTACTTGCATGGTCAATATCAATCCCAACTGTATTCCCTTTTTCATCAAAATCAATAACAACTCCATCAGCAACTTCTTTCGAATCAGAACTTACTTTTGGAGATAATTCAATATATAAAGAGTCAGTTTCCTGATAATAATTAAATTTCATTTTTTATCCTCCACAAAATTTCTACCTGGAAATGCATTGTGAACAGTTTCACCATCAGCCAAAAGTAACAACTCTCAGGTATTTTTGCAATTCGTGAATATAACCCCAGTATTTTACTCTGCCTTCCGGCTGAATCTCTCTCTTTACAGGATTCTTTAATATTTCTTCAACCCATTCCAATTTGATATAAGGTCTTTTAACTAAAACTTTTTCTTTAAAATATCTGGTAGTTTTCATCCAGTATATTATATAAGTATGGGTGTATATTGTGTATTTATCTTATCACCATCCTTTAAACCAATACAAGATTTATGTGTAGCATTACGCTCATCAGAGGCATCAAATGTAGCACCATCCATTAAATAAATAACTGTCATTCCTTCGCGCATTTCATCAGAAACATTTTCTCCAGCACCATGAAATGTTAAACCGGAATGAAATGTTACATCTCCTGCATTAATCGGTGTGAAAGTTTTTTCAATCCCTTTTACAACCTCCGGCTGATGAGGGTTTTTGAATATATCTATATATTCTTTACTCCCAAGTTTATGAGAACCCGGATAGAAATACAGGCAGCCTTTTTCTTTAGGAACATCATTTAATGCGAGCCACATTGTTATAGTAAATCCTCCTTCGTTTATTGGCCAGTAGCTTATATCCTGGTGAGCATCGGTTACTCTTCCATGAGGCTCTTTAAACAATGCCTGATCATGCCATAAACGCACTCCTGAAGCCTGTAGAAGATCCCTTACTATTCCGGCAAATCTTTTTCCAAAAACAAAATTTTTCACTGCAGGAAAATCCCAGCAGAGATAACCGCACTGAAGAAAGGATTGCTCATATTGTGATTTCTCTGAGAGTGTCCTCTTATCCTTTTCTTTTTTTATATGAACAGCAGCTTCAATAACTTTTCGGGTATGGCTTAATGCTTCACCGGTTAGTACGTTCTTCAGAGATATAAATCCATTTTCTTTGTAGGAATTTATTTGTTCTTTGCTAAGTTGATAAGGTGAGTTATAATTTTCCAACACCTTTTCAGAAGTCAGAGCATTTAAGGTTTTTAATGCGGTGTCGTTTGTTATTCCTTCAAAAGCTACCATTCCTCTTCGCTTTCGTAAATGATTTTATAAATACTTCATTCAAAAGCTTATTAAAATTTAAATGACAATCAAATAGTTTCTAAAGCTATTTATTTTTTATAAGTTTGAAATAATGGAATTTAGAATTCAAATAGCCTGCATACTGCGGAAATATTTTAATGGTAAAATCTAAACCAGCCTCAAGAAATCCCTGGTTATGGGTTCCCTCTCTTTATTATGCTGAAGGTATTCCTTATGTAATTGTTGTGTTAGTCTCTGTAATAATGTATAAACGATTAGGAATTTCAAACACAGATATTGCTCTTTATACAAGCTGGCTTTATCTGCCCTGGGTTATAAAACCTCTCTGGTCTCCTGTTGTTGATATTCTGAAAACAAAAAGATTCTGGATCATAATAATGCAGCTTTTTGTGGGTGCAGGTCTGGCAGGAGTTGCATTAACAATTCCGGTTTCAAGCTTCTTTCAATATACACTCGCATTTTTCTGGCTTATGGCATTCAGTTCGGCAACTCACGATATAGCAGCTGATGGTTTTTATATGATTGCATTATCAAAGCATGACCAGGCGTGGTTTGTTGGGATAAGAAATACTTTTTACAGGTTAGCTTCTATTACAGGACAGGGATTACTTGTTATCCTGGCCGGATATCTTGAAGTGGAAACCGGTGATATTCCTTTTGCATGGCTTGTAACAATTTTTATTATCAGTGGATTATTCATTCTCTTTTTTATCTATCATAATTTCATTTTACCAAAACCTGCAGATGATAAACCGGTCTTAAGTGATAGATCATATAAAAATGTAATAAAGGAATTTTTTAAAACATTCGTTTTATTTTTTAAGAAAGATAAGATTGGAATTATTGTTGCATTCATACTTTTATATCGCCTGGGAGAAGCTCAATTAGTTAAACTTGCGTCTCCGTTTTTATTGGATCCGGTTGAAAAGGGAGGATTAGGATTAAGCACTTCTGAAATTGGTTTTGTTTATGGTACAATTGGTGTGATAGCATTAACATTAGGAGGAATCCTCGGTGGGATTCTTGCCGCAAAAGATGGTTTGAGATACTGGCTCTGGCCAATGGTATTTGCAATAAATCTTCCTGACCTTGTTTATGTTTATCTGGCTTTCTCTCAAACTTCAAACCTCTTTGTTGTAAGCTTAATGGTGGCTATTGAACAGTTTGGATACGGATTTGGATTTACGGCTTTTATGCTTTACTTAATTTACATTGTCGAAGGCGATCATAAAACGTCTCATTACGCTATTGCTACAGGATTAATGGCTCTGGGTATGATGATCCCCGGAATGTTCAGCGGATGGATACAGGAAAATATTGGCTATGGATTATTTTTTATTTGGGTCTGTATAGCAACTATCCCCGGATTTATTGTAACTAAATTTATTCAAATTGATCCGGGGTTTGGGAAGAAGACAAACAAATAGTAATTGTTAATGCTGCCTGACGATAGAGTATGTTGCATAACTCTTGATAATGTCATTGCGAACCCACTTTAGTGGGTGAAGCAATCTTAGGGTGAACTATTTGCACTAACTATAGAGATTGCTTTGCTTCCCGCAAAGGCGGGACTCGCAATGACAATTATGGGGAAAACTCTCTGCCCGAAATATCTACTCTGAAAGTTTCAATATTCCCATTATCAGCAAGAGTAACGTAAGCAGTTTTTCCATCTTGTCCCCCAAATGTAATATTGGAAGGCTTTTTGCCGGTTAACATAATCTCTTTTAAAATTTTCCCTTCAGGAGATACTTTAACAACTGTTCCTTTATCATATCTAGTTATGTAAAGATTTCCATCAGCATCGCATCTCATTCCATCAAGACCAAAATCATCAAACTTAATTAGTAATCTTTTATTGCTGATATTTCCTTCAATGGATAAATCATAAGCCCAAACATTTCTTTGTATTGATTCATTCACATATAAAATTTTATCACCTGGGCTTACTTCAACGCCGTTTGTTGTTCCCATATTTGATTCAAGTAAAGTTACTGTTCCTTCATTATCAATTCTCCACAGATTTCCGGTTGAATCTTTCCAGCTTGGATCGCTTGCGAATAAAATATCAGTTGAGGAAATAGCAATATCGTTCGGCTGATTCATCTTTGGTTCATTAGCATATACTGAAATCTCTTTTGTATTAATATCAACTTTAAGAATGTTATGTCCGGTATAATCTGCAATAAGCATTTCACCTTTACTGTTAAACCTTATTCCATTTCCTGTGCTTCCTTCAGGCAGTTCAACAAATAAGCTGCAGTTTCCATCAGGAGTAACTTTGCCTATTGTACCTTTCTTCTGAAAATTTACAGCATAGATATTTCCATCTTTATCACAGGCAGGACCTTCAATGCCGGTTGTAAATTCTCCAGGTTGAGTTAATACTTTGCTGATGAATAATTCTTCTTGTGGGGAAGAAAATTGTGATGGTATTATTATTAATAAAAACATAAAATTTTTTAAGTTCATAAAATTTATTAATGATATACTTGAATTTTATAACACGGTTAATTATCGGTTAGGCAGTTTTAAAATTTATTGAGTAAAAAACTATCGTGATAAAACGGATGAAATATAACCTTGAACTCCAGAACCGAGACTATAAATTTGTGTTCCATCCCATTTAAAAATACCATTTACGACCTGGTTGTTTACCATAAGAAAATTTCCTCCAATATATAAATTGTTATTAAATGAATATGAACAATAAGGAGAACCATCAAAAGTGAATTTATCATAAATCCATTTTATTCCATCCCAAATTGCGTAGAATGGTTTGTTAATACTTCCAGCCGATCTAATTTCACCAGCCAGATGAAGTTCATTTTTATATTCAGCCGAAGTATAAGTTAAAGTTGAGGTGATTCCATCACCAACAGTTTGCCATATATTATTATTCCACCGTGCAACATTGGAAACTTCTAAGTTACCGCATCTATTAAAATTACCTGAAGCATACAATTCATTATCAAAAACTTTAAATGTATATATCCAGGAACCACCTGGAATTTCCGAGCTTACACCGCTTCCTGCAGTATCCCAGCCCGATCCATTCCAACATGCAATTTTATTAGCATTAACATAACCCGACGCATTTTTTGTAAACCATCCCCCAGCATAAAGTAGATTGTTATAAATACAAAGTGCATAAACTTCATCTGAAAATCCTTCGCCAACCGAAGACCATGTAGTGCCATCCCATTTTGCTATATTATCTGCCTGTAGTCCACCAGCGTTTGAAAACCATCCTCCAGCATAAAGTTCATCGTCATATACAACTAAGCATGTGACTCTGCCATTAATTCCTTCTTCAACTGAAGACCATTTTTCTCCATCCCACTTTGCAATGTTTTTTGACGGTACTCCTCCCATTGAGTCAATGAATCCACCAACATATAATTCTCCTTTGTAAAATGCCATACACCCAATGCTTACATTATTCCCTGTAATTCCATTCCCAAGAGAATGCCACTCCTTACCGTCCCAATAAGCAATATTATTTATAGCTTGATTTCCCGCAACTGTAAAATGGCCCCCAATATAAATTGTGTCAGATGGTGTATTATTATTAATGTCTGGATTAACAGGTAAGTTATTATTACAACTGTAAAAAATCAGAAACGATAAACAAATAAAATTTAAAGTTCTCATATTTTTATATAGAATTATTACAATTATTTATTCTATATATAACTGTTGACAAAATATGAATTGACAAGTTTATTTCCTCTCACCATAAAACTTATTATTCACAATTGTGGTTATATCTTTTACACCAACAACTCTTTTAGCCCGGACAAAAGAATCATCCCTGTAAGCAACTGTAGTAAGGTGTTTACCTTAATTAATTTTTATATTTTTTTCCATTTCTTCTTTATTGAGTAACTGATGACCTTCAAAAACAGTAAGTACTTCAATTCTATTCTTTTTTATCAAATATATTATTCTATAGTTTTTGTGTAACAATTCTCTGATTTCTTTAATTGAAAATTCAGGAACAACTCTACCTCTTTTCGGATTTTTAGATAAATTTTCAGCAAGCGATATTAAAATATCTATAAACTTAATCGCTGCATTTGGATTATCCCGTGCGATGTACAATTCTATTTCGTTTAATCTATCAATAGACTCTTTTGTCCAGAAAACTTTCATTTCATTTGGAACGATTCTTCTTCAATATTGCTTTTACTTGGGTGGTAGAAAAAATTTCACCTTTTTCTGAATCTGATAATCCTCTAACAATTGATTCAATAAATTGCTTAGACTGTCTTAATCCATCAAATTCTTCTGGGGATAATAGTACACCAGCAGGTTTTCCATTTTGAGTAATAACTAATGTATTCCCCTTTTCTTTAATTTCTTTAAGAAAATATGCTAACTTAGATTTAAATTCACCCACTGGAATTATATCATTTGATATATTTATATTTTTCATATTCCTTTCCTTATTTTGTCTTATTATAGCCTTAATATAGTATCTTATTTTGACTTTCTCAATTCATTGATTATTTCTTCTCATTATAAAATTTATTATTCACGATTGTGGTTACACCATTCGAACCAATCACCCTTTTAGCGCGGACAAATGAATCATCCCTGTAAGCATTATAGTTTGGTTTATCTTTAGCGAAACTGTTTATCCTAACTCTTCCTGAAGCATGAATATAATCTCCGTCTCCAATATAAATTGCAACGTGAGTAATCCGTTCTTTAGATGCAGCACTTTCCTTTCTTCCAAAGAAAAGAAGATCGCCGGGAAGAAGGTTTTCTAATCTATCTTCAGTATCAATTGGTTCTCCAACATTAACCTGCTGAGATGCGTCCCGTGGAAGTATTACTCCATTAAGATAAAAAACTGTTTTTGTAAAACCGCTGCAGTCAAATCCTTTTACGGATGTACCTCCCCACAAATAAGGAATGCCCATAAAAGTTCTGGCAGTTTCGAGAATATTTTCTGCTGTTGGATTTGCTTCACTAAGCCATTCATTAAAAAGTTTGCAGTCTTCAGATTTTATGAACGCTGTTTTTCCATCAGGATAAATTACTTTACAGAATCCATCTTCTTCACCTGAATATTTAAGCAAATCTCCAATAACCAAATCAGAGACTCTTTCAGAATTTTCATCCGGTGATAAATAAGAAAAACCAAAATCCATGGTATAAATAATTTTTTCTGAGTTATTCCATTCAACTAAACTATCGTAATTAACTCTGTAAAGTCCATCGCCATCAATCCAGGAAATATATTCATCGGGTGTTTGAACTAAGTACCACCCTTTCTCTTTCTTATAAACTTTAAGTGGAGTACCAAGGAGAGCTTGCGTTCCCATTTCCTGATCATGATCTGGATTAGTTCGAAAATTTGCAACTGAAAGATTTACAATTCCATATACCTTATCGCCAAGTTCAGCTTCTGGTAAGATCTCAATCTTATCAGAAACATTAAATTCATTTAGCTTTTGCAGCAGCTCTTCTTTTGCATCCGGAAGATTAGTTTCCCCTTTAAGAATATATTTATCCGCCTTTGGGGAGACCTCGTTTTGCGGGTCATTTTCATTTTCAACAATGATCTGAAATATTGTCGTTCTTTTATCCGGCGCAAATTTATTTTCAACTTCTTCAATAATGCTTTGAAGTTTTTCCATTTCAGTTTTTTCCTGTGCAATAAGATTTAAAGCAAAAAGATGAATCAAAATAAAAATAAGGTTTGTATTTGTTTTCATAACTGTTTCCTAATTGAATACTGTCATTGCGAACGAGTCTTCGAGTGAAGCAATCTTTCTTAGAATACTGCCAATGAATTTGTGAGATTACTTCACCCCAATAAATTAGGGCTCGCAATGACACAGTCTTATTTATTCTCAACCTGTATATTAAAATTCAAAAGATAAATCTTTCCATTCGGGGTTAATAGAAATTATTAAATTTTTCTTCTTTTGTCTGGAACCAGCTTTAATTTGTTTTTCTCTTATTATAGCATTATAAGAATCAAAAAAGATTTCATAATAAACAAGCTTAGTGCAATTATACTTTTTTGTAAATCCATCAATTAGTTTTTCTTTATGTTGATATATTCTCTTTCTCAAATCACTTGTAACACCCGTATATAAAACTGAATTATTTTTATTTGTCATTATATAAATAAAATATTGCTCTTTCATAAAATATT
>CAZEWJ010000040.1:0-32845 GCA_964515875.1 uncultured Ignavibacteriaceae bacterium | reverse complement strand
TTTAGACCGCCTCTGTAGTGTTACCGAATTATTGAAGTAGTACACGATAGGCAGGTTAATAATCTGTGCTACGCATATAAACATAGTTACAATTTTATAAATTCTACCCTTCGGTTATTTGCTTTCCCTTCAGGTGAATCATTCGGTCCTACAGGTTCAGATTCTCCTTTACCATCAGTGTCAAGCTGGGAATCTGAAATACCAAATTCATTTACAAGTGCATTCTTAACAGCAGCAGCTCTCCTCTTTGATAGATCCAAATTGGATTCATCTGATCCCTCATTGTCCGTATGACCAACTACTTTTACTTTTACAGAGGAATTTTCTTTTAAGGTTGTGGAAATATCTTTTAGCGTTCCATAAGATTCTGGTTTAATTTTATCCGAGCCTGAGTCAAATAGAATTCCATGAGTAACAATTTTTCCATGGGTAATTAAATCATTTCTTGTATCCGGCTGTCCCTGTGCAATTCTAATATCTTTAATCAATATTGAATAATCATTATTAGTATCCCAGTACCATGTTCTGATATCCAGATGATTAATATTTATACCGGATTGTAATATTCTCGGAAGGTCCATAACTTTCTTTTCATTCAAATATACTCTGAGCCTTTGTTTGTTGAATGCAAATGAGAGATGATTTAACTCTCCATCCTTAAAAGCTTTGATATCTGTATTGTTAGGGCTGGAATAAGCGAGATCAGTCGAAACACCCACCGCAGTAAAATGTGCTGATCCGGTTTTATCTGTGTACATATCAAACTTAATCCCTGGTGCATAAGGACCCGAAGAAGCCTGAGGGACTTCATCAACTTTGTCGCTTGAGTAAAAATCAAAATATATCCTTCCGTAAGCTTGAGGTTCAGGTACATAATACAGGAAGTCAACTTCAATAGTAAAATTATCTCCAAAGGAATTCAATTCGAGATATGGAAGATAAGTGACTGCGTTTTGTAATTTAAACCAGTTACCCGGATAAGTATTTAATGTAACTATTTCACCCATTCCATTTGTATTCCACTTTTGCGGAAAATCTCCAACTGCATCCATAGAAAAATCATCGTAAAAAATCAGGTTTGTACCCGGAACAAAATCAAATTTTGAATATGATTTTAATTCCTTCTTTGAACTTACATTTTCAGTAGATGATGGATCACTTTCATCTGTTGACTCTTCTTCTTTAACAGCATCTTCTTCAGTCTTTTTTTCTCCCTCTAAAGCATCATCAATTGCTTCGTCAGTCTCTTTTTCAACTTTTTCCTCAGTTTTTTTCTTAACTTTTTCCAGAACATCAAATTGGGGGAAAATATAGCCGGAAATAAAAAGAATCATGCAGATGATTGTCATAACTGATCTCATAACTACACCTCTTAAAACAAAAAATTATTATTAAAAATTAATTGATAGTAAAATTTAATAGAGCTATATGAGAAAAGAAAGCTACTTACCAAACTATATGAAATAGAATTTCTAATCCAGGGAAAATAATCTTATATCGCATTATACAAATAGTAACTGAATTGATATTATTTTACTATTCAGGTATCTTTACACCGTTATGCAGCAAACACCATTAATGGCTCAGTATTATAAGATTAAGGATCAGAATCCCGACACAATCCTGCTTTTCAGAGTTGGTGATTTTTTTGAAACTTTTGATGAAGATGCAAAAACAGCTTCTAAAGTTCTTGGAATAACTTTAACTAAAAGAGCTAATGGTGCTGCAGAAGATGTTCCTCTTGCCGGATTTCCTTTCCACGCAATTGATAATTATCTGCCAAAGCTTGTAAGAGCAGGTTACAGGGTTGCGGTTTGCGAGCAGGTTGAAAATCCTAAATTTGCAAAGGGAATTGTTAAAAGAGAAGTTATTGAAGTTGTAACACCAGGGGTAACTCTTTCTGATAAGCTTCTTGATCATAAAAGAAATAATTATGCAATGGCAATTTATCTGAGAGAGGAAACTGCAGGAATTTCTTTCTGCGATATTTCGACAGGTGAGTTTTATACTTATGAAAT
The DNA here is from genome assembly GCA_964515875.1 of uncultured Ignavibacteriaceae bacterium. Taxonomy (GTDB): domain Bacteria; phylum Bacteroidota; class Ignavibacteria; order Ignavibacteriales; family Ignavibacteriaceae; genus RBG-16-34-14. Next base: position 30,827 of record CAZEWJ010000040.1, on the reverse strand, counting down.
TCCACAAGAACAAATAACTTCCCAGATTGAAACTATCAATCCTTCTGAAGTGCTGGTTCAAAAGAGAGATAAAGAAAAGCTTACAGAAATTGTTCACAAAGTTAACAGGGAACTAAGGGTAACTAAGCTTGACGACTGGATTTTTAATTTCGATTATGGGAATGAATTACTATTGATGCAGTTTAAAACTGTTAATCTAAAAGGATTTGGAATTGAAAACCTTAATTCAGGAATAATTGCTGCTGGTGCAATACTTAATTATCTGCAGGAAACACAGAAAGCTAATCTCTCTCATATAAATCATATTACTCTTTATAATCCTTCAGATTATATGACTCTTGATTTTGCAACAAAGAGAAATCTTGAAATAATTTTTTCTATGCAGGGTGGGGGCAGAGAAGGTTCTTTAATTGAAATAATGGATAAGACCGTTACTCCAATGGGAGGAAGACTTCTCAAAAAATGGATCTCTGCTCCATTAAGAAAACTTGAACCAATTGTTAAAAGACAGGAGAGTGTTGAGGATCTTTTTAAGAATAAAAGTTTAAGAAAAAATATTCTTAAAGAATTGAATGAAATAAGCGATCTCGAAAGGCTTATCTCAAGAGTTTGTACTGGAAGGGCAAATCCGAGAGAAGTTGTTGCGATAAAAACTTCCTTAAGAAAAATTCCTCTTATAAAAGAATTATTAATAAAAGCAGAAATTCGTAACGATCCCGGCTTAAGTCGGGGGAAAACTCTTCATCAGATTGGAGATGAGCTAAATCCTTTAGAGAAGCTTGTAGAAAAAATTCAATCAGCTTTAATTGATTCACCTCCTCTAAGTATTGCTGATGGTGGAATAATGAGAAGCGGTTTCAGTGTTGAGCTGGATGAGCTGCGTGATATTTCTTTGCATGGAAAAGACTGGATTGCAAATCTTCAGAAATCTGAAAGAGAAAAGACAGGGATATCTTCTCTTAAGATAAACTTTAATAAAGTTTTTGGTTATTACATTGATATAAGCAATGCACATAAAGATAAAATCCCTGCAAGTTACATTCGTAAGCAAACTCTTGTAAATTCAGAAAGATATATCACTCCCGAACTGAAAGACTATGAAGATAAGATTCTTAATGCGGAAGAAAAAATATATGAGCTTGAAGCCGAACTTTTTAATGAAGTAAGATTATTTGTTGCAGCAGAAGCAGAAGCAATTCAGCTAAATGCAAAGCTTATTGCAATGTTAGATTGTTTTATTTCTCTTGCTGAATGTGCCGGTGAATATAATTATGTAAAACCTGAATTAAGCGAAGATGATAGAATTGAAATAACAGATGGACGTCATCCTGTTGTTGAAAGAATACTTCCGCCGGGAGAAAAATTCACTCCAAACAATTGCCATCTTGATGGTGAAGAGAACCAGGTAATTATTCTTACAGGTCCAAATATGGCTGGTAAATCCGTTTATCTTCGTCAGATTGGATTGATTGTTTTATTAGCACAAATTGGTTCCTTTGTTCCTGCCAAAAATGCAAAGATAGGTTTGGTTGACAGAATTTTTACACGTGTTGGTGCAAGCGATAATATTACTGCAGGTGAAAGTACTTTTCTTGTTGAGATGCAGGAAGCTGCTAACATTCTTAATAATGCTTCTTCCAAAAGTCTAATTCTTTTGGATGAAATTGGAAGAGGCACAAGCACGTTTGATGGAATTTCAATTGCATGGGCAATTACAGAATATCTTCATGAACATCCTGAGCTTAGAGCAAAAACTCTTTTTGCTACACATTACCATGAGTTGAATGAGATGTCTGAGATCTTTCCGAGAATAAGAAACTATAAAGTTGAAGTAAGAGAGTATGGTGATAAAGTAATTTTTCTTCACAAAGTAAACCCGGGAAGCGCAGACCATAGTTATGGAATACAGGTTGCGCAAATGGCTGGATTACCTCAGTTTGTTATTAACAGGGCTAAAGAAGTTTTGCAAAACCTTGAAAGCAAGGAATTAACCCCTTATGAAGAAAGAAAGGAAAAACTCTCAAGAATGAAAGCAGGCAATGAAAGCCAGATAGGTCTTTTTGAGTTCCAGGATGATAAACTGAGAGGAGAGATAAACAACATAGAGATTGATAAACTTACTCCAATTGAAGCTTTGAATAAATTGCATGAGTTAAAGAAGAGGGTAAAAGATAATGTGTGATGGAAGATGGAAAACTTGCCTGCCGAAGCCTTGCGAAGACAGGTGGTAAATGGAGACAACAAGACTTTGAGATTATGAAATTTTGAGATGATGAATGATAATCAAATTGAATGACACAATCGAATACCTTTTGAATGACAACTGAATGACAGCGAAGCCAATGACCAACAACATTAGAAGATGTAATATGGCGATTAAATTTTTTCTTTTATTATTTCCCCTTATTCTTATCTCTTGTGGAAGGGATTATACTTCTGAAGAAAAAAAAAATATTGAAGATATAAACAGTATCAGGCAGGAAAATGATGATTTTATGAAAAACGATCCGAACTCTCCCTTTAACTTTAAGGGGAAAGTACATTTTGAACCTTTAAAATATTATGAACCCGATCCGGATTTTGTTTTTAAGAGTAAATTATTTGAGTATGATAAGAAGGATACAGTAATTATTTTTGGAACCAAAGGTGAAGAAAGAAAAGTTGTTAGATATGGATTTGTTAAACTGGATTATAAAGGTGATAAATTTAAAGTAAATGTTTATGAAGGATTTTCGAAAGCAGGAGAAAAATATTTCAGCATCTGGTTTACAGATAAAACTACAGACGAAGAAACTTATGGAGTTGGAAGATATATTGATTTCGAATTGAATCCTTATAAAGATTTTATTTACACAATTGATTTTAATCTTGCCTATAATCCTTACTGCGCATATAGTCCTGAATATTCCTGTGCAATTCCAACTAAAGAAGATTATATTGACCTGGCGATAGAAGCCGGAGAAAAGAATTTCCATTAATTACGGAGCTAAATGTGGTTGTTGTTCTTGAAAAAAATATAGCCGAAAAGCAATTAGAAAATGTAATCAAGCATCTTGAAGATTTCGGATTTGCTGTCCATAAATCAACAGGTGTTGAACAGATTATTCTTGGTGCAATAGGTGTTCAGCCAAATTTTGATATTCGCAGAGTTAAAATCCTTGAAGGTGTTGCAGAAGTTTATCGGATAACCGAACCTTTCAAGCTTGCAAGCAGGAGCTTTAAGAAAGATAATACACATATAAAATTGGGAAATGTTGTAATTGGCGATAAAGATGTAGTTGTAATAGCAGGACCTTGCTCAGTTGAAAACGAAGAACAGATTTTTATTCTTGCTGAAATTGTTTCCAAAGCTGGGGCCAAAATTTTAAGAGGCGGTGCTTTCAAACCGAGAACATCTCCTTATTCATTCCAGGGATTGGGAGAAAAAGGTCTTAAGCTTTTACGCCAGGCTGCAGATAAGTTTGGCTTACTCGTTATAACAGAAGTTATGGAGAGCAGCCAGATTGATCTCATTGAACAGTACACAGATATTTTCCAGGTCGGTGCCAGGAACATGCAGAATTTTTCTTTACTTCGTGATCTTGGAAAAGTAACAAAACCAATTATGCTCAAACGCGGACTCTCTGCAACAATAGATGATTGGTTAATGTCTGCTGAATATATTCTTTCAAACGGTAATCAGAATATTATGTTGTGTGAAAGGGGGATTAGGACTTTTGAAACCTACACAAGAAATACATTTGATATTTCTTCTATCCCGGTTGTTCATAAAAGAAGCCATCTGCCTGTAATTGCTGATCCTTCACACGCAACCGGATTGAGAGATCAAGTAATTCCTATGGCAAGAGCTGCAGTTGCTGCAGGTGCAGATGGAATTATGGTTGAAGTTCATCACGATCCTGAAAATGCTTTGTCCGATGGGCCGCAGGCTTTGCTGCCGGAACAGTTTTCTGATCTTATGATACAGATAAAAGCTATTGCAGAAGTAATAGGAAGGAAAATTGCTTGAAACAGTTATGATTTTCCTGATTTTATTTAACTCCGCAAAGAGACATTCCCGCCTAAAGAATTAGTACATTGATTTTTAGGAGATATTTGAGACCTTGAAAATAAGAACACAGCTCAAGCTAAAACAGCTAAGTGTAATTATCTGTGCATGGTTAATCGTGGGATTTTTCATAACTGTTTATGATTATTTTACTCTTCATACTCAGCTTTCCCGCGGACCAACAGATGAATATTCTTTTCTGTTTTCCATGGCTATGAATATGGGATCAGCATTTGTAGGTGCATTGCTGGGTGGAAGTTTCCTCGTATTTTTTGTGAATGTTGAATATCAGGATAAACCTTATGGTTATACTATTATTGCAGTAAGCATATTTTTTATCCTTATCGTAGCCTTAATTGTATTTATTGTTGGAATAATTTCTGTCCCGGTGCGAACCAGCAAATCTCTAACAGATATGATATCAAAAGCGGATTTTGAAAATTTTCTGTTTGACAATGCGCGAACTATAAAGAATACCATTGTCTGGTCTGTTGTTGTTGCACTCACACAACTTTTTCTGCAGTTGAACAGTAAATTTGGACATGGAGTTTCCTGGAATATCATCTGGGGAAAATACAATACTCCAAAAGAGGAAAGCAGGATATTTATGTCGCTCGATCTCGATTCATCTACGGCAATTGCTGAAAAGTTAGGTGATGAAAAGTATCATGAGCTTCTAAAGGATTTCTTTGCTGACGTCACCAATCCGATTCTTGATAACAAGGGTGAAATTTATCAGTATATAGGAGATGAAGTAGTTATAGCATGGAAGTATGAAGATGGAATTGCAAACAATCAGTGCGTGAAATGTTTCTTTGATATGAAGCTTCAAATCGAAAAGAAAAAAGAAAAATACCTGCATCGCTACGGCTTGATTCCTACTTTCAAAGCGGGTATTCATTGGGGAAAAGTGATTGTAGGTGAAGTGGGAATTATCAAGAGAGATATTACCTACTCAGGTGATGTAATGAATACAACATCAAGAATCCGGAATAAGTGCAAGGAATTTGATGTGGAAATAATTGCCTCAGCAGATTTACTGGCAGAACTTAGCTTAACAAAAAATTATGTAACTAAAGCCCTGGGGCTATTAAGCTAAGAGGAAAAGAGAAAGAAGTTTTACTAAGCGCTTTGATACCAACAGGATAATATTTTATAATCTTGCAAATTTAATTAAAGGGCTATAATTGTTTTCATCTGCCTCCCTCAAAGCTGCTAAATATTTTCTTCTTGCATCACCTTGTTTGGTAAGACTAACACTACCCCAGGTAAAATATGGTTTACCAAATCCTTTTGTAATTATCACATCTGCCATTAAACGTGAATGGCGTCCATTGCCATTTGTAAAAGGATGGATAAGTACTATGCGATGACTTAATCGCACAGCAATTTCATCTTCGGAAAACACTTCCTTTTCAATCCAGTATTTGCAATCATCAAGAAGATTTTTTAATTCTGTTTCAATCAAAAATTTGTCAACGCCAATATTTTTATTAGTCTTTCTGAATTCACCAGCCCACTTCCAGATATCACCAAACATTCTTTTGTGTAAATCTTTAATGAACTCTTCAGTCAGGATTTTGTTAATATTTAACTTTTTTGATAAAAGCCATTCATTAGCTTTCTCAACGCCAAGCTGTTCAAATTCATCCAATTCGCCTCGCGTAGTAATTGATGGAATTAGTATTCCTTCCTTTTCATCTTCATCGAGAGGAGTCTGCCCGTCAGTATAATCAAGATTTAATCCCATAAATACTTTGGCATTTCATTTTTTATTATTTCTGCCCTCTCTTTAATTGCTTTTTTAATTCTTTCTTCAGAATTCTCCTGATCTTCAAGCTTCATTGTGTGGGAAGTTCTTAATACAATTTCTTCTGCCAGTTGATAAGCACGTTTTTCAATCATCTTTTCAAGAGAACCTTCTTTGGGTACAAATCCATAAACCAACCTTAAATTCAGTGCTTCTCCAACCTCAGCTAATTTTTTAAGAGTTATATTTTTTTCTGCTTCACGTTCTTCTAACTCTTTTACTGTGGGTGAAGATTTCTTTAAAATTTTTGCAAATTGAGTTAATGAAATACTCAAAGCAGTGCGGATTGCTTTAATCCAACCGCTACGAGGAATAAAATCACTTTCAATTGAAGCAAATTTTAAAAGCTTTTTATCAAGCTGCTCAATCATTAATTTTCTATTGGCATCTTTCATTAGGGAATATCCTTATTTATTGAAATTAAAGATAAGGATATAACCTTATAATTACAATAAAAATATTAGGGGATACCCTAATTCTATCTAATCTTTATTAGGATATACCCAAAGAGAAATTTTTAGTAAGATTTACTCGGAGTACTCAGTTTAAATAAAAAATTATTTAATTCAGCCTGGGAGCTATTAAGCCAAGAGGAAAAGAGAAAGAAGTTTTACTAAGCGCTTTGATGCCGGCAGGGTAATATCTGTCCCGATTTTTCGGGATTTAATTTTCTTTTATAATCGCTCTTAATTAACTCGGATTTTTTCATTTCAAAGTAAATTAATAACTTTTTAATTTAGATTATCAAATAAATTTAGATTTTAAATAAGATTATACGCAATATTGCGTAAAGGTTATTTTATGCTGATACTTCTCTAAATTAAGTTATGGACTACTTGCAAAAACTTATTGGTGAAATTGAGCTTCACTCTGTTGAAGGGATAAAAGAATGTTTTGAAAATGGAGTTAATCCTAATGATCATTTTAGAAATGAGCGGCTCATTTACGAACTGACAAGCGAATACACCAGGACTTCCAGATTTAAAGATTGCGTTAGAGCTTTTGTAGATTATGGTTTGACTTTCGATGACAAAGTCTTGTTATCGGTTTTATTAGATGATGCAAATTCGCTGGACGCTCAATTAAATGAAGATCCCGACGCAGTTAAAAGAAAATACTCGCTTCGTTGTGCTTATACACCTTTATATGAAGCGACTTTACTTCATATTTGTGCTGAATTCAATCATCTTTCTTGTGCCGAAGTTCTTGTTAAGCATGGAGCAGACACAAATGCAAAAGCAGGAGTTGACGAATATGGGTTTGGAGGACAAACTCCAATTTTTCATACGGTCAACCAAAACTCAAATCATCCATTGACATGCTAAATTATCTTCTTTCCAAATCAGTTGACTTGAAATTAACTGTTGCAGGATTTATCTGGGGTAAAGGTTACGAATGGGAAACATTAGTTCCTGCTGTAAACCCAATCAGTTATGCAATGATGGGGCTTTTGCCTCAAATGCACAGAAATGAAATTACAATTTCAAAAGTGGTATCACAATTACTTAAAGCTGCTTATGGAATTGATTACTTGTCACCAAATGTTCCTAACACTTATTTGAAATAGGAATGCCTGTAAAGACAAAACAACCGCTAACAAATCTACAAAAAATATTTATTCAGTTTCAATTATTGGGCGACGGAATTCTTATTATCAACAAAATGTATATTAACATTTTGCATCAATATATAAAATGAATATAGATAAAATGAAAGCAATTGTACGTTCTGAATACGGTTCACCTGATATCTTAAAGATAAAAGATGTTGATAAGCCAACTCCCAATGATAATGAAGTATTGATAAGAGTATATGCGACAACAGTAAACAGAACTGATTGCGGAATACTTTGGGGGAAGCCATTTATAATAAGATTTTTCACAGGTTTATTCAAACCGAAATCTCCTATTACGGGGACAGACTTTGCAGGCAAAATTGAATCTGTTGGTAAAAACGTAATGTCTTTTAAAATTGGTGATAAGGTTTGGGGATTTAATGATGAGGGTTTAGGATCCCATGCACAATACATGAAAATATCAAAAGACAAAGCTTTGACAACAATACCGGACAATATAACTTATGAACAGGCTGCAGCCAGTGCTGAAGGTGCGCATTATGCCTATAATTGTATCAAAAAAGTAAAAATTAGAAGTGGGCAAAAAGTTCTCGTTAATGGTGCCACCGGTGCCATTGGTTCAGCGGCTGTACAACTTCTAAAATATTTTGAAGCTAATGTTACTGCAGTTTGTAATACAAAAAACATAGAATTAGTAAAATCCTTAGGAGCCGATAAAGTAATTGATTATACAAATGAAGATTTTACTAAAGATGATGAGAAATATAATTTCGTTTTTGATGCAGTTGGCAAAAGTTCATTCGCTAAATGCAAACCATTATTACAGTCCGGTGGCATTTATATTTCAACAGAATTAGGCCCATATTGGCAAAATACTTATTTGCCGCTTATAACAGCAATGGGAAACCTGCCTGGCCGGCAGGCAGGCAAAAAAGTCAAATTCCCCATTCCTAAAGATTGCAAAGGAAGTATACTTTTCATCAGCAATCTTATTGAAAAAGAAAAATTCAAACCGGTGATAGATAGAAAATATCCTTTGGAAAAAATCGATGAAGCATATAAGTATGTTGCCTCTGGTCAAAAAACAGGAAATGTTGTAATCACTTTGGAAGAGTAACAAATTCCAATAAGATATATTTTTAAACAAACAACAAAAGAATAAAAAATATGGAAATAACTTACAAAGATGACATAGTTCCAACGGCAGAACAAGTAATTGAACTCTATGACAATGCCGGCCTTCCAAGACCTACAAATGATCCTGAAAGAATAAAAAAGATGTTTGAAAATTCAAATCTGATTGTAACTGCCTGGAATGAAAACAAACTTGTAGGTGTTTCCCGAACAATAAACGGATTGGGTTTGGAGTAGTTATCTTGTCCCGCCTTGCGGGATCAGTCCTGATTATAAAAAATCGGGGATTGGTAAAAAACTTATTGCTCTTACTAAGGAAAAAGTCGGAGAGCAATCAATGGTTTTATTACTTTCAGTTCCGACTGCTATGGACTATTATCCCAAAGTAGGCTTCACAAAAGAAGACAGAGCTTTTATTATACACCGGACAAAATAAAAAAATTTTTCTTTTAGGACTTGAATTTGGATATTGACAACTCATTAGTGTCCCAAATAATTAAAAAATTAGAGAATGAATTGTTCTTTAAATTTCTTTTTTACTGTTGGGAAACTATCCTCATATTTCGTCCCATACGGGACTCGTGATATAATTGGACTATGATCTCTTTTACTCCTTCTGCTCGTATTCTTTTCAATATCCAGTAAATCTGTCTTTGAGTTAATGCTAATAGTTCAGCTGCTTCCAAGACTGTTATTTTATTTTCTTCTATTTGAGTTATGATTATTAACCGTATCTATTTCTTTTTTATTCAAAGTCAGTACTCCATTCATTTTGAGGATTCTCCGTTTTTTTGAGAATCTCAAATTCTTACTTTTGTACTGACATTTCTATTTTGGCGAATCTATAACATTTCTATCCTGCTATTACATTCCATTACTCCATTACTAATCTCTTATTGAAATTAGAAACAAAATTTCTTATGTTGAAATTGTCAGTTGTAATAAGTGCGGACTTACCAGTGAACATACTCCAAATGAACGACTAAATAAAAGTAATTTAGATTTTCTGTAACTCACGTGCTGAAAGTTTGATTTCCATTTTTTAGAGGAGAAAATACAATGAAAGAATCAACAACTTCAGCTGGTCGATCCATCAAGGTGGGTGTAATCACGGACCAGACCGGTGCACTCTCGTTCATGGGTACCGCCAATGCAAACGTAGCGAAGATGGTGATTAATGACATCAATGCCAAGGGTGGCTTGTTAGGGCAGCAGATAGATCTTTATCTTGAAGACAGTGCAACTACGGATAGCATAGCGGAAGCCAAAGCTGCTAAGCTCGTCCAGGAAGATCAAGTCGATGTGATCTTCGGTGGCATTTATAGCTCCACGAGGCAAGCTATCAAGGGTCCTGCTGTAGTGAAGGGCAGGAAGCTTTACATTTACCCAGAGCAATACGAGGGAGAGGAATGTGACCCGCTCATCTTCTGTACCGGCCCCGTGCCAGCGCAGCAGGTTGAACCTCTCATTCCCTGGCTGATGCAACAAACGGGGGCGAAGAAATTCTACTTGCCGTCTGCTGATTATATTTGGCCACACACGATGAACAAGAAGGTCCGTGAAGTTGTCACGGCTAACGGTGGCACAATAGTCGGAGAGGAGTACTTTCCCCTCGATCATTCTGACTATAGCAAGACTATTGACAAGATCACGTCCAGTGGTGCAGAGGTGGTATTTAATACGATCGTTCCTCCCGGGCTCACGCCATTCCTCGAGCAGCTTTACAACTCTGGCTTCACGAAGCGGGGTGGACACATAGTCTGCACGTACTTCGACGAGAATTTCTTCAACTTAGTGCCAGCCGCACACGTGGAGGGTCTGTACAGTTGCCTCGACTACTATCAGAACATCAGCGATCCATTCAGTAAGGAACTGATCAATCAGTACGACAAGCTCTATCCAGGCAGTGCCAAGTTCACTGCTGGCAGTGCGTGTTCAGGCATGTATCGGGGTCTGAGGCTCTGGGAGGCTGCTGTGAAAGAGGCGGGCTCGCTAAAGCAAGAAGATGTCATCAAGGCACTGGACCATGCAAAGATCGCCGAGGGGCCGGGTGGTTCAGCTGAAATGGTGCCCGGTCAGCATCACGTTCGAATGAACATGTACATCGCCCAGGCGAAAAACGGTCATTTCAAGATTGTCAAGAACCTGGGGGTAATTGATCCAAAGGAGCGCATGCAAAGTCTGAATTAAGCAAACAAGATTCCTGCAATATGAATTAGAAACGATCTCGCAGGATTGCGACAACACTTAAAACAAATCAAGTAAAATATGATACTCGCAACAACCAAGGTCGAGGATTTCGACCGCTTCTTGAAAATCTTCTCAACCAAGGGCGCTGAGAAGAGAAAGCAACACGGGTCCAAGGGTTCAACCGTCTTTCGCGATCCTACTGAAGACGACCGTGTCTGGGTGATCTTCGATTGGGATGAGAAGGGCTGGCAGAGCTTCGTCTCCGACCCCGAGGTCCCACAAATCTTGAAAGAAGCCGGGCACATAGGTAAACCCCAGGCAGCAAAGCTCGGAGGTCAGTACAATGCCTAGCACGTCTCCCGATAAACCAGAGTGTTATACCGTGCCTAGTCTGGAGTCGCCTCACCCTCGCCCTGACAACTTAAAAGACTCTCGCTATGACTGAACAAGCAATAATCCTCATTCCGGACATTAGCGGTTTTACTGATTTTACGAGTACCACGGAGATCGATCACTGCGCCCACATAATAACAGAGCTGCTGGAACTCATCGTCAAGTCGAATGAAACGGAGCTCACGCTTGCTGAGATCGAAGGCGACGCCGTTCTCTTCTATCGCAAGGGTGCACCGCTACAGCGCCACTACTCGTCGATCAGTGCCTGAGCATGTTTTCGAACTTCCACCGACAACTCAGGGTCATAGAACGAGACACAGTCTGCCAGTGTGGCGCGTGCCAGTCGGCTACCAATCTGACTCTCAAGTTCGTCGCACACTTTGGGCACATCAAGGAAATCAAGGTCGCTCAGTTCGTCAAAGCGACCGGAGTTGATATGATCATCGCCCACCGGCTCCTGAAGAACGACGTCGACTCTAACGAATACATCCTCATGACCGAGCTCTGCTGCGACGCGGTCGGGCGCAGTAACGCAAATCCAATGCTCTCTTGGTCAAAATCAAGTCAGACTTACCCCGCAATTGGTAAAGTCGATTACGAATTTGCAACGCTTACCGAGTACAAGGCCCGGATCCCTTCGCTACCGGCGCCTCCAAGCTTCGTCATCGATAGAGGAGATGACAATCTTGAGATCGTGATCAATGCTCCTCTTAAGGCAGTGTACCAGACGTTGATCAATGTCGACAAACGGCCGGAATGGCTGGCGGGCGTTGACTCCATAAATCGCGAAATGACGTCAGAACACATTGGCATGAAGCATAACTGCGTGTTTATGGGAATGGTTCTGATCAACACGGCCGTGTATCGCGACTTCGACAAGGAACATGCACTTTATTCGGAGCGGGTAGAAATGCCCGACATCGGCCTGACGATCATGCTCTACTACGATCTATATCCTCACCACGACGGCAGTACCCGACTGAAGTTCAACGTGAACTGGATGGGCGCTGCATTGCCCGCCGAAAACAGGCAGGGCATGATGGCCGCACAGGCCACCAATCTCGAGCTCTTCAAAGGCGTCTGCGAGAACAACCCGGCGTAGAAGACCGCTCTCTCTTTATAGCATCAACTGTAGTTTCAGTCCGCTCGGGTCTTCCAAAGTCAGCAACAAATTAAAAAAAGGTGATGGCGGACCCAGCGCAATTATTTAAAAATAATTTTTTTATAAAATTACTTTTTAGTAGGCCTTACAAAAGAAGAGAGTGCTTTTATTATACGCCGGACAAAATAAATGTTGAGTGAAACGAAATCCCATTATGCGGGAAGAAAAATTATTTTAGATTTAGCAGTAACACTTGATGGCTTCATTGAAGGCCCGAATGGAGAAATTGACTGGCTCGTTAAAGATAAAGAGATTGATTTTGGTGATATTCTTTCTGACATTCTTGCTGACATTGACACGATCTTTTATGGAAGAGTAAGCTATGAAAAGTGGGGCAACTATCAGCCAGGTGAAAATGCAAGTCCAAAAGTTAAAGATGCTTATAACTTGCTTCACAGTAAAACGAAGTATGTTTTTTCAACAACAAAAACAAATGATAGTAAAGCCATTTTCATTAATTCAAGCATTAAAGAAAGAGTTATAGAAATTAAGCAGCAGCCCGGCAAAAACATTTGGCTTTATGGCGGAGGAAAACTTATCACGACCTTCATTAATCTGGGCCTGGTAAATGTTTACAGACTTGCAGTCCATCCTGTCATCTTAGGATCTGGTAAACCACTTTTCAAAAACATTAAAGGTAGAGTTGGACTGAAATTAAGCGATGCAAAAGCATCCAAATCAGGAGTGGTCTTGCTGAGTTATGTAGCTAATAGTGACAGAACAACGAACCGCTCATCGAGTAGACAGCCCTGCCCATAACAGCGGTTTGGCAAAAGTGGCGGTTCAGCACTTCCGTAGGACAGTTTTGTGGGTATATAAACTTTAGTGCTTCGTATGAAAGTTGGTGCTGAAAATCGCCACCTTTGCCAAGCCGCAAAACGTTAGTGCCAATTGCAGCGGACGTATTCTCCGAGACAACTTTTCTCTTGACAAAATCGTTTCGTTTTTAAATGACGTTGTATTCGGACAGAATTAAGGAAATACTTTATAAATATCTTTACGGTCGACAATTCTCGCGAAAATAACTTTGTTATTCTCATAAAAAAATCCAACTCTAAAATCACCTATTCGGACTCTATATGCAGACCTATGGCCAGCAAGTTTTTTAAGATTGGGTATATTACTTAAGTTATCGGAGGACTCGACCAGTTGTATCAACTTTATCAAGTTTGACTTTACTGACTTTAAATTAATTCGACTTACGTCTTTTGAAAATTTACTTAAAAACTCGACCTGCATTATGACTTTAATTTGTGCATAATACTTTCTTTGCTGACCTTTTTTGTTTTATCAACTGCTTTAAGCATTTTTGATAAACCAACATCTTCTAACTCTTCTTCAGTCATTGTTGCAGACGAAATACCAAGTTTTTTTAATAAGTCATTTATAAACTTAAATTCAGTTTGACTCCTGGGTGTTATTACCATTGCTTTCATACTACAAATATAATAAAAAAAGGACAAAATTAATAGCAAAACTTATCAGCGGACACTTAAGCGTAACGCACCTTTGGGGCTGCAACTGGGCACAAACACGGGCTAAAAAAAATGCGGGGGAAGTGCAAGTTTTTTGCATGTAATTTGTGCGCCGGCGGAGGAATGTTTATTTTTACTACAAGCAAAAAAAGAGGCAGCGAAAAGCAACTAATAAAGTTGGGTGGGTATAGACAGGGAATGTTTCAAACGCCGCATATGCACCAACGTTAGCTTCGATAATTTCTTCCACACTTTGAACTGGATTTTTATTCAAAAGGAAGGGAACAATCAGATATTCTTATAACACAATTTCACGATTGTACTTATTCCTATATTGAATCGGCGATAAGCCGGTAATCTTTCTGAAAGTAGTACGGAAAGCTTTAGGATCCTGATATCCAACATTATACATCACTTCATTAACATTTTCCCGCGATGATTCAAGACTCATTTTTGCAGCTTCAATTTTTACACGTTGAATATATTCTACCACTGTATTAGCTGTAGCTTTTTTAAACCTCCGTTCAAGATTTCTCCGGCTTACTGCAAGCATTGATGCTAATTGATCAACAGTTATTTTATTCCGGAAATTATTTTCTATAAACTCCTGGGCTTTTTTAATTGGTTCATCCTCATGTTCTTTTTGCCCTTTGAACATAATAAATGGAGACTGGCTCTTTCGGTCTATATCTATCATAAATGCTTTGGAGATTAAAATAGCTATATCACGTCCGGCATATTTTTCAATCAGGTATAAAAGCAGGTTTAAATAAGAATAAGCACCACCGCTTGTATAGATGCCATTCTCTTCAGTCATAATTTTTTCATCCACCAGGTTTACATCCGGGAACATATTTCTGAATTCATTTGCAAACATCCAGTGTGTTGTACACTGTTTTCCTTTAAGTAAACCTGTAGCAGCAAGAAAAAAAGATCCAATGCAAAAGCTTGCAACTTCTGCACCTGCTTTATATTGCTGGATGATCCAGGGAATAAATTCTTTGTTATTCTCTAGCATTTTCTTTTTATCGCCGTGTATAGCAGGAATAATTATTAAGTCTGTCTTAGTTACATCCTGAACTAAAAGATCCGGATTTACAGTAAATAATCCATTTGTTTGTTTTGTTTCCTTGAAAAGACCTACCAACTGTACTTTGAATAGAGGAGGCCTTTCCATTCTTGCAAGAAGTCCATTTACTTCATTAAATATCTGGTGCGTTCCTTCTATATTAACTAAGCTTGTATGCCCAAGTGGAATTAATATTGAAATATGTTTCATAGCATTCTTAAAAAATAGTTGATAGATTTTTGATACAATAGTAAATAAAAGTATTGTCGCATTCAACCCCTTAGATTGCCGTATTTACACCTTCCAAATTTTAATAATAGCTATTAAGTTTGAAGCGTAGTAAGAGAAAAATTGATCAATGTCAGCAAAAAATAAAAAACTTATACAAAAGATAAATGAAGCATATTCTAAAGGTAATACTGAATTTGTTTTAGACAATCTTGATAATAATATACGATGGAATATTGTTGGAATGCCGACTATACATGGAAAGAAAGATTTCCTTAAAACTATGAAAATGTTTGAGCTTGAAAATTTCCCAAATATTACTGTTAAGAATGTTATTGCTGAAGGTGATTATGTAAGTAGTTGAAAGTATGGTAAATGGAACAACTAAAACTGGAGAACTCAATAGTCCTGCTTATTGTGATGTTTATCGTCTCAAGGGAGGAAAAATAGAGGAGTTAACCACTTATGTTGTTGATACGACATTGAATAAATAAACAATCAATTAAATTGGTCATTAATATTTAAAAACAAAATAAAGTTGAAAGGAAAAACAAAATGGAAAAGGCAATCCTGCCTGCCGGCAAGGCAGGTCAAAATAAAAATGAGTTAACCATCACTCGCACATTTGATGCGCCGCGTGAACTTGTGTGGAAAGCATGGACTGAACCTGAGCACTTTAAAGGTTGGTGGGGGCGAAAAGACTTCACTTCGCCTTTCTGCAAGATTGATCTTCGCGTGGGAGGCAAATATCTTAATTGCATGCGTTCATCTGATGGGCAGGAATACTGGGGTACAGGTGTCTACAATGAAATTATTCCGCTGAAGAAGATTGTCTATACAGATAGCTTTGCAGATGAGAAAGGTAATATAGTTCCGGCTTCCCATTACGGCATTACCGGCTTCCCAATGGAATTGCAAGTGACAGTAACACTCGAAGAACAAGAGGGCAAAGCAAAGATGACTTTAAAGCACGTTGGCATTCCTGAAGGAGAGATGTTTGAACAGTGTCAAGCCGGTTGGAACGAATCCTTCGATAAGCTTGAGGAAGAATTGAGTGAACTCAAATTAAGGAGGCGAAATAAATATGACAAAGTTTAATTGTAATACCGTTTCTTGATTTTAAAAAGTAAACTATTAATAAAAAAAAATGAAAGAAAACTATAATGCAAAAAATAACCCCATTTTTGTGGTTTGATAACCAAGCCGAAGAAGCAGTAAATTTTTACAAATCTGTTTTTAAAAATTCAAAGAGTGGAGATACTACTCGTTATGATGAAGAAAGGGCAAAGGCCTCCGGAAGACCAAAGGGGACGGTAATGACCGTGCCATTTAAACTCGCAGGACAAGAGTTCATAGCACTCAACGGAGGACCGCATTTCAAATTCAATGAGGCAATATCATTTGTCGTCGATTGCGAAACGCAGAAAGAAGTAGATTATTACTGGGGAAAACTTTCTGCTGATCCTAAAGCAGAAATGTGTGGCTGGCTTAAAGACAAGTATGGTTTGTCATGGCAAATCGTTCCTACTGTTTTAAGCAAGTTGTTAAGTGATAAAGATGCAAAGAAGTCGCAAAGAGTTATGCAGGCAATGCTTCAAATGAAAAAAATTGATATAGCAGCTTTGAAAAAAGCATCCAAAGGAGAGTAAAATGAGAAAACTCGTTGTTAACACATTCGTAACACTCGATGGTGTTATGCAAGCACCGGGCGGGCCTGAAGAAGACCCTACTGGTGGATTTAAATATGGTGGATGGTCTTTCCACTATTGGGATGATATTATGGGAAAAACAATGGATGAGTTTATGGCAAAACCTTTTGAGCTTTTACTCGGTAGAAAAACTTATGAAATCTTTGCTGCTCATTGGCCATACATTAAAGATGATCCTGTAGCGGATAAATTCAATGCTACAAAAAAATATGTTGTTTCCAGAACACTCAATAAAGTTAATTGGAGCAAGTCTTTTTTGATAAAGAGCAATGTTGTTAAGGAAATAGGTAAGCTCAAGGAACAAGATGAACCGGAATTGCAGGTCCATGGCAGCGGTAATCTTATTAAAACACTTGCTAATGAAAACCTGGTTGATCAGTATAATGTATGGACATTTCCTGTAGTGGTCGGAAAAGGTAAACAGCTTTTTGGTGATGGAACAAATGCATCTGGGCTTAAGCTTGTTGATGTTAAATCATCGAGTACTGGAGTTATCATTGCTGTTTATAAGCCTGTCGGAGAACTTAAGGTTGGATCGTTCGCTCTTGAAAATGAAACTGAAGAAGAACTTGCAAGAAGAAGGAAACTTGCTTCAGAATGAATAATTATGGTTTAAAAGTCATTTATAAAGATTTATGAAGTCGAACAATCAAAAACATTTATCAATATTTATCTTCAGGAGAAAAATAATGTATACGAAAATAATCTCATTCAGCAAACTTGTAATAGTTCTTTTAATCGTAATAATATCTACATCGTATTCTCAACAGGAGAGCAATTCAGAACAAGTTCCAGGAAAATATGTAGATGTGAATGGTATGAAAATGTACTACGAAGTCTCCGGCGAAGGTGATCCACTTATTGTACTGCACGGTGCTTACATGAACATTCCTTCTATGGGATCGATTATCCCTAAACTTGCAAAGACTCATAAGGTTTATGCCCTCGAATTACAGGGTCATGGTCGCACTACCGACATAGATCGTCCTATCACCTATCCAAATCTGGCAGACGATGTGGCAGCCTTTATGGATGCGGTGAACCTTAAGAAAGCCGATGTGTTCGGCTATTCCATGGGTGCCGAAGCCGGACTGCAACTCGTAATCCGCCACCCGGAGAAGGTGAACAAACTCATTGCAGCCTCAGTCGCCTACGATGCTGAGGGCTGGCAGCCTGAGTTCAAGGCAGTCATTCCGCAAATGACTGTTGAGATGATTGTCGAGATGCCATTCGCTGAGGACTATCGTAAGTATGCTGCTAATCCCGATGGTTTTCCCGCACTTGTAGAGAAGCTGATTGCGCTCGAGAAGGAACCTATGACATGGGAAGCAGATGTTAAAGCTTTGAAGACGCCGGTATTGATCATTGCTGGTGATGCTGATGTTGCAACTCTCGAACATACGGTCGCCTTCTTCCGGCTGCTTGGCGGTGGTTTAATGGGTGATATGGGAAAGCCCTTACCCGATTCACGTCTCGCAATCCTGCCGGCAACATCGCACACTGCTGTCATCAATCAGCCCGATCTTTTGCTTTCCTTCATTGAATCTTTCTTGAAGGGAGAAACTCCAAAGGGCTTCTTCGAGGAATAGCATAGTAGTTTGTTGAGTAAAGAATTAATCAGAAAGTTATAAGTCAATATTTCAAATAAAAAAGATATTTTTAAGTTTAGTGATAAACACAAATAATAATAAAATAATATTTAAGGAGGTTATAAATGTCTAAAATGAATCCCGTAGTCCATTTTGAAATGCCGGCAGAAGATAAAAAACGTATGTCTGAATTTTATACCAAGGTCTTCGGCTGGAAGACGGAACAGTTAGGGCCAGAAATGGGCAATTATGTTCTCGTTCAAACAACCGAAACGGAAGAAAACGGATTTCCAAAAGAACCCGGCAGAATCAATGGCGGCTTCTTTGAGAAATCTAAGGATAACCAATACGTTTCTGTAGTTATATCAGTTGATGATATCCACGATGCCATGAAAAAGGTTAAGTCTGCTGGCGGTAAGGTGCTTGGTGGAGGTAACCCCAACAAAAAAAGTCCTGAAGAACCTGATGATATTCCCGGTATTGGTCTTTACGCAGCAGTCGTAGATACCGAAGGCAACCGTGTAGGTATGCTTCAGCCTGCAGGTATGGGCAATTAAAAATAAATTAGTTACTCAAGTTAAAATTTCGGGGAGAGGAGTTGACAAGGATATATATTTCGTAATATAGAGAAAGGAGAAAACTTATGAATATTCTTCTCTGGATTCTTCAGGTACTGCTTGCTGCTCAATTTCTACAGCACGGTTGGTTAATGGTTTTTCCACCTGCAGAATTGGTTGAGATAATCAATGCCAATCTTGGGGTTGGATTGCGCTACTTCATTGGTATTGCTGAACTACTCGCCGTCGTTGGTCTGATTTTGCCTGGCATACTTCGCATTTTTACCTGGCTGATACCCTTAACTGCAGCTGGTCTGATGATTGTAACGGCAAGCGCTACAGTTTTACATTCGTTCAGAGGTGAAACCAGTAGTGCAATCTACACTGCTGTTCTACTTATAATTATTACCTTCGTGGCATATATGCGCTGGAAAATAAAGCCCATCTTACCACGGCAAAAAACACAACCTTCAGTTTAAGACTATGAACAATAAAAAAATTAATAAAATACTGATTGAAAGGAGTTCCTTATGAATCAGGGTATCAGAACCATCATCTATCCAGTTAAAGATATAGCGCGGGCAAAGACTTTATTCTCTAAACTATTGGGTGTCGAACCATACGCTGATCAGCCTTATTATGTTGGATTTAGAGTTGGAGACCAGGAAATAGGTTTAGATCCTAATGGACACAAAGATGGGATGACAGGCTATTACCACGTTGACAATATCAAGCAGAATCTTCAATCTCTCCTGGAAGCTGGTGCTCAAATCCTGCAAGAGATTAAAGATGTCGGTAGTGGTAAGCTGATTGCATCTGTAAAAGATGCTGATGGTAATATTATCGGGCTCATTCAGTCGCCTTAAGAAATTAACTTTAAATTATAGAAGGAGGAAATCATTATGGAAAAACAACATTTCTCGATTGTTATCAAAGCACCAAAAGAAAAGGTTTGGAATACAATGCTTGAGGATGATACTTACCGGAAATGGACTGAACCATTTGCGCCAGGTTCTTACTATAAAGGTGACTGGAGTAAAGGAAGCAAAATACTTTTCCTTGCCCCTGGAGAAAAAGGCCGAGATGGGAATGGTGAGCCGGATAAAAGAAAACAGGCAATATAAGTACGTCTCCATAGAGCACCTCGGTATTGTTCAAGATGGAAAAGAAGACACCTCAAGCGAAGCAGTAAAGGGTTGGGCAGGAGCGCATGAAAATTACACATTCAAAGAGAGTAATGGCACCACCGAAGTATTGGTAGACTTGGACTCGGAGGAAATGAACAAGGAGATGTTTGAGATGTTTGAAGATATGTGGCCAAAAGCACTACAAAAGCTCAAAGAGCTGGCGGAGAAATAAACTGGCCCAGCCATCAGAGTCTAATTCAGCACTCTCTGTGGCTCTCTGTGTAAGGAAAATGTATTTTAAAAATTACACATCCGCCACAGGCGGACACTGAGAAGACACAGAGATACACTGGAAAAAATAAGGAAGTTATTATGAAAAAAACCGCTAAAACCATTCCTGCCCGCCTGCCGGACGGTCAGGCAAAAAATGTAGATGAATATCTGCATGCCCTTCCTGAAGCTATGCGAGCCACACTGGAGAAAGTTCGTCAAGCAATCAAAGCTGCAGCCTTGCGGCATTTTTGCATGCAGGGGAAACAGAATCAGTTAGATTTGCATTCCTTCTGGCTGCTTCAATTTTATATATCATTGCGGCATTTGGCGTTACATTAACTAGAAATATTCCTTTAAATGAAAGACTTTCAAAATTTGATATTAACATTGCATCAGAAAAAGAAATTACCGCAACGAGAATATGTTTTGAAAAACCGTGGAATCGCTGGAATGCTGTTCGTACCATAGCCTCAGCTATTGCAGTTATACTTATTCTTTTTGCATGTCTTTCTAATTAGTTAATCTTTAATTTTTTAACAATGAATTTGATAAATCAAATCCCTACGTAATTGGAAAAGAATCTCAAACAGGCTGATTTCATTGAATTTGCCGATTGACAGTAGTTTTGTAAAACGTTAAGTTTATATTCGATTATGAAACAGCTAACTTTAATTCAAAATTAAATAATCTGTGAATATTTATACTTAAACTTATATGATTAAAAAACTTTTACTGCTTTTTTCTGTTTTATCAGTCATTGCCTTCGGTCAACCTTATCCGGATCAATTTTATTCTTATGAAGAAGAGAATCTTATAATGCATGTTGAGAGCATGAACGGAATGGAAATTACTGCCGATGGAAAAAGTGTTATTCTATCTGACGGAGTAACAAATGGTTCTATAGTGTTTGAAGCTGATTCATCTGAATATCCATTTGACCGCGGTTTGCCTTCATGGAATGGACATGTGTTCAACGATAACAGCAGCTTTAAAATGTTGATGAGATTTTATAAGAACGGCTGGTCTCCCTGGCTTACAATAGGTTACTGGAGGGAAAATCTTTGGCCTGGGTCGTATGGTTCAACGAGTTACAGCGGAGGGGAAATTGATATTGATTATGTAGTTTTAAATTCATATCACACTAAATGGCAGTTCCAGGTAATTATGAAAAGAACCAGCGGCAGTGAACTAACTCCGAGTTTGCATAAATTAAGTTTTTTTGTGAGCGACCAGGAAACTACCGACAATGTTAATATATCAACGATTGTTAATGATAACCCGGAGGATATATTCATCCCTACACAGCATTATTACCAATACTCAATTGATCCGGGGATAGGCGGAAATATTTGTTCACCCACTTCTGTTTGTATGGTCTTACGCAGTTATAATATTGAGGTAGATCCGCTGCAATTTGCTATAGATAATTATGATACTTATTGGGAAATGTTTGGGATATGGCCAAGAGCAGTGCAGAATGCTGCCGAATTTAATCTTAACGGTGCTGTTACACGCTACCGGACGTGGAGCGAAGCACGTGAAATTCTGGCTGCAGGCGGACGTGTGGTTATGTCGGTCGGTTCGCCTTTATATCCCAATGGTCACCTTATGATGCTTGCAGGATTTGATTCATTGGGTAAACCTCTTGTTCATGATCCGGCAAAGTCTAATGGTTACAGCTATATGCATAACAAAACTTTGCTTTCTCAATCCTGGTTTAATAAAGGGGGAATAGCTTATACATTTTTTCCGGAAGATACATCAGGTACTACTTCTGTTGAAGATAACGGATTTCAATTAGCTGATGGCTATCAATTGAATGTATATCCAAATCCTTTCAATCCGCAGACAAACATCAGGTTCGAAACTTCAGAGAGAAGCTACACTGAAATTACTATTTATGATATTATCGGGCGGGAGGTTGAAAATATATTGAAAGATGTTATTGAACCCGGAACGTATAATTTCAGATGGAATGCTTCAAATCTTCCTTCGGGTGTTTATTTTATCCAAACTATAAGCGGAAGCTATAATAAAGCAATTAAAGCTGTGTTGGTTAAATAGCCTTCGACTTCCATTCAGACTGACGAACATCTTTTTCCGCCATTCTATACCAGATAACGTATACCGTTAAGATTTTTTTTCTATAATAATTAAATTTATTCTTCTACAACAAGTTTTTCCTTATCCTGATAATTTTTAATTTCTCATTTATAATTTTTAATTCTATTATGACAACAATCTCTATCCTCGGTCTCGGTCTAATTGGTGCTTCACTTGCTAAAGCTTTAAAAAATTCTAACAAAGAAATTGAGATAGCCGGCTTTGATAAAGATTTCATTTCTGATCAGGGGTTAGAATTAAAAATTATTGATAAGAAGATTAATTCATTTTCTGGAAGCCTTAATTCCGATATTATCTTTCTCTGCCTCCCAACAAATTTATCTCTTGAATATTTTAAGATTTTAGCTCCACAGCTTAGAGAAGGACAAATAATTGCTGATGTCTGCGGTGTTAAAGGAGTTTTCGAAGATGAATGGAAGAAGATGAAAAGTTCCGGTTTTTACATTGGCGGACACCCAATGACCGGAAAAGAAAGAGGCGGCTTGGAAAATTCTGATCCCCTGCTTTTTGAAAATTCACTTTATCTTTTATCAGAAAATTCTAAAAACCTTCCTGTGATAAATCAGTTTACTGATATTATAAAACTTCTTGGTGCAAGAATAAGGTTTATTGATCCATATCTACACGATAAAATTATTGCTCATGTAAGTCATCTTCCTCAGGTTTTGGCTGTTAGTCTTGTAAATTCTTTATCAGAAGAGAAAAATATTAATTATCTCGATTTTGCTGCCGGTGGTTTCAGGGATTTAACCAGAATCGCATCGAGTGATTTTGAAGTATGGGAACCGGTATTTCAGTATAATAAAAAAGAAATTACTTCGGCGATTGAAAATCTTATTATAAAACTAGAATCAATGAAAAATTTTATTGATAAAGGAGAATTCAAATCTATAAAAAATGAATTTATTTCCTCCAGGAAAAAAAGAGAAAGCATTCCATCCAATGTTAAAGGTTTCATAAATCCGGTTCATGATGTTTTTATTTATGCTGAAGATAAACCGGGCACTTTATTCCGGCTTACTGAAATCTTTTATAAGAATTCAATCAACATTAAAGATATAGAACTTCTAAAGGTCAGAGAAGGAACAGGGGGAACTTTCAGATTATCTTTTGAAACAAATGAAGCTGCAGAGAGAGCTAAATTATTACTCATAAATTCAGGCTTCCGTCTCGCTTGATCCAATAATACACTTGAACTTCCTTCAGGTGTAACAGTTTCTCCTTTTAACTTAACTCCAAAAAATTTTAACTTAGTCATTACTTAAATTTATTTTTATTTATAAAAAGAAAATAAAATTGAAAAAATTTCTCATATTCAGCGTAATATTATTATCAGGATCACTTTGCTTTTCCCAATCAGGTGGAGTAGATGTTACAAAGACATATTATCCCAATGGTATAGTTAAAACCGAAGGAGAATACTGGAACGGCCAGCTGCATGGTCTTTATAAAGAATATTATCCCAACGGAAGACTCTGGAAGGAATGGCATTTCTTCCAGGGAAAGGAAGATGGAATTTCAACCTGGTATTTTGAAGATGGAATAAAAAGTATCGAGTGGAATTACCGTAGTGGTCTGAAGGAGGGAATTTCCAAATGGTATTATGAATCCGGCGAATTATGGGCTGAACAAAACTATTATGATGGAAAACTGGACAACATTACATATACTTTTTATAAAACCGGAGAACTCCAGGGGGAATGGTTATTTGAAGATGGTGTACTGCATGGAATTTCAAAAACATATTATAAATCTAAGGCGGTGGAAGTTGAGAGAAGATTTTTAAATGGAAAGATGCAGGGTGTAACACGGGTATTTCATGAAAGCGGCGGAGTTGCACTTGAAGCTTTTTATATTAATGATAAGCTCGAGGGGGAAGTTAAGATATATGACAGCGGCGGAAGTGTAAGAGTGCTGGATAATTATTTGAAAGATGAATTAATTACCCGTGTAAGATATGATTATATGGGAAAACTTGAATCTGAGGAGAGAACTGATAAAGTTTATTATGATAATGGTTCCCTTAATGAAGAAGTTTTTATTAAAAACAATAGAAGGGAGAACTCAACAAAAATTTATTATCCCAGCGGCTTCCTGATGGAAGAATGGTTCTATGAAAATGATACTTTGCAGGGGCGATCATATATGTACTATGAAAACGGCGTTGTAAAATCCTCAATTGATTATGTTGATGGTATCCAGCAAGGAATTACCAGGAACTATTATGAAAACGGGATGATTGAATCTGAAATTAATTACGAGAATAATATTAAGAATGGAATTGCTATGACTTATCATGATAACGGTGTTATTAAATCTTCTTTCAGGTATGTGGATGATGTTATAAATGGGTCTTCTAAAACATTTTATGATATTGGATTGTTAAAAGCTGAAGAAAATTTTGATGATGGACATCTTCATGGCATGAGAAAAGAATATTATATGAATGGAGCTGTTAAAGAAGAACAGCATTATATTTACGGTGAGGTTGACGGATGGTCAAAATCATTTTTCAGGAATGGAAAGTTAAACAAAGAAGAATATTACAAGGATGGTAAAATTCAGAGATCTAAAGAATATGATTCCTCAGGAGTTTTGGTTTCAACATTTGGTTATTGATCTTGGGTATAGGGTATAGGGTATAGGTATAGAGGTATATGGTATAAAGTTTTAATATTATGCCCTATACCTCTATACCATATACCAAAATTTCAGCAGTCAGACAATATCCTAAGTTATTAGTAAATGAGAAAAATAAAATGTACAAAAACCTTTTATATCTTTTAATTTTTCTTTTTATTTCATCTGATCTTTACTCTCAGGAAGGGGAAGTGATTTCGTATTATCCTGATGGGAGAGTAAAGCAAATTGAAAATTATAAAAACAATAAGCTTGACGGTGTATCATCTTATTATTATGAAAGCGGAATTCTTAAAGAAGTAATTTCATATAAAGAAGGAAAGAAATCAGGCCAATATTCTGCTTACTATGAAACCGGTATTCTGAAAGAGCAAATTAATTACAGCAGTGATAAATTTAATGGAGAGTTCAGCAGCTATTATCCAAATGGAGTTTTGAGAGAGTCAGGTAAATTTTCATCCGGTGTTCCTGATGGAGAATTAAGAGCTTATTATGAAACCGGCCAGTTGAAATCTTATTATATTCTTATAAATGGATCGAGGAACGGAACTGGGTACGATTATTATCCTAATGGAGCTACAAAAGCTGAAGCAAACTTCATTAGTGATATCCAGGAAGGATTAACTAAATTTTATTATGAAAGTGGAAAGTTAAAAGGGAGCTATCCTTATTCATCTAATCAGCTTCACGGTGATATAAAAGAATATTTTGAAGGTGGTATGTTGATGGCAGAAAAATATTATGAGTATGGCAGACTAAAAGGAATTGAAAAAACATATTATCAAAATGGCAGCATTAAGAGAGAAAGTAATTATGATTATGGTTTCATAGAGGGAAATACTAAATCTTTTTATGAAAATGGAAAATTATGGAGTGAACAGGTTTATAAAAAAGGTAAGCTAATAGGTGAAACTAAAATTTATCGCAATGATGGCTCACTCTGGTATATAGAAACTTATGATAATGGTGAACTGGTAAATAGTAAGGAATATTCTGAGGAAGGAAAGCTTATTGCCGAATAAACTTTTGAAAAAAAGAATTAATTATTATGAAGGAAAAGTATAGCAAATTTAAAATAGGATTAATCCAGATCTCTTTGAGTAAAGATTCTGATAAAAATTTAAGGAAAGCTGTTGATTGGATTAACAAAGCTGCAAAAAAAGGTGCACAGGTAATCTGTTTACCTGAACTTTTCCGTTCTCAGTATTTCTGCCAGAGTGAGAACATTGAATACTTTAACCTTGCTGAAACAATTCCCGGTTCCTCCACTGAAGCAATTTCAAAAGTTGCAAAACAAAATAAAGTTGTTGTTATAGTTCCTGTATTTGAGAAAAGAGCACTGGGTGTTTATCATAACTCACTTGCTGTTATTGATACAAAAGGAAAAATTTCAGGTATCTACCGTAAAATGCACATACCTGATGATCCTTCTTATTATGAAAAATTTTATTTCACTCCCGGCGATCTTGGTTATAAATCTTTTGATACTGAGTATGGTAATATTGGCACTTTAATCTGCTGGGATCAATGGTATCCTGAAGGGGCAAGGCTTACTGCTCTGCAGGGAGCTGCAATTCTCTTTTATCCAACAGCTATTGGCTGGCATCCTCATGAAAAAAAGGAACATGGTAAAGCTCAATTTGAATCATGGCAGACAATTCAGCGAAGCCATGCTATTGCAAACGGTGTTTATGTTGCTGCAGTAAACCGCATAGGATTAGAGAAAGAAACGCCTGGTTCTGCCGGAATAGAATTCTGGGGTTCATCTTTTATTGCAGATCCACAGGGAATTATAATTGCACAAGCTTCAGTTGATAAAGAAGAAGTTGTAATTGCTGAAGTTGATTTAAACAGAATTGAATATATCCGTAGAAATTGGCCATTCCTCAGAGATCGGAGAATTGATTCTTATGAGCCGATTACTGAAAGATTTCTTAAGTAAATGAACAACTTAAGAATCCTCGCCGAATGGGAACCTCACGAAGCAACCTGGCTTGGATGGCCTCATAATAAATCAGATTGGCCCGGTAAGTTTGCTCCAATTCCATGGGTTTATAGTGAAATTGCTCGTTACATTTCACGCGGAGAAAAAGTAAGAATCATTGTTGAAGATAAAAATCATGAAGCAAAAGCAAGAAAGGTTTTAAAGGCTGTCGATACGAACTTAAATAATATTGAATTCTACAAATTAAAAACAGACCGCGGATGGATGAGAGATTCAGGTCTGACTTTTGTTAAAGATGAAAATGGAAGAGTTTCAGCATTTCATTTCAGGTTTAATGCATGGGCTAAATATGATAATTATAAGAAGGATGAAAAGCTGCCAAAATTCATTTCCGATAAATTCAATCTTGAAAGAATAAAAGCCGAACATAATGGAAGACATGTTGTTCTTGAAGGAGGAAGTATTGATTGTAATGGAAACGGAACTTTACTAACAACAGAAGAATGTCTTATGGATGATAAAGTTCAGGTTAGAAATCCAGGTTTTTCAAAAAAAGATTATGAAGAAGTTTTTAGAAAGTATCTTGGAATTACAAATACAATCTGGCTTGGAAAAGGAATTGCTGGAGACGATACTCATGGTCATGTTGATGATCTTTGCAGGTTCGTAAATAAAAATACAGTTGTGCTTGTCCGGGAAAATAATCCTGATGATGCGAATTATAAAAACTTAAATGAGAATAAAGAAAGATTACAGGATGCGAAACTTGAAGATGGCTCAAAGTTAAACGTAGTTTATTTTCCTATGCCTCAACCTGTTTTTTTTAAAGGTGAAAGACTCCCTGCAAGCTATGCAAATTTTTACTTTTCAAACTATGCAGTTCTTGTTCCAACATTTAATGATGCGAATGACCGAGTAGCTTTAGGAATATTATCTGAACTGATAACTGATCGTCCGGTTATTGGAATTCATTGTGTTGATTTGGTTTGGGGATTGGGAACATTGCATTGTCTTACGCATGAGCAGCCTATTTAAGTTCAAGTTCAAGTTCAAGATCAAGTTCAAGAAGTTTTAAGATTAAGATTTCCTAAACTTGAACTTGAACTTACACTTGAACTTGTATTTGGTTTTCCTTCCGAAACCTCTTAATTTTTCCTGTAAGAAAAATCTTATTCAGTAGAGGAGAATGTATTGATAATAGCAGTTCCTAAAGAAATCCTTCCCGGAGAAAACCGCGTAGCAATTGTTCCCGAAGTTACTTCAAAGCTTATTAAAGCAGGATTTGAAATACATATCGAAAAAGATGCAGGACTAAATGCAGGCTTCAGGAACGATCAATATGAAAAAGCTGGAGCAAAAATAGTTGAGGATGTAAAACAGCTTTACGCCTCTTCTGAAATAGTTCTAAAAGTTCAGCGCCCTTTAGAAAATCCTGAGTTAAAAATAAATGAACTAGAACTGATGAAAGAGGGAACTCTGCTTATAACATTTCTTTATCCTTTAAATTATCCCGACCTTGCAAAGAAATATGCAGAGAAAGGAATAAATGTCATTTCAATGGATATGATTCCAAGAACTACTTTAGCTCAAAAGATGGATGCGCTTAGTTCACAGGCAAATATAGCTGGTTACAAAAGTGTTATAATGTGTGCAGATGCTCTTGGCAAAATTTTTCCTATGCTGATGACTGCGGCAGGTACAATTCAGCCTGCTAAAGTTGTTATAATGGGTGCTGGTGTTGCTGGACTTCAGGCTTTGGGAACTGCAAAAAGATTAGGTGCTGTTGTTGAAGTTTCGGATGTTCGTCCTGCTGTTAAAGAGGAAGTTCAATCTCTTGGCGGAAAATTTATAGAAGTAGAAACCGATGCTTCAATGCAGGATGCTGGCGGATATGCAAAAGAGGCTTCTCCCGAATTCCTTAAGAAGCAAAAAGAATTAATTTTTAAACATGTTATAAACGCTGATATAGTTATAACTACTGCTTTAGTTCCCGGTAGGAAAGCTCCGGTTTTGGTTACAGAAGAGATGGTTAAGAATATGAGACCGGGAAGTGTGGTGCTCGATATGGCGGTTGAGTTTGGAGGTAATTGTGAAGTAAGTGAAAAAGGAAAAACAGTTAAAAAATATGATGTTATTATAATAGGTGAACCAAACCTTCCAAGTCTTGTTCCTACTCATTCAAGTGAAATGTATTCCAAGAATTTACTTGCTTTAATAACCTATATCAGCAAAGATGGAAAAATTGAACTCGATCTTGCAAATGAAATTGTAAAAGGTTCACTTATAACTTATAAAGGTGAAGTGGTGAATCAAAGAGTTAAGGAACTTATTAAATAAAAAACCAAATATTTTACTAAGGAGAATTTAATGTTCAATAAAATTTTTATTGTTGGAGTTTTAATTTTACCTTCAACCATTTCCTTTGCACAATCTGAAAGCCCTCAATCTTCCGATATCTATTCAATGCTTTTTGTCTTTATGCTTGCTACTTTTATTGGTATAGGAGTAATTTCCCGTGTATCGCGTTTGCTGCACACACCTTTGATGTCTATTACAAATGCAATATCTGCAATTGCTGTAGTTGGATCTCTAATTCTTACAGGTCATGATTATCCGGACTACATTACAATATTAGGTGCGGTTGCTCTCTTTGCTTCTATGACAAACATAGTAAGCGGTTTCCTGATTACAGACAGGATGCTTAAAATGTTTAAGACAAAATCTGAAAAGGGGGAGAGTAAGAAATCATGATATACTCGATTGTTCAGTTTTCATTTATAATAGCTACAGCGCTTTTTGTATTCGCACTTCATTGGATGAAAGACCCAAAGACAGCACGCAAAGGAGTTTTTTCCGGTGTTGCAGCAATGACTCTCGCGATTATCAGCACTCTTATTGACCCTGCTATTGTTAATTGGGAATGGATTGCAGTTTCCATTGCCTTTGGTTTTATTGTTGGAATTCCACTCTCAAGAGTTCCTTTAACTGCCGTTCCCCAGCGAACTGCTCTTTCGCATGCATTTGGCGGACTTGCAGCCGGCTTGGTTGGTACGGCAAAGTTTTATCTATGGCTTGATGAAGGACCTGGAAACCTAACTACATTTATAATGGTTGCAATTATTGCAGAAATAATTTTAGGTTATCTTACTTTTACCGGAAGCCTTATGGCAGCCGGTAAGCTGCAGGAGATTAAATGGATTCCCCAGCGACCGGTTACTTATAAAGGTCAAAATATTATTAATCTTGGATTATTAACAATAGCTGTACTATGCGGCGTTTTGTTAATCTTTAATCCTGTTGAATATGCATTTCTTTTTCCAGTAATAATTTTGCTTGCAACACTGTTCGGAGTTCTGCTGATAATCCCAATCGGCGGTGCCGATATGCCGACAGTTATTTCGCTTCTTAATTCTTATGCTGGACTTTCCGCTGTTGCAATGGGTTTTGTATTAGATAATAAATTATTAGTAACTGCCGGTGCCCTCGATGGTTCATCCGGTTTAATCCTGTCAATCATTATGTGTAAAGCTATGAACCGGTCGTTTACCAATGTTTTATTTGGAGCATTTGGCCAGGTGCAGGCAGCAAAAGCCGGGTCTGAAGAAAGAACAGCAAAGCAGGAGACTCCGGAAGGTGCTGCACAGATTTTAGAACAGGCAAGTAAAGTTGTAATTATTCCCGGGTACGGAATGGCTGTAGCACAAGCACAATATAGAATCCGGGAGTTGTACGACCTTCTTACTAAGCTTGGAATTGATGTTAAATTTGCAATTCATCC
>CAZEWJ010000039.1:0-33233 GCA_964515875.1 uncultured Ignavibacteriaceae bacterium | reverse complement strand
GTCCGATATGGAGTCTCAAGATAAAAATAATCCGTTTCGAAATGTGATCGAAACTGCCTACCGCTGTCTGGATACGGCAATAGATCGCCTCATGAAAGCGGCAGGTCCTGAGACGATCGTCTTTGTTATCTCAGAGTGCGGTGCCGGTCCTTTGCAATCGGGTATTCAAATTAATACCTGGCTTGAGAAGGAAGGATTTTTAACCTTTAAAAATTCAAATAGAATTTCTTCCGAAGGAATGGATAACCAAAAACAAAAATCATCTTCACTGGGAAAATCTTTCTTACGTTCAAAAATTTCCGCCTTTAGAAGGAATGCCCAAGGCTACATTCCAAAATCTTTATTCTATCTTGCAAACAAAAAAATGCATTGGCTGAAAAGCTGGATACAAACCTATCTTGCCGGCTCCGATATTAATTGGAATAAAACATTCGCATTTTCTAGGGGAAAAGAAGGTGATATCTTTATTAATCTTAAAGGAAGAGACCCAAATGGAATTGTAGAACAAGGACAATATGATAAAATGAGAAATGATATTATCGAAAAATTGTCTGCTTTGGTTGATCCTTCATCCGGGAAAAAAGCTGTTAACAAAGTTTATAAAAGAGAAGAATTATATAATGGGCCTTTCATTGAATTTGCACCTGATCTATTAATAGATTGGATTGATAGCGCCTATATGCCGACCGAAAGTGATAAAGATAAAGATTCTATTTTCGTTGAAAGATGGAGAGAAAATATGAATTGGCCTACATCCGGAAGTCATAGAATAAACGGTATTCTCCTTGCCAAAGGACCTGACATTGCAAAAAATAAAAAGATTGAAGGTTCAAGAATAATTGATATGACTCCGACGTGGCTTTATATGTTAGACCAAAAAATTCCTAAAGATTTAGAAGGTCGTGTAATTACTGATCTTTTTGATAATGAAAGTTTAACAAATTGAAATTATGAAATATAAAAATTTTGGGAATACAGATTTAAAAGTTTCAATTTCTTGTAAAAGAAAATCGAACAATGGCTCAAGCTTCAATCCAGTTTGTTTTGCAGCTAAAGGGAATTTCAGTAGTACTCCCACGAGCTGTTAATTGTGATGAATTAGATGAAAATGTAGATGCACTCACGGCGTCTCCGCTTACGGAAGATGAACTAACAAAAATCTATTCAATAGGATAATTTATTTTTCATAATCGCTGCTTTCATTTAAAATCATAAAACAGAGATGTAATGGAATATAGGAGAATAGGGAAGACTGATTTAATGGTTTCGGAAATTGGTTTCGGCTGTCAATCTATTGGCGGAGGATTTTATTATAAAAACAATAATGAATCCATAAGAACTCTTCTTGAAGCTTTTGATTCGGGAGTAAATTTTTTTGATACTTCCGATCATTATTCCCAGGGTGAAAGTGAAAAATTAATTGGTAAAGCATTTAAGGATAAGAGAGATAAAGTAATTTTAGGAACTAAAGCAGGAACTTCATATTCAACTACTGCTAATCTTATTTTGAAATTACGACCACTTGGCAGACCAATAAGCAAATATTTGCGCTCAATGAAGATATACTTCCACTTATTGAGAATGGAACAAAAACATTCAGACTTTTCTGCAGGTTATTTAATCAAAGCAGTCGAAAAAAGTTTAAGAAGACTTCAAACTGATTACATTGATCTTTTTCAATTGCACAAACCTTCTAAATTGATTCTGGAAAAAGGAGAGTTTATTGAAACATTGGAGAAACTTCAAAGACAGGGTAAAATAAGGTATTATGGTATTTCCTGTGCAGAAAATGAAGATGCGTTTATTTGTTTTAAATACCCGGGTATAGAATCGGTTCAGGTAACGATTAATCTTCTGGATAAAAAATTCGCAAAAGAAATCTTAGATTATGCATCGGAAAAGAGAGTAGGAATTATAGCAAGAAATCCGCGGGCGCAGGGTCATCTGACTAATGAACTAAGTGATATTATGGCTGAAACATATGCTCAAAACAATAAAGAATTTGAAGAAAAAAAAGAAAGGGCAAAACAATTTCGGTTTCTGGTAAAACCAAATCAGACTTTGGCACAGGCTGCACTACGATTCGTTTTAAGCCTTAATGGAGTATCAACTGTAATTCCGCGTGCAGTAAACCGTAGACAGTTAAAAGAAATTATAGGAGCTTTGAGTTCACCTCAATTATCTGATGAAGAGTTAGAAAAAATTTATTCGATGAAATAACAAACAGTTATTGCAAAAAGCATTGTGAAGGAATAAAATTATTAATGCAATTAAAATCACTTGTCTTAGAAAAAAGATAAAAGCATGAAAAATAAAATCCTGCTCATTTTGAAAATTATTTTTTCGGGACTTCTCCTGATTTATCTTTTTAATACTATTCCGATTTCCGAAATATGGCTTTCCATTCAATCAGCAGAAATAATTTTTATTTTAATAGGGATAATCCTGGCAAGTCCCATCAGCTACCTTTCCGCTTTTGAAACTCAATATCTAACAAAGATACAAGGAATGAGCTTATCGGTATTTGAAATAATTAAGATACAACTTGCTACAAGTTTTTATGGTCTTTTTCTTCCGGGCACACTTTCGGGGGGAGCAATAAAATGGTATAAGCTATCCAAGCATGGGAAAAAATCATCTGCTGCTGCTGTTGTTGTTTTCAATCGTTTCCTTGAGATGCTTATAATAGTTTTTTTAGGAATATTTTTTTCTTTTCCATCTTTGGTGGCTTTACAAAATATTAATCTTATTGTTGTTTGGGTGTTAATATTTACACTTATGGTTCTGACTTATATTCTCCTTTTAAATAAAACCGCATTAAATTTTATAGATAAAATATTTATAAGACTGCCAATACCTTTATTAATAAAAGAAAAGAGCAGTAAGTTCATAGAGGCAATGCACCAGTTTCAAAATTTAAGTTTAACTGATCACATTAAAATTATAGGGTTGATGCTGCTTTACAATGGGATAGGAGTTGTTTCTTTATTTTGCTTCGCAGAATCTTTAAACATTAATGTTAGTATCTGGATATTAGGCTGGGTAAGATCTTTAATTGCAATTGTCCTTATGTTTCCAATATCATTTGCAGGTCTTGGTATTAGAGAAGGTACATTGGTTTTTCTGCTTGGGCAGTACGGAGTTATTCCAAGTGATTCAATGGCACTCTCATTTCTATTTCTCTTTCGTTCTCTTTTAACTTCCCTAACAGGGGGTTGGTTTGAATTCAGAGATTTCGCATTTTTAAGGAAGAATATAAAGAAACCGATACAATTGAAGTAATTGAAAATAATTAAATATGAGTCTTTTTAAAAAAACTTTTCACGTGAATAAAAATAATCTTGTTGCTATAATCGTTTTAAGTCATAACAAAAAAAATGATGTTCTTGAATGTCTTGAAAGTGTGAATAAACAGGATTATAAAGAATACAAAGTTATAGTAGTTGATAATGCTTCGACTGATGATTCTGTAGCGGCTATAGGCTCTAAATTTCCCGCTGTACATCTCGTCAAAAATAAAATAAACTTAGGCGCCGGCTCAGGAAGAAATACCGGGTGGCATTTTGCTGAAAAAAATCTTGATTACAAGTATATCCTTTTTCTTGATGATGATGCAATTATTGATACGAACTATATAACAAAACTCGTCTCTCTTTTTACTGATAATTCCAGGGTTGGAATAGCTTGCGGCAAAGCTTACACAGACAAAAAGTTAAATACAATAATGTCTGCGGGTATACGTGCAAATTTGTTTAGCGGATCAATATATGATATAGGAAGTGGAAAAAATGATAATGGTCAGTATGATAACTCCGGGTATGTAGATGCCTGCGGAAGTTTTGGAATGATGTTTCGAAGAGAATTGTTTTCTAAGCTTAGAGGATTCGATGAAAACTTTTCCCCTTATGGATGGGAAGATGTGGATTTATGTCTTAAAGCAAGGAAACATGGTTATTACACATACTACCTTTCTGAAGCAGTATTAATTCACAAGGGTACAAAACTCGGCAGAAAACCTAACCCTTTATATGAAAAAAGTAAGATTAAAAATTATATTTATTTGTTAATATCTAATACCACTTCAATACAGAAAATAACTTGTACTGTTTGCTTACCGTTCCGTGCATTGGTGCTTGCACTAAAATTAATTTTTAACGGGAACGCCAGAATAGTTTTGGAACATTTTAAAGGTTTATATATGGGTATTAATAATCTCAGATTATCAATAAAATCAAATAAATAATTCTTTTAAGGGAATACCATGGAGAAAAATAAAAGACAAATTATTGCTGTAGGATTGGAAGCTGCTGAAATTGATCTTATTCAGAAGTGGACTAAAGAAGGTCATCTTCCCACACTTTCTTATCTTATGGAAACAGGTGCCTGGAGAAAGCTTAAGTCCGCTACAGAAATTTCAAGCGGTGCTACATGGG
The DNA here is from genome assembly GCA_964515875.1 of uncultured Ignavibacteriaceae bacterium. Lineage (GTDB taxonomy): Bacteria > Bacteroidota > Ignavibacteria > Ignavibacteriales > Ignavibacteriaceae > RBG-16-34-14. The sequence goes on along the minus strand of CAZEWJ010000039.1, from coordinate 28,800 downwards.
CATCAATTAATACAGGTGTCTCTCCGGCAAAACATGGAATGGGTTTTTATCACAGACAGCTAAAAAACGGCTCTTACCGGATTGTTAAAAAATATGCCGATGAAATTGGATACCCGTTATTCTGGGAAAAACTTAGCGATGCTAACCAAAGAACTGCGATTCTGGATATACCGGTTATTTATCCGATAAAAAATTTTAATGGTATACAATTAATAGGCTGGGGCGCAATAGGTTTAAACTTTAAGCAGTCTTCACAGCCTCCCGATTTGCTAAAAGAAATTTTTTCTAAGTTTGGTCATCATCCACTTGAAGGATGGTACCAAAAAATGATTGAGGATCTGAACGAATGGAAAGAGCTTATGCTAAAACTAATAGCCGGATTACGGATGAGAACTTCTATTGTAAAGTGGATTTTGGAAAAAGAATCATGGGATTTTTTCCTTGTAAGTTTTGCTGAAACGCATTGGGTGGGACATTATTTCTGGCATTTGATTGATATAACAAACCCAAGATATAATTCTGAAATTGCTCAAGTCTGCGGTGATGCTATTCTTGAAGTTTATAAAGAAGTAGATAATTCATTAAATGAAATAATAAAGCTATATCCAGAAGCGACTTTTCTTGTATTTTCTAATACAGGAATGGGGCCTAATTACTCCGGCCATCATCTGATTCCGGAAATATTAAAAAGAATAGGATTAGGAGGAAACAGTAAAAATCAAAATAGTAAAAATATATTGGATATAATTTTTCCCGCAAAAAGGTGGGGACCTTATGCAATAAAAAAAGTCGAAGAGATTGTTTCGGCAGAAACGATAGAAAAAATTAAAAAGGTGGTTCCTGAAAAATTATGGGATAACTGGACAAGAAAATTTTTAACAATGGGAAATAACTGGAAACATAGTAAAGTATTTCCCGTTCCAAGCGATTTTACAGGTGCGTTAAGAATTAATTTAATAGGGCGTGAACCTGATGGAATAGTTAGTCCCGGGAAAGAATATGAGGATATATGTTCAGAAATTGAAAATGCTTTTCTGGAATTAATAAACCCGGATACAGGTAAAAATGTAGTTAAAGAAGTCATAAAAGTAAGAGATCGTTACAACGGAAAATATATTAATGATCTTCCGGACATCATTATAAAATGGGAAGGTGCAAATCCGATAAGCTCGCTTTATTCCACACGTATCGGAACTGTAACAGGAGAACTTCCTGATAAACGTTCCGGTGCACATCGGACTTATGGTTTTATTATTGCTAATGGAAAATATGTTAGACCTTTAAAGGAGCTTGAAGAAAAAAATATTATGGATATTGCTCCAACGATTCTTCATTTTTTTAATGTGCCTATCCCGGATGATATTGATGGAGAAGTTTTAAATGATATGATAAGTTCATAATCTTATTTTAGCAAATATGAATTATAGAAATTTAGGCTCTATAGGATTAGAAGTTTCTAAACTGGGATTGGGGTTGTTCTTCCCTCGGCAATTCAATATTTAACTATGCTGATGAAAATGAATTTTGATAAGATTCAGCTTTAATAAGGAGATAAAATCAATATCTGCTTGTTTCAGCAGGTAAAAATATTTTTCAAATGAATGTTAAAATTTCCGGAGGAATTTCTAATAAATGTCATCTTTCACATTCAAACAAAACAATAAAATCAATCCCCGAGGCTATAATGATTCATAAAGGAACTAATCTGGGAAGAAAGCCTTCACTTGTATATGAGAAAAGCAAAGTAAAGAATTTCCTTTTATTAATGAAGCTGAATGCTAATTGGCTGCAAAAAATTTGTTTCACCCTATTTCTTCCTATTCGCGCAGCAATGTTTGCAACAAAGTTAATTTTTAATGGTAATGCTAAAATAATTCTGGAACATTTTAAAGGTTTGTTACAAGGAATACACTATCTTAAAATATCCGCAAAATCAAACAGATAATTTTAAAGTAAAAAAATGGAACATAACCAAAAAAAGCAAATTGTTGCCATTGGACTGGAGGCAGCTGAAATTGATCTAATCCTGAAATGGAAAAGATATCTGCCTGTTTTCTCTACTTTGATGGAAACAGGTTCATGGAGAAAACTGATCTCTACTACAGAGATTTCAAGCGGAGCCACATGGGCATCAATTAATACTGGTGTTTCTCCGGCAAAACATGGAATGGGATTTTATCACAGGCAATTAAAAAATGGTACTTATCAGATAGTAAAAAAATACGCTAATGAAATCGGCTACGAATTGTTCTGGAAGAAATTGAGTGATGCAGGAAAAAGAGTTGCAATACTTGATATACCTGTTATCTATCCGGTTGATAACTTTAATGGAGTACAATTAATCGGATGGGGTGCAGAGGGTTTAAATTTCAAACAATGTTCACAACCTCCGGAACTGCTTAAAGAAATTTTTTCAAGATTTGGCCATCATCCTCTTGAAGGTTGGTATCAAAAAATAATTGAAGATACAGATGAATGGGAAGAACTCCGGCAGAAACTTTTAATTGGTGTAAAGAAGAGAACTTCAATCGTAAAATGGATAATGGAAAAAGAACCCTGGGATTTTTTTCTTATAGGTTTTGCTGAAATGCACTGGGCTGGCCACTATTTCTGGCATTTGATGGATGAAAAAGATCCAAAATATAACCCTGAAACTGCCAAATTGTGTGGAGATGCTATTATTGATGTTTATAAAGAAGTTGATAAATCGCTAAGTGAAATAATTAAAATATATCCTGATGCAGCAATTTTTATTTTTTCCAATACCGGAATGGGACCAAATTATTCGGGGCAACACCTCGTTCCTGAAATATTAAAAAAAATTGGATTGGCAGGAAATGGTAATCACCTAAATGATAAAAATATATTAGAAAAATTCTTTCCCGCCGGAAGATGGGGACCTTATGCAATAAAAAAAGTTGAAAATTTGATTTCTGCCAAAGTGATAGAAAAAGTTAAAAGAGTTGTTCCTGCAAAATTGTGGGATGATTGGACAAGAAGATTTTTAACATTGGGAAATAATTGGAAATATAGCAAGGCTTTTACTGTTCCAGCCGATTTTACCGGAGCTATAAGAATTAATTTAAATGGACGGGAGCCACTGGGACAAGTAAATCCAGGGAAAGAATATGACCTTATATGTGAAGAGATAAAGAATGTTTTTCTCGAATTAATTAATCCTCGAACAGAGAGTAAAGCTGTAAAGGAAGTTATAAAAGTAAGAGAGCGATATAGCGGTAAATTTATTAATGATCTTCCTGATATAATTATAATATGGGAAGGAGAAAACCCTATAGATTCTCTTTATTCAGCACGAATTGGGACGATACAAGGAGAACTTCCCGATAAACGTTCAGGTGCACATCAAACTTACGGTTTCATAATAGCTAATGGAAAAAACGTCAAACCCTTAAAGCAGCTTGAGGAAAAAAATATTATGGATATTGCTCCAACTATTCTTCATTTTTTTAATGTGCCTATCCCGGATGATATTGATGGAGAAGCTTTAAATGATATGATAAGTTCATAATCTTATTTTAGCAAATATGAATTATAGAAATTTAGGCTCTACAGGATTAGAAGTTTCTGAACTGGGATTAGGTTGTTCTTCTCTCGGTAATTCAATATTTAACTATGCTGATGAAAATGAATTTCTCAAGGTTCTTAACTATGCTTTTGAAAACGGTATTAATTTTTTTGATACTGCTGATAGCTATGCTTACGGACACTCGGAAATATTGATCGGCAAAGCATTCGGAAATAAAAGAGATAAAGTAATTATTTCTACAAAAGTTGGTTTTTTACCATCTTCATTAAGCTTAAGGGCTAAAAGTTTAATCCCTTTTCTTGGCAATGCACGAAAGCTAATTGCTCCATTTAAAAAGAATTTAAAAAAACTATCTAAAAAAAATCAGAATTTTTCTTATAAGCATATTCAATCATCTATAGAAAAAAGTTTAAAACGACTTAAAACAGATTATTTAGATCTCTATCTTCTTCATAGTCCTCCTACTGAATTAATTCAAAATGGAGAAGTATTTAAAATTTTAAATGAGCTGAAGAAAGAAGGTAAAATCCGTTTTTATGGGGTTTCTGCCCATACAATAGATGATGCTGTTTTGTGTTTAAATTATCCTGAAATTTCAGCTTTACAGATAGAGTTTAATTTGCTTCATCAGGAAGCTGCGTGGAAACTTTTCCCATTTCTTGAGCAAAAAAAAATTGGAATAATTGCAAAAGTACCTCTTGCAAGAGGATTATTAACAGAATATGGCAAAGTGAAAACCGGATTTTTTATAAGCGGGCAAGAATTTTATGAGCAAAATAAGGGAAACTTAAAAAAGCTGGAAAAGGAAATTAATAAAAAAATTGTACCTGAGGCTGCTATCAGGTTTATTCTTAAATTTCATGAAGTATCAACTCTTATTGCAGGAACAAAATCATTTGAACATCTTAAAGAAAATCTCAGAATACTTTCAAAGCCTGATCTATCTTTTAAAGAGTTGGAAAAAATCTTTAAAATTTATTCGCCCGAAAAAGAATCAAATTATACTATATCTTCCTGATATTTCATGAGAATTATTAAATTTCTCTTTTACAAGATATCATTTAAGGAGATTAGTAAATCATTAGGAATCATGGATAAAAAAGATCTTGTTGCTATAATTGTTTTAAATCATAATAAAAAAGATGATCTTCTTGAATGTCTTGATAGTATTTGTAAAATGGATTACGGAAAATTTGAAGTTATTGTTGTTGATAATGGCTCCATAGATAGATCGGTGGAAGCAATTAAAAATGAATTTCCGAATATTCATCTCATTGAAAGTGAAATAAATTTAGGAGTCGCAGGAGGACGTAACCTGGGGATTAAATATGCCAATAAAAAGTTTAATTATAAATTCATTCTGTTTTTAGATAATGATGTTATTGTAGAAAAATATGCTCTTTCCGAAATGGTTAAATCTTTTGATGCGGATAAAAGTATTGGCATTGTTACACCAAAATGTTATATGATAAACTCACCCTCAACAATTGGATACGCAGGAGGAATGACAGTTAATCTTTTTACAGGTAAAATTGCTGACATAGGTAATGGTGAAAAAGATAAAGGACAATTTGATCAATCCAAATCTATACCTTCTGCAGGCGGTTTATGTTTGATCAGCAGAGAATTACTAAACAAAATTGGATTTTATGATGAAAGGTTTAATCCATATGGATGGGAAGATGTTGATTTATCTTTAAGAGCCAGGCAAAAAGGTTTTAAAATTTTTTACAACCACAAGGCAATCATATATCATAAAGGAGGAAAAACAGGAAGAGGTATAATAAGAGAATATGAATTTTCAAAAGTAAAAAATTATTTTTATTTGATAAGAAAACATGCAAACCTTTTTCAGCTTTTAATTATCAGTCTTGTTTTACCTTTCAAAGGATTAGTTATTTTTTTTAAGGAACTATCCCGCGGAGAATTTAAAATATTGTTTTCACAAGCACGTGGCCTTTTAAGCCTGTTAAAAAGATGAACTCTAATGAGAACTCACAAAACTCTTCTCCGGTAATTTCTGTTATAATTCCTTTTTATGGTAACAACAAGGATTTATCAAATTGTTTAAAGGGATTACAAAATCAGGAATTTAATTATCCATTTGAAGTGATAGTTGTGGAAAGTGGAAATGATCAGGAGGTAAAACAATTAATTAATTCGAAACCAAATGTAATTTTAATTTCTTCTAATTCATTAATGTATCCTGGAAAAGCAAGAAATCTTGGTGTTTTAAATTCGAAATCAAACCTTTTAGCTTTTACAGATGCGGATTGTGTATCTTCTACAACATGGCTCTTTAAAATTTTTTCATCTCTAAAAGATGGAAATGAAATAGTTATCGGCCCGGTAATTAATTTATACCCATTTCATCCAATTGCATCTGTTGATAATCTATTGCAGTTTCCAGATTTCCAGAAGCGTCGTCCCTCAAATAATATTAGTCATTTTCCGGCGTGCAATTTAGGAATTACTAAAGAATTATTTATCAAAACAGGTGGGTTTCCGGAACAGACTGAAACGGGAGAAGATGTAATATTTAGTGAATCTGCAATTAAAATGTGTAAAGGTAAAATTATTTTTAATCCTCAAATAGTTATACAACATAGCGGCAGAAAAAATTTTTCCGGGTTTATGAAGCATAATGAAAGCCTTGGTTTTCATAGAGGATTTTTAAATTTAAAAATCTCAGCCAAACAAAATAAATTTAGAAACACTTTTTTATATTCATTTATCTTCGGAATCAGAAGACTTATTTATATTTCAGCCAGAACAATTACATGGAATCCGTTAGGTACTGTAAGATTAATTTTTTATTTCCCAGTTTTAATTTTAGGATTGACTGCATGGGTAAATGGATTTTGGAAGGGTAATCAAAAATTATTTGAAGAACAGAATTGGAATCTTTCTTAAAAATAGGATTATTAGGATGCGGCAGAGCAGCCGAATTAATTTATTTACCGGTTATAAAAAAAATTAATGACGTTAAATTAAAGGCGGTTATTGATCCAATAGATGAAAGAAGAAATATTTTTTCTGAAAAATTTAAAGACTGCTATGCATACAGTACAATCAATTCAGATTTCATTGATCAAATAGATGCGGGGATTATTTGCACACCGCCAGATACTCATATTTCACTCGCATTTGAATTATTAAAAAATAATAAGTTTGTTTTAGTCGAAAAGCCCTTAGCTTTATCTATGAATGGAATAAAAGAATTACTTGAAACCGAATCATCTTCACGCGGTTCGCTTATGATGGGTTTTAATCATAGGTATTGGCAGCCGGTTATTGATCTAAAAGATAAATTATCAGGAAACCGCCAAATTGATTTTGCAGAAATAGTTTTTACGGGTAATTACAACAAATGGAACCCGGTTTCTTTTAAAAGTGATCCCTTAGATGATTTAGGTCCCCATTTATTTGATTTGATAAGATTTATTTTCAATAAAGAGATAAAATCAATATCTGCTGTTTCAGCAGGTAAAAATATTTTTCAAATGAATGTTAAAATTTCCGGAGGAATTTCTATTAAGTGTCATCTTTCGCATTCAGACAAAACAATAAAATCAATTAAAGTAAGAAACGACAATGCAATTTTTTTTGTAACCCTTTCTTCAGTCAGAGTAAATCCGCAGCAAGGGAATCTCAGAACACTTCTTGATTTAAATGATATGATCAAAAGAAAGCTGATGAGAAAAACTTCACCAATAAAAATGACATACGAAATTCAACTAAAAAAATTTTTCAGCTTAATCAAATTAAATAATCAGACTCATCCCGCTGGAATCGAAGATGGAATTGCCGCAATATTAGCAGTTGAAGCAACCCGTATTTCAATTAATAAAAAAGGAAAGGAAATTTTTCTAAGTGAAATCAACTAAAAAAGTTCTTGCTATTGGTTTAGATGCTGCTGAACCAAGCTTAATTGAAAGATGGATGAATGAAGGATATTTAAAAAATTTAGCTTCTTTGTGTTTAAAGGGAACCTATGGAAGATTAAATTCCTCAGCCGACTGGCTGGTAGGTTCAACCTGGCCAACTTTCCACACATCAACTCTTCCAGGAAAACATGGTTTTTATCATTATCTTCAATGGCAAAGCGATAAGATGGATTATGAACGGCCAAATCCTGAATGGATTCCGATAGTTCCATTCTGGAGGAAGCTTGGTAATACTTATAAAGTAATTGCTGTAGACATCCCTTTAACTTTTTCACCTACACCTATTAATGGGATAGAAATTTCCGGCTGGGCTTTGCATGATAGGATTTATCCTATATCCTCTTTTCCAAAAGAAAAGATTAATTGGGTAATAAAAAATTTTGGTAAACCGCCAATTAGTGATGAAGTAGGCGGACTTCAGGAAACAGCTGATCTTTTGAAATTAAAAGATGAGTTGATCAATGCTAATAAAAAAGAAGCTGAGCTTGTTACTGCTTTAATTAAAGATGAAGAATGGAATTTATTCTTGTGCTGTTTTTCTTCCACGCACAGAGGAGGACATAAATTTTGGGCACCAACAAATATAAAAGGTGGTTTTTCAGAAAAACAGGGATTTCAATTTAATAATGCTTTAAGAGATGTCTATCAATCCTGCGATGAGGCTATTGGGAAAATTTTAAATAACATAGATGAAGAGATTACAGTTTTAGTTTTCTCATTGCATGGAATGGGAGCGAATACAACTCTTGCCGATACAATGCTGCCTCAAATGATCACAAGGATTTTAAATGGCAAAACGGAATCAGAAAAAATTAAAAGTGATAACTTCATAAAAAAATTAAGAAATGCAGTTCCATTAGAATGGAGATCAAATTTTAGAAAGCTCCTCCCATTCTGGCTGCAAGATAAAATGACAGCTTATTGGCGAATGGGTAAAATAGATTGGACAACAACTAAAGTCTTTAATTTAGTTGCCGATCTTCAGGGTTATATCAGAATTAATTTAAAGGGAAGAGAAAAGGAAGGGATAGTTGAGCACGGAGAAGAATATGATCGGCTTTGCAATAAAGTAATTGAAGGGTTGAAAACTTTTAAAGATGCAAATGATTTGGAACCTGTAGCGGAAAGCATAAGCAGAAGTGACCAAATATTTTATAAGGGGAATGGTTTTAATAATTTACCCGATATTATAGTAAAATGGAAATTTAAACCCGCCGTAAACTATAGGAAAATAATTTCATCAGAATATGGAGAATTGGAATGGCCATCCCCAGGATTAAATCCTGATGGAAGAAGCGGCAATCATCGTCCGGAAGGATTTTTGTTAGCTGCCGGAAAAAACATAAAAATAAATTCAACTTTTGAAAAGAAACATATAGTGGATTTAGCCCCGACTATTCTTCATCTCCTTGATATTCCAATCCCTGAAGAATATGATGGCAAAGTGATCGAAGATATTTTAAAAGAAAAATCTCGGCTAAATCTGAAATGAAAAAACAAATCATATTTTTTTTAATGCTTATAATTTCCGGAGTCATACTAGTCTCTCTGTCATGTGGGTTTATAGAACTTTCAGATTTTTTACTAAAGAAAAAAGTTAAAACCAACTTTGAAACAGAAAAGCAGTAAGGATATTCAGAATTTCAATGCTCAGAATTTCATTTGCCTTTAAGCAAATCAAGACTTACTGAAATCAAATGTGGCAAAGGAAAGTGCCTAAATAACTATAAATTGATAAAAATAATTAGTAAGCAGCCTGCGGTCTATTAATGCTTCATTCGAATGAATAACTTCATCCCCTTCAAAAGTTCCTTTTGTAATAAGGAAAAACTTTCCATTACTTGTTTTCTCTTTAAGCTCGGCCAGATGTGCTTTAACTTCATCTTCAGTTATAACATCTTTAAGTAAAAACCTTGCACACATCTGCTGATCGAATTTGGCTTTTTTGAAAATTCCTCTGATATCAAAGGAGTCTCCACTTTTATTTTCTGCTGCATCAAGATTCTTATAACCGACTTTGGCAAAAAAGTTTTTACCTCTCTCCATAAACTCATTTATTGAATAATTATCAATTCTTTTTTCAGTTTCAAGAATTCCTTTTTGATATCGCTGTTTGTATTCTTCATCAGGCATATCAAATATTTCAAGCCATTCCGGATTTGTAATCATCTCTGCTATAGAATCAGGATTTACTCTTTCCATAATATGTTTATTGAGGAATCCTTTTTTGTAAAGAAGAGAATGGATTCTTTCTTCAACAGTATCTTTCATTAAATAGCTGTAAATATTCAGGTTTTGATGTTCACCTTTGGAAGAACCAATAACAGATTCCTCAGTTTGCCATAATGAAGCAGGATTCCACCAAATATCAAAATGAATAACATAAGAAATATTTCCTGAAGGAATTTTTACTCTTGAAGGTTTAATACCGGAAACAAGTGCGGTTATCCCGCTTGAAGCGGGACTGCTGAAATCCTTTAACACAGTTTCCATTTCTTTGGTTGACATTCCGGGGGCGTAAGAAAGAAATTTTATATCGTTTTTATTCAACACATCTTCAATCTTCTTCGTCCCGGCTTTATCATACTGCGAAAAGATAACAACTTTCTGATTGTTTTTTTCAATCCGTTTTAAATGTTCCAGTAATACCTTTGTTTTCCTGCTCTTCCCTGTTTTCTCCGAGAAGTTGCAAACCTGTTTAAGCTGGTGAATAAGTGTAAATACATTTGCATTAAACCTGAATGGGTTTCCTGATTGAAGAAACCATTGCACTTTTTCTTTTGCTGTAGCGAAAGCTTCATTATATTCTTCAACCTGCTCTTCATCAAGAGTTAACCATTTGGTTTCCCAGGTAATTCCGGGAAGGTCATTTCCAACTCGCTTCTTTAATCTGCCAAGATAATTTTTAATTGAAAGCTTCTCTTTAAATACTTTCTCTAATTTTTCTTTTATTGCTTCCAGGGGGTAGCTGCTTAATGCCCAGAGATAGTTGGGATTAATTGCCTTGGAAAGTTTTTGGGTATTATAATGTTTATGATCAAGTAAAATCTGAACCTCATCAAAAATAAAGCAGGTATTTTTTTTAAGCTCTTTCAGTTCAATAATATTTTCTTCAAGATCAAAGAAGAAAGAATCATAAGACAGAATAAAAATATCAGGAAGGTTCTTCCCTTGTTTGCTTCTCTCTTGTGGAGTTCCATTCCCGGCTTCAGTTTTTAATTCCGGTGCTTTTTGATGAAAATGACCCAGCCATCCATCAACATCTCCAGGTATTTTTCCCCAACTCCCGATCTCAGCCGGCTCGCAAACAATAACTGCAGATTTAATTTTATTATTTTTAAAATGATTCTTCAAAGCAGCAATAACCTGAACAGTTTTCCCCAATCCCATTTCATCTGATAATAAAGCACGTTTGCTCTCTAATAAAAATTCAGCTCCCGTTTCCTGGAATGAATAGAGAGATTCAAATTCATTTTCATGTTCATCTTCATCAACTTCTTTTGGCTCATCAATAATTTTCTCTTCCGTCTCTTCAGAAAAATTTTCATTTAAAACCGGAATATTTATTTCTTTTTCAGTTCTTATTTCATGATAAATTTCATCTTCGGTTTTTGTTTCCGGATAAATATAGTTTTCGATTACCTCTTCATTAGTAATTTTCCCGGAGAGAATTTCAGACATTTGCTGATTGACACTTTTATCAGTAAACTCATTATAAAGTCTCGCTGGTTCAACTGTCTCAACTGGTTTTATATCTTCAACAACAGTTTCTTCCAGTAAAACTTCAGGTTTGTTCTCCTCTTCAGTTATAAAATATTTTAGCTCTTCCTTTTGAATTGCTGGCTTTGTAAGAAGATCATAAGAATCTCTTAATATTCTAACATCGTGCAGGCTAATGTTTTTGAGGTAATAAATTTTGGTAAGCTTTATTTTATCTAAACCTGTGATCTTTACTTTATAAATTTTCGGGGGAGCTTTTACAACTTTAAATTCTATTTTAGATTCTTTACCGGAATCTTTATCAAGAACTAAATTATCAGCATCCAGCAGATCTATTTTTAAAATAACCGGTTTTAATTCCCAGGGCTTTTCTTCAACTTTTGTTTGAGGTAAATTCCATTTAACGTCCTTCGGTTTAACAGGAATAATTCCGAATTCAACTTTTTCAGGTTTATGCTCAAATTTAAATTGTCTATCAAAAAGTCTTAACTTCTTTATATCAATTTTTGTAAGATTGAAAAAAACAGTGTGAGTTTTGGATTTCTTAGGATGAAGATTTTTAGATTCTGGAAAAACAAATGTTTCTCTGAAATCAAATTTCTTTTTCTGAAAATCCGGGTTTTTTATCCAGGAGTTAAGATTATTGGTATCGAGAAGTGAAGCCTGGAAACCCTCTATGGTATATTCATTCAGCGCAGGTTCTTTAAGCCATTTACCCCAGGCAAAGTCTTCTGTTCTTTCAATTTCTGAAACAGCAGAAGCGACTTTTTTCCTGATTGTTTTGTACATTCAATTTATCTGCTTTTGGCCAGACTTATTCACCCGTTTTTTGAAGGTGAACCTGTTCGCAAGCAACCTTTAGTCTGTCAAACGGTTCAGCTAAGTTTCTATGCTCTGAAAGTGAACTAAGCTTTGCTTTTATCTCTGTTAATTCCGATTCAAATTTCCTGGAAGTCTCCACATAAGTTTTTGGGCTTCCGTTTTGAGATGCAAGTTCCTGAACTGATTTGCCTGGTTTGAAATTCTTATCTTCTTCATTCATAACCCTTACTACTCTTATTCCCTGCTTTTCATTAACGCCAAGAAAGAGAGGGTCCCTGACAAGAATAAGATCAATCTCTTCATTAATTGCATTAAGCAAAGGAACAGAAACAAGCTCAGTTAAAATGTGTTCAAGAAGAACATCTCCATAAAGAGTCTTCTGAAAATTTGTAGGCCTGATTGGTGCTGTTACTCTAAACTCAAGTGGTTTTGTATCACCATCAGTTACGAGAATAGCACCCATTATGCCTGCATCACTTTCCAATGTGTATGTTTCAAGAAAAGCAATTTTACGAAGATCCATTTATGCCTCCAGTCCTAAAATCTTTAATAATTAATTTGATAATTCTTTAGACGATTACAGAATTATTTTTTGCACTTTATAAGGTAAAAACCTGCTCTATTACCTCATGTTCAATGCCATAATCATCTCAAAATTAGAATAAAGAAATCTGTTTTACTAAGGTTTCCTTTTCTGATTAATAAAGAAGTTTTTGCTGACTAATATTAAATAAGTAGTAAAAAAGTTAATTACTACTAAAAAATCTTTAGAGACTTATTTTTTAGATTCGTTATCTCTTCCATTTAAAAAGTAATTTTTACCTGTTTTGTCTTGTTATGGGAGAAAATATTCCATTTAAATTTTCTTAGGAATGATTTTAGACTAATAACAATGTGTTGCAATGAATATTTAACTATTCAATATTTTATTAGATTTTTACGAGGTGTAATTATGAAAATTTTTTTTAAAACTATACTAATTTTCGTTTGTGTTGTAATTAACAATTCTTTTCCACAGGATGGGAATTCAAATCTAACTCAATATTACAGTGGGAAATTTGGTTTCTATAGCCCGGATAAAAAACTTAATAATGGTCTTTTGTTCGGAGTGGATGGAATTACGGAATTTAATAAATATAATTTTCTGCTTAGCGGAGCTATAGATTTATATTATAAGAAAACTTTCAATCCATTCAACGATCCAAAACCGGATATAAATGACCAGTCTATCATTTTAATACCTCTTCATATCAATGCAGGGTATAAATTAATTGATATAGCAGACGCAGATACCAGAGGTTATTTGGGGCTTGGTGCAGGTTACTATTTATATTTTTATGATTTAAAATACCAAAGCAGTTCTGGGGGAATAATTGGTGGAATAACAAATAAAAGTGCCTCTAAGCAAGGTGGGAATTTTGTATTCACCTTATTCGGAAGGATTCTGATTGGTAAAATATTTGTTGAACCAAGATTTTATTTTGCCGCTTCTGAAAAAGAAAATATCGAAGACCATAGAATGGAAATTGATCCTTCAGGATTTGCAATAACTTTAGGATTTCAGTATTAATTATTGGCAGGGACATAGCGACGCTATGTCTCTGCCTGAAAAAATCCCTTTACAAAACTCCCATCTCTTTTAAAAGGAAATCTGCTCCTCCAACTTTTTGAGTTACAAATAAAACATAACGTATATCAACACCTATTGATCTTGAGTAAAGAGGACTCCAGGTAAAATCATTTATTGTTGCTTCGAATGCTCTATCGAAATTGACTCCAACTAATTGCCCATAAGCATCAAGAACGGGACTGCCGGAATTTCCGCCACTGGTGTCTGTATTATAAAGAATTGCAACCGGAACATCATTTAATTTTTCATCTTTAAATATTCCGAGATCATTTTTCTCATAAAGCTCAACAAGTTTTTTATTTATATGATAATCACCTTCTTCTTTACCTTTCTCAATTACTCCTTTCAAAGTAGTTATGGGAGAATAATAAGTAGCATCTGCTGGCGAATATCCTTTAACATAACCATAAGTTAAACGTAACGTGCTGTTAGCATCAGGTATAAAATCTTTGGAAAGCCACTTGCGTTTTGCTTCCATATATTTGGGAAGAAGAATATCAAGATTTCCTTCTCTGAGATCGCTTCTATCATCTTCAGCGTCATTTAATTCTTCAATCTCTTTTACAAGTTCAAACAGAGGATCGTCAAAAGATTCAAGTTCATCCTCTTTGTATTCAAGAAATTTTCTGTATTCTGATTCATCAAGAAGCTCTGTTTCATCATAAACTTCACTTAGGTAAGTTTCATTAATTTTATCAAATGTACTCATATCAGATGTTTCCGGAAATTCAGCGGCATCAGATAATATCTTTACAAATATTTTTTTATCAGCTTCAGGATAAAAATCCTTAAATAAATTTTTTACTGTTTTATCTAAATCAATTTTCCCCTTTTCCGTGTAAAAAGTTTTTCTTTCACTTTCTGGTTTCTTCATCTCTTTTTGCTTTTGCACAAGAATCTCTGCAAGCCTGTATGCAGAAGAATATCTGCTGATAACTGAAAACATAAGCGAAAGCCTGCCCGACTGATAAAGATCATTATACACTTCATCAATTTCTTTAATTACATTTCCATACTTTTCTCTCAACTCTTCATTCGATTCAATAAATTGATCAAGCTGTTTATCTTCCTCTATCTTTTTTTCAATAATATCTAAACGATCAATCCCTGTTAATTTACTTTTATAGTTCTTCTCCACATTAGCTAAGCTTTTTACTTGAGATGAAATCTTCAAAGCAAATTCAAGGTCACTTTTCCCTTGTGCTTCATACAGATTAATCATCCATTCATATAATTCAGAAATATACGGCAATTGATATTTTTGCTGATAGACGAGGTAATTTGAAGGATAATTCTTAAATGTTCTTGCAGGGTAACCCATTACAAAAACAAAATCCCCTTCCTGAACTCCTTTGGGATTTACTTTAATAAATCTTTTGGGTTTGAAAGGGATATTATCAGAAGAATATTTTGCAGGAGTACCATCAGGTGCAACGTAAGCACGAACAAAAGAGAAATCACCTGTATGCCTTGGCCAAACCCAGTTATCTGATTCGCCGCCAAACTCACCAATGTTTCTTGGTGGTACATATACAAGCCGGACATCATTTATAATTTTATAGCGGAAAAGAACATACGACTGACCTGTAAACATTTCAGAGACTTCTGCTTTTATTGTTGAATCTTTTTCTTCCTCCTCTTTTACAATCTCTTTTATTTTCTTTTCAATTAATTTTGTTCTTTTTGATATGTCATCAGCTTCTTCGGCAGCTTTAAGAATTTTTTCAGAAACATCTTCATAAGATTCTGTTATTCGGCAGGTAAGGCCTTCGGCCGGAATTTCATCTTCTCTTGTTTTTGCAAGAAATCCATTTTCAAGATAATTATTCTCAAGCGTGCTTGCTTTTTGAACAAAACCAAAAACACAATGATGGTTTGTAATAATCAATCCTTCATCTGAAACAAAAGAACCGCTGCATCCACCAACTTTAACCAAACCATCTATAATGCTTGTCCCATCAGGATTGTAAACTTCATCTACTCTTATCTTTAAACCGGCTTCGTTAAGCTTAAGCTTGTGAATTTCACTTAGAGGATACATCCCCTCTTCAGGAAGAAAAGAAATTGTACCTGAGAAAATTGTTATAAAGAAAAAGTTGATTGCAAAAATCAAAATGCGGTACTTCATTATAGTCCTCAGATATTCTTAAGACAAAAATAAATAAAAAAGCCCGAAGTAGTCGGGCAATATATTAGAAATTTTGAATTGAATTTAATTTCTTATAATAGATTCACGCAATCTTCTTGCTACTGAAACAAAGAAACCAATTACCATAACTAAAACACCAACCCACACAAGATTTATAAAAGGCTTTACACTTGCTGTTACAGAAAGTATTTCTTTTTTCTCTTCAACTTTCCCTGTCTGCTTTCCATCAAGTGTTGATAAAGCAACATCAATTTCCCCAGCCTTGAGATTTAAAAGTTCAACTTTAAGATTTAAATCCTGAAATGACTCTGAAGTGAATTCAATTTTACCATTGATGCTTTTTCTTTTTAGCTCAAACTCTTTTCGAATTCCTTTTATTTCAGCAACAAGCATAGCTCCCATTTCAAAATCCTTCCCGCTTTGCATTGCCTGCATCGTCTCAGGTGAAATATCAAATTCATTAAAAGTAATATTAACTCCGTTAAATTCAATTGAGCCGCCTTTCTCAAGCTGAAATACGGAATCATTATGAGCATGATTATCTCCTCCTTCTTCATATCCTAAAGGAGAAACATAAATGTCTTTGGTGAATGTTGTAAGGATAGCAGGTTCTCTCATCAATCCATCATTGAATTCGCTTATGTACATTATCGGGGCGACAGAATAAATTTTATCTCCCTTTTTTATATCAACACTAAAAGCATACTTTGTATTGTTTTCAATTGACTTATACCCTGTAAAAGTCATCTGGTAACCAAAGGCTTCTTTAGGTTCACCTTTAATCAGATCAATATTCTTTTCAGAACTGTAAGCAGCAGAACCGATAACACCAAGAATGAACAGGGCAATTCCAATGTGAGCAACATAAGCTCCAAGCATCTTCATATTTCCACGAACAATCTTTATTGCAATCTCAAGATTAACAAAAAGAGAAAATGAAGCTGAGAATGCAAGAATGATCATCATTATATCTGTTACCTTTCCAAACAAAACGATAAGTACAGTAAAAATTAAAGATGCTGCAACAGCAAAAGCAGATTTCCTGATAAGTTCTTCTTTTTTAGTGCTTTTCCATTTCAACAAGATACTTAACCCATTAAGCAAACCTATAATTATTACCAGTGGAATATGCATTTCATTATAGAAGAATGTATCTACAGATTGTCCGAATATTGGAGCAGAAGTTCCAACGAGAATAATTATTGCCGAAGCACTAAGAGCAACTGCGGCAGTGAACAATGCAAGATCCCGGGAAAGCAAACCTTCATCAACAGGAGTTTCTTCGGTTAAAGTTCTCCACCTGTAAATCAGCATACCGAAACCAAGAACAATAAAAGTTCCAATAAAAATTACAAGAAAGAGATAAACAACCATTCCGGGATCAACAAATGAATGAACAGATGCATCACCAAGAACGCCGCTTCTTGTAAGAAAAGTACTATAGAGAACAAGAATATAAGTCATCAAACACAAAATCAGGTTCGTCTTTGCAAATCTGCCAATTCCCCCTTTAGCCTGGCTTCTTCTCTGCACAAGGAGAGTATGAACTGAAGCAACGCCAACAAGCCATGGAATTAAACTTGAGTTTTCAACAGGATCCCAAGCCCAATAACCGCCCCATCCAAGCATTTCGTAAGCCCAATAACCGCCGAGCATAATTCCGAGAACAAGTATTCCTGTCCCAGCTAAAACCCATGGAAACGCTTGTCTTACCCAATCCCTATAATCGTTTTTCATCATTGCAGCAACTGCAAAAGTAAAAGGAACTGTTGCCATTGAGAATCCGGTAAAAAGAATCGGTGGATGAATCTGCATCCAGAAGTTAAGAAGCTGTGGGTTTAAACCTTTCCCATCAATTATCAGATCATTTACTGCTATTCCTGCTGATGATAAAACGGAGTAAAGTTCACTGCTCATTCTTATAAAATTTTGTCCTGTTGAGTTATCGCTGAAAACAAAACTCTGCAGTAAGGGCATACTTAGTAAAGATTGGTTAAGAGTTTTCATATTTAAGAAAACCGGCTCTGTCCAGATGTACGCGAAAGGATTTTTGAATAATGGTGAAACCATTATCAGAATAAAAGTTGTTGCAAGAGTAAACACAGCCATCACTCTGGGTTCAAGATCACCTCTCTTTGAAGAATATGATTGTAAAACTATTCCCACTATGGAAGTAAGAAGAAGCCAGAGCATAAAGCTTCCTTCCTGTCCTCCCCAGAAAGATGCGATTAAAAATCCTGGCTTTAAAGAATTCTGACTGTAACTATAAACATATTTGTATTCATAGGAATGAGTTAAAAGTGCATACCATAATAATGTTGATGCAACAATTACAAGCATTGCCATTATGTGATAGCCGATCCTGCCGTAATTGATTGTATTCTTATATCCTTTGTAAGAAAGGAAATACATCATCATCGTGAAGATGCTACAAGCCAAAGCCAAAGTTAAAACTATACTACCGATCATTTAAACCTCGTGAATCTGCTATTGCACCGTGCATAGAGCATAGTGCATAGCGTGTTTAATCTAATGATTTTTGAAAATTCGTAATCTTTCGACATAGGATATCCAATTGATCTAATAAATAATTTAATTCTTTTTCTTCTAAAAGTTTTCTCTTATTTAGGATAAAACTAATATTCGCATTCTCGAAAGTTGATCCTCTTAACTGTTCTGCAAACCTATAAAGTTTCCTTTGCTCAAGACTATCTGAAATATCAAAGAGTTTATCAGATAATTCAATTGCCATATTCCATATTTCCAAATCCTGAAATCTAAATTTACTCATACACTATGCCCCATGCTCTATGCCCTCTGCCCTCTGCTATATGTTTGAGGTCTTTACCTGTTTTTCTTCAAACTGCTCTTCATACTTACTTGGACATTTTGTTAAAATATCTTTTGCGTGAAATTGCCCTTCACGGTATTGCCCTGTAACAACAACGGATACTGCAGATTCAAAGTTGTTAGGTATTGTTCCATAATACATAACTTTCATTTCAACACCTTTAGCATCCTGAAGAAAAAAACTAAATGTATGATATTCTTTATTTATTTCATAATTTTTTTCTTTTACCCATTGCCCGGTGGCTTTAACTGTTTTGGTTTGTTCCATTATTTTGGCAAAGTCTTCTTCATATTGAATATTGCTCTGAGTAAAAAGATATGCCATCAAACCAAAAAATACTACAATGATGAATCCACCGAAAATGTATTTGTTCTTCATTTCTTCTCTCCAATTTCTTTTTCAACATTCTTAATTCTTTTGTCAAGATTCCAAAGGTAAAAGAAAATTCCAACCCAGACAATTAAAACAATTATCATTACAATATAAATTGCATTCTTTTCCAGGAATTCCATTTATTCTCTGATTAAAAGTTGTTTGTTTAATTTATCCCTGTAAATAAGTGATTTATAACCAAGACTCCACATCCAGAAATAGAGAATTGTAAATCCGGTTAAAGATAAATAGAAAATAAGCTGCATGTTTGAATTCATTTTAAAATCAATTATAGGACCTGCATTAGAATCATCGGCGCTTCCCGGATGAAGACCTGTCATTATCCTAGGCATTATAAAAATAAAAAAGGGAACGGTTACAAAAGCTATGATTGCATAAACAGAAGAAAGTGTTGCACGTTTTTCTTCGGATTCAATTGAAGATCTTAAAGCAAACCAGGCACCATAAATTAATAGAAGTACAAAAATACTTGTCTGTCTTGGATCCCAGCTCCAGAAAGAACCCCATGCAAACTTTGCCCAAACAGAACCAGTAATCGTAGCAAGAATGCAAAAGATAATTCCTAATTGGGCTGCAGCATAAGCTTTAGCATCATCATCAAGGTTTTTCTTTTTTAAATATTTGAAGCTGTAAATCGCAGTCATAAAAAATGCAATTACTGTAAGCCATGCAGTTGGAACATGAAAGAAGATTATTTTTGCGTTTTCCTCAAGACCTTTTATAAAAGGAAATTCATACCAGGCTTGAGGATTCTCAACTATGGGAAAGGAGATTCCAGCTATTGAGACAAAGCTGAGTAACAAAAATAAAAATATTTTCCAGATCATTTAATTACAATTGATAATTTAATTAAATATTATTCTTTCCAGATAAAATCAAAAAGCATATAAGAAGCTGTAAGTATAATTACATCATAACAAATAACAATAGCTAATTCAAATTGAGCAGATTCAAAACTTGTTCCATCCATAGAGAACAAAGTTAATTGAACAGAGGTTAATATTAAAGGCAATAAGATCGGAAAAGACAGTACAGGATATAATGTTCCTTTTGCCCCTGCTTTTGAAATAATGGCTGCAATTATTGTTGATGCAAATGCCAGACCGATATTACCAAGTATAAATGAAACGAGAAAAAGGGCAAAATTTTTCAGAACAAAAGCTTCAAAAAGAGTAGAATAAAGAATAGCAATAACTGTGTTCATTGCAAAAACTAAAATAAGATTAAAAAGAAGTTTTCCCGAAAATACTGTTGATGGTGCTGCAATAAGCTGAAGTGTTAATGAAGTCCCTCTCTCTTCTTCGCTTACAAAGACTCTTGATAAACCGGACATAGAAGTAAAAAAGATTACAACCCAGAATAAACCTCCGGTTAGGCTTTGGCTGATAGTTTCATTTCCGATTGAAAAAAGAATCACGCTCAAAGTAACAATGATAAACATTGCAAGTGAGTTTATTGCGTAGCGGGTGCGCAGTTCAGAGTGCAAATCTTTTTTAAATAATGCGAATGATTTCATCGTTTTAGTCAATCTCAATAGAACACGGATTTGACTGATTGAACGGATTCGCACAGATTTTTTTTATCCGTTTTAACCCGTTGCATCCGTGTAATCAGTGTTCTATTGTTTTTCATATCTAGTAGTTGTTTAGATCAATAATATCAGTGCACAAACTCAAATCACCTTTTTCATTTGACGCAATTACTACAATATTCCTGCTTCCCTCTTCTTTCACTAACTCATACACAACTTCTTTTCCTTCATCATCAAGATTGGAAGTTGGTTCATCAAGAATTATTAATTGAGGGGAGTGCATTAATGCAAAGATAAACTTCAGCCTCTGTTTCATTCCTGAGGAATATGTTTTTACAAGATCATCTTTGCGGTTGAAGAGGAGAAACTTATTTAAGAGTTCATCAACTCTTTTTTTATTAAATGAAATTCCTCTTATTTCAGAAAAGTAATTAAGATTTTCATAAGCAGCGAATTCATCATAAAGAACAAGATAAGGTGAAACAAGGCCAATATGATTGTGAAGCTTTTCAGGTTTTATTTCACTTCCGTTAAGATTGTGAAGAAGCTTTCCTGATGATGGAGAAATTATATTTGCTATAATTTTAACAAGAGTTGATTTGCCGGAACCGTTAGGGCCGGATATTCCAAAAATTGTTGATGAGTTTAAATTAAAGCTGATGTCTTTGAAGATTAATCTTCTGCCGAAAGTTTTGTTTATGGATTCAGCAGTTAGTGAGTAATCACTCATTAAAAATTACCAGTTTGCCTTTTGATGTTT
The DNA here is from genome assembly GCA_964515875.1 of uncultured Ignavibacteriaceae bacterium. Taxonomy (GTDB): domain Bacteria; phylum Bacteroidota; class Ignavibacteria; order Ignavibacteriales; family Ignavibacteriaceae; genus RBG-16-34-14. Next base: position 7,450 of record CAZEWJ010000039.1, on the reverse strand, counting down.
TATCACCGGATTTAATCGCATAAATGTAAACACCTGAAGCTAACTTTTCCCCCTCATTATTAAGCACGTTCCACCTGACGCCAGGCTGATTATCCTGTCTTGTTAAAACCTGGCGAATGGAGTAAACACGATCCATTGAAGGTGTATAGATAGTTAAGTCAACCTCATCTGATTCCGGTGAACTTACCGGAATGAAAATAAAAGTATTCAATGTGTATCTGAAAGGCGACGGGAAAGCATAGTCATATTCAGCAGTAAATTTACTTTGTCCGATAAGATCACTGTTAAGAAATTCCGAATTACTCCAGAAAGATGGTTGATCAACATTAAATAAAGCATAATAATTAAAATTTTCATTTAGTCTTCTGCTTCCCGGAGCCGGGTAATTAAAAAGTTTATACTCAAATGGGAAGTCTGTGTTAGGATTAGATATGCCATTTGTATAATCGGCGTTAGTAACCAATGCAGTTAAAGTATCATCTGGATTTGTATTACTATTAATAAAAGAGATAAAAGAATTTACCGTAGGTTTTGAATTAACCGTTACTGTCTCATCCGGCGGATCAAAAATGAGAGAAGATATTGGTTTGATTAATGGGTAATTTTCGGCTTCTTCAAAATATTCACTTTGTTTAGCCCTCCGATCTGTGAAAAAAGTCCACACTCCAAACTCATTGAAAGCCTCCCTGAAGTTAGAGCCATACTCAGGAAGATTAAGACTTGAGCTTATTGCATTTAAAGCTCTCATTTGAGGAAGAAGTTCCCACTGCCGTTTAATAATTTCAAATCCAAACTTATCTTTAAGATAAATATTCCATATCGCTAAATCATATCCATCTGCAGTACCGGATCTAAAGCTTGCGAATGGTTTTCCCGGATCGTTAAAATAATTTGACATATAAAAGTAGTAATCGTTCACATCATCATAAACAAATTCTTCCATAGAAGTTGAGGTGATTTCATAAAAGAAAATATCCTCATTGCGGAATATATAACTTCCCATTTGTATTGCATGATGAAATTCATGGGCAATGGTAACCCTCATCCCAGCAAATCCCGTTGAGGGAAAACCTGAATAATTATCATCAATGACAATGAATGAAGTGTATTTCTGATTTCCTAAATTTGTTTCTCGTTCTGTAAAACCGTATACACCCCCAAGATTACTAATATAAACATCATATAAATTATCACCACCTCCAGCATCGTCAGGAGGCGGTTGGGGATAACCAAGAAAATTAACTTCAAAGTTGTATGAAGAATCTAAAGCAATTCCAACCTGCATTACATTTTCTTCTGTTGTTAAAGAAGGATTATAACTTGGAACTTCGGTACCCGTTGTGTTATAATGTATTCTGAAAAAACCCGAAGGACTTAGCATACTTGTTTGTTTTGTTGGTCTCTGCAATAAACTTTTTAATAACTGCTGCTTTTCAATGGAATATCTTTCAAGGTTTAGTTTTATCTCATTAACAATTCCGAATCCGCATTTTACAACTTCAGGTTTTGTTTCCGTTTGATTTGGTTGTATATCTGAAAGAACACGAATTCTTAGAAAAGTATTGTAAAGCGAATCAAGCTGCTGTTCATTTAGTTCCTGAGCATTAATTGGAATTAAAAAAAGGAAAGCTATACTCAGTAAAAACTTCTTCATCCTTTTAAACGCTTAATTGTTATACAACCTTTTTCAACATTACTATAAACAAGATGATAATTTTTTGATGTCATATTCTTTATAAAGAAACTCCCTAACTTTGAAGTATCGGTTAGTTTTGTTGAAACAACATTTTTTCCTTTTTGAATGAAATCTAACCTGTTAATAATATTCTTTTCGGGCAGATAAACAGAGAGCTTTTTCAATCCGTTAAATCTTGTTTCGCCAAAAAATAAATTATTTTTTGAAGTTATCCTAAACTCAGCAGTCTTCCTTCTTTTACCTATAACAGTTGAAAATGTATCTGAGATTACTGCGTAATCTTTGTTATCTCCATTGATAAAGCTGAATACGATATCTTTCCCCCTATTTAAGAGATCCCCCGTTAGAGAAAATATATTTTTTATTTTATCTTTTTGTAAAGAAATCCTTTCTTCAGATAATTCGCTTATTTTTCCCGGCTCTCTTTTAAGTAATACTAATTTATCTTTCTTTTCAACCCAATAGTTTATATTAATATTATTCAATCCGAGAGAAGCATCAAGAACTTTAACGTTATCAACTACTTGATTTGAAAAACTAAATTTTAAATCCCTGTAACTAAAAACTCCAAAGTTTAATGTTTCTGCTATTTGATAGAGAATAAATATCTTGTACTCCTCGCTACTTTCTCTTTGTACTTTAAGATCTAAAATTGCCCCGGGTGAGTAAAGAACAGTTTTATTTATTTTTTTATTAATGAAGTCAGCTCTAACAACTTCTATGAGCTTCTTATTATAAGAGAAGCAGATATAATTTTTTTCTTCGGCTTTAAGATTTTCAGAAATAATTTTTTCATGATCTTCAAACAATTGCTGTGAAAAATATGAAGCGGGAATTCCGGTATTATCTCTTACAATTATTTTTATCTTTTTATCATATTCATCTATGAAACAAAAATCCGTTATACCGTTGTTTTCATTATCAAAAAAAGATATTGCGTTAGGCTTTGCACCAATCGAAATATTTACGTCATTAACAAAAGAAGAAAGTTGAGTTATTGTGTGAATCTCTCCTTCAATACTCAATGCTGCAATTCCATCAATGAACCTGCTGTAATAAGGAATTATATCTCTTAGGCCGTTCTGCTGCAGATAAATTATTTCGGGATAGTAATCAAATTCATTCTTTGCAAACAAAACTGAGATTAAAGAACGCTCAATATTCAGATAAGCAAGATCAATTAATCCGTCTTTATTGAAGTCTCCATAAATATATTTATCAGGTTTATAATTTGTCTCTATTCTTTTTGTATTCTCATAAGATGATCTGAAATCTCCATACCATATATTTATTGAATGTTTTGCTGAAAAAATAAGATCTTCATAAGAATCCAGATTTAAGTCGAATGTTTTTATGTTTGCAGGTTTTTCAGAAAAAGAAATGGACCGTACTTTACGAAATTCACCCTGGCTGTTGTTATAAAATAAACTGAATGAACTGTTAACTAAATCAAAAGCAGCAATATCCGCAAATCCGTCATTGCTAAGATCTATAAAAGCTGCACAAGAAAAAGTTCCTTTTATATTTTTTTTTTCATCAAGCTTATTTCCTTCCTGGTAAAGAAAAGAAATTCCATTAAATGCTCCTCCTGAAATAAGTATTTCATTTGTGCTGTCAGCATCAACATCAGCAGAATTAATAAATTCAGGGTAAGAATCAAAATCCATAGTTTTTACCAGATTAGGTTTTCCATTATTATTTAGCTCAAATAAACCTGCCTTTCTGTTTTTCCTGCTGGTAAAAACATAAGGTGTTGAGTGTTGATTATTTAAAGGCAGGAAAGAAGATACTTCAAAAGGGATGGAGAATTTTTTTCTCTCAATAATTTCACCCTGTAATGATCCTGTTAAAGAGAGAACTTCCTTTTTATTAGGGTTAAATAAAATGAAATCGGAATATGCATCATTATTAAAGTTAACCATTACGATATTTGTATAACCGGTATCAACTTTAAAATAATTGTATTTGCAAAAACCATTGATGGGTATTTGCGGAAATACACTTTCATTTAAAAGGAAAAAGATCAGGAGAAAATTAATTCTTAAATCTATTTTCCCCCGATTAGGGGCGGGATCGTGACGAAAGTCTTGATTCCCTTCTCCGGAGGGCTTCTTCATATCTTCGTTTTTCATCTTCTGTTTCGGGTACAGCTTCAATTGCTTTAACAGGTTTGCCGGATTCATCAACACCAACAAATGTAAGATAAGCAGTATTTGTGTGAACTTTTTTTCCTTCTGTGAAAGTTTCAGCATAAACCTTAACCCCAATTTCCATTGATGTATTAAAAACCCTGTTAACAGATGCAATTAAAGTAACTACATCTCCCAGTTTTATAGGATGATGAAAATCTATTCTATCAACAGAAGCTGTAACACATACCCGCTGGTTATGCTTGGATGCACAAAGTGCTGCGCATATATCTATCCAGTGCATCAATTGTCCCCCAAGTAAATTTCCCAGTTGGTTAGTATAATTTGGTAAAACCAGTTCTGTCATTGTTAAAATTGATTCACTAATCTTTTTTTGCGGGGGCATTATTTAGCAGCCGATAATTTATTTTCCAGTAATGCTTTTAATTCCTGGATCTCCTGTAATCTTGCATCATCGGGATAGCGCTGAATAAATTTTGAAATCTCAGCCAAAGCTTCTTTATTTCTGTCTCTATCAACGAGCAGCTTTATTTTATTATACATAGCCATCGGTGCGTAGGGTGTATCGTGATAAATTTCAAGAACATTATTGTAATAAATTAATGCGGCAGTATAATATTCCATCCTTTCATAAATCTTTGCATTCTCAAAAGATTTAAAAGCAAGCTTTTCATTTAACTCATTAATTTTTGTTTCAGCCTCAGCAACTTTTTCGTTTGAAGGGAAGAAATCTATAAATGCCTGGAATTCTTCAATTGCTTTTTCAGTGTACTTCTGATCGAGTGAATAGTGCGGCGATAACTGGTAGTAACATTCCGCAAGCATAAATTGTCCTTGTGGTACAATCTCGCTTGCGGTCATATTCTTTACAAGCTTACTGAATTCATAAGCTGCAAGAAGATATTCTCCTCTTTGAAAACGGGTCATTCCAAGATAGTATTGCGCATCATCAACAACAGGGTTCCCGGGGTATTGTAAAACAATTGCCTGGAACTCGTTCACGGCAACTTCATAATCTTCTTCTTCATAAAGTTTAATTGCATAAGCAAGTTTTTCTTCAGCGGAAAAATTAACTGTATCAAGAGTTGAAGAGCAATTCCAGAAAATTAATGCGAATAAAATAATTAAAATAAAATGCTTCATAATTCCATTAAATGTGAGATTTTAGAGTGTAATAATAACTAATTTAACAGAGGCTTCAAAGGTAAAAATGTTGTGGTTAATTAACTTTAGATCATTGATTCATCTTCATCAGACATAAAGTTTACACCAACCCAATAATAAGGTGTATCATATTTTGTTTTAAATACTTGATATGCCGCCTCGAATTGCTGATCAATCCAATTACCTAAAGCAAGGTGAAGGGTTTCGAGTTGCTGCGTTGTTGCTTGATCGAATTTTAATTTTTCCGAATTCGGAACCCACTGACAATGAAATACTGCGTTTCTAAAATTCCTAAAAGAATCTATTAAAGTTTGAGGGAATGATTTAAGATTTTCTGGAATTAATCCCAAAACTTTCTCAATGGGAACTTTATTTTTTTCTCTAGGTGAATCTAATCCTTTTATGATTCCTTCTTGGACACTTCTAAGCAATGCTGTCCATAGACATAAATTCATATATTTAACACCACCTTCAATCCCCCAACATCCAGATTCAACAATCTCGTTACCAATCCTATCAAGATGTTTATAAAACCAATTAGCCCATCTCCATTTTCTACGTAATTCCCATAAAGCCCAGAATTTTCTCCATACTGCAAAATCATTTTTGTGCAGTTCCCATTCATCAGAAAAAGATCCTAATTTTGAATTATCCAAAACTTTACCTCTCATTTATAGTGAGTAATAAGGTTGATTTTCCTCAAATAGATTCATTTAGAAAATTGCTTTAGCTCATCTTTTGTTAAATTAATTAACTCCAGTGTCTGTAATCCAGCGTTAACACTTGGATCTGATTTCTTTAAAATAACTGCCTTATTACCCTCATATTGATCCAACTCTTTTACAGAATTAATAACAACCTTAAAATCTACCAGTGCAATTCCCGATAGTATCATTGTGCCCATCTCACCATGTAAGGCCATTTCAAGATTGTCATCACTATTTACCCTCTTCAGCATTTCTTCATCAACATGTAGTAAAGCTATTACTTTTAACATTTATTTTATCTCCACAAAAATTAAAATATTCTGGATAAAAACTTAAAAATATTTTAATCGTAGCAATCTGTTTTAATTTTCATTATAACTTTTAAAAAGATTAAAACCTTTGGATTGACTTAAAAAATGATAAATCAAAAAATTGAAAATTTAAAAGATGAAATTTCATCCATTGGATTATCAAAAAAGTATCCTTTTAGACATAAAGATTATTCGTTACACCTCTGTATACCTTGCAATGATTTTTCTAAATGGATTATTAACAGATTAGAGGAAAAGGATTTTACTTCTATTAAACTATTAATATATGAAATTATAAAAGATGCTCAATTGCTCGGTATTGGTTATGAAGGAGATTGGAAAGAAGGAGATCCCATAGAATATAACGTATATTATCGAAATAGTTGTCGTATAGTGAACAGTGTATTAGAATATCAACTTGAAAATTTTATTGAAAGCGATAAAAATCTCTTAAACGAATTTAAGTGTTTTTTTATTTTAACAAATGATGATTTGGTATGGTGGGCTAAGAGCTACATTTATAGTCCCAACAATTATGCTGATAAATTTAATAGAATGATTGATGCCTTTTGTTGTTATGAATTAAAATTCAATTTTAAAAACATTATTAACTATTTACCGAAAGCGAATGAAATCTATTTACAATATATTAATGAATTAAAAGGCAGAGGAGTAACTCCAGGATTAATATCATTTGAAGATTTACAAATAGATTTAAGTTTAGTTAAAGATAATTTTATTGCGGAACATCTAAGAAAAAAAAGTATAGGGTATAGACTACATTTTTGGGATTTGATTAATTCATCAAGAATTTATTTTGATACAAGAATAAATATTCGCCCAAAATTTAATGCGTGGTACAGAACTAATGAATTCGGGTGTGATGAACAAAGAAATATTAATGAGTTCATTAATTTTAAGATATTACAATTATTAGATATACCGAAGATAATTGTTAAATTATTTTCAAAAGGAGAATTATTTGAATTGTCTGAGAAATTCGGTTTGAAAAATAAAAATAATCATACAAAAAAAGATTTAGAAAACCTTTTACTTGAAAATTCAAATGTTCATACTCGTTTAATCGAAATAGCAAGGAATAAAAACTTATATAAATTCAATCCTTTGATTGAGAGTGACTTAAAAAGAATATTCTCTTATAAGGAAAATTTAAAAAAAAATTTCCTGTTATTAACTTTAATCAGTTTTGGAAAACCTTATCGTCCTTATATAAATATTAAAAAGGATGGGAAATATTATATTTTTTACGAAGACACAAATGAAACAGAAGAATTTAAATTTTAATATTAGTTTTTTAGCTTTTTCTTATTAAAGTAAACAATCATTTACTCCTTATAGTAAAGAATAAAATCACAGCCATTGCAGCAGTTCCAATTGCAACTACAGGTTCAAAAAGACCTG
>CAZEWJ010000038.1:0-35624 GCA_964515875.1 uncultured Ignavibacteriaceae bacterium | reverse complement strand
ATTATTCCGGACATTCCCGCTCCATTTGGTCCTCCGTGTTCTGCACAATAATATCTGAAGCTTCCCTGGGTATTAAAAACATGTACAAAAACCCATAATGATGTACTTGTGGAGCCGTTTGTAAAACTATTATCATCTGCTACAACATTATGAAGCCCGCCATTATTCGTCCATCTTACAGTATCATTCACAATAATTGTTAAACTGGATGGACTAAAAGACATGCTGCTAAGTGTAACATCGTGTAATGTCTGTGCAAAAATAAAATTGAATGATAAAGAAAGTATCACAAACAATGTTCTAATTAAAGATTTCATTTTTTTCTCCTTAAAAATTATCGATGTAGTAGTATATCAAAATATAAAGAAGGGGACAATTTTTTTATTGTGATGTGATTATTCTCCATTTTGTAAGAACTAATAATTATAATTATTTGGTTTTGGAATATACTTTTAGATGTGGAAATAAAAAGTAGTTGTAGGTCTCTGAAAGGTTGTGGGCAGAGACGGAATCGAACCGCCGACACAAGGATTTTCAGTCCTTTGCTCTACCGACTGAGCTATCTGCCCTTGCTTATCCGCCCCTGGCGGAAAAAATAGAGTTCAAAAATAAAGTTTTTTATCCTAAACTCAAAAGACTTTTGCAACTTTTGAGCAAAAAGGGTATAAGGTATAAAGGTATAAAGGTATAAAGGTATAAGTGGAGAAGAATTGGATGAGACTGTCACATTTGTATTGCCTACTGTGTACTGCTTACTGCCTACTCTACCGTAACACTCTTTGCAAGATTTCTTGGCTGATCAACATTTAAACCTTTTTTAACAGCAATATGATAAGCAAGAAGCTGTAAAGGTATTACTGTAAGAATAGGCATAAGCATTCTTATTGTTGAAGGGATTTTTATTACATAATCAACTATCTCATCAATACCATTATCATTATCTGTAGCGATTGCAATTATTCTTCCACCCCTTGCTTTAACTTCTTCAATGTTGCTTATTATTTTATCATATGTTGAATCCTTTGGAGCTATAAATACAACAGGCATATTTTCATCAATAAGAGCAATTGGTCCATGCTTCATTTCTGCGGCAGGATAACCTTCAGCATGTATGTAAGAAATTTCTTTAAGCTTTAATGCCCCTTCCAAAGCAACAGGGAAATTATATCCTCTGCCAAGATAAAGGAAATTATTAGCATCTTTAAATTCAGAAGCAATCTCTTCAATCTGATCATTAAGTTTTAAAATTTTATTTATCTTATCAGGTAAAGACATTAACTCTTCTGCAATAGATCTTCCTTCAGCCTGGCTCATATTTTTTCTTCTGGCAATAAGTAAAGTAATTAATGCAAGAACGACTAATTGAGAAGTAAATGCTTTTGTTGATGCAACACCGATTTCAGGTCCGGCATGAGTATAAACTCCAGCCATTGTTTCTCTTGGAATAGAACCTCCTACAACATTACAAATACCAAGAACAAGCGCACCTTTTAGTTTTGCTTCCCGCAACGCTGCAAGTGTATCTGCAGTTTCACCACTCTGAGAAATAAATAATATGGTATCATCCTGATTAATAATAGGATTACGATAGCGAAACTCTGATGCATACTCAACTTCTGTAGGAATTCTGCAGAACTGTTCGAACATATACTCTCCAACCAAGGCTGCATGCCAGGATGTTCCGCAAGCAGTAATAATAATTCTTTTCGAATTTACTAGTCTGCCGATAACGTCCGTGAGTCCACCAAGAATAGAAGTTCCTTTTTCATAAAGAATTCTTCCCCTCATAGAATTATTTATAGTTTCAGGCTGTTCCATAATTTCTTTCAACATAAAATGAGTGAAACCGCCTTTATCTATTTCATCCAGAGTCATGCTTATTTCATGAACTTCTTTCTCTATTTCAGCATCTGAAATTGTCTTTACAATAAATTTATCTTTGTAAACTTCAACTAGTTCGCCATCTTCAAGGTAAATTACCTGCTTCGTGTGAGCAAGAATAGCTGATACATCGGAGGCAACAAAGTTTTCATTATCTCCAAGCCCGATAACTAAGGGAGAACCCTTTCTTGCGGCAACAATTTTATCAGGTTCATTTTCATAGATCACTGCAATACCATATGTTCCTTCAACTTCTGTTAATGCAAGCCTTACTGCTTTAAATAATGGATACCCTTTTTTAAGAAAGCTGTCAATCAGGTGAGGCAGAACTTCAGAATCTGTTTCTGTCTTAAATTCATACCCGAGTTTCTCCAAACCCTTTTTTAGTGTGCGGAAGTTTTCAATTATTCCATTATGAATTACAAATAAATTTCTTGAAGAATTAAAATGCGGATGTGCGTTGTTTTCATTTGGAACCCCGTGAGTTGCCCATCTTGTATGTCCTATTCCTATTTTACCGGAAAGATTTGATTTTTCTACTCTTTCTTCTAAAAGAGAAACTTTTCCTTTATTCTTTATTACAATTGCGTGATTATTTGATAAAATACCTATGCCTGCAGAATCATAACCCCGATATTCAAGTCTTTTAAGTCCATTAATAAGAATAGGTACACTATTTTTTTCGCCAATATAACCTACAATACCGCACATTTTTCACCTTATTATAAATTGAAAACTCGTAAATAACACAAAAATAATGCCCTTAGAAAAGCTATGAATTATTTGATTATAAAGTTGTGTTTGCGAAAACTTTACCAAATTGAGAAAATACTATTTAACCTTAGCCAACTTTTGTGTTACTGTTTTCACCACTTCATCATTTTTATAGATGACCTTATAGAAATAAAGTCCATTAGCAATTTCATCACCGTCATGATCTCTGCCATCCCAATAAATTGTATTAAAATCAAGATTTAAAAGAGAAGGAGAAACATTAATTTCTCTTATCATTCTTCCTGCAATTGTATAAATCTTTATTTTGAGTTCATCAGGAACATCAACTCCTCTTAATTGAAAAGTAAAATGAGTATTATCCCCAAATGGATTCGGATAATTATAAACATCCCTTATATCAGATTCAATAAATACATTAAATGAAATTCTGAAGGATGTGGAATCAAAAAAATTTCCAGATGCATCTTTAGCAAGAACTTCCAACGTATGGCTTCCATCTTTTGTAATATTGGGTGTCCAGGTAATTTTAGCTTCGGAATTTGGATAAGGAGTATAATCAAATACTAAAGTATCAGGCTTAAAAACCAAAGGTTCATTATCATAAACAATTGTAAAAAGTGATTCAGTTAAAAACAAAGGACTATTATCTTTTAAAGTAATTACAACTTCTGGTTGTGAAGATACTATGTCACCATCCAGAATTTCTTTTCCATCAAAAGTAATTGAAAATGCTGGTTTGGTAGAATCCCGGGCAACAAAAAAGCTATCTTCAATCAAGTTATTATAAGTAAAATATTCTTGAACTGGAGTTGAGGCAATTGTTTTTATTTTTGTATTAAAAATTATTGTATCAGTTTCAATTGGTTGGTCTATTACTTTGTATGAGTCCGGCTGAACAGATATATATTTTGTTAAGAAAACAGAATCGCCATCATTCATATAAAAATCAAGCTTCAGGCTATCTATAGGGACATACCCAAAATTATAAACTTTCAGATTCATATTTACATCAATTCCCTGCAGCATCGAATCAGGTGCAAAAGTTATGTCTTTAGGTATCATTGATATTTCAGGCAGATAATCATAGTTCAATTGTAAAGAATTAAACTTCATCGGTTCACCAGCTCCAAATGAAGAGTCAACTAAATCAAAATTTAGTTTTAAATAATTAAATTCGTTAGCATTAATATCAATTAAGGGAATATTTGGTTGAAGTACAGTATCCAACATTTCCCAACTACCTGAAATTTTACTTTTACCTAACAGGTATGCTTTATATGTTCCATTAGAATTAGTTTGATCAATTTCAAACTGAAGATCTTGCCATTTGGATGATGGCCCGATTTCCTGAGAGGTTATGCTGCCATTTGCCTGGATATACGTTCCCTGGTATTTTGTAAAAGCAGGAGTATAGAGCGTATTGCCTGGACGAAAATTTGTGAAGTAAACATAATTATTATTATGATCATAAGAGACTGTGAAATAATCTCTTGCTGGAAAAGCATAATTCCATTCTTCTTCAAATGATCCATCTGATAAATTATATCTCCTTAAAAAGTGATGCAAATAATTTTCGTAAATTATAACATAACCATTTACAACAAAAAAACTCATAACATTATTCATTATAGATCCGTTGAAAATTATATCTTCCCCAATTTTTTCCCAATTATTGGACGGATTAAAAATTCTAAGTACAAATTTATCGGGATACCTTTCGGTACCTACGGCTAAATTATAAACATAATTTCCATCTGAATAAATGTAACAACCGCCCCTTTGAGTAAGTTTTTCCTTCGTTAATAACAGGCTATCAGATAATATAATTCTGAGGGTATCTCCATCATTAGGATTGATTCTTAATAGATTATCCAATGGACCAGTACAGGTATATAAGTACCCCGAATGAGATAATAAACTACTATATATATATACTGACAGATTAGGAATAGCACCATAATTTTCACCAGCTATCGTACCATTTTGACCGGTTCCAATTTTATAAATTTTAGAATTTGAGCCATTTGTATAAAATGGTAAGTTAGCAAAATAAAAATAGGTCCCGTCAGTTGTAAATGTTGAGGGTTGTGTAGAATCTTCTGGAATAGAAATTAAAATCGAATCTAAAAAATATTTTGGTTCAGGATGCGGGGGTTTTAATTGCGTATTTAATATAAGACTGTTTAACTGATCAGAATAATTAATATTATTCAATTCGAAAAGCTGAAGATGTTTTTTTTGTGATAAATAACCAAAACCATTTTTATCATTGACGGAAAATATTTTTATTGGGCTATAATTAGTATCAATTGCATCGTAAATAATGGCTCTCCAAAAATATTCTCCAGGTGCTAATGCTGGAGTTTGCCATTTTACTATACCATCCACTGGATTAAGAACGGGTGACTGAATTAAAATGGCTCCGTTATCAAAATCCGGTGAATCCTTAATCTGAATTAAATAATTAAAACTTCTGTCAAAATAGAATCCAATATCTGAAAAAAGAAAATCAACTTTTCCAGTCTCATCAAAATAACCATTAACAGGTTTTATTATATTAGGTTCACCAAAATCAAATACCGAAAAACTTGCTGTGGCAATATTATCTGAATGATCAATTTCTTCTATAATATTTTTTTCATTCACATGAACTTTCATATTATAAAGTCCAGCTTCCGCTGGTATCCATTGAAAGTTTATACTTGTATTTTGACCAAAGCTTGGGACTTTCATTTCACCAATCAGGTTTGAAGTGTCGGGAATATTTATAAATAACTCAACAGTTACCGAATCTTCTGGAAAAGTTACTCCAAGGTTCCCGATATTTATAGTAACCAAAACAGTATCTTCCTTTAAAGGATTTTGAGGAAAAATAGTTATATCTGAGGATTTAACTTCAAAGTCAGGGTTTTTGGGTATTGCAAGCTCAACTGCAGGATCACCCAAATAAGCAATTTGTGGAATCATAGAATTACTTACACCTGTAGCTAAGGTATTTAATATCGCGCTCCCAATTACATAATTCCGGTTAGTGAATATATTATGGAATAATTGCATGTTCATATAGTGCCCAGGGGGCCACCAGGTTAAACTCACACTTCCCCAGAAGCCAATTGCTCCTTTATCTGGAATTTTAGTAAAAACTTCTCCAAATGATTCTGCATTATCGAAATGAGCTGTATAACAGGTTATGCTTGAAATGAAAGGAAGCCGGTTACCATTTGTTAGTTCAGGAATATCATCTTTGGTAAAAATAAGATCCCATTGTGCACCGCCTCCATGTCCATAATAATTAACTACTGCAGCACCCTTATTAATTTCCTGGCGCATTCTTGGACCATCACCCCAAAAAGCTATATCCGGCGGTTCCGGAAAATTAAATACTTTGGTAGAGTGTATCCCATTTGGTAACAAGTAATTAGTTTCAAGCTCTTTACTACGATTATTAAATCCCAAGGAGATTTGATCTTCATAACTTAAACCTGAAGCTAAAAGAATAACATTTTCTTTCCAGGGTTTAGAATTATCTATTGGATAGTTTATAATTTTATCAATAAGAATATTTGCCTCCTCAAGAGTTTCACAGGAAAGCCTGCCAATTGCTATGTCAGGGATTATATCATTCCCTGCAACCGCAACAATTGAATTATCACTGGGGAGTTGACCAAATGTAAATCCATGATATGGGATTGATGGTATATAATTTTCCCGGCTGGAAGGAAAAATTGAACGATAGTCACTGCTCGCATCACCTAATAATACGATATATGATGGTGCAGGTTGCTGCCAATTTTCAAATACATATTTTGTAAAATCCTTAAGAGCAAAAGGATTTAACAATCCATAAGAGAATTCATTATATATTTCTGAGATTTCAACAACTTTAACTCTTGGTGATGAGAATCCGGAAAGATTATTAGTCCTGAATTCTCTCAATCTTTCCGCAGCCGTTATAAAATCACTATGGGTAATTATTATGTAATCCGCTCCGTTAGCTGGATTTCTTAAATCAGAAGGAGATAAATTATGGATTATTGAATCAGGCAATAAATAGTAGTCATCAGCAACGCAGTAATAATCAGTTCGTTCTGAAATCGTATCAATAAAATATACACTCTTATCGGCATCATTAACTATTAACGGATTTGGTATTAGTTCTCCACGGTTTGGTATATATATTTTCATATTATCTCTCATCCATTGAAAGAGATAATAGTTGTTTTCTTGATAATTATTTGGAGGACTTTTAAAATAAAAATAATTAGGATAAGTCCTATTCCATCGCCAATAATCAAGCTCAATATAATTAATTAAAACAAGGTCACTTTCAGCACCATCGCATATATTTCCATATAAATTAATTTCAAATTCCTGTTTATCAGCAAAAATCCGGACAGTATCACCATTATGAGTTGAACCTAAATAAAATGATTTTTCAAAAACAGCAGATTCCTGTCCGTTCCATTGTTTGGTACCCAGAATCTTGGTATTAAGTTTAACAGTAACGTCATGTCCATTTCCCGAGGGGCAGGTAGTAGTTGTTAAACCATGCAAGCCAACCCTGATATTAGCATCAGCTTTATTCTGAACGCGATGATAAGCAATACTATCCTCTATCCAATATATGTAATCGCGGAAAGGAGATCTGTTTCTTGCTTCAGCATATCCCCAATGCCAATAATCTCTTTGATCATTACTTGCATGGCCCAAACGCTGATAAATCAGATCCTTTTCCCATCTCAAAGTTTCAATAGTATTGGTAATTAAAGGAGAAGATCCTGTAGGATATCCATCTACATATTTATAGTAATTAAGTGAATCAGCCTGGTATGAAAACCAATATAAATTAGTAAGATTATAAATATTCAAACTTGTGTATTGATTTGCAGGTTTTGCCGGCTCACCAACAAACTGGAAATAATCTCCTGAATTAAAAAGACTATCATTATTTACATCAACAACATCAATTGGTATTGAAACTCCATTATTAAATAATTCCAGCCTATTATTTTGAACACCGCTAACAGGTACCCCTGCATTAATCAGCATATCACAAGTAATCCTATAGATGCCCTTTTTATTTAAATATATTTTAAAGTAATCCTTTTGTGGATTATACCAATAAGTATCCGCCATTACTTGAGTATCTTCATAATAAACAGGTTTACCTGTAAATTCTTTAGCAACATTATAATTAATTACGGATGATCTTATAAAATCTTCCGTCATCTTATCATTTATTTTATTTACAGCGGCATAGTTATTTGGATCAGTTTTAAAATCCACCTGAACAATTAATTTCTTATTAAACAACAGTTCTCTTGAAACAGGGTTGAATTGATATGGCGATATATTAAGATTTGCAATGTGGGCATACCTCACGACAAAAACTTCAGTGACAACTGGTGAAATCGGAAAGTAATTGTTTGAGCTATAAATTTCCTGATCATAAGGAAGAAGATTGAATGACTGATTGAGTGAATCGGGAGTAGGAAGTATAAAAACATTTTGAATTTTTTCTTGACTTACATTTATAATTTTCACTACAGGATTAGTATTAAAGGGTATACCTATATTAAGGTTATAATTTGGAAGCCATGGTTCTCCTGGTCTCCTTAAATAAAACTCTTCTCCTTCTATCTTATAGAATTTTTCTCCATTTATAATTTTTTCTTTAACCTGGTAATTTTTTTCAAAATTATATTCAATTTTTATATGATCAGAAGTGCTTTCGAGAATTCTGTGTGTTTGAGCTATTAAAAAATTATTAAAGAATGGTAATGTGAGGAGTCCTAATACTAATTTTTTCATTAAATGCCTGAAATAGTAAAATTATAATTTTAACTTAAAATTTTGGTAAACCCTGTGCAAGGGCAAAAATCAATACGGTAGAGAAAGGATTCTATATATTCCCCTTATTGTTCAGAACAACTTTAATAGTTTTTATCATTACTACTAAATCGCTAAAAAAAGTTGCATTGTTATAATAATCAATTTCCATTTTTACGCGTTCTTCAGGAGTTAAGGTTTGCCTGCCATTAATTTGTGAAACTCCTGTAACTCCCGGTTTAAAATTAAAAACTTTTTTTTGGGTGTTAGTATATTTATCCGTAATTGACATAATATCAGGTCTTGGTCCTACTAAACTCATTTCTCCTTTAATAACATTAATAAAATTAGGAATTTCATCAATACTTGTTCTCCTTAAAAATCTACCAACTTTAGTTATTCTCGGATCATTTCTCTGAGTAACCTCAGGCCCTATTTCCAAAGCGTTATTAACCATTCCACGTAGTTTATATAACTTAAATTTTTCCTCTTTAAAGCCTGTTCTTTCATGTAAAAAAAATACCGGGCCTTTTGATTCCAATTTAATAGCGATTGCAGCTAATAGTAATATTGGAGAAAATAATATTAGTATAAAGAGGCTAAAAAAAATATCGGTAAGTCTTTTGATAAAGCTGTTTTGACTACCCATTGTAATAATAACAACTTATCTGCTGTATTTTCTTAAAACGTCGGTTAGAATATCTATTACCTTATCTACATGTTCTTCAGTCATACCCGGGTATATTGGAAGTGAAACCAGTCTTGGAAAAACTGACGATGAAACAGGGAAATTTTTGTCATCAAAGTTAAAGGTTTCTTTATAATAAAGGTGTTGATGAACCGGCATGAAATGAACTCCCACACCTATATTATTTTTTCTCATCTCATCAATTAATTGTGCACGGTTAATTGTTAGAGTTTCTAAATTTAACCGAATAGGAAATAAATGCCAGGAAGACTCCCTGTCTTCTTTTATTCCATGAAGCTCTAGAAATTTATTATCCTTTAAAGATTTTGTATACTTTGCAGCAATACTCTGCCTTGAAGCCCACATTATATCTACCTTCTTTAACTGAGGCAACCCTAAGGATGCTTGAAGATCGGTAAAGTTATATTTAAAACCAGGAGCAACCACTTCATAATACCAGGAGCCGGATTCTGTATATCTTTTCCATGCATCCCTGTTTATTCCATGAAGTCTCATTATTTTGCATCTCTCCGCCAAACTTTCATCCTTTGTACAAATCATACCACCTTCACCTGTTGATAAAGTTTTAGTGGCATAAAAACTAAAACAGGTAACATCGGAAATGGTTCCGATTTTTTTACCTTTATATGTTGCAGGCAAAGAATGCGCAGCATCTTCAATTACTTTGAGATTATATCTTTTTGCAATATCAAGAATTTCATCCATATCACATGGCTGACCTCCATAATGAACAGGAATGATCGCTTTAGTTTTTGGAGTAATTGCTTTCTCTATTTCGGAAAGAGAAATATTAAGAGTGAATTCATCAACGTCTACTATAACAGGTTTAGCACCAAAGTAACAAACAATCTCGGCAGTTGCCGGAAACGTCATTGTGGGTACAATTACTTCATCACCGCGTTTTAATTCATAAGCTTCAAGTGTGAGATGTCCGGCAGCAGTCCATGAACTTACAGCTATAGATCTTTTACTCCCGATATATGAATTAAAAGCTTCCTCAAACTTAATTGTCTTGGGCCCCATACTAAGCCATCCGGATCGTACGGTATCAACTATTTCATCTACCTCTTCTTCTGAGATAAACGGTCTGTGGAAAAGTAGGAAGTCTTTATTCATAGTCAAATTTTAACGCTAAAAATAGAACTAAAAGAGATTTTTTCCAAACAATTTTTCCCAATAATAATGCAATGTGCAAAATAATTCTTTTTTACTATAAACAAAATCAAATATTATGTTGAACTTATACAGTGCCATTTCAGACGAGATAATGGATAATGCCATTTATTTTTTAAATAAGTCAATTTGATTTCATTATTATTCTACCATATCTAAATTCTTATTTAAAAATTGTAATACGCGCCGGTTGTTTTTTATTTCAGTTGGTAAGTTGATAATTTTTTTTGAAATATTATTTGCACAAGGAAAATTATCCGGATTTAATCCCCATTGTTCAAAATTATCTTTCACAGGATGAATAGGTGAAAGGAACCAATCTCCTAAACTTATTTTTTCTTTCTCTGCAAGTCTTAAGAATAATTCTCGATCTTTAACTAGAACCGGATATTTTAGAAACAGATGGTTATTAAAAAAATTTTCATCAACAAATATTTTCTTGTTTTCCTTCAGAAATTGAGTATAAGCGAAAGCATTTCGTTTTCTCAACTCATTAACTTTATCTATTTTTTTTAGTTGTCTGATTCCAGCTTTTATTTGAACTGAAGATGCGTCTTTAAAATATTTTTGGGGCATCTTAATATTGGATATCTCACTTCCCTGATTAGAACCAAGTATTAAATTATTTTTACTCAAAATTCTATAAAATCTTACTAAGGCCCAATATGTAAATCTATTAATAAAATATTGATTGAATAATATTAAAGATGCAAGAATAAAATGATCTGAGAATGAAGGTTTTATTTTCTTAGTTTCCAGTAATTCTACATTATTTATAAGAAAATCATTATTAACAACCAGGAAACCTCCAATGCCGGTAGAAAAAGGTTTGTTCCATTGAGTAGAATAGAAAGCAGCATCACAATATGAACCATTGGGTTTTCCATTATAAAAACCACCAAACCCATGTGTACAGTCTTCAATTGTATAAGCATTATGTCGTTTAGCAATTTGAATTATTTGTTCAATATTAGAAGAAAGCCCAAAAGTATTTTGACATATAATAACTTTGGTTTTAGGCGTGACTGCTTTCTCTAATTTATTAATATCCGTATTATATGTTGTAGTAGAAATATCAACATAAACAGGTTTAGCCCCCAAATAAAGTATAGCATTAGGAACTACAACACATGTAAAAGCAGGAATAATAATTTCATCATCTTCCTTTATTCCCATAGCTTTTAAAATTGCATAAAGAGCTACTCTACCTTTCCAATAAAGAAATATATGATCAGGTTTACATTTCAAAATTGATGCTATTGCTTGTTTATAATTATCTGTGTTCATTAAAAACTGACTTATTCAAGCCTTCCAAAAATTTTTCTGCAAGCACTTTATAATCGTGATTTGCAATGCAATATTTTTTCCCTTTTTCTCCCATAATTTTTAAAATTTTATCTGGTTGTGAAATTAAGTATTTTACGGCAGCAGCAATAGCATTAGGATTTTCAGGTTCTATAGAAACTCCACATTCAGCTTCTGAAACCATATCATTTCCTGCTTTAATAGCTTGAATAATTGGTTTACCAGCCATCATATAATCTATTAACTTATTCGGGCTAATACCAAAACGAAATACTGGCTGATTTTGTAATCCAATATAGAGAATATCGAGTTTTTCGAGTAATGATGGTATAATAGTTTTAGGAACCGAAGGGATAAAATGTACATTTTGCAGTTTAAGTTCTTTTGTGCGCTGAATTAGTTTTTCTTTTTCAGGCCCTTGTCCAATTAAAAATAATACTACATTTTCTTTTTCAAGAATTTTCATTGCATCCACAAGTGCATTGAGGGCATTTGCAATACCATGATTTCCAGCATAACCAATTAATTTTTTGTTCTGAGCTTTTCTTTTTTGGATTAGTTCTGCAACTTCTTCAGGAATTTCTCTATGAGTATTCCATTCATCAACAACAATTCCATTAGGTACATATACAAATTTTTCAGAACTCAAGCCATGTTGTACCATATATTCTAATGTCTTTGGCAGTAATGAAATTATTTTATCAGAATATTTATATGCAAAATCCTCAGCTCTTTGCATTATCATTATGAACGGATGCCATTTAGAATAACCTCCAAGTTCCATAGGTGACAATGGCCATAAATCGTGTATTTCAAATACAAGTTTAGCACCGGAAATTCCGGCTATTTTCTTCGATGGGTAAATATCAAATAGAAATGTCGAAGAGGTTATTACAACATCAGGCTTAAATTCAACAGCAAGCATTTTTGTTTGTTTAAATAACCTCCAAACAAATGTTAGAATATTAAAAATACGTTTGTGATTATTCCCCTTATATTCCGGTGTTTTTAATATCAGATAATTAATTCCTTCAATGTTGTGTTGTTCGAAACTTTTTTTAAGTTGAATTTGGTTTGACCGTAAATGAGAATAGGATGCACAAACAATAAGTATTTTATGCCCACATTTTTTCCATTCATTAGCCAAATAATAATGGCGGTATTCCATTCCAAGTGATGGTGCACCTGCATAATGGTTAATCACAAGAATATTCACTTTGAGAGTTCCTCTACTATAATCTTTGAAGCTGTTCCGTTACCATAAAGATTTAAGTTAAAATCAGGATTTAATGTTTTCAATTGATGATAATTTTCAAGGATATTTTCACAATTACTTCCGGCAATAAAATTTAATCTGTTTTCTACAAGTTCAGTCCATTCAGTTTCATCACGCAAAGTAATACATAATTTATGAAAGAAGTAGGCTTCCTTTTGGAGTCCTCCGCTATCAGTCATTACAAGAGAACATTGTTTTAAAAGATATAACATTTGTAAATAACCAACCGGCTTAATTATTATTATATTTTTATGGTCTTCAGGATTAAAATTGTAATGCAAAAGTTTTTTTTGCGTACGTGGATGAATGGGTAAAATTATCTTTTTCTCCTCCGAAATAATACTAAGGGCATTCAGAATTGATTTAAGACGTAATTCGTCATCAGTATTCTCCTGACGATGAATAGTACATAATATAAAATCATCAGGAATATCCATTTCAGGTTTTTGCGCATACTGTATAAACAAAATTGCAGCATCCTGCATTACATCCCCGTTTTTAATTACCTTACAGTTAAAATTAACAAAGCCTTCTTTTTCCAGATTCATTACTGCAGTGTTTGTCGGACAAAATAGATAATAACTTAACCGGTCTGTAATAATACGGTTGATTTCTTCAGGCATATCCATATTAAAAGAACGAAGCCCTGCTTCAACGTGAATAATTTTAATATGCAGCTTTGAAGCTGCTACCGCACTTGCAAGAGTTGAATTTGTATCCCCATAAACCATAACATAATCTGGTTTTTCGACGTATAAGATTTCTTCAATTTTTACCAGCATCTGTCCAGTCATCGCACCATGTTTTAAGCTATTAATATTGAGAAAATAATCAGGTTTTGAAATGTTCATTTGATCAAAGAAAACATCACTCATATTTTGATCAAAGTGCTGACCAGTGTGAATTAATACTTCTTTAATATTGCTCTTTGCAAATTCCCTGCTCACAGGTGCGGATTTAATAAATTGCGGTCTGGCTCCTACAACGGTTACTATTTTCAATTATACCTTATACCTATTCAAAAATAATGAGTAATAATGCGGATATTTTCTACAAGGACTTCCTAACTTTATTCCAGTCGTTTTAATATTTTGACTGGAACCCCAACTGCCATTACATTATTAGGAACACTTTTGTTAACTAAAGAAGCTGCTCCAATTATTGAATTCTCTCCAATAGAAATTCCTTCTTTACCGGCAATAATTGTAGCCCGCATTCCAATATATGCTCCTTTTTTTATATGAATAAATGTGTGTTTCTGCCTAATGCCATGTAATGCAAAATAGCATCCGTAAGAAATTACAACATTATCTTCTATAGTAGTACTTTGTGGTTCTAAATCATCTAAGTAGCATTTCATTCCAATAAATACATTTTTCCCAATCTTATACCCAACCAGATAACGATAAAATAAGATGCGTAAATTTGTAAAAGGGATATTCGGAATTATAACAACATTTAGGAATTTACGTATGGGTTTCCATAAAATTAACCACACCGGGTATTTAGCATAATACGGGATCTCTCTTCCTCTAAGTTTATAAAATAATTCAGCAAGAACCATTCATTTATTCAGTTTTACGGTTTAGTAAATATAAATAATCCTTCTTATTTTTCTAAACTGAATTTTTAATCATACAATACTATTTATTCAAATGAAGATTCTTTTTTTTGCCGTTCATTTAAGTACTTTCGTTACAAGGGACATAAAAATTTTAAAATCAGAAAATGAAGTGGCTTATTTTAATCCGGTTAATTATTCATTTTTTAATTTATATAATCAGATAAGAGAAAATGACTTAACTTTTTTCTGGTTTGCCAGCATAAGGTTTTTTATTCCTTTACTTATTGCAAAAACTCTTAAAAAAAAGATAATTATTGTTGCCGGAGGATATGATGTAAAAAAAATAGAATCCGGTTCTATGGGTTTACTATGGAAATCAATAATAGTGAAAATTATGTTAAATCTTTCAGATAAAGTCTTAGCTGTATCTTGCTCAAATAGAAAGGAAATAATTGATAATTGTAAAATAAATCCATCAAAAATTGAAATGGTTTATCATGGATTTGAAGAAATTAAACAAATAAACCTCAGCAAAAAAACTGATATTGCTCTTACTATCGGTTATATAGATAAATTGAGTTTTTACCGAAAAGGTATTGATCGATTTTTAAAATTAGCAGAAATCTTACCTGAAATTGAATTTCATTTAATTGGCAATGTTACCTTAAATCTTAATAATATTTTTATTCCAAATAATGTAATTTTACATGGACATCTTGATTTTGGTAAAGAAAAATTTATAGGTTTATTAGAATCAGCAAAAATATATATTCAGTTTTCAAAACATGAGTCATTTGGATGTTCTGTTGCTGAAGCAATGCAATTTGGATGTATTCCGATAGTTAGTAATAATTATGCATTACCCGAAGTAGTTGGGAACTGTGGATTAATAATTAAGGATTTTAATAATTATGAGTATATAGCTTCTAAAGTAAGAGCATTATTAAAAAAATATAATCGTAATTTGTCTTTTGAATGTATTGAAAGAGTGAAAAATAAATTTAGTTATGAAGCCAGAGCAGATAAAATAATCAACATAGTAAATAAACTTAGAGTAAATGGGTGAGACAAAGCTTGAAAAATCTATTGATAAACTTTTGAGATAATATTTTCGCTTTTTTTCTGAATATCAATCTTGTAAAGAAATGATTCTAAGCTATTAAATACCTTCTCAAGTGATAATTGATTCATACATTCAAAAGACGGGCAACCTTTGATTCCCCCATCTGTAAAGCATAATTTTTCATCTTTAACGGGGGAACATTTAATTTCTACTTTGCAATAAGTATGGTGATCACCAAACGGAACATGAAAATCCGGATTAGTTGGACCATAAATGGTAAATGTTGGCTTACCCAATAAACCCGCTATATGGAGTGGCCCAGAATCATTTCCAACAAATACGGAACATTCCTTTATATATTTAATTAAATCATCTATTGATTGAGTCTCAACAAATTTTAAGCCCTTACTTTCTATTTCCATCAGAATATCCTTATCTATAGTATTAACTGGGGCAATTAAACAAATATCATAATTGTTCTTCAAATTTCCAGCGAGCTTTATGAATTTCATTAAATTCCATTCCTTTGCTTTCCAACCTGCAAAAGGATGAATCAGAATTTTTCCATTTCGGTTTATATTTTTGTTGAATGTTTTTGCTTGCTCTCTATCAATACATGGAATTTTTAGATTTGCAATATCTAAATATTTATCCATTAGATGAGGTGAATGTCTTATCGAGACATAATAATCATAAATTGTTCTGAATTGTTCCCGATTTGTACCAATAATTTCTTTTGCTCTGGAATTAAAAATTAAGGTAGCAGAAGTCATAACCCCTGTTATGTCAAAAATTATTTCCGGCTTTAACGATCTAAATAGTTTTCTAGCTCGATGGTTTGCCACACGGTTGTTAAAGTAAAAATCTTTATGTTCAACTTCGCAGAAATCAATATTTTGAAGCCCCAATTTATAAATTGACACAGCTTCAGGGTAACAGAATATAATTATTTTTTTCTGATAAAAGTCCTGTAATGCTAATATTGCCGGAATTGTAAATACAGTATCACCTAATTTATGCAGCGAAAGTACTACAATGTTTCCTTCATTGTAAGTAAACGCTTTAAATATTTTCCTGATAAAAAAGAAGGATGACTTTATAAGAGCATTTATAATTATTGATAAATATTTATATCGATTTATTACTTTAGTTATTTCCACCATTTTTTAATTTTTCTTAGTTAATCATTCATTCATCAGGAGATAATTTTTTATTTTTTACATTTTTTCTGTATGTGGAAGATCTTTAAATTTTTGATAAATTGAAATCAAAATCCCAAATACTAGCCAAAAAGGCAAATCTGTTGTTATATATCCATAAGTCAAAAATCCTGTAACCTCAATAAATGACCTAAAAAAAATTGCAATACCTATTCCAGTAATTGCGGTGGATAAAATAAAGTAATCATTATGAATTTTTTTAGTTATTTGCATTGTTTTAAAAGCAAAATAAAAAAATAGAATAAAGAATACTATTGAAGTTATTAGACCTAAAATTCCATTTTCGGCGGTAAAATAAAGAAAGAAATTATGAGGGTGGGGCGTACCACCGGTTCCCATAGTTTTAAGATAATTAAAAGTATTGGATGGAGCGTAACTATAAAAATATTTATCAAACAGATCGGGTCCCAAACCAAAAACAGGAAAATTCTTAATAACGTCAATGCCTGCTTGCCAATATACTTCCCTGTCATTTAATGTATTCCAACGTAAATAGATATCAGCAATATCAGGCATTCCTGGAATTGTAAAGAGTAGAATTATCGTAACAATAGTAGCACTTGAGAAAATTTTAAATAATAAAGACCTTTTTAGTACAATTAATATAAAAATGATGCTTAGAATTGATGCAGCAATACCTCCTCGAGAATTTGCAAAAATTTGTATTGCAATATTGAAAAATAAAAGAACTATAAGAAGGGTTCTTTGTCTTGTCTTATTAAATCTATTCAGGAAAAACATTGCTGTTATTAGTGATACAGAAATAAAGAAAATAGTTAAACTTGTGTATCTCAAACTGCTGTATAATTCGGATTTTTCAGTTAATAAACCCCTTATAAAATAACCTTCTATCCCTAAATTGTAGAGATCTATAAGTATACGTGTTCCTAAAATCAACATTACAAAGCATATAGAATAAATGTAAGCATAAACGTTTTTTTCATCTTTTAATAACCCATAAAATAAATAGCATATAATAAAGAAAAAAAACATTCTAACTATTATGATAAGTCCTTTTAAAGGATAAGCTGAAAATATTGTAGAGACAACCAGGGTTAAAAATAAAAGAACTAAAAAATATAAAATCTCTCCAGGGACTTTGACATATTTTTTAGTTTGGAATCCGAATTTTTGAAGGAATAATACAGCTAATAATATTGAAGCAGATAAGGATATATAAATACGGTATTGTTCAAAATATTCATTAGTAATTGTTAAATAACTAATAATTATAATTAATAATATTACCCTGTGCTTAAAAAAATAGGTTAGGAATAAAATCAGAATTATTATTAGAGGAAGTATAGGCGTTGATGAAAAAAAAGAAATCAATATAGCTATGCTGAAAGAAAATATTATCAGTTTATTATCTAACAATTTATTATGCAATTTTAACAAACATACAATTTGAATGTATTTTAATAATCAATTATTAATAAACAGAATTTTATCTATGTAAATATATTTAGAACTGCTTTTTTTATTAATCTAAATTCGGAATCCTTCTTCAGAAAAGAATTTAGCGTATAAATACCGAGAAAAATAATCAAACCAAGAATATTTGAGAAAAATGCATTTGTATTTACAATATTTAACGCAACATAAACTATTAAAAAAGAAACTATTGCATTTGTTGCAAAATATATCAAGTTGATAATAATGAAATTCTCTTTAATGTTAATCTTTTTCATTACCAAATAAAACCCGGCTATAAACAAAAACATATAAATAATAGATGTTGATAATGCCAAGCCATTTTGTTTTAAATTATCAACCAATAAAAAGTTTAAAAATATCTTCAGTAGAAAAGCGATAACAGAAATTATCAGGATAAGGTTATATTTATTAATACTATAAAGGAGCTTTACCATTATTAGGTAGGTTGAAAAAAAAACAAGACCTAAAGTATAATATTGCAGGGCAGTATAAGTTAATAAAGTATCTGCTGCAGTAAATTCTCCCCGTTCATAAAATATATGCAGAAAAAAATCTCCCCAAAGAAATAAGACAAAAGCAACAGGTATAATAATAAATAAATTTATTTTGGAGGCATTCATAAAATCAGTTCTAAGCATTTCAGGTGAATTTGATGAAGACTGGGAGAATTTGGAAAACATTGTTGTCAAAAGAGGTAAAGAGAATATTGCCACAGGAAGTGAAAAAATAATTAATGCATAATTTAACGCTGCAATCCCACCTTCAGGTACTTTGCCAATAAAATATCTGTCAATTAACACATAAGAAAGTGATAGTCCTTCGATAAAAACTAATGATATTAAAGTATTTATATGCGATAGATTGTATCTAAGTTTTAGAATATGGCCCGAGACAAATTTTAGTTTGTCTTTTACCAAATTAAAAAGAAAAATAAAAGCAATAATATAAGCCATTACAAAACTCAACGGGAGAACAAAAATCCGGAATATCTCTGTAAAGAAAATAATTAAAATGATTACGACTATATTTAACACAATTTGAGAAGCAGCGGGATAAACAAAATTAAAGTTTGCCTGCAGATATGCAGTTATTACAGACATTCCTGCATTAAGGGGAATAGTTATTAGAAAGAGTGAAAATATCTGAAGTCCTTTCTGCTGAAGTTCAAAAGATATTGAGGATAAATAAAAATTAATAATTAAACCGGAACAAATAAATAAAAGAACAGCAATCGAAATTCCAACAAATATAAACCACCAAAAAATATAATTAAAAAAATCTATGCTCTTTGGTTCAGATTCTTTTTTTACCTTATTATAAGCAGGTATAAAATAATGCTGACATAAATAAATTAATGAAGTATTTATTACAAGTGGGAGGGCAGCACTTGTAAGATAAAGATCAAATTCTGAACTTAAACCGAAATTATTTGCATAAATTATTTCACGGATAAATCCTATTCCCTTACTTATAATTCCCATAAGAGTAAGAATTGCAGAAGCCCCGGCAATTGATGAAGCAATTTTGGTATTTATCTTCATTTACTATTAATAAATTTAACATAAATATCTCCATCAATAATTCCTTTTGAAGGTAAACTCCTGAATAAAGGAATAAATTCTGATGGATTTATCCAATTGTTTAAACCGAATTGCTGTGTTTCTCCAGAAGAATAATTGCAGATAATTTTTCCTAATCCATTCAAATAATTTATACATTCAATTGCTCTATCAACAAACTCAGGTATAGTATATTCAAAAGATATAATTTCAATTGGTTCGGAAAGTCCCATTAATACTTCAAGCTCATAACCTTCAACATCAATTTTACAAAAATAAGGTTTGCCATATTTTTTAATTATAATATCCAGCGTTGTTATTTCAATCTCTAATTTCCGACTCCAATTAATCTTTTTAAACCTATCTTTCTTAACCTGAGAAATCCACTCCTCAGACAATGATGATAGAGCAGACGCTATTGGGCTAACATACATTAAAGATTTTCCAGGTTTTGATCCGATGGCTCTTTCTTCTAAAGAAATTCTATCTTTAAATTTTCTTTTGAGGAATTTTGCAGGTTTTGGTTGAGGTTCAACCGCTATTACTTTGGCTCCCAACTTTAAGAATACTTCAGTCCTATTTCCATAGCTTGCACCAATATCAAAACAAGTATCTCCCCTTTTAATAATTTTTGAATAGAAATTATATCTTTTTTTTTCAAATTCTTTTTCAAGAGGGTTTTTAAAAAATTTGTCTTTAAATATTTTGAGATAATCAAATAAATCCAACGCTTTTAGAAAATTAATAATTCGATAATTCATTGATTTTTTCTTAGTTGAACTAAATACGGAATTTTGTGGATTTTTTATACCAGTAATTTTCCATTTTTCACTTAAACCATTTTATTTCTGGACATAAGCTTCAAGATATACTTCCTTTTGCATAGGGACTGACAAAAAATATATTGGTATTAAAAGCATTAGTCGAAAATATTCTCTGGTAAATGGTTTTGCTTTTAGAAATTCTAAACGACATGCAAAATTTCTCAGCTTTTTAATTTTGAACTGAGCTTTAACTAAAGTATGATTCAAAGAACTTTGGTTAAAGCCAATTACGTGATAAGGAGATTGAAAAGGTTTTATTTTATAAGATATGCCTTTACGGGTAATTCCATAAAAAAATTTCTTAAAATAATTAAATAATGAATCCTCATTGGGAACTCCAATATAGAGTATTCCTCCTTTTTTTAGTATTCTTTTTATTTCCAATAAATAATTGTAAGGATTAATTACATGTTCCAGAACTGAATCCATATATACAACATCAAAAAATTCATCCGGTAGTTTGAAATTAAGTAAATCCGATTTAAAGAATTTTATGCTGCTTTTTTTTGCTTTTTCTATTCTATTATCTGTAATATCTACTCCATAAGCATTCCATCCTCTGTTTTCAGCTTCCAATAAGCAAAATCCTTCTCCGCAACCTACATCTAAAAAATTTTGGATTTTATTCGAAGAATATTTTAAAACATTACTAAATCTTTCGTTTCTATCTCTCTCCCTGTTTTTTTCATACCATGCACTCTTTTCTGAAAAATAATTTTCATCATATAAAAATTTCCATTCATCTGAAGAGAAATCAATTTGCGGATCAGTATAACATAACTCACACGAGTTGCATTTTACAACTTTATAATCCATTCTAATAATTTTTGATACTTTGGGATTTATAAATGGAGATCCTATAAGAGTAAATTCAGAACTTTGACAAGTTGGACACATAAAAATTTCTATTTAAATATTTTCAGGTAATCATATAGATCAATAGTCTTAAGTATTTTATTTATTTTGACTCTCATTAAATATTAAAACTAAAATAAGGTATATGATAGGTTAGATTTAATTCTTGGATGTGTTATATCCATTTCTTATCTGATTCTTGAAATATTCCACTGTTATCTTCAACCCCTCTTCTCTTCCTATTTTTGGTTTCCATCCCAAAATCTTTTTTGCTTTCTCAATATTCGGTTGTCTTACTTTTGGGTCATCCACGGGAAGAGGTTTATAAACAATTTTACTTTTAGAATCAGTTTGTTTTATTACTTCCTCTGCAAATTCTTTTATTGTTATTTCATCCGGATTTCCTATGTTAACCGGCTCTGCTTCATTAGATAATAATAATTTATATATACCATCAACAAGGTCCGAGACATAACAAAAACTTCTTGTTTGTGAACCATCACCGTAAACTGTAATATCTTCACCCCTCAATGCCTGACCGACAAATGTTGGTAAAGCTCTTCCATCATCTAATCTCATTCTTGGTCCATAAGTGTTAAATATTCTAACGATTCTTGTTTCAAGACCATGAAACCTGTGGTAAGCCATTGTTATGGCTTCTGCAAATCTTTTTGCTTCATCGTAAACTCCTCTTGGACCAATAGGATTCACATTCCCCCAATAATCTTCGCTTTGAGGATGAACTTCCGGATCTCCATAAACTTCCGATGTTGATGCAAGTAAAAATCTTGCTTTCTTCTCTTTTGCCAAACCTAAAATTTTATGAGTACCTAATGATCCGACTTTTAATGTTTGAATTGGAAGTTTAAGGTAATCAATCGGACTTGCAGGTGAAGCAAAATGAAGTATATAATCAACTCTGCCAGGAATATAAATATAATTAGTTACATCATGCTTAATGAATGAGAAATCTTCATTCCCGAAAAGATGAGAGATATTTTCAATATTGCCGGTTAATAAATTATCAACACAAAAAACTTTAAATCCTTCTGAAAGAAGACAGTCACACAGATGTGAACCTAAAAAACCTGCACCACCTGTAACAACTGCAGAGTACTTAAACAAATTTCTTATCCCTATTTTTATTTACGTATAAAACTTTTTTCCTCTCACTAAATACAACTAAAAGTGACATAGCTAAAAAAATAAAAATTCCCCCGGTAACGGTTGAAAAAATTGTTCTTGGTCCTGCAGCTCTTAAAGGAGTTATTGCTTTATCTAAAACTTCTACAGTAGGCAGATCCCTGTTCTCCTGTATCCTTTCTTTATAATACTGTTGCTGCAACAGCATATACACTTCATTCTGAATTTTAACTTCTCTTAAAAGTGTGGCTAACTCTTTACCGAGTTCCGGTACTTCCCTGAATGCGAGTAAATAATCCTGGTTACCCATCTCCATTCTATTGTATTGCTGTTGTAATTGCTCAAGTTTTTTTCTTAAACTCTTAAGTTCTTTACTATCTTCTCTTAAATTTGATCCCATTAACCCTATCTCAATTTCAGTTTTCATTATTTCACTCTTTATCTTTGCAGCAGCATCAATAGCTGCAGTAACTTGTTCGGGCAAAGCCACGGTTTTATTCTTTTCCTGAAAATTCATTAGAGCGACTTCTACAGAATCAAGCTGCAGTCTGGTTTTTTTTAATTCACTTTCAATATATATTCTTGCGCGTTTAGCTTTAGTAGAAAGTTTTTCCCGGTTAATTTTATCAAGCGCTTCTGCAAAAGAATTGGTTAATGCTGCGGAGAATTTCTTTACACTATCAACATTATCAAAGAGCAAAGGTATTAACGAAGTTGAAACATCAACACTTATTGTAATAATCCCTTCTTTATTTACTTCAACATTAAGTAGTTTTGTTAACTTCCCTGCTGCTTCATATTCATTATCCTTGTTGAAATAAGATACAAGATTATGCTTTCGGACAACATATTCAGAAGCAGACCGGCTTTTTAATATCTCTACAAATAATTGTGAATTTGCATTTGTAAGACCACCTGTCAAAAGTCCGGAAAAATCCTGCCCACTTAAAAGACTGCTTAGTGAACCTACCTTACTATTATCTTCAGGGGGAAGGATTGTGGCGGGAGCTGTATATGTTATTGGATATATAAAAAAAAGTATAAGAAAAAGAAAAATTGAAGAAAGTATTGTTACTTTCAGAATTTTTTTTCTGTGTGTAAGAATAATATTTAATATTTCATGATAAGTCATCTTTTCCCTTTACCTTGATACAATTATAACTGCAACTGTAGCTGCAATTACAGTAGCAATTTGACCTGCAACCTGCAATACGGTAGTAAATACTTCCCAAAATTTTGGTCCCGGGGGATCCTCGGGAATCCAAATAGTGTCTCCCGGTTCTAACGAATCTATATCTTCAGCTTCAATCCACTCGCCTGTGTTTGCTTTAATAACTCTTACCTCATCATCAAGAGCTCTCCATCCATAACCACCTGCAAGTTCTATATAATCTTCATAAGCCAGGCTTTCTTTATAAATAACTTTTCCAGGATTTACAACTTGTCCTAAAAGTGTAATATAATTTTTTGCTTCGGGTATATCTATTACATCTCCTCTTTTCAGGATTACATTTTCGGAAGGATCATTATTTCTAAATAATCTCTCAAAATCTACAACAACTCTTCCTACTCTTTCACGGGATTTTGCTTTAAGATAATCATATTCATCGTCAGTCATATCGGCTCGTGGTATTTGTTTAAGCCTTTCAAATTCGGGATCATATTGTGTTAATCCCACACTTCTTGTTAATGATGCCTCAGTTAATGATGCATCTTTTAAGAAACTACCAGCTTCCTGAATTATATCTTTTAAAGTTGTGCTGTCTTTAATAATTTTATACCAGCCGGGATATTTAACAAAACCATCAACTCTAACATAGCGATCAAGATAGTACTCAGGCAATTGTCTGATTATAACTCTGTCCTGACTTTTTAACTCAACAGAGTTGTTACTCAATTGGTTAACAGGATAATATTTACTCAACTGTTTTTCCCCTTCCTCATCAAAAGAAACAACTTCAATTGTATCTTTCTTTGCTTTCAAGGTAAATCCCCCAGCAAGATCTATTAACTCTGAAGCAGTTTCCCCTTCTTTAAATTCATATATTCCTGGATATTTTACTTCCCCATAAATTGTAACAATCTTATCTACTTTATCTATAATAACAACATCACCTTCAGATAAATAGGGATTATCGGATTTATCTCCATAACGCAAATAGGAAAGAAGGTCATAAACTTTTTCTTGCCCATTTCTGCTAAGTATTTTTATATTTCTGTAATTAGAAGTCTCAACCAAACCCTCAGAAACTGTTATAATATCCATTAATCTCGCATTAGCTGGCAATACGTGTGAAGAGGGCTTTTTTACATTTCCAAGTAAGGATACTTTTATTTTTCGAAAATCCAAAAGAGTAACAAAAACATCAACATTTTTATAATACTTGTTTATAGTATTTATTATTTTTTCTTTTCCTTCGGAGAGAGTTGAATTCTTTAAATCTATTCCTCCGATTTTAGGAATATATAAATTACCTTCCTGATCTATAATAAGGTTAAAAACAATTTCTTCCAGCCCGCTGATTGAAATAAAAATTTTATCTCCGGGCCCAAGTACATATACATCAGGATCTATGCTTCCTTCAGTTGCTGTAGGTGTCGGAAAAGTTGTAAGCAAAGTATCGCCAACAGAAAAATTTCTTTCTTTATAATCGGGAAATGTTTGAGCTTGTAATAATGAAGAAATTATAAATGCTATAAGTATGAAAATCTTTTTCAAATCTAACTTCAATATTGATAAATTAATTTTGCTGCTTGATTATACTTTAGGTTTGGTTTTTCCACCGGAAGCATTTTGGGAGTAATAATAGTAATATTTATAATAAGAACCATAACCGCTTTTATAACTAAAATTATTTAAGATAGTACCGATAAATGATGATTTATCTTTTCTGATTAATTCTACTGATCTTTCCATTAATTCAGATTCAGTCGTATCTGCTGAAACAATAAGTATAGTTCCATCAACCAAAGTTGCAAGAATCTCTGCATCTGTTACAGCAATTATCGGCGGACTATCAAGAATAACGATATCATATATTTTTCTCATCTCTGATAAAAATTGCCGCATCTTCTCAGACTCAAGCATTTCCGCAGGGTTAGGAGGAATTATTCCACTAGTAATATAATATAAATTGTCCATCTCAGCTTTATGAATAATTTCACTCAACGGAATCTGTCCAAAAAGATAGTCAATTAAACCAGGTATTCTTTTATTTTCAAAAATTTCATGAACTCTTGGTTTCCGGAGATCGCAATCTATTACTAAAGTTTTTCTGTTAGCCTGAGCAAAACTTCCTCCAAGATTAATTCCGACAACTGTTTTTCCTTCTTGCGGAGCAGAGGAAGTAATTAAAATTGTTTTAAGAGCATCTTTATCAAGTCTTGTTAATTGAATTCTTGTTCTTATTGTCCGGAAGGCTTCTCCGGCCATTGAATCAGGTTTTTTGGCTACTACGAATTCATTACCAAACGCACCATTTTTTCCGACTGCTTCGAATTGCGGTACCCAGCCAAGAAAAGGGATATTTCTGCTCTGTAAATCTTCCGGGGTTTTGATTGTATTATCAAAATAATTTCTGATAAGTATATAACCGAATGCCAACCCTGAGCCTAAAATCAATCCTACGATAATGATTAAAAACCGGTTTGGTTTGGAAGGAGCTGAAGGTCTTCTTGCATTATCAATTATTAAAACATTACCAGGCTGCGATTGTTCATTAATTAAAGCTTCCTGGTATTTTTCTTCAACCAATGTATAAAGCTTTTCAAGTGATTCCCTGCCTCTCTGGTAGCGTGCTAACTCAATTGCAGTTTTAGGAAGCCTGTTAAATTTATCTTCATAACTTTTTACGATTTTTTCCAATTCGCTGACTGAAATTTTTAAAGCCTGGTTGTGCACTTCCTCTTCTATCATCTTCTGAGAAAGTTCTTTCACTTCGGCAGGGCTGCTGGCAAATATCCCGGATTTTATCTCTTCAACTTTTGAGTTAAGCTTATTTTTTAGATCTCTTATTTTTTGATCATAATTATTTATTAATTCGATGTTATTTTCTACAGTATTTTTATTTGATAAAGCAATATCCCTGTTCACTTCAAGTTTTACTAATTGCTCCTGTAAAGATTTAAAGTAAGCTTCCGACGACAAACTCCTTAAATAATCTGCTAATCTTGGATTCTGCTCTTCAAGTTCTCTTTTATATTGAGTTAAAATCTTATCCGATGCCATAAGCTCTATCTGAGCAGCATTTTTCTGAGCCTCAAAATTGGATAACTGGCTTATCAGGTTATTTGCCTGTTCATCAAGAGCAATTACTCCTCCTTTTTCCTGGAATTTCCTCAGAGTTTCTTCAGCATCGTTCAGTTGATACTGCTTTTCTTTTTTTTGTTCAAGAAGAAAATTTTTAACAATAGTAAGCTGGTTTCTGTTTACTTCAAGGTTTAGAATCTGATACTCATTAGAATAGCTATTAGCAATTAATGCAGCTTCATAAGGAGAGGGAGATTCAACAGATATTTCTATAATATCCAAACCTCTTTTTTGATCAATTGAAACTGAAGATAACAACCGTTCGGCAATTCCTTCAACCGGAAGAAGTTCTGCTTTTGTTTCCTGGAAAGCAGAAGATAAATCAAGCAGAATATAAAAGCTGTCTTTAACCCCCACACTGTTAAAAGTTTCAACTAAGGATTTAGAAACTCTTTCTCTT
Source organism: uncultured Ignavibacteriaceae bacterium (assembly GCA_964515875.1). Lineage (GTDB taxonomy): Bacteria > Bacteroidota > Ignavibacteria > Ignavibacteriales > Ignavibacteriaceae > RBG-16-34-14. The sequence goes on along the minus strand of CAZEWJ010000038.1, from coordinate 8,342 downwards.
GTATTAAAAGTTTTAAGAACTTCAATTTCATTTGCTAAAAATCTGTCGTTTCCAAAATCCTGGAATTCCGGAATTACAGGGGAATAAAGAATGTTGCCCTGTGGTTTAACAACTTTTAAAGTTGCAGTTGATTTATAAATATCCCTTGCATTTACTGCATAGATGATTGCTATAATCAGGCTTCCGGCAACTATAGAAATTATCGGAACAAGATTACCCCTGATAAGATTTATATAATCTTTAAGAGAATGAGTTTCTATAATATTTTCATTCTTATTTTCTTCTGGCATCAAACACTACTTATTAATATTTATAATTAGAATGACTAAAGATATTAACACAGATAATATGGATAAAGTCAAAGTAAAATAATCTCTAAAGTAAAGTCTGTCCTCTCCGGGAACAAGTAAAATATCCCCGGAAAGAATACGTGGAATTACTTTTTCTGATGTAAGCTCTTTTTCCCATAAAAAATCCTTATAATTTAAATTTATAAAGGTTTGGGAAGAATCCTCATTTATCCTGAAAATCCTTATATCATCAAGATTTGCATCCTCATCTGGGCCCCCAGCATATGAAAGAAGATCGAAAGCATTGCTGTAAATCGGGATAATATATTTACCCGGGTATTTTACAAATCCCCATACCGATACTTTTATATTTACAGATTCAGGATCGGAATAATCATAAAATCCACCCTGGCTTTGCCGAAGTTGTCCAAGGCTTGTCCCAATCTGCATTTCTTCCTGCGCAAAAAGATTAAGAACACAAAAAATGGATAAAATAAAAATGTTACGGGCTGTTGTCATACTTTGGTGAAATTATGGCAAAAATTACTAATAATTTGTGTCTGTTGAAAATAAATAAGGAGAAAAAATGATTAGAACGGAGTAATCAATATTTGACTTTTTACTTATTAAAGAGGTTAGCTGCGTTATTTTATTTTAACTAATTTTTTGTTACTACAATTCTTTTCCAATTTATCTTCCCATTATCAGCTACATTATATTCAAGTAACATATACCCACCATAATGCCCATCTTCAAAATATGCAAATACCCATTTATTATTTAATATCCAACTTTCTTTATCATAGAATCTCATTGTTCCGCCTAATATTCCTTCATAAGGAATTAATTCTCTATGATTTGTTAAATCCAAAAGAATATTCTGAACAGGATTTGATAACCCTTTTTCTTTTAATCTTTCAATGTCCCAATTATATAAACTTATATTATTGGGCATATCACCTTTTCTAATCTGAAGGAGTCTATTCAAATTATTATTCTTTCCAATTAGTCCCGCTTTCTCCTTGCTATAACTTTCAACAATTTTCTGATGTTTAATTTCAAATTGATATAGTTCATTATTTGTTCGTATAAATAAAATGAAAAATATAATGGCTATTGTTAAAGGTAGAACTAATAGTAAAGATTTTGTTAATTGATTCCTTAAAATTTTCATTATCATCCCTAAATGATTTTAAACAGCTAACTATTACTCATCCCGATTTATTAGTTTCAAATTTTAATGAGTATTTAAAACCCCCGGGATATTTTCCCTACTCAAACTTCAGAAATTATTTTGGTTAATTCAATAAAAACTTCAAAATTTTAATGTTCTCAGGACTGGAGTCCTGAGCTACGATTTTTCCAGTATCAAATTCCCAAATTAACGACATTTTTCTCGTAGCTCAGGTTTCCAAACCTGAGGGTAGGTAGGTTTTCAAACCTTAAGGTTTACTTTTCTTAACGATATAATACTAACTAAAATTGAAAGAAGAGGACCTATGCCTATTATTACAGCAAAGTAGTAAGGTTTATAAAAGGATTTTATTCCGAATGAACCTATAAACAATTCAAAGTAATGAAATAGAAAATAAAACAATCCAAAAGAAATTAATCCTGCAAAAATTCCTATAAAAATACCGTTAAGAATAATTGGCAATTTAATGGTAGCTATTTTTGCCCCAACCAGCTTCATAGTTTCCAGCTCATCATATTTTGAATTAATGATTAACTGCATTGTACTGTAAACGATGTAGATTGAGATAAGAACCAAAGCAGCAGTAATTATGAAAATATATTGTTTGATATTATTCAGTTGTGTTAGCATTTTATTAATAAACTGATGCTGGTAAACCACTTCATCAACGCCGTTAATTTCCGAAAGAGCTGCAATTATACTTTCAATAGAATCAGTTTGAGCATATTCTTCTCTTAGAAAAATTCTAAAAGATGTGGGAAGCGGATTATAATCCAGGATTTTTCTGAAATCTTCACCTGTTTCTTTTATAAAATTTTCAGCGGCTGTTTCTTTATCTATATAGATTACAGAATGGATATATTCAGCATCATTTAATTTCTTTTCAATCTTTTTTACTTTTTCATTTTCTGTTTCCTCTTTGAGAAAAAGATTTATGCTGATATTTTTTTTAATTCTTGATTCCATTTCATCTGAAATGAGAAGAAGAAATAATGAAGCAACAATTAGGATTACAGAGATTGAAGTTGAAATGAGTGAAAGTATAAAGGAAATTTTTGCACGTGAAATAAGCTTAAAAGATTCCTTAATTATAAATAACAAGCGATGCCTTTATGAAATTAAAAATTAGATTTATCAATCCATGTTGTAATCTGCCATTTGCCTGTAGATTGATTTTTTCTTAAAGAGAGATCTACTCTTCCGTCAACCCGAAGTATATCAGTTGGATTTAAAGTAACCGTAAGATTAAAACCTCTTACAATATTTGCACTCAATGAATCAACATTAGAAATGACAATATTATTCCATATTAAATCAAGCCGCTGAGAATTTTGAAATAAACCGTAAGTAGCACGCATCTCTTCTTCTCTTCCCCATGAAACGTCAACTTCATTTTCATAATCCCTGTAAGTAAAAACAAAATCCTGTGAAATAAACTCACCATAAATCACCGTATCTTTAAAAGTATATGCGTATTGGAAATTCTGAAATACTCCATCAATTGTTTTAAGATCACTTATGGTTGAAGATTGATTACCGAGGTTCTCATCAAATTTAGGGGCAAATGGATTTGTGCATCCATTAATAAAAATCAATGAAATTATAACCAATAACAAACCCAATTTCTCCAAGAAATTGGGTTTGTATTTTATTTTTACTTTTTTTCTCAATTAGCAAATTTTCCTTTTAATTCACTCCAGCTTGGTAAATTTCCGCTTTTAAAATCCTGCCAGAAAAAAATTCTCCATATAATGCTATTATCTCGCAAAATATGGAATATCAACTCCCCCTGGTAGTTTTGAGGAACTCCCTCATCAGTAAATGGTACTGTTAAGGAATAAGAGGCAGTATAAATTAAGCTGTCTCCCTGCTGGCTGAATTTTGAATCTGAAAGAATTAATGATATTGGAATATCCTGAGATTCTGAAATTATATTTCTGAAATAATTTTCTTCACTTTTTAAATCCCATTCATTTAATGCCGGGTATTGTGAAGCTGCTTCACTTGACGCAATAAAAGTAAATTTCTTACCTGTAAATATTGAATCAGAAAAAGTATTGAGATAATCAAAAAGAATTTTATCTCTATGCGAAAAAATAAAATTGCTTATTAAAGTTTCTCTTTCAAAAGCTTGCGGAAGAGCCGATCTTGGCTGTGTCGGATCCTCAGCGTCTCTTGTCAAAAATATATCACAGGATGGGATTAGGGCTAAGGCTAAGGCTGAGGCTAATAGTAAGATATTTTTGGATTTTATTTTCATAATTCAAGAATCATTCAATCATTCAGGACCCATTCACTACAGCTTGACTGAATGGTTGAATGGATGAATGATAAATTACATTTGGAAACAATAATAATAAATACCGGATTTGATTCTAAGTCAAAAGAATTTCCATAGTAATCGGTTCTAATTATTCAATCGTTCAGCCATTCAATCGTTCAGCCATTCAATCGTTCAGCCATTCAATCATTCAGCCATTCAATCATTCAGCCATTCAATCATTCAGTCATTCAACCAAACATGCATCCATGCATTCACGCAACCATGCGTCATCTACAATTCAATTCTTCCTGAAACCGCTCTACCAATCGTTGCATCATCGGCAAATTCCAGGTCACCACCAATGGGCAATCCTCTTGCAATTCTTGTTACTTTAATTCCTAAAGGCTTAATCAGCTTTGCTAAGTAAAGAGTTGTTGTTTCACCTTCAGTATCAGGATTTAAAGCCAACAGCACCTCTTTGATATCTTCCTCTGCAAATCTTTTCATTAATTCTTTTATCTTTAAAGAATCCGGACCAATTCCTGATAACGGCGAAAGAACTCCACCAATTACATGATACAAGCCAGAGTATTCGTTCGTCCGCTCAATTGCAATTACATCGCTTGCTTCTTCAACAACACAGATTATAGTTGTATCCCGTTTTTGGCTTTTACATATCTGGCATAACTCTTCTTCAGAAAGATTAAAACATCTTGAACATAACCTTAATTTTGATTTTAATTCAATAAGTGATTTTGTAAGGCTCTCAAAAGATTCATTGTCTGTTTTTAAAAGATAAAGAGCAAGTCTTAATGCAGTTTTCCTTCCCACCCCTGGAAGCTTGCTTAATTCCTCGATGGCAATTTGAAGCGGTTGGGCAATTTGCAATTTAGAATCCCGGCAGATTTAATCCTGGTGGAAGCATTCCTTTAGTTGCTTTAGAAAGTTCCTCTTCAGCAAGTTTACTTGCTGATTGAATTGCTTTGTTAACTGCTGCAACAACAAGATCTTCAAGAATCTCTTTTTCTTCGGCTTTAATCACTTGAGGGTCTATCTCTATTGAAATAATTTCTTTATGGCCATTGGCAGTAGCTTTAATCATACCTCCGCCTGCTTCTTCAGAAACAGTCATATTTCCTAATTCACTCTGTATTTTCTGCATTTCAGCCTGTAACTTCTGAACCTGTTTTAACATTCCCTGCATTCCGCCTTTCATTAAAATCCTCCTTGATCCTTTATACGTATGGTAAAACTCTTTTAATTTTTAAGTAAATATAATATATTATTCACACTTATTATACTTTGTAATATAACCAGGCAAAACAAATATATTGACAAAAAAATCTACTGATAATATCAGCTCAGCTAAAGAGCAAATAGTTCAGAATATTTCTTTAGATGGTAATCATTATCTTTTAATTGAATATCCTGATTTTATTGAGGATGAAAAGAAGAAAAAAATCAGGGTAAAAGGTTTAGGTGAAAAGTTTGCCGCAGTTAATTCCTTTTTTCTGGATTATCTTAAGGAATATCACATACCGGTTGCATTTGTCAGGAGTCAATCCAAAACTTCTTTGAAATTTCTGAATTACCAAAAATTTCCTTTTTATATAAGAATATATAATGCAATAGATAAACGAACAGCAAAAATTTTTCGGGAAAAAGAATTTGGACCTCTTAATCTTCCTTTGTTTGAATTTCATTATGGGGATGGAAAAGATTCTTTAGTTTCTGAAAGTCATTTAATATCATTTGATCTTTGTAATTATGAAGAATTAAAATTGATTAACAGAATTTGTTCTAAAGTTAATGCTGTATTAAAATCATATTTTGAAAGAAGAGGAGAGATTCTGGCAGAGATGGATTGCTTCTTTGGAATAGCTGATGATAAAATTTATGTTGTTGAAGATTTTACTCCCAGAAGTTTAAAAATAATCCCTCAGGAAATTAATGATAAATTCTTAGATCCTAACAAGATTACAACACCATCTCAGCTCCGTAAATATACCGACCATTTATTCAAACTCACGAGTTCCTGAAAAATGTTTACCCGCTACGGATATTCTACCATAGGGATTGCAGCTATTATATTTTTTATCTGCATCTCCTTAAGCTTTTTTACTAATAATAATATTTTAAAAATAATCTTAATCGTTTTGCCTGCTCTTTTACTGATTTTTACTTTAAATTTTTTCAGAGATCCAAACAGAACTTCTCCATCAAAAGATAATGTTGTAGTTTCCCCCGCTGATGGAAAAGTTTTATTTGTAAAAGAAGTGTTTGATAATAAATTTATAAATGGAAGAGCAAAACAGGTTTCGATTTTTATGTCACCCCTAAATGTTCATGTTAACAGAATTCCAATCGGTGGAAAGATAGAATATTTGAAATACCATGAGGGAGAGTTTATTGCAGCCTTTGAAGATAAATCTTCAGAAAAAAATGAACGAGCAGAATTCGGAATTCAAAGTAAATATGGAAAAGTTTTCTTTACACAGGTTGCAGGATTTATTGCAAGAAGAATTATCTATGAGTTGAAGGAAGGAGAACAAGTAAAGATAGGAAAAAGATTTGGTATGATTAAATTTGGCAGCAGGGTTGATGTTGTTGTTCCTTATGAGTGGGAAGAACGTGTTAAAAAAGATGATAACGTTACTGCAGGAGAAACAATTTTGTTTGAGTATTCAAAATAATGAGATCCCGTTTCACAGTTACACGTTCGGTAATCCCTAATCTTTTCACAGCAATGAATATGTTTGCGGGGTTTCTTTCTATTGTAAATGCAAGCCAGGGAAATTATCATTATGCAGCATGGTTAATAATTATCGCTGCTACATTCGATGCACTTGATGGAGCAGTTGCAAGACTTACAAAATCCAGCAGCGAACTTGGAGTTGAACTCGACTCTCTTTCTGATGTTGTAAGTTTTGGTGCAGCACCGGCATTTCTTATTTATACAACATATCTCATTTCTTATGAAACTCCCGGGGTATTAATTGCTGCTTCATTAGTTCTTGCCGGTGGATTCAGACTCGCAAGGTTTAATGTTCAGCTTGTGGGATTCGATAAAAGCTTCTTTACAGGACTTCCCATTCCAATTTCTGCTTTAACTATTTCATCATTTATAATTAGTTATTATGAAATCCCTGGAGGTTTTATTTCCCCTTATTCAGAAATAATTATTCCTTTAGTTTTGCTTCTCTCTCTTCTAATGGTAAGCAGAATAAAATATGATACCATTCCCAAACCATCAAAAGAAGATCTTAAAAAGAAACCTGTCATTTTCTTACTTATAATCCTTGGAGCAGTTGCAGCCATAATTACTTCCGGCAAGGCAGTCTTCTTTATTTTTGTTTTGTTTATTCTATTTGGTATTTTTCGATATATTTTTAGTTTGTTTATAAGAAAAAAATAATCATTTCATTCGGAATTCACATTGTACAAAGCTAAAGTTTTAGTTAAAAGAAGACCTTCTATTCTTGATCCACAAGGGAAAGCAGTTGAAAAAGGTGCTCAGCATCTTGGTTTAAAAAATATAAGCCATACCCGTATTGATAAATACATAGAATTCTTAGTTGATTCAGATGAAGAAAAAGCAGCAAAGGAAGAAGTGAAGTTGTATTGTTCAAAGCTTCTGGTTAATCCTATTATGGAAGACTTTGAATTTGAACTAGAGAAAGTTTAATGAAAGTTAAATTTGGAGTAGTTGTTTTTCCCGGTTCAAACTGCGACCACGATACCTATTATTCATTAAAGAAAATTCTTGGTTATGAAGTTAATTTCTTATGGCATAAAGATACTGATCTGGAAAATTCAGATGTAATAATTCTTCCTGGTGGATTTTCTTATGGAGATTATCTTCGTACAGGCGCAATTGCAAGGTTCTCTCCTATTATGAATTCAGTTATTTCATTTGCAAAATCAGGTGGATTTGTAATGGGAATATGTAATGGTTTCCAGATTCTTCTTGAGGCAGGTTTGCTTCCTGGAGTTATGCTAAAGAATAAATCACTGCAATTTGTATGTAAAGATGTATATCTTACCGTTGAAAACATAGACACTGTATTTACCAAAGATGTGAATTTGGATAAAAGACTTAAAATACCCGTTGCACATGGAGATGGCAATTATTTTGCAGATGAAGAGACACTTAAAAGTTTGGTTGAAAATAAACAGATTGTGTTTAAATATTCTTCAAAGAATGGTGAAATGAAAGAGAGCGATAATCCAAACGGATCTGTTATGAACATTGCTGGCATTATAAATAAGCAAGGAAATATTCTTGGAATGATGCCTCACCCTGAAAGAACATGTAATCCTATTCTTGGTAAAACGGATGGCGCTCTTATTTTTAATTCACTTGTAAATAGTATTTTAAATTAAAAAGAGGTAAAGAAAATGTTTGGAAATTTAGGTGCCGGTGAAATAATCCTGATAGTGCTTGTTATACTTCTTCTGTTCGGTGCAAAAAAAATCCCCGAGCTTGCACGTGGTCTTGGTAAAGGAATGAGCGAGTTCAAAAAAGGGCTTAAAGATGTTGAAACTGATCTTAAAAATGCCAGCGATGAAGAAAAGAAAATTGAGAATAAGAAAT
>CAZEWJ010000037.1:0-36489 GCA_964515875.1 uncultured Ignavibacteriaceae bacterium | reverse complement strand
GATTTGCAATATTATGAGGTTTGGAGAAAAGTAATAGAATACGGCGGTAATTGGACCTTAATTACGACAACAACAAATTCATATTACATTGATAATGAATTTTTATATACAAATCCAGTTGGAGATTTTAGATTAACCTATAAAGTTAGAGTTAAAGATAATCAGAACCTATATTCTATCTATAGTGATGAAATATCCTGCCGAGCCGAGACCGCTAGTAAGAAAGGTTTTCTATTAGAAGGAAAAGTTTCTGATTACAATCTATTCCAAAATTATCCAAATCCGTTTAACCCAATAACAACTGTAGTTTATGATGTAAAAGAAACGGGTTTAGTCCAGCTAAAAGTTTTTGATATTTTGGGAAAAGAAGTTGTTGAACTTGTGAATGGGGAGAAAGAAAACGGAAAATATTCAGTTGTGTTTAATGCATCTGATCTGCCAAGCGGAGTTTACATTTATTCGCTACGGGTAAATGATTTTATTTCTAATCAAAAGATGCTGCTAATTAAATAACTCTTCAACTGAAAGAGGGCGAGTTAAAATACTCGCCCTTTTCATTAATTTTTAATTAACAACATCAGAGATCTTTGAAGTTCATCAATAGGTATTTTCTCGCCGGTCCATAATTCAAATGATTTTGCTGCCTGATGAACAAGCATTTTAACTCCATCAAGAACTATTGCCCCATTAGATGCAGCCAATTGTAATAACTTTGTTTCCGGGGGATTATAAACAAGATCAAAAACAATCTGGTCCTTTACAAAGGAATCTCCAAGAGTAGTAATTACATCGTCACTTTCAGGGAACATACCTACAGATGTTGCATTAACAATTAATGCACTTTCATTAAAAATTTTAATAAGATCAGGAGGAAACAATTCACGTGTCTTGATAGAAGTATATTTCATTTTTGCAGTGAAATAATTTTTGAGAGCTTCTGCTCTCTGTTCTGTTCTATTAATAATAAAAATTTTCTTTGGCTTGAAATGCCTTATTAAAGCATAAATAACTGCACGTGCTCCACCGCCAGCGCCAACGACACAAACATCTTCACCGTTTATTTCTTTTTTATAGGGTAGTAATGTTGCAAGCACTCCATCAACGTCTGTGTTGTATCCATTTAGTTTACCAAGGTCGTTCACAACAGTATTAACAGAACCAATGATTGATGCTTCTTCCGATACATTATTTAAAAACTGAACTATATTTTCTTTATGCGGAATTGTTACATTAAAGCCTTTAATATTTAAGGCGATCATTCCGCGTAAAGCATTTCTCAAATTAGCAGAAGGAACATCGAAAGGCAGATAAATATAATCCAGGTCATTCATCTGGAGAGCAACATTATGTATGAAAGGAGAATATGTCTGCTTTATAGGATGACCAAGCAATCCGAGCAATTTAGTATTTAAATGGAAAGAATCTTTCATAGTTTTATAGCAAAGAAAATAATTTTATATGTAACCTTCAGTTGAAGTAAAATTCTGAAGTCTGTAAGGGAAAATTAAAAACTAAATTTCTCCCAGGAGCTTCTTAAACAATTTTGATGATTTAATTTCCGGATATTCCTTTGCAAATTCGTTACGCATTGCCGGGTTTATCTTAAATGCTGATTTAAGGCAATCAACCGCTTCCTGCGTTCTGCTGAGAATAAAATTAATTTTTGCTTTTCCATAATAAGATGCAGCATCAGCAGGGTTTATTATAGTACATTTATCATAAGCATTTAATGCTTCGAGCCAATCGCCCATTTCAAATAAAGTTTCAGCAAGATTAAAATTTATTTCATAGCTCTCAGGTTCTATTTTTAATGCAGAGAAATAACTTTGTGCAGCTTCTCTCAATTGCCCAAGTGAATATTCCAGATCAGCCTTTGCAAACCATGCATCTGCATTATCCTGTGATAGCGTAATTGCTTTATTAAAATCTCTTAATGCAAGATGAAATTTCCCTGCAGAATCATAACAAAACCCCCGTGCAAGGTAAGCTTCATAATATTCATCATTAATTTTTATGGCTTCTGAAAAATATTTTATCGCATTAGGTAAATCGCCAAGCTCTTCATAAATATTTGCAATATTAAAACAGGATGATTCATCCAGCGGATCGAGTTCGTGGCTTTTCTTAAAACATTCTATTGCCTGTTCATATCTTCCAAGATCAGCAAGGGCATTTCCCTTATTGAACCAGGCATTGGAAAAATCTCCATTAATTGCCAAAGCAAGATCATAAGCTTCTATTGATTTTTCAATATGATTTAGCTTCCCGAGGATTACCCCTTTATTAAACCATCCCGAAGGATTATAGGGTTGAAGATTAATAAAATTATCATAAGCTTTTAACGCATCATTCAGTCTATCAAGATTTTCATAACAATATCCGAGTTCATAATAGGCTTCTTCATATTCATTATCAATCTCAATAGCATTTAATAAAAAATTAATTGCTTCTTCATCTTTATCCTGCCTTTGATAAAGTAATCCTAAACTAAAATATGCTTCCTCATTCCGGGGGTCTAACTTTAAAGCTTCCATTAAAGATTCTTTCGCCTGATCAAAACGTTCAAGCTCTTCTTCGGATATTGCTTTTTCAATATAAGTTTCAGAATCTGCTGGATTTAATGATAATGATTTTTCAAAGCATTCAAGAGCCTCTTCAGATTCAAATAATCCATTAAGAATAATTCCCTTTTTCTGCCAATACTCAGAATTATAAGGAAAGACTTCAAGAAATCTTTCTATAAAGAATAAAGCATCATCATAAAAATCATTATCCTGGCAGAGCTGAATAAGGTCTTCAATTGCCTCAATCGAATTGTATAAACCCCCAGTCTCAATAACCTCTTTGTATTTTTTTATTTCTTCTTCAAGGTTGTTACTATCAAAGTCAGGTTCATTACTGAAACCAGAATCAAAATCGGGCATTAAAAATCTCCAAGAAAATGAAAGGATTAGAAAAAATGTATTACTAATAAATCATAAAAGCAAGCTTAGTTATTGTTCAGTAATGAGCCATTTCATGATTCGACTGAATTTCTATTTCAAAACTGCAGTTACTTTTTCAGCAGCTTCTTTTAAACTTTTTGCAACTTCAAAATTCAAACCTGATTCTTTTAATAAATCAGCAGCTTCTTTAGCATTTGTGCCTTCAAGTCTAACAACAACCGGAACATTAATGTGCATTTCTTTGGCAGCATCAATAACGCCCTGGGCAACCCTATCACATCTTACAATTCCTCCAAAAATATTAATAAGAATTGCTTTAACATTAGGATCGGAAAGAATAATTTTAAATCCATTTGCAACTGTAGTCTTATTTGCACCACCGCCGACATCAAGAAAATTAGCTGGTTCACCACCTGCAAGCTTAATTATATCCATAGTTGCCATTGCAAGTCCTGCACCGTTTACCATGCAGCCAACATTGCCATCGAGCTTAATATAGTTGAGATTATGCTTTGAAGCCTCTATTTCAAGCGGATCTTCTTCATTCAGATCTCTGAAATCAGCAATCTCTTTTTGACGATAAAGAGCATTATCATCAAAATTCATTTTAGCATCTAAAGCTACTACCCTGTTATCATTCGTGATGACTAAAGGATTTACTTCAAGAAGTGACGCGTCTGTTTGTTCATAAGCTTTATACAATGCCGAAATAAATTTTATAAAATTCTTAAAAGAATCTCCTTCCAATCCCAAAGAGAAGGCTAGTTTTCTTGCCTGATATGGCTGCAATCCTACAGAAGGCTCTATCCATACTTTAATAATTTTTTCCGGAGATTCTTCTGCAACTTTTTCAATTTCTACTCCACCTTCAGTAGAAGCCATTATAACATTTTTGGATACTGACCGGTCTAACAAAATTCCGAGGTATAGTTCTTTTTTGTAGTCCAATCCTTCAGCAATGAATAAAGTTTTGACTTTTTTCCCTTCAGTTCCTGTTTGATGAGTTACTAAAATATTCCCAAACATTTTTTGAGCATACTCTTTAGCTTTCTCAGAAGATGTTGTGAATTTAACTCCACCCTCAAGTATCAATTCACTTTTGTTATTCGGATTATATAATTTCCCTTTCCCTCTTCCGCCGGCATGAATCTGGGATTTAACAACAAACTGGTTTATTCCCCTTTCCTGAAGCTGAGAGATAGCATTATCAACATCAGAAAGATTTTTAATTGCAATGCCATCCTGTATAGGAACATTGAATTTCTTTAAAACTTCTTTTGCCTGGAATTCGTGTATTTTCATAAACCCTCACATAACTTCTTGATATTAACAAATAATTATTAAAATTATGGTTACTTCTTACCCCGTTTTTTTATTTCATCCATAACTTTATTAAATGATATAGTTGGTTCCTTAACTGTTTCAGATTTTGCTTTTCTTAAATCAACTAAATCTTCATAGTCATCTAATGCTTTTTGTATTTTTATATAATCTTTATATGGTAATACAACATATTCATTCTTACCATCCTTTTTTATTATTTTAGGTTTTAATTCCATACTAAACACTCCCTATCTATATGATTCTTTTCGATGCTTTATTCTAAAGACTATAATTTTATTACCTACTGTTTCAAACAAAATTCTAAAATTTCCAAATCTTAATCGATACTCATGCGTAAAACCTGTTAATTTCTTTATGTCACCTTTTAATCCTTCTTCCAAAGATTTAATCTTTTCCATTATTTTAACAGCATCAGTTTGATTTATTTTCTTTAAATCTTTTACAGCGGTTCTCTTGAATTCAACTATATAATTCATTAATAATAAAATTACTTCTCACTCATAAACGGATATCGCCAATCCTTTGGAGGATCAAAAGTTTCTTTAATTGTTCTTGCAGTCATCCATCTCATTAAATTCATGGCACTTCCTGCTTTATCATTTGTACCTGATGCTCTTCCTCCGCCAAATGGCTGCTGCCCAACTACTGCTGCTGTTGGCTTATCATTAATATAAAAATTACCAGCGGCATTTCTTAACCTGTCGGACATTTTTATTATAACTTTTCTATCCTGAGCCCAAACACATCCTGTTAAAGCATAAGGAGAAGTTTCATCACATAAAGTTAATGCCTCGTCAAATTTAGAATCTTCATAAACATAAATTGTAAGAACCGGACCAAAAATTTCTTCCTGCATTGTTTTAAATTTTGGATTTGTAGTTACAATTGTTGTTGGCTCGATAAAATATCCTTTCGAATCATCAAAATTTCCACCTGTTATTATCTCAGCTTCATTTGAATTCTTAGCAAATTTTATATAACCGGTTATTGATTCGAAAGCTCCTTTATCTATTACAGCCGACATGAAATTTGTAAAATCTTCAACGTCTCCCATTTTTATTTTTTTCATCTCTTCAACATACTTCTCTTTAAATTCTTTCCATATAGATTTTGGTATATACATTCTTGATGCAGCAGAACATTTTTGTCCCTGGTATTCAAAAGCTCCACGCATAGCTGCAATAACTAATGCATCAACATCCGCAGAATTATGAGCAAAGATAAAATCTTTACCACCAGTTTCACCAACAATTCTTGGGTAGTATTTCATATTCTTAAGATTATCGGAAATAGTTTTCCACATATTCTGGAAAACTGCTGTTGAGCCGGTAAAATGAATCCCTGCCAAATGAGGATTACTCATTGCAGGTGTTCCAACTTCCCCTCCCGAACCGGGAACAAAATTAATTACACCTTTAGGTAATCCGGCTTCTTCAAATAATTTCATTAAATAGTAAGCAGAATAAACAGCACTTGATGCTGGTTTCCATAAAGTTACATTACCAACAATTGCAGGAGCGGTTGGCAGATTTCCCGCAATTGATGTAAAGTTAAAAGGTGTTACTGCAAAAATATATCCTTCCAAAGGTCTGTATTCAGAACGGTTCCACATTCCATAAGGTGAGTACGGCTGCTCTTCCATCAGCTTTGTCATGAAATAACAATTGAACCTGTAGAAATCAATTAACTCGGCAGCAGAATCAATCTCAGCCTGGTGAACAACTTTTGATTGCCCCAGCATTGTTGAACCATTAATGGTTGATCTCCATGGACCAGCCAGCAGATCAGCTATCTTTAGGAAAACAGAAACTCTCTGTTCCCATGGCATTTCAGCCCATTCTTTTCTGGCTTCAAGAGCGGCTTCAATCGCCATTTCAACTTCTTTTTTTCCTGCTTTATGAAAGACACCCAAAATATGATTATGGTTATGCGGAATTCTCATTTCTTCTGTATTGCCTGTTTTAACCTCTTCCCCACCTATAATTAAAGAAATTTCAATCTGCTTTGATTTTAATTCTGCAAGTTTCTTTTTTAATTCATCTCTTTCAGGACTTCCTGGTTTATATAATTTTATCGGTTCATTTTCTGGTTGTTGAACTTTGAAATAAGCATTAGACATGGATAACCTCTAATTAAGAAATAACAGAAAATCTCTTAGAAAATTACTGTTTTGGCGATAGAGAAGCAAAGAAACACGGCATTTGCTGTTAAACATCTACATAAAATTCTTGCAAGTTTTTCTCCATAGTTATAATTTCGTTTGTTAATAACGGAGAAAATTTATGACCAATGGAATTTCCTGCAAAACTATACCTGAACTATTCGATTATCTTACGGATGTTTTTGGAAAGACTACAAATAAATCTGTCATGTTCAGAAAAGTGAATGATAAATTTGAAGGCATTTCTTACGGGGAGTTCAAAGAAGAAACAGAGAAATTTGCTTTTGGTCTTGCGGCACTTGGTATAAAAAAAGATGATAAGATTGCTATTATTTCTGAGAACCGTCCTGAGTGGATTTATTCTGATATGGCAATTTTGGGACTTAGTGCAATTGATGTCCCTGTTTATCCCTCTTTAACTTCAGAATCAATAGAATTTATCTTAGCAAATTCTGAATCAAAAGGGGTAATCGTTTCAAATAAATTTCAGCTAAATAAAATTCTTAAGATAAGAGATAATCTCAAAAATCTTCAATTCATTATTTTATTAAATGAGAAAGATATTATTCCGGACAAGCTATCTCTTTATACTTTTAAAGATGTACAGGAAATGGGAAATATTTATAAAAATAATCATCCGAAACATTTTAGTGAATCAAGAAAAGAAGTTAAAGAGAATGATGTCTGCACAATAATTTATACTTCGGGAACAACAGGTGAACCAAAAGGTGTGATTCTTACACATAAAAATATTTTATCAAATGTTCATGCAGCTTTACAGTCATTTCCAATTTATGAAAGTGATGTTTTCCTTTCCTTCCTTCCTCTCTGCCATATATTTGAAAGGATGGCAGGATATTATGCCGGTTTCTCTGCCTGCAGTTCAATCTGTTTCGCAGAAAGCATTGAGTCGGTTGCCCAGAATATGCTTGAGGTAAAGCCAACAGTAATGACAACAGTTCCAAGATTGTTTGAAAGGATTTATTCAAAAGTTATTAAAAATGTTGAAAGTCAGAAACCTTTGAAGCAAAAAATATTTTACTGGGCAGTTGATGTTGGAAAGAAATATGTTAATGCAAAGCAGGAAGGAAAAACTTCACCTCTTTTAACTGCACAATATAAAATTGCTGATACGTTAGTTTTCAAAAAACTTCGTGAGAAAACCGGGGGAAGATTAAGATTTTTTATTACCGGTGGAGCCGCTCTTGCTAAAGACCTCGGAGAATTTTTTGAAGCCGCAGGAATAAAAATCCGTGAAGGGTACGGTTTAACTGAATCTTCACCTGTAATTTCTGTAAACAGAGTTGATGATTTTAAATTTGGAACAGTCGGTAAACCATTGCCTGGTGTAGAAGTTAAGATTGCATCGGATGGAGAAATACTTGCCAGAGGTTCTAACATTATGCCCGGTTATTATAAAAACAAAAAAGAAACAGATGCAGTTATTAAAGATGGCTGGCTTCACACAGGAGATATTGGAGAATTCGATTCCGAAGGTTACCTGAAAATTACTGATAGGAAAAAACATCTTTTCAAAACATCTGCCGGGAAATATATTGCACCAACACCGATTGAAAATTTATTTCTTGCAAGTAAGTACATTGATCAGTTCATGTTGATTGGCGACAGAAGAACTTTTTTAAGTGCACTTATTGTTCCTGATTTTGAAGCAATTAAAGAATATGCAGATGCACATAATATTTCCTATAACAGTTTAGAAGATTTGGTAAAGAAAAAGGAAATCTATGATCTGATAGACAAAGAAATGTCCCAGCTCCAAAAGAAGCTTGCAAATTACGAGCGTATAAGAAAATTTAAACTGCTTGAAAAACCTTTCTCACTTGAGTCCGGGGAGATAACGCCAAGCTTAAAAATAAAAAGGAAATTTGTAGAAGAAAGATATGGTCATCTTATTGAGGAAATGTACCGGGGAACCGAAAAGTAGGCAGTCTTCAGTTGGCAATTGGCGACTAATTGTCATTGCGAATCCCTGACCTGCCTATGCCGAAACGGCTTCGTGCAGGCAGGTTTATCAGGGTGAAGCAATCTCATAAACTACATTACCAATAATCCAAATAGAGATTGCTTCGTTCGAAGACTCGACAACCTTTGGAACAAAACTCGCAAACGAGTACAGAAACATCAGACGAGCAACTGTCAAACTGCATGTTAGTACTATTATAAACTGAAGGTCATTCTTTTGATAAATAAAGGCAATCCCTTTATTGGTAACTCGCAATGACACCTGAGCCAATGACCTTTGACCAATGACTTCCTTCAACTCCGCTTCAGTATCTCAACCATATCATTATGAATCATCCCATTGCTTGCAAGAATCTGTTTTGAATAAATGTTTATCTCTTTACTTTCAAAATCAGTTACTTTCCCGCCCGCTTCCTCAACAATAAATTTACCTGCACAAATATCCCAGGGATTTAAATATACTTCCCAGAATCCATCAAAAACTCCTTTTGCAACGTAACAAAAATCTATTGCAGCAGAACCTAACCTTCTCATTCCTCTTGATGCTTTTGTAAGTGCTGCAAATTTTTCCAAAGCATTATAAGGGTTTTCCCTAATGTTGTATGGAAATCCTGTAACAATAATACTATGTGCAATATTTGAATTATCACTCACTTTAATCTTTTCATTATTAGCATAAGCTCCTCCCCCGCTTTCGGCTGAGTATAAAACATCCATTGGAACATCATAAACAACTCCTGCAATTGTTTTACCTTCTTTCTGCAATCCAATTGAGATTGAAAAAATCGGGAAACCGTGAGCAAAGTTTACTGTACCATCAAGGGGATCAATAACCCAGGTATATTCTGAACTATTTTTTATCTGTCCGCTTTCTTCAGCAAGAATTCCGTGTGAAGGATATTTCTTCTTTATAAAATCTGTAATATGTTTTTCTGAAGCTTTATCAATATCAGTAACAAGATCAGATTCATTGCTTTTGAATTCAACTTTTAAATTCTTGTTAAAGCCTTCCCGAACAATTTCACCGGCTTCTTTGGATATTGAAATTATATCTTCAATCATTTTAAATTCCAAAATTTATTTTTCCTATAAGACAAATTTAAGGAATAATGAATTTAAGAACTTACTCATCCTCCTTTCTCTCTTCCTTTTTATGGAAACCATCCCGATTTTAGGCGGGATAAACATAATTATTATACTGGTTTTACATAGCTTTGATAAAAGAATTAACTTTTTTAAAGGAGATATTAAGATGAAAAAAATAAATACTCTCGCAGCTTTTATAATTTTTAGTTTTACACATGTTTATTCTCAAGGTTTGGATACAACCAATTGGTTTCCATATAAAACTGGGAACATGTGGGAATATTATGTTATTGAGGAATTTTCTGTTGTTGATACCTTCCAAATTTTTAATATTAAAGATTCCGTTGATGAAAATAGTATTATACATTTAACTCAATATTCAAGATATATTAATCCTATTCAATCTTTTTACGAGAAGTTTTATATAGATACAGTGAATCAATTTGTATATGGAAATTCTTTTAATCTTGATAGTGTTTTGATTTATAAACTCAACGCAAAGCAAGGTGAACAGTGGGTAATGATGGCTTATCATAATGGTGGAGGTGAAATGGCCAGAGTCAATAGTATTTATCAAGGTAACTTATTTGGCATAAATACAACATTTATGGATATAACTTATTTCGGAGCAGCAGATACAACAGATACAACTGGTTTGGAAAGATACTCAGCAACTTTAACCAAAGGTTTTGGTTTGTATTTTTTTGGCGGCTTTGGAGCTCTGAGAAATTTTCTCACTGGGACAATTATAGATAGCATATTGTATGGAGATACTACGCAAATAGTTACTTCCGTAAACAGTGATAAGCATCCAAAAATACCAGAATCCCTAGAACTTCTTCAAAATTATCCTAACCCATTTAATCCATATACAATAATTAGATATGAAATTTCCAAAAGAACTAATATAAATCTGAAAATAATAAACATCCTTGGAGAAGAATTAGAAGTTCTCGTAAATGAAATAAAATCTGCAGGAAATTATGAAATTGAATTCAATGCATCTCATTTAAGCAGTGGTGTATACATTGCTGTTTTGCAAACAACAGAAGGACAGTTAACTCGCTCTATGCTTTTGATTAAATAATCAGTTCTAACATCCATAATATTTTCCCCAAGTAACCTTAATCCACCCGGATTTTATAGCAACAGAACTTCCTTGATAGCACAATAGCTTTTTAATATATTTAACAATCAGAATAAGTTTAGCAAAAAAGGAAACAGGAGATTTTTAGTTGGCAAATAATAGTGAAACAGAGATAAAGGATAATAAAGAAACCAGCATAGTAGATAGTTTACCGGAAATCCTTCCAATACTTCCTCTAAGAGATATAGTGATTTTTCCCTATATGATTTTTCCCGTTCTTGTTGGCAGGGAACAATCTATAAGAGCAGCAAATTATGCTCTTGATAAAACCAAATATATTTTTCTTTCCACTCAGAGAAAATCAGGTGTAGAAGAACCAAACAGAGAGGATATCTATACTGAAGGAACAATTGCAAAGATTGTTCAGATATTGAAACTGCCAAACGGGTTGATGAAAATTCTTGTTGATGGATTGCTGCAGGGAAGAATAATCGAATTCACACCTAAAACTGAATTTTTTGAAGGTAAAGTTGAAGTGATTCTTCCTACTTATGAGAAGGATCATGAAATGAATGCTCTAATAAGACAAATGACTCAATTGTTCAAAGATTATGTTAAGATAAGCAGGAATATACCTAATGAAACAATTGCAGCCTTCGATAACATTGAAGAACCCGACAGAAAGATGTTCTATGTTGCAGCCAATATAAACCAGTCAATTGAAGTTAAGCAGGCTATCTTACAGAAGTTTGATCTGAAAGAGCAGTATTATGAAGTAATTAAAATTCTTAATTCAGAAATTGATATTCTGAAAATTGAAAAAGAGATTGATAATAAAGTACAGGAGAATATTGCAAAAACCCAGAGGAAATTTATAATCCAGGAACAGATAAAAATCCTGCAGGATGAACTTGGAGATGAAGAGGATAGTTCACCTGAATATGCAAAGCTGCGCGACCAGATAAAAAAAGCTAAGATGCCCAAAGAAGCCGAGACTAAAGCTTTTGAGGAATTAAACAAGCTCAAGAAAACTCCGCCTATGTCTCCTGAATCAACAGTCATCAGAAATTATCTGGATTGGCTTGTTGAAGTACCCTGGTCTAAGAGAACAAAAGACCTCCTGGATATAAAACATGTTCAGAAAATTCTTGATGAAGACCATTTTGGTTTGGAGAAACCGAAAGAAAGAATTATCGAACATATAGCTGTTCTTAATCTTGTAAAACAAATTCGGGGACAAATCCTTTGTTTTGTTGGTCCCCCGGGAGTTGGTAAAACTTCACTTGGTAAATCAATTGCGAGAGCTTTAGGTAGAAATTTTGTAAGGATAAGCCTGGGCGGAATCCGGGATGAAGCTGAAATAAGAGGCCACAGAAGAACATACATTGGTTCAATGCCTGGGAAAATAGTTCAATCAATGAAGAAAGCCGGCTCTGTAAATCCTGTTATGCTTCTTGATGAAATTGATAAGATGAGCATGGATTTCAGAGGTGACCCTTCTTCAGCAATGCTTGAAGTTCTGGATCCGGAGCAGAATCATTCTTTCAATGATCATTACCTTGAAGTTGATTATGATCTTTCACAGGTAATGTTTATTACAACTGCAAATGTAAGATATAATATTCCACTTCCTTTGCAGGACAGAATGGAGATAATTGAATTGCCCGGATATCTTGAACATGATAAACTTGAGATTGCAAAAAGACATCTCTTGCCAAAACAGCTCGAAGCACATGGTTTGAATAATAAGAATATTAAGATCACCGATTCTGCTATTCGCAAAATAATTACAGACTATACCCGCGAAGCCGGTGTAAGAAATCTTGAACGTGAGCTTGCCTCCGTTTGCAGAAAATTAGCTCGTGATATTGTACTTAAAGAATCATCTAATGGAAAGAAAAATTTCTCCAAAGTAGAAGTTGATGAAGATAAAATTGAAGAATATCTAAAAGTTCCCAGATACAGACATCTTTTGCATGATAAGGAAAAAAGAGTCGGCAGTGTTACAGGATTAGCATGGACAAGTGTCGGAGGTGATATTTTATCTGTTGATGTTACTTTAATGAATGGAACCGGGAAGCTTACATTAACAGGACAGCTTGGTAATGTTATGAAAGAATCCGCACAGGCTGCTTTAAGTTATATACGTTCCAAAGCTAAAGATCTCGGTTTAAATCCAAATTTCTTTACCGGCAAAGAAGTACATATACATCTGCCGGAAGGTGCAATTCCTAAAGATGGGCCATCAGCAGGAATTACTATGGCAATGGCTCTTTATTCTGCGGTCAGTGGTAAGAAAGCATCTAATGATGTTGCAATGACCGGAGAAATTACATTGAGGGGGACTATTCTTCCTATTGGTGGTCTGATTGAAAAACTTCTTGCTGCAAAAAGAAATGAAATAAAGACTGTATTGATTCCTGCAGGAAATGAAATTGATCTGAAGGAAATGCCTGAAAAGGTTAAAGAAGGATTAAATATTGTTACTATTTCTCATATTGAAGATGCTATTCCTTATGTTTTCCCAAATGGTTCGCCGATTCCTAAAAAATTAAAAAAGAAGAAAAAGCCGGAACGATCCCGGCAAAAGTCGGGAAAAGTTTAATGGCAGAAACTATTTTAGTTGATAAAGACCCGTCTTTGATCGGCAAAGCCGGGGCAGGTCTTTCACTTGAAGAACAGTATAAAAATCTTATTACTCAGATAAAAAACCTTCTCTCCCCTTCTGATGAATTGATTTCCAATTTATCAAATTGCACAGCAGCTTTGAAACAAACTTTTGAAAAAATAAGCTGGGTTGGTTTCTATTTTTATAATGATAAAGAACTTTATCTTGGTCCTTTCCAGGGAAAGATTGCCTGTACAACAATAAAAATTGGTAAAGGTGTCTGCGGAACCGCTGCTGAAAAAAGAGAAACTGTAATTGTTCCTGATGTAAATCAATTTCCGGGACATATCTATTGCGACCCTGATTCAAAATCAGAAATTGTTATTCCTTTAATAAAGAAAAATGGGAACCTGTTTGGTGTACTTGATATTGACAGCAATGAATTAAACTCTTTTAATGATACCGATAAAAAATATTTAGAAGAAATCTGTAGGCTTCTTATTGATGAAATATTTTAGTTTGATTTTTCCACCCTGTTAACTCTCTCCTGCAAAATTTTCATAAGTACTTATACGTATATCTCCTCAAAAAATTCAGTACTTATACTGATTTCTTTTCACAAATAATTTTGTATTATAACCAGCAATAATTCTCTCCTAAAATTTTCAAGAAGTTAAAAACCATAATGAAAATTAAAGGTATAAAATTCTCAAATCTATCTATTTGTAAAAAGGAAATTTTATGCTGAACCTACTTTTATATTTCTATTTTACTCTTGAACTTGAACATACACTTGAACCTGAACTTGCTCTTCCTCTTTTAACTCTTCCTTTTTATAAACACACTTGTCAGCCTATGGCTGAATATTATACTGGTTTTACTTAGATTTAGAAAAGATTATAACTGTTTTTTAAAGGAAAAGAATTATGAAAAAAATAAATACTATTGCAGCTTTAATACTTTTAACTTTTATTAACATTTATCCACAGGGTTTGGATACCACCAACTGGTTTCCTTATAAAACCGGTAATATGTGGGAGTATTATGTTATTGAGGGAATCTCTGTGGTTGATACTTTCCAGATAATTAATATTAGAGATTCAGTAATGGCAAATGGTAAAATATATCTAACACAGAACGAAAGATTCATAAACCCAACTAGCTTCAACCCAGTTCATTATATAATAGATACCGCTGCTCAAGAAGTTAGCGGCTTTAATAATTTTGGCGATAATATTATACTTTATAAATTTTATGCACAGCAAGGAGATCAATGGGTAATGTTTCCATATATTATTGGTGGATATGAAATGGCAAGGGTAAACGGGATATATCAAGATATTCTATTTGGAATAAATACTACTTTTATGGACGTGTACTATTATGGAGCTGCTGATTCAACTGATACTACAGGGTTAGACAGATATGGTGTTACTATAGCCAAAGGTTTTGGACTTACTTATAGGGGTGGAGGAGATATATTTTACAGGCTTTATCTTAAAGGAGCAGTTATAGATGGTATTCTTTATGGTGATACTACACAAATAGTAGTATCTGTTGATGATCCTATATCCCCCTTAAGCGGACTTCCTGAAACAATTGAACTTCTTCAGAATTATCCTAATCCATTTAACCCGCAAACCAATATTACATTCAAAGTTGGCTCAATATCGGATATCTCGCTCTCTATCTATGACAACATTGGAAGAGAGGTAAGAAAACTGATAGATAATGCCAGCTATCTACCCGGTGAATACAGAATAACTTGGAATGGTAAAGATGAGAATGGTAAAAAAGCTGCAAGCGGTATTTATTTTTGTCGTCTTTCAAATGGTTATCAAAATTTATTTCGTTCAATGGTACTATTGAAATAAAAACTATATGAAAGGAAGACAAATGAAAAATTTTATTAAAATATTTTTCGCTTTTTTATTTATTTCTTGCGACTTTTCGTATTCGCAAGATTAAACACCTTGCGGAACTACATTCATAGAACAGGAAAGAAATATTTAGAAGAGATTTGTAACTTCCTTATTGATGAAATAATTTAGTTTGATTTTCACAAATAATTTTTGTACTGTAATCAGCAGTAATTCTCTCCTAAAATTTTTTAAGAAATAAAAATTACAATGGAAATAAAAGGCATAAAATTCAACTCTCTCTCTGCCCAGAAGAGGTTTTTATGCTAAACCTACCCTTAGGTTTTTATCTTATTCTTGAACCCGCCTACGCAAAGCCTTCGGCGGGCAGGCTTGCACTTTCTCTTCTCCCTTTCTCTCTTCCTTTTTATAAACATAATTATTATACTGGTTTTACTTAGATTTAGTGATATTGATAATCCTTATGAATTTTACAAAATAATAAATTAAATAATCTTAGGATTATAGAATGAAAATGATAAAGATAATTACTTTAGCAGCCTTATTATTTATTGTATTACCCTTAAACGCACAGGATACAACAAAGCCTTTTTACTTCCCTCACAAAACCGGAGATATGTGGGAATACTTATATTTTGAACTTGGTACACCCTATGTTGACACCGTCCAGAATTTTACAATTTCCGATTCTACAGATTCTCAGGGCAATAATTACCTAACCCAGTATGCAAGGAGTATAAATCCTTTTGGAGGTCCATATCTTTTTTTAGATACTAGCTATTTTACGATAGATTCATCATTCAATGTTTTTGGACCTTACTTTTATAATTATCATAATCTATTAATATACAAGCTTAATGCAAACCAAGGTGATCAATGGGTAATGGAGGGAGACTCAGGTTATTATGAATTGGCAAGAGTAAAGGATAAATGGAATGAAACCTTGTTTGACAGAGAAACTACTTTTATGCGTATGCATTATTATCTTGCTTTTGATTCAACAGATACTACTGGTTTAGACAGATATGTTGATGAAATCGCTGATGGTTTTGGATTAGTATTTAGAGCTTCTTCAGAATATTTTGGTGAAATACATTTAATTGGAGCGATAATAGATGATATTCTTTACGGAGATACAACACTGGTTTCTGTAGGAGATAAAAATTACTTTTTACCCTTCAGTATCAGGCTTAACCAGAATTATCCCAATCCGTTCAATCCTTCTACAACAATAGGCTTTGAGATTTCTAAACTGTCAAGTATTTCCTTGATAATTTATGATATCTTAGGAAAGGAAATATATAATCTGATAGATAACAAAGAATTTAATGCAGGAGAACATAAGGTAGCTTGGTATGGATTAAAAGAAGATGGAAACAAGGCTGCAAGTGGTATTTATTTTTATCGGTTAATTACAGACAATCAGGTACTATCCCGTTCTATGATCCTTTTAAAATAGTAGTCTAATCCGCCTATGGTGGATTACTAAAAAGGAGAATAAAAATGTCGAGTAAATTGAAATTTCTAACAAATCAGGGAAAAGCCTTTGTTATTGTAATGCTGTTTAGTCTATTTCTATACAATACAGAATTATTACCCCAGGAGTTAGCATGTGGAACAACAGGCAGTGCTCCTGTTTCAAGCCAGACAGGTGGAATTTATATTCCTTCACAAGGTACGTTAAAGGTGCTTGTAGTTTTTGCACGCTTTAAAGACGATGCTACAACACATAATTGGTGGCCTGTACCTCCAGTAGGTGATGGAAATCCTGTTGGTTGGAATACTTACATTGATCTGAATACACAAACCGGTTCAACTCATTTAATTAACCTGACAAATTACTACAAAACAATGTCAATGGGAACATTTAATGTAATTGGTCAGGCTATATCTGTTGAAACACCGCAGAATAGATCATATTACGGTTCAAACTATTTTTTAGCAACGAAAGAAGTGCTGCAACAAAAAGTTGATCCTTTAGTTAATTTTGCGTCCTATGATAATTGGACATATAATTCAAATTTTATCCATGCAAACCAAGCTGATGGAACAGTTGATATGGTAGTAATGGTTTGGAGATGTAGTACAACGCCTTTTCCGTTTGGTGGTTGGACTGGAGAAGCTTCATTAGGTTATGGAGGGTCATTCAATGTTGAAAATGGGACAAAAACAATTAAAACTGATTTTGGCGGTGGTAACGGTTCTGGTGTAACAATACATGCGTGGGGACAAAGAGATCAGAAATATACCTTCCATGCTGTTATTCATGAAGTAGCACACTGGCTTCTTGGTGGTGGTCATCCTTATGCGGGTAGTCCAATTTATAATGTTTGGGGAATGCTTTGGGCATCCAGCTTTGGAGTATGCGCAAATGCTTATGAAAGAGAAAAACTTGCTTGGATATACCCCACACCAATAACTGGAGATATATTAAGCGCTCCATTAAGTGATTTTATAACAACTGGGACCGCTTATAAATATCATCCACCAAATGGTGGAAATGATGATTATTATTATTTTGAAAATCATCAGAAGCTTAATATTTATGACGATGCTACAAACAATCCTAATGATAAAGGAATATTTGTCATTCACCAAGGCGGCAACTATCAAAGTGGAAACATAATCAAAGTCAAACCTTCAAATGGTCATTGGAACTGGGAAAATCCTTCTTCAACAACATGCTTTGGTGGTTCACCAGTACCCATATTTAAACCAGTTTCAGTAAACAGAACTGGAAAAAGTAATAGGGATATACTTCCTAAAAGTGGAGGTGGGTCCGAATGGTTATTTTATTTGGCCAATTCAGGAATAGCCGGCTGGCCAACCGGAGGCTGTGGTGGTTGGTTACATGGAGAAGGTTTGAACAACTCATTCAACCTTACTAATAATAATGTTTTTTCCAACTACAGTAATCCCTGGGTGCGCACCTGGACAAATTCCATAAATAATTTTACAATGGAGATAACTGCCCAAAATAGCAGTGTAGTAAATGCCAGGTTTTATTTAACTAATCCTTTAGGTGGAAAGCCTTCCAAACCTCAGAATTTAAGATTAACAAATGGTGCAAATAACCACCCGCTTTTAACCCTGGGATGCAAACATAGATCCTGATTTGAGTAGCTATCGTGTTTATAAAAAACTTACACTTACGGGTGGTGGTACAACTACAACTTATGTTTCCACTACTTCCACAACTTATACAGATCTATCTTTTACAATTACTAATCCTCACTTTGGAACCGACCAGGCAGAATATTGGATAGTCGCTGTTGATAATACAAATCAATTATCAATTGATAGTGACCGCCGTAGCACATCCGGTCAAAGTGCTATACAATGGAAGCTTGCTGAAAATGAAAACACCGATCCTGTTATTACCTACGAACTACATCATAATTATCCTAATCCTTTTAACCCTACAACAGCCATTCAATATGACATTAAGGAAAAAGGTGTGGTACGATTAAAAGTTTATGATATTTTAGGAAAAGAAGTAGCTGAACTTGTTAATGAGGTTAAAGAGGAAGGAAGATATAAAGCTGAGTTTAATGCTTCAGATCTTCCAAGTGGTGTTTATCTATATTCGTTAAGAGTAAACAATTTTATTTCAAATCAGAAGATGATCCTTTTGAAATAACGGAGAAAAAGTGAGGTTCACCTTTAAGGTGAGCCTCACTTTTTGATAATGTACTTAACTTCTTGATAGCCCCTCAACTTTTTAATATATTTAACAAACAAAATTATTCTTAGAAAACCTATGTCTTCATACATCGTAACTGCAAGGAAATGGCGTCCTAAAATATTTGCTGAAGTTGTTGGACAGGAACATATTACAACAACTCTTAAAAACGCTATTAAAGATGGGCGGGTTGCTCATGCATTTTTATTTACGGGGCCAAGAGGAGTTGGTAAAACTACAACTGCCAGGATACTTGCCAGAGCTTTAAACTGTCTTAATCCTGTTAATTATGAGCCATGCAATGAATGCGAAAATTGCAAAGCAATTCTATCCCGGCAGATGATGGATATAATTGAAATTGATGCGGCTTCGAACAGAGGAATAGATGAGATTCGCACTTTGCGTGAGTCTGTTAAATATGCGCCGACTAAAGGGAAATATAAAGTCTACATTATTGATGAAGTTCATATGCTGACAAAGGAATCATTCAATGCTTTCCTTAAAACATTGGAAGAACCGCCTTCACAAACAATTTTTATTTTTGCAACAACAGATGTTCATAAAGTTCCCCTTACCATAATTTCAAGATGCCAGAGATTTGATTTCAGAAGAATTGAAATTAATACAATCAAATCTCTGCTTAGCAAAATTGCTGAGAGTGAAAAGATAGAGATTGATGATAAAACTCTTACACTTATTGCCCGCAAGGCAGATGGTGCTTTAAGAGATGCTGAAAGTTATTTTGACCAGGTTATTTCTTTCTGCGGTAACCCGCCTGACGGACGGGCAGGTAAGATTGATTCAACAACAGTTAGTAAAATTTTAAATCTAATTGATGATGAAGTTTACTTCCTGATTTCTGATGCTGTATTGAATAAAAATTTCAAATCTGTATTTGAAGCAACCGATGTGGTTTATAAGAATGGCTGGAACTTCACAGATTTTATGGATGGACTTATTGAACACTTCAGAAATATAATGACTATTATCATTACTGAAAACACTCAAAGCATTGAATCAGCAGAAGTATTTAAGAAGAGATATCTTGATTACATTGGTAAATTTTCTGAAGGTGATATTCTCAGGCTGCTTAATTATCTGAATAAAACCGGACAGGAATTACGTTACTCCCAAAACCAGAAATTAAAAATTGAAATAGCACTCTGTCATCTGGTAGGATTGGAAAGAACATCTACAATTTCAGAGTTGATCGAAAATCTTAACAACGGAAATATTGAGTTACCTTCTTCAAAAGAGAAAGCAGAAAAAAAAAATTCCCAGGTAATTCCTGATAAGAAATTTTTTGAAAAAAGAGTTGTTTCTTATAAAGATTCTTTACAAGAACCTGAACAAAATTATTCCGTAACTGAACCAACAAACGATTTCGATTCAATTGTAAAAAAATGGAGAGGGTTTGCTGATCTTGTTGCCGAAGAAAAGAAATTTACACTTGGGCATTTCTTTGCATCTTCTGAGCCTGTAGATTTATCAGGGAACAAAATAAGCCTGCAATTCAGTAATAACGAAGAAATAAAATCTTTCAATATTAATCTTGATTACCTGACAAAAAAAGCCCACGAATATTTCGGTAAAAAACTTCAATTCAAGGCTGTTGATGTGAATGATATAAAGCACGCAAAAAAGGAATCTTCCAAACCCAAAATTATCTCCGAAAACAATGAGGCTGTGAATACAGGTGATCAGTATGTTGATCTTATTATTAAAGAGCTTGGTGGTGAGGAATTAACCTGATTTTTCACGGTTATTAACCTATCTTTTAAAACCTTAGTTTTTTGAAAAATTCAGAATAATGCCTATTTTTGTAGCCTATGCCTCAAAAGTTAGTGGTAGCTATTGATGGTCCTGCTGGTTCCGGAAAAAGTACTTCAGCGATATTAGTGGCTCAAAAACTCGGTTATCTTTATATTGATACTGGTGCTATGTACAGGACAATAACTTTTTTAGCAATAAAAAAGAATTTACATAATGAAGAGGATATAATAAGGTTAGTTGAAAAAACAGATCTTAAGCTTGATTTTGTTGAGGGCAGGACAAAAGTCTTTGCAGATGGCAGGGAATTTACAGAAGATATACGAATGCCTGAAGTAAATGAGCGTGTAAGTGAGATAAGCACTATTGAAGAGGTAAGGAAAATATTAGTGCAAAAGCAAAGAGAGATGGGAAGTGGTGACCGCGGAGTTGTTATGGAAGGAAGAGATATTGGGACGGTTGTTTTTCCAAATGCTGATGTGAAGATTTTTATGACTGCTTCAATTGATGAAAGAGCAAAGAGAAGAAAAAAAGAGTATACGGAAAAAGGTATTAATATATCTTTGGAAGATGTGAAAAAAAATTTACTAAGCAGAGATAAAATAGATTCAGGACGTGATGTTAGCCCTTTAACAATTGCAGATGGAGCAGTTGAAGTTAATACTTCGGAAGTTTCCATTGATGAACAGGTAAACATAATTCTTGAAGAAATTAAAAAAGCAGCAAGTAAAAAAGGAATTTCAATAAAAGTAAACTGAAAAAGACCAAATAAATAACTAATGTTAAACTAAAATAATTTTTGCAGCTTTTTCTTTTTGGTTTTTTGAATAAGCAGTAGAGAACAAATAAATAGTTCAGGAGGATGAATGTCCAAAGAAGCAAAAGAAACGAATACTAGTCAAGTGACAAACGATGATTATGAAAAGGCTAAAAATAAATTTCAGAATGAAGAATATTCACAGGAAGAATTTTTAACTCTTGCCAAACTCTATTCTGAATCTTTTAAAGATGTTAAAGAGGGTGAAATTGTTAAAGGCAAAGTTGTAAGAATTCAGGGCGATAACGTGATTCTTGATGTTGGATTTAAATCAGAAGGCTCCGTTCCTTTACTTGAATTCAGCAATCGAGAAGTTAACATAGGACAAGAAGTTGATGTAGTTCTTGAAAGTGTTGAAGATCAGGAAGGAAACTTAGTTTTAAGTAAATCAAGAGCCGACTTTTTGAAAATATGGGATAAAGTTCTAAGAGCACACGAGACTGGTGAAATTATTGAAGGAAAAATTGTAAAGAGAATTAAAGGCGGAATGGTTGTTGACCTGATGGGAATGGAAGCATTCTTGCCAGGTTCACAAATTGATATTCGTCCTATCCGCGACTTCGATGCTTTTGTCGGGCAGACAATGGATTTCAAAGTTGTTAAAGTAAATATCCCTACGGAAAATGTAGTTGTCTCTCATAAAGTTCTTGTTGAAGAAGAAATTTCTGGTCAGAGAAATGCTATTCTTGAAAGTCTTGAGAAAGGACAAATACTTGAAGGTACTGTTAAAGCAATTACAGACTTCGGTGTGTTCGTTGATCTTGGCGGAGTAGATGGTCTTATTCACATTACAGATTTAAGCTGGGGAAGAATAAATCATCCTAATGAAATTGTTAGGCTTGATGAAACAATAAAAATTGTTGTTACTGATTTTGATGAAGAAAAGAAGAGAATTTCTTTAAGCCTTAAGAAGCTTATGCCTCATCCCTGGGAAAAAATTGAGGAGAAATATAAAATCGGTGATAAGGTATCAGGACGTGTTGTATCTCTTACAGATTATGGTGCGTTTATAGAGATTGAAAAAGGAATTGAAGGTCTCATTCACAACTCTGAAATGAGCTGGACACAGCACATAAAGCATCCTTCACAGGTTGTTGCAATGGGACAAATTGTTGAAGCAGTTATCCTTAGTCTTGATAAAGAAGATAAAAAGATTTCACTTGGAATAAAGCAGCTTGAGCCGGATCCGTGGCAATCGTTGATGCAGAAATATCCTGTTGGTTCCAGGCACCAAGGTGTTGCCCGCAACTTAACAAACTTTGGTGTGTTTGTAGAACTTGAACCGGGAGTTGATGGACTTGTTCACATTTCTGATCTTTCCTGGACAAAGAAAATCAGGCATCCCGGTGAGGTTGTTAAGAAAGGTGAAAAGCTTGATGTTACTGTTCTTGGTGTTGATGTTGACCAGAGAAAAATTTCTCTCGGACATAAACAGGTTGAGGAAAATCCGTGGGATAAGTTCGAAAGGAAATATTCTGTTGGAGCATTTACACAAGGTAAAATTGTAAGGATAATTGAAAAAGGTCTTATTACAGAATTACCTGAGAATGTTGATGGTTTTGTTCCGACAACTCAGCTCTCAACTTCAAAAATTAAAAATGTTGCAAACCACTTCCCTGTTGATTCTGAATTACCTTTGAAGGTAATAGAATTTGATAAGGAAAATAAGAAGATTGTTCTCAGTGCAATTGCAGCATTAAAAGAAAGATCGGA
The DNA here is from genome assembly GCA_964515875.1 of uncultured Ignavibacteriaceae bacterium. GTDB lineage: Bacteria > Bacteroidota > Ignavibacteria > Ignavibacteriales > Ignavibacteriaceae > RBG-16-34-14. Next base: position 13,413 of record CAZEWJ010000037.1, on the reverse strand, counting down.
ACAAGAGATTCAAGCTTATATTGATTCTCACAAATTAGAGAAAGTTACAGTTCAGGATATAAAGAATACAGAGACAACTGCTATTGATACTTCCGAATTTCCAATCTTTGAAGTACCGGAAGAACATCAGCAAGAAAAAAAATAAATCTTTAATGAAAATCATTTAAATTAAGGGCGATCCCGATTATTATCGGGACCGCTCTTAAAATTTTTGGGAAACATCCCGACTTTTGCGGGAAAAGAGAATGACGCAAACAGTTGCATTACATACATTAGGTTGTAAATTAAATTTCTCAGAAACTTCAACAATCGGGAATGAGTTTTTACGAAACGGATTCGCCATTGTTGATTTCAAAAAGAAAGCTGATGTTTATGTACTGAATACTTGTTCTGTTACACAAAATGCCGAAAAGGAATGCCGGCAGCTTGTAAGAAAAGTGCTTAAGCAAAATCCTGAAGCTTACATTATTGTAACCGGCTGTTATGCTCAACTTAGACCGGAAGAGATAGCAAGTATTAAAGGTGTGGATGTAATTCTCGGCAGCAACGAGAAATTTAAACTCTTTTCTTTAATAGATAATTTCCAGAAAAGAAATCTTGCCTGCATTTTTGTTTCTCCTGCAAATAAACTAAATGATTTTGGCCCTGCTCATTCAACTGACGCAGATAGTAGAACAAGAGCGCTTCTTAAAATACAGGATGGATGTGATTACAAATGTTCTTTCTGTACAATTCCTCTTGCAAGAGGTTTAAGCAGAAGCATGAACCCCGATGAAGTGATTTATCAATTCAAAAACCTTATTGATGAAGGATATAAAGAGATAATATTAACAGGAGTTAATGTTGGTGATTATGGTAAATCTTATTCTACCAATCTTTACAATTTATTATTAAAGCTTGTTGATGTTGAAGGTGATTTCAGAATAAGAATAAGCTCCATTGAACCAAATCTTTTGACTGATGAAATTATTGAACTTACGGCCGATAATGATAAAATGTGTAAGCATTTTCATATACCTTTGCAGAGTGGTAGTTCTAAAACTCTCAAACTGATGAGAAGAAGATATAACGCAGAAGATTATTCAGAACTCATTTTTAAATGTAAAGATAAAATACCTGGCCTTGGAATTGGTGTTGATGTGATTGTTGGTTTCCCTGGTGAAACGGAAGAAGATTTTCTTCAGACTTATAATTTCCTAATTCAACTTCCTGTTTCATACCTACACGTCTTTACTTATTCCGAAAGACCGGATACAAAAGCAATTGAACTTGAAAATCCGGTTGATGTTTATGAAAGAAGACAAAGAAATAATATGCTCAGGATTTTAAGTGAAAAGAAAAGATATAAGTTTTATAGTGAGATGATTGGAAAAGAACTCGATGTTCTGTTTGAAACTGAAAATTCTTATGGCAAAATAAAAGGCTTCTCTTCAAACTATATTAGAGTCAGCTCAGATTTCAACCCCAATCTTGTTAATAAGTTTGTTACAATGTCTATAGATGATATTGTTGATAATTGCTGTACCGGAACTATAAAGGGGACAAAAAATTCTATTGAATTGATTGCAAGTTAAAATGATATTTCTCTCAACATTATGAAAAAATTATTCTTCTTCATCTTCTGCTTTGCAATAAATTCTTTCCCTCAAAGTTCAAAAAATCTTCTTGAGTTGGAAGAGGAAATAAAATACGCTCGGCAAAACCCTTTTTTAGAAATAAATAACTTTATACAAGAAAAACCTGAAAAGAAAAAACCAATTCTGGGAATCCTTTACTCACTCCTTCTTCCGGGAATGGGAGAACTTTATGCTGATTCCTATTCAAGTGGGAAATATTTTACAATCGCAGAAGGTGCATTATGGGGAGTTTTTGCAGGGATGAATATTTATGGGAACTGGCAGGAGAACAAGTATAAATCATTTGCGGTTTCTAAAGCAGGAATTAAATCAGAAGGTCAGGATGAAGAATATTACGGCACTATAAGCCAATACCTAAACGTTGAAGAATATAATAATGAAAAGGCTCTTGAAAGAAAATTTGATGAAATGTATCCAGAAAGATTTTCCTGGAAATGGAACTCTCAGCAGGAACGTGAAGAATACAGAAGTTTGTGGCTTTCAAGCGAGCAGACTTTTAATGATGTAAGATTTGTTGTAGGCGCAATGCTTCTCAACAGGCTTGCAAGTGCAATAAACGCTGTAAGATTAATCTCGGCTTATAATAAAAGGATACAAGAAGAAGTTTCATGGAATTTTTCTGTGGGAATTTCCAAACCTGTTAACCTTCCCCATCATTTAACTCTTAATTTTCAAAAGAGTTTTTAATAGCGCATCTTTGAAACCGTAACACAGATTAATAATCTGTGTTACGAAGGTTGAATTTAAAGAGTTATTTCAACATAAGCATTTTTTTTGTTTCTGAAAATTTTCCTGTTTCCAACTTATAGTAATACAAACCGCTTGATAGTGTGGAAGCATCAAAATGAACTTCATATTTTCCCGAAAGTTTTTCTTCATTAACTAAAACTGCTACTTCATTTCCCAAAACATCATAAACCTTCAATGAAACTAACCCCCCTGTTTCCCCCCTTTCTGAAAGGGGGGACGAAGGGGGGTTCAATGGGACTGAGAATTTTATTTTAGTGCGTGGATTAAACGGATTCGGATAATTCTGGCTTAATTCAAAATTAAATAAACCTTCTGCATTAAGTTCAACAATATCAGAATATTGATAGCTGCCATTATAATCAATCTGCTTTAAGCGATAAAGATTTTTAGCAGTTGTTAAATTCTTATCAATAAAAATATATTCAGATGCTTCACTTGTAGTTCCTTTCCCTTCAACAAAACTAATCGCTTCCCAACCCCCCTGTGTCCCCCCTTTATCAAAGGGGGGAAGAAGGGGGGTTCTTTGAATTTCAAAACCACTGTTATTCAATTCAGTAGCTGTTCTCCATTTAAGAACAGCATTCTTTTCATTTAATTCAACTGTAAATGCTGTTAATTCAACCGGAGTGATTTCACCAGTTATAGTTAATGGAAATTTAGGACCGAATGCCCATCTATCATTAAAATCAGGAATAGAATCATAAACAATACTCAGTCCGCACGAGTAAATTGTATCAATGTCTGAAGAATCCGATGCAGTATATGCGAAAGGCCAGAAGATTGTGTCCTGCGGAGTTGGAAATACAAGTGGGAAAGCCTGGGTTAATTCATTTGGTGCTCTATCATCCCAGACAGAAATAGTATCAACAATACTCATTATTCCAAATCTACCTGCAACATTATAACCACCAGCTTCTGCAGGCCCACCAGTAAGAAACATTTTGTACAAACCTGTTTGTCCTACAGCTAATGTTTCAGGTCCCTCAACCCAGACCATTACAGTTGAATCTTCATAGAAGCTGTGGCAGACACATCCATCGCCGTTTAATTCGGTTCCACCTATTCGATCAGATTCAAAAAGCCCGGAATAAGCGAAAAGTGTAAATGATAAAAATATTATTGCAAGAGTAATGTTAATTTTCAATAGATTATAACCTTCGCTTTTAATTATGCAAAAATAACAATTTTTTCTATTTGTAAAATACTTTTTATGAAAGTATCATTTTTTTACTGAACAGAAATAACTGTTTATAATGAAAAGTAACGTATTTAACGAAATATTTGAGAGAAAAATTTAATCGATAATCAGTCTTTGACATTAAACAATTTTTTGAACTCGTCAATATTATTTATCTCTTTTATTCTTTTTTCTTCATCATCACTTTCATTTTTGGCTGAAAATTCTCTATAAAATTCTTCACTTGTCATTAAAGAACATCCGCATGCTTTTGCATAATCCCGTATTCCATTATCAGATGAAACAACAACTATCTCTCTCCTGTTTTTAGAAGAAGAAATTTCATCCTTAATTTTTTCATCTGCAGTTCTGGATTGAGAATAAATAATTTTTCCATTCAGAATACTTAAGCGGCTGTTTTCATAACCATCAAAATGAAGGGAAATCTTCACCTTCTTTCCTGAAAAATAATTCTGCAAAAAATAAACAAGCTGCTCTCTTGCACTCTGCTTATCCTTCTTCTGAAGTTCGGAAAGTTTCTTTACCTTTCCTATTAAATTATTTCCATCAATGATATAATGCTTCATATTTTTTTACTATTGTCATTGCTAAGCAATCCCCTAAATTTTTGAGATTGCTTCGCTTCCCGCTAAAGCGGGACTCGCAATGACTATTTATTTCAATACCCACTATAGAACCGATCTCTTTTAGTTACTTTAAGATCCTGAAGCTGCGGAGCTTTAACTCTTATTTCCAAACTATAACCTCTGTAAGTACCAATTGGATTCCATGTAAAATTAAGAAGCCAGCAATGCAGATCTCTGGAGATTCGCACAACCGGCGCTGCAAATTCTTTCCTTTCAAAATCATAACTTCCGCTTAATGTGAACTTCCATTTGGGTGTGAGATTAAAATTTAGCGAGCCATTAAGATTTGAATAGGAAGTTACATTTGCGGGATCAAATTTATCAAGCCTGTAATTATAATTGAGTGAAATATCCCACGGAATTGTAAAATCCGGATCTTTGGTATCATATATTCCTTTATAATTCTGTTGTGCACCCCCCAGTTGAAACTCATCCGTCTGATATGCAGAAGTTTCTTCTTCCGGTTCAGACGACTTTAATTTTTCTCCCGATAAGCTTGTTGAAATAGAAAAATTGAAATTAGTTAATCTTAGGAGTCCCTTTCCCTGATCAATTAAAAATTTATTGATGCTTCTCCCTTCACTTACATCATATAAAGTAAATGTGGAACCACCATTAAAGCTGAACCAATTTCCAACCTGCGTTCTGAATCCAATATTTAATGGAGAAAATCTTAAGCTGTCTGCTGCAAAGTTGTAACTGATAGAACCATCAAGATTTAGGAGTTGTATTTTTTCTTCTTTAGAAGTTGTATCTGTCGGATCAACAGTTGTTTTCATTTCAAAGATGTTGGATACACTAAAAGAAATATTTTGTCTCTCTCCTTGCGAAGGACCTCCAAATATTTCATCTTCAAATTTATTGTATTGGATTATTTCACCACTTGAGTTTGTATAAGTATCAAAATAACCCCAGAAGGATTTAGAAAAATCTGGTGTGAAAGAGTAGCTTATACTCGGATTAACAATATGCCTTATAGCAGATATTCCAAGAATATTCGGCTGAACAATTCCATAAAATTTTGTTGAGGCGCCAACACCCATACTGAAAGTACGGACAAAATTTATTTCTTTAAGGTCCCGTTCAGTTATAATATTGTTCCCGGCTGTATCTAAACCTGCAAATTCCTTTTCTACTCTTTTGTTATACCATCTTTCCTGATAACTGATTGATGGAGTTACGCTGAAGTACCCAACTTTAGGTGAAGCGCTTGTTCTGATATCGTGTTGAATTCCACCTCTGATCTTAAGATCATCACCAACTTTATTCCTGTTATTCTGAAAAAGTCCGGAATAATTAAATCCAATTAATTCATACCATTCATAATCACCACTGGTAGTTTTACTTCTGAAAGGATATTTCTGGGACATATTGAATGAAGCTCTTGGAAGCACTTCTGAAATTCTGTTTTGATCAAGATTCTGTGTTCTGCTGTAGTTTAATGTTGCACTATTACCTGATTCATCCCAGGTTTTCGAAAGAGTGGCATTTGAGATTATATCACGACTAAGTACTTCATTCAAATCATAAATAGTGCGTCTTGAATAATTTACTCCTGATACAAACTGAAGATTTGCATCAAAGCGTAAGGTGGGAGTTATTGATTGATTATGATTCCACTTAATAAACCAATCTATACTTTCCTGCCTGTCTGGATCCAAAGACTCTCCTGTTTTGAAACTTTTATAATTCCCTTCAAACTGCCCTGTAAAATTATATCGCTTTGCATACCTGAAACGTGAATTTGCATTATTGCTTCCGCGAGTATAATAGTCTCCGGTAATAGTCCAATCCATATAATCGCTTATTGCCCAGAAATATCCGAAACGGGAAAAATATCTTCCATAAGTAAAATCATCCCCGAATACCGGAGGAATAATTCCTGAACGTCTTCCGGATTCAATTGGGAAAACAGCGAAAGGTAAAGGGAGAGGAAAAGGTACTCCACCAAAATGCAGCCATATCCATTTAGCAACTATCTGTTCTTTATGAATTACCTTCATCTCATTGGAATAAAAGTGATAATGGGGAATATCTATTTCGCAGGTTGTATAAATTCCATCTTCAACGAAATAAGTTTCTTCATCTACTTTTTTAATTTTTTTCCCTGAATAAATCGCTCCTTCACTTTCAGTGCCTGCCGAAGATATAAATCCCTGTTTGGTTTTAAAATTATATTTCATCCTTATCCCCTCATACGCTTCAGCGCCCTCTTTTAGAATTGGTGTCCCAACTAATTTTCCTTCTATAGAATCAGATGGGACACCTTCGGCTTCAATAAAATTTGTTTCAAAGTCTACAAATATATTTTCACTTTTGAGGTCTGTCTGCTTGTATTGCATTGAAGCATCACCATAGATATTCATCTTTTTTTTCTTTACATAAAAGATGAGTGAATCAGAAGCGTTTGCGTAAATCACTGTATCAACATCATAAGCTTCATCAGGAATAGTATCGCGTGCTAAGAGAGTATCACTAAATAAAGATGTGTTTAATGTATCCGGTAAGGATAAAGTATCAGTTTCCTGTGCAAAGGAAATAAATGAAGGAAAGATGAAAAGTAATATGAATAAAAATCGCATATATGAAGATAATCATAAAGTGTCATGCTGAACTTGTTTCAGCATCCTAAAAAATCTTAAGGCAGATCCCGAAACCCGACTGAAGACGAGGCTCGCCCTTTGGCGGCAAGTTCGGGATGACAATACTTAAACCTCCAATTCCATTCTCAATAAAGCTGCTGCCAAAGTTTTTCCCTGTGCATCGAGTTTAAGAGAAACAGTTCCGCCTCCACCAAGAGTATTATGAAGTAAAAAATTCAATGCCTTTATGTTAGGCAATTCAAATCGTTCAACTTTACCAAAACAGATGCCTTCAAAATGTTTTTTAACTTTTTCAGCGGTTAAATGTTTCTGAATTATTTCATAACCTTTATCGTCATAAGCAATGATTCCAATGTTTGCAGCATCTCCTTTATCGCCGCTTCTGCCGTGTGCTATTTCTATTAATTTTATTTTCATTGCTAATTTATGCTGAACTTATTTCAGCATCTTTTGATTTATGAATAAATATTTCTAACTGGATCTTCAATTTCAGAATATAAATCTTTCCAATCCTTATTCTTTGATTGGATTAAATTTATTTTCCACTGCCTATGCCAATTTTTTAATTGTTTTTCTCTTTTTATAACACTCTTTAAATCTGAATGAATTTCATAGTAAACAAGTTTATCAACATTATATTTTTTTGTAAAACCATCAACTAATCTTTGTTTATGCTCATAAATTCTTCTTGCTAAATTATCAGTCATACCCACATATAAAACTTTATTTCTACGGATAAAATGTAAATAAAATAGTGCTTCATATTAAAAGATCCTGAAACAAGTTCAGGATAATTCTATTGCTATGATCCCTATGTTTGCGGCATCTCCTTTATCGCCGCTTCTGCCATGAGCTATTTCTATTAATTTTATTTTCATTGCTAATTTATGCTGAACCTGTCTGCCGACAGGCAGGCTTGTTTCAGCATCTTTTGATTTATGAATAAATATTTCTAACTGGATCTTCAATTTCAGAATACAAATCTTTCCAATCCTTATTCATTGATTCAATCAAATTAACTTTCCATTGCCTATGCCAATTCTTTAATTGCTTTTCTCTTTTAACAACACTCTTTAAATCTGGATGAACTTCATAATAAACAAATTTATCTACATTATACTTTTTAGTAAAACCATCAATTAATCCCTGCTTATATTCATAGATTCTTCTTGTTAAATTATCTGTCATACCTACATATAAAACTTTATTTTTACTGGATAATATGTAAATAAAATAGTGTTTCATATTCCAAAGATCCTGAAATAAATTCAGGATAAATTATTTAAATACTTCTGGCTTCCTCTTTTAATAATTCATCAAGTTTATTTAAAGCCTTATCAATTTTTAAACCTTGTTTTAATATAAACCTGCTGTAAAGTTTTTTAATCCATCCCGGTAAATTACTATTCAATTTCATTCGCCACATAAATTTAGTTCCATCAGGAACCGGATTAAATTTTCCGGTTAATCTGAATGTCATATTCTTTCCACTAAATTCAGATGTATAATAATCGAACGGGCGATAATCGAGAAGGTTCTCAAAAAAGTTACTGTTTGCACAATGGTTTGTTGCTCCTTTCCCTGTTCTTCCAGATGGTCTTTCTCTTGGCCTCCAATCAGATACCTCAAGCCACAATGATCGTTTTACAGGATTGTTAATCCACTCCCAAAGCAACGGCGGAGTAACAGGATAATTTCTCTCAACAAAATAATCTGCATCTTCTTCTGAAATATAAACAATTCGATCATTAGCAAATTTTTTATACTGCTCATCAAGATTTAAACTAATTGTTGGAATCTCGCCTAAATGCTCATAAGTTTCTGTTTGCAAATGAACATTTGGAAGATCAAGGCTTATATTATTCAGACATTCTTCTGAAAACAAAACATAAGATTTCCACCCTGTGGTTTCACTAACTTTATTTTTCAGAAGTCTGTGAACTACATTTACGGGTGTCCCTAAGGGCTTAAGTTTGCCGGCAATATCATTTAGAACATACTCACCTGAATGAATAATAAATTTCAGATCAAGAGTATGAACCATTTCACATGCTTTACAATTGCATGTAATTAATCGTTTGAGCGTGGCTTTGTTATCTCTGAAAGTGTAATAACAATTTTCAATCATCTCAAGAATAATTTCACCGCGGGAAAATTTTTCCATAGGCGCATATACAAAAACAGCATCCCCTTCAACTTCGGCTAAAGTGAATACAGGTGTAAATTTATTGACAATAAGTTTTAATATCTCGTTTAAAATATGTTGAGAATGTTCAAGTTCGCTTCCTGCAACAAATGAAGTAAATCCCGAAATATCGGCAATAATGAAATATCCTTTTTTTGTATTCATTCTTTTATAAATGCTGAACTTGTCCACGCCTTTGGCGGGATCCCGCCTTTGCGGTGCTTTCAGCATCTTTTGATTCTTATACATAAATTTTTCTAAGTGGATCTTCTACTTCCTGGTACAAATCCTTCCACTCCTTATTCATTGATTCAATCAAATTAATTTTCCATTGTTTATGCCAATTCTTTAATTGATTTTCCCTTTTAATAACACTCTTTAAATCTGGATGAACTTCATAATAAACAAGTCTATCAACGTTATATTTTTTTGTAAAACCCTCAACTAAACCTTGTTTATGCTCATAAATTCTTCTTGATAAATTATCAGTCATGCCTGCATATAACACTTTATTTTTACTAGACAGTATATAGATGAAATAGTGCTTCATACTTAAAGATCCTGAAATAAATTCAGGATAAATCTAAAATCTTTACTATCGGTTTAACAAGTTTTTTGGGAATGAGTGCAGGCCAATAAGCAACAACCTCGCTGGGTTTTGGTCTTCCTCCTGCAAATCCTGTTACACTTGGCGGACCCGTTAAAATTAATGGAGCGATTTCTTTTCCAAATCTTTCAACAGAATTATAATCTTTTGAACGAACTGCTACTCTTAACATAATCTCATTTATCTTATCTTCATCAAGCAGAGTTGATAAAGGACCATGACAAGCATTATAGCCAATAAACTCTGTTCTTATTTCATCAAACTTAAGATTTAATAGTTCCAATCTTTTTCTTAAAATTTTATCAGCAGCTTTTGCTTTTGTTAATGCTTGAGGCCAGGAATAAGTTAATGTTGCAGACGATGAATATCCATCAGCATAAGAACAGGATACTTTATAAAACTCTGTTTCAGGTTTTCCTTTTACATTAAAAACTTTTACTCTGTCGTTTCCTAAATCTTCAAGTTTAATAGATGTAAAATCGGCAACACAATCAGGTGTTATGTAAGAAACAGGATCTCCAATTTCATAAACAAGCTGTTCAGCAACTGTTTCAAATGAAACTCTGCCTCCTGTATTTTTATGTTTTGTAATTATCACTTCACCATTGGGGAATGCTTCTGCAATAGGAAAACCAACTTCAGCCATATTTGGAATAGATTCCCAGTCTCCTAGAAAATTACCACCAGAAGATTGAGCACCACATTCAAGAATATGTCCAGCAACAGTACCGGCAGAAAGTAAATTATACTCATCCTGCTTCCAGCCGAATTCATAAATCATTGGTGCAAGTGTTAAACCAGTATCAGTGGTTCTTCCTGTAATAACGATTTCGGCTCCCTGCTTAAGTGCATCAACAACCGGGAAAGCACCAAAGTAAACATTTGCACTTAAAAGTTTCTCCTTAACATTAGTTATAGATTCTCCTGTATCCATATTATTCAATTCACATCCCGAGGAAATTATCTCATCAATTCTTTCTCTAATATCATCACCAAGAATAACGCCGATTTTCAGATCTTTAATGTTCAATCCTTTAGCAACCTGAATTATAGCTTCAGCACAAGCAATTGGATTAACTCCCCCGCCGTTTGTAATTACTTTAATTTTTTTTTCTTTTATAAAAGGCAGAATCCTTTTCATCAAATCGGGAATATCTCTTGCATACCCTAAAGAAGGATTTTTATTTTTTTGTTTCTGGAGGATAGACATGGTTACTTCCGCAAGATAATCCATAACCAGATAATCTATTTCACCCTTAGTAACCTGGTGATAAGGTGCATCAATCAAGTCTCCCCAGAAACCCTGTCCGGATGCAATACGGATTTTATCCTTCATACCCTGCCTCCAGAGTTCAAGTGTAAGTTCAAGTTTAAGAAGTAAAAAGTTTTTAACCTTCCTGATCCTATTCTTGAACTTGAACATGAACTTGAACTTGCTCTTGAACTTATCACTTTTCCCTCCACCCTTCCCTGCCGATTAATGGAACAAAAGCAAACTCAGGTACCTCTTCTATTTCAAATTTATCTTCATCAAGCTTAGTAACAATTTTTAATCGCTGAGAAGTTTTTGTACCGACAGGTATAACCATTCTTCCACCTAAAGCTAATTGCTGTTTAAGAGAATTTGGAATAGTAGGTGAACCAGCTGTTACTAAAATTCCATCATAAGGGGCAAATTCTTCCCAGCCTAAAGTACCGTCTCCACACTTCGTATTTATTCTTAATCCCATTTCATCAAACAATTTCCTGGTTCTATAAAAAATATCAACATTTCTTTCGATGCTGTAAACTTCCATTCCCATTTTTAATAAAATAGCTGCCTGGTAACCTGAGCCTGTGCCTATTTCTAAAACTTTATCTCCCGGATTTAATTTTAAAGATTGAGTCATAAAGGCAACCGTAAACGGCTGAGTTATTGTCTGCCCATAACCTATTGGTAAAGCTACATCGTCATACGAATAATGCTTCATTGCTTCGGGAACAAACTTATGCCTTTCTACATCTCCAATTGCTTTTAGAACAGATTTTTCTGAAATACCCTTTAAAGATATTTTATCTACTAATTCCTGTCTTTCTGTTTCATACATAAAAGCATTTAATCTTTTCTTAAAGATAAAAATAATAAAGCTAATTTATTTAATTTTGAACCAACAATAAGAAGGTTTATATAAAGAGATTATGTTTGAAAGTATGTATCGAACTTTTATAGTTATGGCAATGCGAATGTGCAACGTTACCATCGGTACAATGAGAGCAATTTTAATAGTACAAGGGAAAAAATATCTTGCTGGTATGGCAGGATTTTTTGAATTACTAGTCTGGGTTTTTGCAAACAGGTTTATCTTTCAGCATCTTGATAATTACGCAAACCTTTTGGGTTATGCTATGGGTTTTGGATTGGGAAATGTTTTGGGAATTGCTTTAGAGCACAAAATAGGACTTAGTTATATTCCACTCAAGATAATATCTAAATATTTTACATTATAATAGTTCATCTTTCTATTACTTATACTTACAAAAGAATTTACTCACGGTGTGGGAAAATAAATATGTTTTGGGCTTAATTACCCGAAGCCAAAAGAACAAAAAAAAATTTTGTTCAGATATTGTCATTTTTCAAAAATTATATTATTATGATCTTATCTTTTAGCTTTAATGGGTAAAAATATTTATTAACTAACTGGTGGAGGTCGAAATGTTCTATCATAACAAAAGTCCTTAATGTTCTGATCGTGCCCAACTAACTAAGCATTCTATTAACTTAATAAAACAAAACGAGGTTGCTATGTTAAAAAATCTATACTCACTAATATTTACAGTTCTATTTACATTTCTTTTTATATCCAATTCTAACGCACAATTTTTTGATAATTTTGACTCGTATACAGCAGGTACGGGCGTTGCTTGTCAAAATCCAACAGATTGGACAACATGGAGCAATGCACCATGTGGCTCTCAAGATGCAACAGTTTCCACTACCTATTCATATAGTTCTCCAAACTCAGCACGGGTAATAACAAATAATGATTTTGTAAAAACATTTGGTTCTCAAACAAGCGGAACATGGTATGTACAATTTCGGATTTATATTCCAAATGGAAAAGCAGGATATTTTAATCTTATGGCAGTATTTCCAGGTGCATTTAACTGGGCAATGGATTGTTGGTTTGATGCCGGAGGTGGCGGTAGAATATTTGGAGGCTCCCCAACAGCAGTTAGCTTTACATATGCTTATGATACCTGGCATTTTGTTGGGGTTGTAGTAAATCTTACCGCTGATCAAGGTCAATTGTGGTTTAATGGTGTACTGATTCACTCCTGGCAGTGGACTTTAGGTGATCTTGGAGGCGGAAGTCCACTTCAATTAGATGCTATTGACTTTTATGGTGCTACAGCAAATGATGACTATTATATAGACGATTTCTGGTTTCATACTTCCCCAATTCCTGTAGAATTAACCTCATTCACAGCAAGTGTTAATCCTCTTGGTCAGACTGTTCTTAACTGGGTTACTGCAACTGAAATCAATAACAGAGGTTTCGAGGTTGAAAGAAGAGCAGTTGATGGTCAGTTCATCACAATTGGTTTTGTTGAAGGTTATGGAACTACTTCTGAAGAGCAAACTTATTCTTATGTAGATCAGAGTGTAACTCCTGGTACGTTTGTTTACAGACTAAAACAAATAGATTTCAATGGACAGTTTGAATATTCAAGTGAAGTTGAACTTGAAGTTACATCACCATTGGCATTCGGTCTTGATCAGAATTACCCTAATCCATTCAACCCGAATACAAATATTAAATTCAG
>CAZEWJ010000036.1:0-37045 GCA_964515875.1 uncultured Ignavibacteriaceae bacterium | reverse complement strand
TTCTGCACAATAGAACCTAACAAAGCTGTAGTGCCGGTGCCGGATGAACGAGTTGATAAACTTGCAAAGCTTGTTAAGCCTGCACGTGTAGTTCATTCAACAGTTGATTTTGTTGATATTGCCGGGCTCGTTAAAGGTGCCAGTAAAGGGGAAGGGCTTGGCAACCAGTTCTTAAGCAACATACGAGAGACTGAAGCGATTGTTCAGGTTGTCAGATGTTTTGATAACCCGGATGTTGTTCATGTTGATGGAAGCGTTGATCCGCTTAGAGATATTGAGGTAATTGAAACAGAGCTTCTTCTTGCTGATGTGCAGACACTTGAAAAAAAAATTGAGAAGCTGGAGAAGATAGCAAAAGGAGATAAAACAGCAAAGCTTATGCTTGATGATGCTGAAGCACTGCTTAAATTTATGAACGAAGGAAAACCAGCTTCAATCTTTCCCGGGAAAGATAAAGAAACGAATAAGCAATTAATGAATGAACTCCGTTTGATGACTTCTAAAAAAACAATTTACTGTGCTAATGTTGATGAACATGGTTTAGCTGAACACAATGAGTATGTTAAAAAGGTCGCAAAGTTTGCAGAAGAAAGAAATGCTGACTGGATTAAAATCTCCGCTAAGGTTGAAGAAGAACTTGTTGCCTTAAATGATGAAGAGAGAAAAGAATTTCTTTCTTCTTATGGTGTGAATGAAAGCGGGCTTGAAAAAGTTATAAGAATGGGCTTTCATACTCTTGGCTTGAATAGCTTCTTTACCGCCGGGCCAAAAGAAGTCCGTGCCTGGACAATTCACAAAGGAGAAAAAGCACCGCAGGCAGCCGGAGTTATCCATACTGATTTTGAAAAAGGATTTATCCGTGCAGAAGTAATAAGCTATGATGATTATGTTAAGTATGGCTCAGAAGCTGCGTGCAAAGCGGCTGGAGTTATGCGAGTTGAAGGAAAAGATTACGTTGTGCAGGATGGAGATGTAATGCACTTTTTGTTTAATGTGTAAAGTAACAAAAAGTGAGGTTCACCTTAAAGGTGAGCCTCACTTAACTACGCTACTTTTTAGGATTTCATTCCCCGTTTCAATAATTTCCCAACCAATTTTAATCCACAATAAAAGGCTTCTGAAATGAAAATTCTCATTTCACTTTTTCTTTTCACTTTAATTTCTCTTCCTTCTTTTTCTCAAACACAGCCAACTGTTTTTCTTAATGGAAAGATATATCCAATTTCAGGTGAGCCAATTGAAAATGGCTATCTTCTTATTCACAATGGAAAAATTGTAGAAGTAGGAAGCATGGAAAGTTTTCCTCCAGGAAAAGAAGAAGATATAATTGTTTTTAATGTTGAAGGTAAAATAATAATGCCGGGGCTTGTTGATACTCATTCACATATTGGTGAAGGAGATGGCGGTGATCGTTCTTCAACTACTCACCCAGGTGTAAGAATACTTGATGCAATTGATCCGCAGAGCGATACTTTTAAAAAAGCAATTGCCGGTGGGATAACAACCGTAAATGTAATGCCCGGCTCAGGACATTTAATGAGCGGACAAACTGTTTACTTGAAAATGAGAAAAGATCCAAAAACTATTAATGATATGCTCTTTTGTGATGATGTTCTTAATGGAATTTGCGGTGGATTAAAAATGGCTAATGGTACAAACTCTCTTGGCGATCCACCATTTTCAGGAACACGGTCAAAGTCTGCATCAATAATAAGACAGCTTTTTATTAAAGCACAGGAGTATAAAGCTAAAATTGAAAGAGCAAATGATGATCCTGAAAAGATGCCTGAACGAAATATTGAATTAGAAACGCTTGTTCAGGTGCTCGAAGGAAAAAGAATTGTGCAGCATCATACTCATCGTGCAGATGATATTATGACAGTATTAAGACTTAAAGAAGAATTTGGATTCAAAGTAGTTCTGCATCATGTTAGTGAAGGCTGGAGGGTTGCTGAAGAAATTGCTGCAGCGAATGTTCCCTGCTCTATAATTATGATAGATTCCCCGGGTGGTAAATTAGAAGCTGTAAACCTTATCTACAAAACAGGTGCAGTGCTTGAAAAGGCAGGGGTTGATGTAGCTTATCATACCGATGATGGAATTACAGACTCAAGATTTTTCCTCCGTTCTGCTGCATTTGGAGTAAGGGCAGGGATGAGTCAAACAAAATCTCTTGAAGCATTAACTCTTGCTGGTGCAAGAATGCTTGGGCTTGAAGAGAGGATAGGATCGCTTGAACCAAATAAAGATGCCGATTTTATTATTCTTTCAGGTGAACCTCTTAGTGTTTATACAAAAGTAGAGCAAACCTGGGTTGAGGGAGAAAAAGTTTTCGATCTTTCCAATTCTGAAGATAAAAAATATTCAATCGGCGGTTATGAAGTTTTCCGTGGTGATTATACTGAAGTTCATAATTGCGGAGATGACCAATGAAAAACCAAGACGGAAACCAAAAAATTCCAGCCTGTCATGCTGTCCGCCTTCGGCGGATTGGTTCAGCCTCTTTTTCGCGGCGTCAGGTTCCGATCCCGCTATTAGCGGGACGGAATGACACCTTCCCGTATATAAAAGAAAGAAAGAATACATTTTTTATTCTGATAATTCTATCTCTTTTTTCTTTTAAGACAAATGCACAAATTGCTGTTTATGGAGATACTATCTATACCATGGCAGGAGAAAAAATTGTAAATGGTGTCGTTTTAATTAAAGATCGAAAGATTGAAAAAGTCGGTTTACAAAATGAAATGACCGTTCCTTCAGACTACAAAAAAGTAACAGGAAAAGTTGTTACTCCCGGTTTAATTGATGCACATTCAGTAGTTGGCTTATCAGGAATTTATAATTATGAACACGACCATGATCAGCATGAAAAATCTGATGCTATCCAGCCTGAGTTAAGAGCTTTTGATGCTTATAATATGAGAGAAAAGCTGGTTGAGTTTGTGAGAGATTTGGGTGTAACAACCCTTCATACAGGTCATGGACCAGGTGCACTTGCAAGCGGACAAACTATGGTTGTTAAAACTTATGGAGAAACATTAAGCGATGTTATTATTGATTCTGTGGCAACAGTTTCTTTTACTCTTGGTTCAAGTGTAAGCAGGAACTATAAAAAGCCAGGAACACGCTCTAAAGGTGTTGCAATGCTTCGAGAGGAATTTCTTAAAGCAAAAGACTATACGGAGAAACTGAAGAATGCTAAGGAGGATAAAAAACCTTCAAGAGACCTTAAGCTGGAAACTCTCGCTAAAGTTTTATCCGGTGAAATTCCAGCAATGTTTACAGTGCAAAAAGCTACAGAGATAATGACTGCATTAAGGCTTCAGCAGGAATTTGGATTTAAGCTTATTCTGGATGGTGCCGCTGAATCTTATCTTCTTATTAATGAAATTAAAGAAGCAGGGGTGCCTATTATTTTACATCCTACAATGGTTAGAAATTATGGTGATACAAAAAATGTTTCATTGGAAACCGCAGCAATTCTTAAAAAAGAAGGAATTATTTTTGCTCTGCAAAGCGGTTATGAAAGTTATGTACCAAAGACAAGGGTAGTCCTTTTTGAAGCTGCTGTTGCAAATGCAAATGGTTTATCTTTTGAAGATGCTCTTGCAACAATAACAATTGATGCGGCAAAAATTCTTGGGATAGAAAACAGAGTTGGCTCAATTGAAGAAGGAAAAGATGCTGATATAGTTTTATTTGATGGGAATCCGTTTGAGTATACTTCTCATGTTTGTGTTGTAATTATAAATGGGGAGATTGTAAAAGAAGAATGTTTTTAGTCCTTTTATAAGCATAACACAGATTTATTAATCTGTGCTACGGACACATTGCTTATTAATAAATGTAATGCGATTTAATATGGAAATTAAACACGATAAGGAACAGCATAAATTTTATTTGATTAATGACGGTAAAGAATCCTACATCAGGTATAGTATACCAAATAAAGAGACAATAAACTTTTTAAGAACTTTTGTCCCACCTGAACAAAGACATAAAGGTTTAGCCGGAGAAATAGCTAAAGCAGCGCTTGAATATGCAAAAGAAAATAATTTTAAAGTTATTCCCACCTGCTCTTATGTAGATTACTTTATTGATCAGAATAAAGAATATGAAAAGTTGTTAGCTTAGATTCAAAAAAATATATTTATTAACAGAATTGTTATAAAAAATTCCCTCTTTAGTAAAGAGGGACAGATTTGAGCTAAGCGAAAATCAGGGAGATTTGTTTGCGATGAGGTACTATGCTGAAATTCTCGATAGTTACAGTTATCTAAAAAAATCCCTCTGTCCTGACAAGGTCAGGACTGTCTCCCTTTGCTAAAGGGAGACTTTTTCAAATTTATTTGAGGGGCTTAACCAGTTTAGCATTCAAACTCATTTCAACTGCTTTTAGTGCTCTTGATGCAGGGCAGCCTGTTTTGGTTTTTTCAGCATGTTTCTTAAATGTAGCTTCATCAATCCCTTCAACATTTCCTTCTGTATTTATAACAATTTTAGTAATTGTAAAACCCGCTTCCAGCTTTTCAAGATGTACATCATCAACAGTCTTAATCGAGATAACTTTAAATCCTTCCTTTGATAAATTATTTGCCAGCGCCATTGAAAAACATGCAGCATGTGCAGCACCTAAAAGCTCCTCAGGGTTTGTGGTGTTTCCTGATTCAAATCTTGAAACAGCATTATAATCTATATTATTTAAAACTCCCGTCTGACTGCTTAATTTACCCTTCCCAGATTTTAAATCTCCATTCCATTCAGCACTTCCTTTTCTAACAGCCATAGATGAGCTCCTTTCTTATTAATTTTTGGTGGTGAAAAACTCTTGCCTTAATATTAAAAAATAATTGTAATCATCAAAACATCAGTAAAGCAAGATCAATATATCTCACTTCAGATTATGTTACAGTTGATTTTTTATAAATTAAACCATCAAGGTTTTTCCAGCGAGGATTAGCTTTTGCAGTATGAGTTATCAGCTTTAATTTCCCTTCTTCTTCAGAAACAACGAAAAGGAAGAGGAGTACATTCCGATGCTTATCGTTATTACTAATTAGCAGAACAAAATTATAGCTCTTCATATAAGCAACTAACTTTGTGCGGTCGTTAACTTTAAGAGTAAGCGGAGATATATTTTATTTCCTTTTTATTAAAAAGTGTAATTTTTGCGTGATAAGTGAAATAATTCCGAATTATTCCTGTGGAATTTATAAAATTCTTTTCATATCGTAGGTACAGAAATTGAAATGTATTAATTAAAAAAATAACTATCTGGAAGAAAGTATGATTAAAAAATATACTTTTACAATATTAATCCTGGTTTTTCTTCTTGGTTCTCAATTAACCTACAGCCAAAAAGCTAAGCAAACTAAACCAAATTCCTCATCCAAAGAGAAAATAGAATATTATTATGATGAACAAGGAATAGGGAAAGCTGAGACCCCAAGAAAATATTATTCTGAATTTTCCAGGAATAAAAACAGGATAGATATATTTGAAGAGACCGATAGAAATTCCGATTACAGTAAAAAGAAATTCATCAATTATACATCATACTCCCGCAACTATTTTAAGGTTGAAGATAGTGATAATTCTTTATGGAATGGGAAATATTGGGAATACAACGAATACCCGCTTAAAGTTTATGTAAAAAAATCTTCTTCAAGAAATTTTAAGGATAAATATACAACCTATATTGATTATGCTTTTAAAATCTGGGGAGCTGCAGATGAAAGAATAAAATTTATATACTCAAAAACTGCATCCGATGCAGATATAGTTTTTACATTTGAAGATAACCTTATGGAAAAATACGATGAGAATTATCTTGGTCTTACAGATTATGAACTGGGAAAAAATAACAGGATAATCCGTTCCTTTGTTGAAATAAGCTTATTAAAATTTGATGATAGGAAAATTTTGGATGGAGAAATAAAATCAACTATTATTCATGAACTTGGTCATGCTCTTGGTTTGGGTCATAGCAATAACCATGATGATCTTATGTATCCATATATTAGTGAAGATTCAAGCGATAAGCTTTCTTATGTTGAACTTTCAACAGGTGATATTGTGGCAGTAAGATCTGCTGTTGATCTCGGAAACGATGATTATTCAACACGCTGAGCTACTTCAGGAGAATCATCTTTTTAGTTTCTGCATACTTCCCTGCCGTTATTTTATAGAAATAGATACCGCCTGAAATATTATTTGCATCTAATTCAATTTCATAATATCCTGCCAGCTTTTCTTCGTTAACTAAAGTCGTGACTTCATTTCCAAGCACATCAAAAACTTTAAGCGTTACAAATTCTAAAGCAGAAATTGAAAAACTAATTGTAGTTGCCGGATTAAATGGGTTTGGGTAATTTTGTTCCAAGCTATAATGTCCCGGTATAGAAAGCAAAAAGGTTAATTCTCCGACAACTTCCTGAGTGCCATCAAAATCTATTTGGTTTAGCCTGTAATTATAAATACCGGCTCGCAGACCTTTATCAATAAAAGAATATTCCTGCTTTTCTGTTGTTGTTCCTTTTCCATCAACAAATGCAATCTTATTCCCATTACGGTAAATTTCAAATCCCTGGTTATTTATTTCTGTGGCTGTCTCCCAATGAAGAGTGATAATATCTCCACTTACATTATAATAAAAAGAAATTAATTCAACGGGAACAAAACCTTTATTTTCAAAAATAATGAGAAGATCATCAATTTCATCAACTCCAGTCATATCAAGGTCTCCATCGTTGTCTCTATCGTGGAATACAGAGCATGAACCGGCTGTACTTGCTTTTAAATCGTTCCTATTAATTAAAACACCCGTTCCATCATTTTCATATAAAGTAAAATCTCCGGAAGAATAGTTACTAACAACAACATCAAGGTCACCATCACCATCAACATCCCCCAAATCTGTTGAGATGGCAAAGCTGCCGGTTGGATAATAAACCGGCTCAGAAAAATTTCCTGAACTGTCGCAGAAAATAATTGAAAGAACATTCCCGCTTGAGTTTGCTGAGACAATATCAGCTATATTATCTCCATTCATATCGCCTGCACATGTAAACCAGGGAGAACCCGTAACACTAACTTTAGTCTGAAAAGTAAAACTTCCATTCCCATCACCAAGCAGTAAAATTATTTCCCTGCTTGATATTGCACCGACAAAAAGATCTATTATTCCATCACCATTTACATCAGCAGCAGAACAGGTTGTTTCACCATTTCCTCCTGTTTCAATTGTATCTGAAGGATAAAATGTACCATCACCGTTGTTAGTTAAGATTGTAATATTACTTGCAACTCTGTTTGCTGTAACAATATCCATAAAGCCATCACCATTAACGTCTATTGTCATTAGTCCTCTTACTTCAAGATCAGCGTTATAATTTTCCACACTCGGAAAATTACCCGTACCATCACCAAGAAAGACTGTAACAAACTTATTCACACTATTACCAACCGCAATATCCATTAAACCATCAAGATTAAAATCCGCTCCTTCATTTGTGCTTGGTCTTGCACCTCCCTGCATCGGGAAAATCGTAAAATCAGAATAATCTCCTTTCCCATCATTCATAAATACTCTTACATCGTTTGCTACTTCGTTCGGGACAAGAAAATCAGTATAACCATCTTTATCAAGATCTCCTGCATAAGCACCATAAGTTTGAATCCAGCCTTCACCCGGTTCTCTTATATTAATTTCTTTTACCTTAATTAAATCCAATGTACCTGGTCCGGTTTTAATCCAGAAATGCCAAGTAAAACCAAACTCCATCGGTTCTCCTAATGAATTTTTAATTCTTTTTGATAGATTAACAATAACAAGCTCGCCGGGATAGAATGGTTTTGTAGGAATGAATGTCAGAATTTTATTTTCACTATCGAAGGAGATATTTCCTTCAGCAATACCTGACCACCTGCCAAAAATATAAAATGATGTATCGGTTATAGTTAAGGGATCAATTGACGAATCAAATGTTATAATTATTTCAGTGCTGCCTTCGGCATTTATTGTCTGGTTTGAAGGAAAAATTGAAACGACTTTTGGCCCTGTCTGGGCAAAAGAAAAGAGAGAAATAAAGAAACAAAAAGCAGTGGTGAAATATAATTTCATATTTAACCTTTATTGAGATGAGAGATTTTAATCTCAAGTGAAAATAAGAAAGAGAAATTTTAATAGCTACAGAGATAATGTGAGACTCACCTTTAAGGTGAGTCTCACTTAAAAATTTTATTATGGATAGAACCTTATACCAACGGCAGCATCAGCAGTAGAGCCAAAATCAGGGACAAACGCTACTAGAACACCCAACTCAATAAATATTTCCAGGGGAGATCTTAGAGGGACAATATTAATACCAAACATTGCTCTGCCCCCTATACCAATTTCATTACCTGTCCTTATAAACCTTTTTTTATACCAAAATCCTTTCCCTTCACCTATTCCAATAACTCCACCAGGGCCAGCATAAAGATTTACGATATTAGAATTAAACGCGTCAAAATGCCACAGGTAATCAACTCCTATCCTGGGACTTCCGAAGTAAGAAGCTCCAAGATGGAATGCTAATGCATTATCTCCGCTTAACCAGAGTTTTGCTGTACCACCAGTAGGATCGCCAAGTATAATTCCAAAACCAAATTCTTTTCCTTCAGGTGCATATTGAGCATTTGCAGTTTCAATTCCTGTTAATAAAATTACAAATGAATAAAAGAAATTTATTTTTCTTAACATATTCACTCCTTTAATTAACCATACTTTAAAAGACTGTTTAAGATAAAACAATTTCATTACAAAAGAATTTTAATGGCAATGTGTTGTGAATTCAGTCACTACAAAAAAGTAGAATTTCTTGGAAGGTCATTGATATAAATCAAAAGAACTTATCCTTTTAAATCGGAGAGTTTTATAAACTCTGGATTATTAATTTTAATTCAGGTTATTGAAAATCTCTTTCAACTTTACAAGATTCATTTCCCAATTCTTCTTTTTCGTTCTTTCTTTCTCAACAACATCCGGTGCAGCATTTTTTACAAATTTTTCATTTGAAAGTTTTTTATCAATACTTGTTAACGCACCTTCAAGTCTTTCGATTTCCTTTTGTAACCTGTTTCTTTCAACTTCAAGATCAATCAAACCTTCCAAGGGGACATAAATCTCAGTTTCTTTAACTACCGCGGAAACACTTGCTTTAGGTTTTGTAAGATTTTTATTAATCTTTATCTCATTAACCTTCGCAAGCTTCTTTATATAATCAACCTGGTGTATCCCAACTTCAGAAGATTTAATGAAAGCATTGATCTGTTTTGATGGTACAATATTCATCTCGCCGCGGATATTTCTTAAAGCAGTAATAACATCCTGTATAAACTCCATTTCCTTTTCAGCAGATAGATTTATTTTTGATGAATCAAATACAGGGTAATCAGAAGTTGAAATACTCTCCCCTTTTTTTCTCTCACTTATTAATTGCCATAGTTCCTCGGTTATAAACGGCATAAAAGGATGAACAATTTTCAGAAGGTTTTCAAAATTCTTTAGCGCTCTTGTAAGAACAGCCGATTTAATTTCCCCGGTAAAATCGGGACCTGCAGCTTCATCTCCAGAGTAAAGCCTGTTCTTCATTAATTCAATGTACCAGTCACAGAAGTCGTTCCATACATAAGTGTAAATAATTTTTGTTGCATTATTTATTTCAAACCTTTCCATTGCTTCATTCAATTGCCGAAGTGTTTGATGGAATCTTGAACTTATCCATTCGTCTGAAAAATCTATATGCTTTTCAATTAAATTATTATTAACCGGAATCGTTTGAACATTCATCAAAAGAAATCTTCCTGCATTCCATATCTTGTTTGCAAAGTTTCTCCCAATTTCACATTTATCGGTTGAGAAAAGAACATCCTGCCCGAGAGGAGCGAGATAAATTACTGTAAAGCGCAGTGCATCTGCACCATAATCTCTTATTACTTCAAGAGGATCGGGAGAGTTGCCGAGAGATTTGCTCATCTTTCTTCCCTGCATATCTCTTATTACGCTTGTGAAGTAAACATCTTTAAAGGGAATATCTTTTTTAAAATGAAGTCCTGCCATTATCATTCTTGCAACCCAAAAGAAAATAATGTCAGGTGCTGTAACTAATGTGTCGGTCGGATAATAATATCTTTGCTCTTCCTCAGTCTTAAAAACATCGTAAGCCCATAGCCAGCTTGATGCCCAGGTATCCAGAACATCTTCATCCTGTTTAAGATTTTTAGAACCACAATGCGGACATTTTTCAGGAGTATTGATCGATACAATTGGTTCTTTACATTCAAGTTTGCAATGATCATCTCCAATACAGTACCAAACCGGAATTCTATGTCCCCACCAAAGCTGGCGTGAAATACACCAGTCTTTTATATTGCTCATCCAATGTGAGTAAGTCTTTACCCAATGAGAAGGATAAAATTTTATTTTTTTATCCTGTACAACTTTAAGAGCGGATTCAGCAAATTCATTCATTTTCATAAACCACTGTTCGGAAAGATAAGGCTCGATTGGTACACCACCACGTTCAGAATAACCAATGCTTATCTGGTAATCCTCAGTTTTTTCAAGAAGACCCAGCTTTTCAAATTTCTCAACAACTTTTTTACGGACAGCGAACCTATCCATCCATCTTAAATCTTCAGGAACATTTTTATTTGTTGTTGCATCTTCATTAAAAATATTTATTGCTTCAAGATTATGTCTTTTTCCCATTTCATAATCGTTCATATCGTGAGCAGGAGTAACTTTAACAGCACCGGTTCCAAAATCTTTATCAACATAGTCATCTGCAAAGATTGGAATCTCCCTGTTAACTATTGGAAGAATAACTTTCTGACCGATAAGCTTTTTATATCTTTCATCTTCAGGATTAACAGCAATGCCTGTATCTCCAAGCATTGTTTCGGGGCGTGTAGTTGCAACGGTTATAAAATCAGTAGAATCTTTAACAGGATATTTGAGGTACCAAAGTTTTCCGTATACTGTTCTGTAAATTACCTCTTCATCTGAGATTGCAGAACGTGAAGCAGGATCCCAGTTTACCATTCTGTAGCCGCGGTATATTTTCCCTTCTTTGTATAAAGCAACAAAGGTTTCAATTACTTTTTTGTAATAATGATCATCCATTGTAAAACGTTCGCGATGCCAGTCGCAGCTTACGCCAAGCTTTTTTAATTGCTGAATGATTATCCCGCCATATTTCTCTTTCCATTCCCAGCAGTGCTTTATGAATTCATCTCTTCCAATTTCTCTCTTGTCAATTCCTTTCTCTTTAAGGAAAGCAACAACCTTAGCTTCTGTAGCAATTGAAGCATGGTCTGTTCCGGGGACCCAGCAAGAATTGTAGCCCTGCATTCTTTTAATGCGGATGAAAATATCCTGGATTGTGTTGTTAAGGATATGCCCCATTGTTAAGCTGCCGGTTATATTTGGAGGAGGGATTACAATTGTATAAGGTTTTTTATTCTCATCTATCTCTGAGCGGAACAAATCATTCTCCAGCCAATAGCTGTACCATTTATCTTCTACTTCTGATGGATTATATGCTTTAGGTATTTCGGATAATTTAGTATCAGGCATTTGATTTTATTATCTAAATTATGAAGTGCAAATATAAAGATTTTTTGGGAAGCAGAGATTCTTGATGTTAAATGATAGAAAGGAAGAACATTGGAGAGCTGGAATAAAAGAGAAGTGAGAAGGAAGAAAAATATTTATTTCTTAAAGAAGAACAATAAAGGTCTCTCCAGCCGGTCAGCCCAGGCTTTTTCATTATGCTCACCACCAGGTGCATAGAAATAATCCACATCAGTTCCAATAAGATAGCCTTTTGAATTAAGAGCACAGAACATTTTTTGTCCGCGTACCACCCCATCTTCGCCATGATCAATATAAATTTTAATATTCTTCTTTGGTCCGCTGTAATCTTTAACCATCTTAATTGCTTTATCATCCTGATAATAAAATGCACTCGACATACATCCGGCTTTTGAAAACACTTCAGGATGATTCCAGGCAATCAGGAAAGAAATAAGCCCGCCCATAGATGACCCTATAACCGCAGTATTTTCCCGGCTTGTTAGTGTTCGGTATCCGGAATCTATAAAAGGTTTGAGTTCTTCAATAATAAATTTAATATAGCTGCGGCCTTTTTCTGTATCGCTGTATTCTTCGAGTCTCTCTTTTGTATTATAAATTCCAACAACTATTATTTCCTGAATCTTCTTTTGTGCGATTAGTTTTGTTAAAGTTTCATCAACACGCCAGTCCATCCCGGCATAAGACGTTTTGGGATCCATAATATTCTGGCCATCATGCATATAAAGAACCGGGTAATTTCTTTTTGAATCTTCTTTATAAGATGGCGGCAGCCAGACAACTATATCTCTTTTATTATCTAAATGAGCAGAATAAAATTTCTTGTGATACTTCGTATAACCAATTATTTTTACTCTCTCTTTTCTCTTTTCCTTTTTAAAGATCTTATTAACCTTTTTTATCATTTCGTCCGGAATTATATCTGTATGATCTTTTTTGTAATTCATTATAACCTTAAAAATCTTTTTGTTCATTACTTTGGATTCAATAATTATGCCGCCAAAAATAAATATAGTATGAATTAAAGCCAATTAAAGAGCACCTAATAATCTTCAGGGGCAGAATATTTTAACCTCGAGGGTTTCCGCTCTTCAGAATGGAATCTTTATGATATTTTGCTGATTTTTACAAAGTAATTTCTTCTCAACCAGAGAACGTTTTCTATGGCTGTAATAAGACCTTTCAGAGCATTAAGACCTTCAAAAGAATCTGCACATCTTGTAGCAAGTGTACCTTATGATGTTGTAAACCGCGAGGAAGCCCGAAATTTAGCTAAAGGAAATGATCTGAGTTTTCTAAGAGTTACAAGGTCCGAAATAGAATCAGATCCTTCTGCCGATCCTTATTCCAAAGAAGTTTATATAAAAGCAAAAGAGAATTTAGATTTGTTAACTAAACAAGTTCCTTTCCATATAGATGATGAACCCCGTTTTTACTTGTACAAATTAACAATGGATAAGAGATCGCAAATTGGTATTGCTGCTACATTTTCAGTTGATGATTATGATAAAGATGTAATAATGAAGCATGAAAAAACGCGTAAGGAAAAAGAGGATGACAGAACAAACCATATAATTACAACAGGTGCACAAACGGGTGCTGTTTTTTTAACTTATAAGGGGGTAACAGAAATAAATAAAATTGTAGATGAAACAATTAAGGATACTTTACCCACATATAATTTTACTGCCGAAGATGGAGTAACACACACTATTTGGATTGTCCCTGAAAAATATAATGAAACAATCACAAAGGAATTCTCTAAAGTTAAAAAATTATATATAGCTGATGGACATCATCGTGCTGCAAGTGCAAGCAGAGCGAGAAAATTGAAAATGGAAAAAAATCCTGATCATACCAGAGATGAAGAATATAATTTCTTTTTAGGTGTAATATTTCCTGCAGAACAATTGAAAATATTACCTTATAACAGAGTTGTTCATGATCTCTCAGGAAAAAATGAAGAGAAATTCTTAAATGAGATTAGTGAGAAGTTCAATATTGAAAAATCAAAAGTAAAAGAGCCGGGGGAGAAAAGAAGTTTTGGCATGTTCCTGAAAGGTAAGTGGTACCTTCTCAAACCAAGAGATTCTGTTATTGCAAGCTTATCTCTTTCAGATTCAATAGGTTCAAGTCTGGATGTAAGCATTCTCCAGGATTTTCTTCTTAATCCTATACTTGGAATAGATGATCCTAAAACAAATAAAAGAATTGATTTTGTAGGAGGAATCAGAGGAACAAAGGAACTTGAAAAGATGGTTGACAGCGGAAAAACTGCTGTTGCATTTTCATTGTATCCTGTTTCAATGGATGATCTGATCAAAATTTCTGATGCAGGAGAAATTATGCCGCCTAAATCAACATGGTTTGAACCTAAGCTGAGAGATGGATTGATTGTACATTTAATTTGACTAAAATATACAATATTTTTATGTCTTGAGGGGAATGTTTATTACTAATATTATTGAGCTTATAAAAAGGAATTATATGGAAAACACATTTAATTATTTGGTTAATGAGATACAAAAATTACCATTAAAAGAGAAAGAAGAACTTAAGTTTTTAATAGAAAAGTATCTTATAGAAGAAAAGAGAGAAAAGATTTTCAAAAATTATAAGGCAACGCTTAAAGAAGAGAAAGAAAAAAAATTAAAATTTTCATCCGATCCCGAAGAGCTTAAGAAGGGTCTATAATGTTAAAAGTTGCTTTCAGTTCTTCTTTCCAAAAAGCTTTAAAAAAAAGAATTGAAAGAGACAAAGTTTTAGAAAAGAGATTTTGGGAAACCCTCGAAATCTTTATTCATGATCCTTTTGATGAAAGGCTTAGAACACATAAATTAAGCGGGAAACTAAAAGAATTATGGAGTTTTACTATGGGCTATGATGTTCGTGTTATATTCTATTTTTCTAATAAAGATAAAGCAGTGTTTATTGATATAGGAAAACACGATGAAGTTTATTAGCATCTCAACTTTAAGGAAATTAAGATGACAAAAAGAATTTATAACTTTAGTGCTGGTCCGGCAGTTTTACCTGAGGATGTTATTAAAGAAGCTCAGGAAAATCTATTTTCTCTTCCCGGTGTAGGAATGTCAATACTTGAAATCAGTCACAGGTCTAAAACTTTTGATAAAATACACAATGAAGCAAAACAGGATTTAAAATCCCTTCTTGATATTAATGATAATTATGAGCTCCTTTTTCTTCAGGGAGGTGCAAGCCTGCAATTTTCAATGGTTCCATTAAACTTAATGCCCCCAAAGAATAAAGCTGATTACATTGTTACAGGAAGCTGGTCAAAGAAAGCTGTTAAGGAAGCTAAAAGAGTTGGTACAGTTAACATTGCCGCAACAACAGAGAATGAGAACTTCAAAAGAATTCCAAAGCAGGAAGAGCTAAAGCTTGACCCGGAAGCTTCCTATGTCCACTTTACATCCAATAATACTATACATGGAACCGAATGGTATAAAGAACCTGAAGTTGGGAATGTTCCTCTTGTATGTGATGCTTCTTCGGATATTCTTCATAAGAAGATAGATGTTAGCAAGTATGCTTTTATATATGCAGGTGCACAGAAAAATATGGGACCATCGGGAGTAACTTTTATAATTATAAGAAAAGATATGATTGAAAGAAGTTCAGATTCGCTCCACACAATGCTGAATTACAAAACTCATATTGAAAATAATTCACTCTACAATACGCCGACTACATTCGGAATTTATATAATTGGTCTTGTAGCGAAATGGTTGCAACGGCGTGGCGGCCTTGATGTAATGTTTAAGATCAACAAAGAGAAAGCGGATCTTCTTTATAAATGCATTGATGAAAGCGGTGGTTATTATAAAGGTCACGCAGAAAAAGAGAGCCGTTCATTAATGAATATCACTTTTAATCTTGCATCAGAAGATCTTGAAAAGAAACTTATCGCTGAAGCTACAGCAGCAGGATTTGATGGCTTGAAGGGACACAGGTCTGTTGGTGGATTGAGAGCATCAATTTATAATGCTTTCCCGCAAAAAGGTGTTGAAGATCTTGTTTCATTTATGAAAGCTTTTCAGAAAAAAAATGGATAAAGATAATTGTAGCACAGAATATTATTCTGTGTTACGGTTTAACATGAATAAGGAGTTTCTATGAAAGGGTTTGTTATTGTTTTATTAATTGGTTCTCTTTTTTGTTCCTGTAATAAAGAAGAACCAGTTAAGATAGAAACATTCAGCACTGAAGCTTTTGCTTATGATCTTGGGAATAGCTGGGAAGTTAATGCAACAACAAGGGTGAAAGGATTCAGCCAAAAAGACGAAGGGAATAATTTCAGTGCAACAATCGCTTATGATATTGATCTTGTTACTCCTGCCGGAGACACAATAAAAGCACTAATAAGCAGAGTTGAAGATAAAACAGATAGCGAGAGGATAACAGATATTCCTCTTGAAGCACAATTTGAACTTGATTCGACTTATGCTGCTGGAGAGTATAAAATTGTTTTTAATGTAAAAGATGTGCTAAATAATAATAAGGCAATCTCAACAGCAAGTTTTAAGATAGTAAACGAATAATTCTCAAACACATTAAGAATTTGTTAAGTTAAAACTTACGAACTTAGTAATTATTTTTATCTTACAAATTTTATCAACGTCCTAGCTTAATTAACAATACCTTAGCCTCGACATTTAAAGGATTGTTTTTTAGTATGATATTCAATTCCAGTATTGCATTATTGTTTTCATTTAACTGAATATAAGCTAATGCAAGATTATAATGAATTTTCTCAATTTCTTCAGTTGTGAATCTTCGCAAATTGTTAATCATTAAACAATTCTTTAAAAGCTGGATTGCTATTTCAGACTTTTGAAGATTAACACACGTTATGCCTAATTTAAACTTAATAGATGGTTCATCAAGTATTGAAAAAGCTTTTAGATATTTTTCCTCTGCACTTGGATATAATTTTAAATTAAAATACATATCTCCTACTGATGATAGGATGTATGGATTGTTTTCATCGGTTATTAATATTGCCTTATATTCTTTCAGAGCATGTTCAAAATCATTCTTATCTATGTATTCTTTTGCTGCCATTAAATGAGCTTTGCCCCAGGACATTTGTTGTTTTATTGCATAATCATATGCAATTTGTTCTATAGAATTTTCTGGAGTAATGTCAAAATCTCTTTTTACGGAACTAAACGGGGGTTCATTTTTAAGTTTCAGAATTTTGAATTCCCCGATAGCACTGTCCAAACTGGTAACCGAGGATTGCTGCCATAACAGGCTGTCATCTAAAACAATATCAGGTGATAATTCAAATATCTTATTATCTTTTATTGCCTTGAACCAGGTTTTTGCTAATAGAAAATATCCGGAAATATTGGGATGCAAATGGTCAACTAATAATTCATTACCAATTATTCCTTGGGGTGAATTTTCCCGGAATATTTTGTTTACATCTGCTAATGGAACTTTAAATTTATTTACTAATTGCCTGATGATATAATTAAAATCGGATGGAGCCCTGAATCTTAAGCCGTCTAAATCTTTTGCAATAAGAAACTCCCTCTTAGCTTCTTTATAATTTTTTAATTTTTCATAACATTTGCCAATCTGATAATGGACACTAGCCGGTGTTGAATCAATTGATATTGATTTTTCAAAGTAATTTATCGCAGCGTGAAAATTATTATTGTTTAAGGAATTGATTCCAAGGTCATAAAATTCCTTCCATTTATTTTTAAGTGTATGGTTTAATGAATTTGAAAACGAAGATACAAATGGAGCCAAATCTTTTTCATTTGTTACAAGAGTTGAAATAATTATTGGTATTCTATTCTCTTCTGCTGTTTCAATTATTTCCTCATAATTATCTTTAAAGGTATTTACGGCAGTTTTATAATCACTGCTATTGTAATCAATCGAATTATTTTGAACCATTTGCTCCATTAATAGATTATCTTTATCAAAACTGTCTGATTTAAAAAGATTTGAACCTGAATTAATTATATTCTTAAGAAAAAGAAAAGTTTTAAATTGCTGAAGCCAGAGATATGTTTTTATGATCCATCGGTTTTTGCCAATCGAAATAGTTGACCCTACTCCAAACACACCATAGAATTCATTTTGTCCCATATAAACAATAAAAAGATCCGGCTTATAATGAGATAATTCATTTACAAATTCGGAAACCGTAAAACTGTTTGTAGCCGCTATTGCTGTATTAATAACTTCAATGTTTTTATCAGGAAAAGCATTAAGCAGTCTATCTCTTAAAAACTCGGAAGGAATTGCATTATACTCGTAGGGGAAACCTGCTGTTGTTGATTCTCCGAAACAAAAAATTCTTATAGTGTTTGGCTGCTTATCAACCTCAAAATAATCGTGTGAACCCTTTCTAAAATAAAGGCGGTCTTTGTCGAAATATCTTTTACCAACTAACTGATTCATCGTATAATATTTCTGGCCATTCCGCTCTATAGTTGCAACTATGCTTAAATCACTTTCATAGCCGGTTATTCTAAGTATTAATTCGAGTAAAAATAAAATGAGGAGGGGAATTAGTATAAGTATTAAACGAAAAATTTTTTGTTTAGATAACATTGGGAAAAATTAAACTTTAAGCTTCTATGAAAATATATGTGCAGGTAAAATACAATAAAATAGTGTTTTTTGAATCTGAATTATTAGAAGTGTAATGGCGGGGAAAAACAGGCTGTTCGAAAAGCCTCTTTATTAAGAAATAACTTTTTGAACAGCCTTGTATAAAAAATATAAACTAACTCAATAGCTTATAATCCCAACTTGATTGAAAAGACATTATTTGCATCAAAAAATTTTACCGGGATATAAGCATAATCAACGGATACATCAATGTTTGTGAATTCCTTAAAATTCAAACCAGCACCTACAGTGTAATCCTCAAAAATATTTGGAGTATCGTCTGTGGATTCAGGAGCAAAGAGATAACCGCCTCTTATATATAAAATATTTTTATAAGAATACTCTAAGCCGGCTTTATAATTATCATAAGTATAATTATTATTTACAAAAGTACCGGCAAAAGTCAGCAAATTTTCATCATCAATATTTCTGGTATAAGATACTCCGAGTGATATTTCAGAAGGCAGTTCTGCTGACTGGGCACTTACCTCGTAAAAAGTAGTTCCTCTGGTTCCTGTCTGCTCTTCACCTTGAACAAATAATGCCGTTCCACCGTATTCCATTGGTGCCCCAAGGTTTTTTACAGTAACCCCAAGGGAAAGATTAGGAACAGAAAAAAGATTTCTATATTGAACACCTGCATCTAAACTGAATCCTGTTGCACTTACTCCTGGCCAACTTTCATTAATTAAATTAAAGTTTACCCCGATAGAAATACGGTCACTAAGCTGTTTGGAATACGTTAATCCGGCAACAAAAAAACTGGGATTAATAATCTGACCTGTTCCATCCGGCGCATCCATGGTTGTAACATTTATATCTCCAATGTTAAGAGACCTAAATGATAACCCTATTGTTCCGAATTCGCCGAATTTCCCACTAATGGCTACAAAGTTCATACTCATATCGGCAATATATTGCCTGTAGGAAAATATAACATTTGCATCTGTTTCACTTATGCTTACACCCGCGGGATTCCAGAATATGGCTTCCAAACCAGAAACCAAAGCAACATCAGCGCCGCCCATTGCTAAATATCTGCTTCCAACTGGTATTCTTAATTGAGGAGCTGCAGCAGTTCCCGCACGATTTTGACCAGAACCAAATGCATCAAAAGAAATGCAAACAAACATTAGAAAGATAAAAAATAATCTTTTTATGTATTTCATAATTCCTCCGTTAAAATTAAGTTTAATAAAGAGTATCCTGCTAAGCAGTGGGATACCCCTTAACATCAATAAACCTTTAATATTTGTTCTTCTTGTACAACAGCTAATTTTAATATTTTGGTAGCTCCTAATTCCGGCATATCAATGTGAATTATATATATACCACTTGCTACAGGATAATTATCATTATTTTTAAGATCCCAGGTAGTAAATTGGTCAGGATCAGTGGTAGGATCATTCTTAGTAATTGTCCTTACCATAACACCGGATAAATCAAATATTCTTATTATAGCATTACCCGGTAAATGACTAAAGGTTACATATTTTGCGTCTCTGGAAGTTTCCCTGTAATGAAATCCATAATATGGATTGGGGAATACATTAACCTTATCAAGATCTGCTTTTGCTAAATCGGAATTAAATGATGTAGCGGGTGCTGTGAATGTAAATACATCATTTGCAGTATTTGGTTTAGTACTAATAATACGGAATACGGATCCAGGTGCAGGAAGTGGCTCACCTAAATTAGCAGGGAATGTAGGATCACTAACACTTCCGGCATTAAAACCAACAAAAACCATTCTTGCCATTACTTCATTTCCAATTTGAGCATCATTAAAACCAGAATTTACCCATGCATCATAACCTACTGTTCCCGGTGTTTTATCTGCAGGTTCAAACCAATATATCCAATCCGTTTCAGGGTCATTATCGCCACCCGAAATTGGATGATCAACAGCATCTAAATTATATATTTCATCCGCATTAACATCATTGATTAATGGGATCATTTGAAAATCATCACTTGGATCATCTGGTGTTTGAGAGCCAATATTCCATATTTGGAAAGGTATATCAACATTACTTCCACTAGTAAAAGCCATTTGTCCTTTACCCGGTGTGAATCTTATTTCATAATCATAAGGAATTAGATTAGCACCAAAGTTGTTTTGGGCACGTAATACTCTCCCCTTAAACCAATCATAAGCAAAGTCAACGCCATTAGAGCCCGATTGAATTCCCCAGGTTACACCGGCAGGACTGGGAGTTGGTCTATCAACTTCCGGAGGAAAAGATGAGGGAAATCCGCTGCCGTTAAATAAAAACGTAGCAAGCGTTGGGTCGTGAGGTCCATTAGCATTAGCAACTTCTTGGAAATCCTTAAAATCAGGTTGCGGTCCAAGCACTTTTACCATAATACCATCAACTATTGGATATGCTTCATCGCCGCTTTGGTTAGTTTGATTTGAAGCTGCAACATTACCTGTTGTAACATTAGTTACAGACCAGGTACCATCATCTGCAAAAGTAACCTTGTACTCTTGGCCCGTTGTACTAGTTGGATCAACAACTATAGCAGTTACGCTTCCATCACTTGAACCAACATGTATAGGAGTATCTAAAGTATCTCCGGAAGAAGAACTATAGCGGACTCCCGGTAAAGGAGACTGAGGTACACCTACCAGAGGGACAACAGATGATTGGAGTGCATGAAATGGCAATAAGGGTGCAGGGTTAAAAGCATAAGGAACAACAGCAAAGTAATATTCCTGACCATTACGCAGCGGCTGGTTGCTTCTAAATGGATCTTTAGTTACTTCTAAAAAACGCTTAATGCCTTTATCTTGTCCAGTCACTGTAATCACCCCTAATAGGACACCGCTTTGCTCCACAGTATCAATGATGGTAGTAATACCATTAACTAAATCAAATGTAGCTAATTTAACACCCTCGGATAATCCTGCTGAAGTATTAGGTAATTGATAGACTTCATATCCTTCAAAGTTATAACCCTGTCCTGAAAAATTTTCAATATTTGCTGCAGCAACAGAATTGCTGCCCCAATCGAGTATTAATTTATTATCTAATTCAGCTATATTAACATCAGGTGGTGGAAGGGTAGGCAACTGGAAAAGCTGATCAAACACTATTTGAGCAGTTTTATCATTGTTTTTCATAACAGTTATGCTGTTAAAATTATCAGTGCCAATACCTCCAACTAAAGCTATAACAACTTCGGCTGTATCTCCTAATTTCAAATTTACAGGGCCGTTAACAACCAAAGTCCTTCTATCTCCGGGGGCACCTGCTGCTGCAGTCCCATCAATTTTCCCTGTCCCTGCAACCGGGTCACCCGCAAGAAGATATGTACCAAAAGGTGTAACGTCTGCCACTTCTGTAGGAAAAGCGCCGCCACCGGGTAATAGTCCTTTCATATAGTTATAAAATTGTATAGTACCCTGGTAATCAAAAGTCGGATCCCCCCAAAGACCTCCTGCGGCAAAATATATAAAAGAACTCATAGGTTTGGAATTTACATATTTGTATCCCGTTCTCCACTTTAAATTGAATATGGCGCTGTCATTAGGATTACCTGTAAATTGAGAAACACCTTGTAAATAGTCATATCCAACAGCAGCAGAAGGTAATCCTATACCATCATAGGTCGCATCCACACCAGCACTATATGCGTATCCTAAGTTCAGTGCGGTATCACATCCTGCAAAATCATCAGTAGAGGTACCAACATCCGGATCTGCCCATTGAATGAAATAAAAATTGTCGATAGTGGAGTTAGGAGAAGATTGGGCAGTTCCTTTATAGATTAAATCAACTTTCTTATAAATAACATTTCCTAATGCGCCGGTGTATGCATAAGACCAATATGTTTCCTGTATTTCAAGCCCAATAGGCGGGGAAGCATAAAGTTGTGCCGACAAATCGTCATTATACAATGTAAAAAGAGTTTGTGAAGCTCCTGGAATACCCGGGATATCTTCACCTAATTCTCCATAAATAGCATTACCATTCGGATCCGGTTCATAAACACCATTACTATCTGCATCTAAGTATGGAGCCCCTTTATCTGCAGGCCACTCTAACCAGTCTTTTGCATATTGCAGCTTAAGTTCATTAATCATACCTTCAGAAACTGCACCCACAGATACATCATTAAAACTTGCAGCGTCATCGGTTAAACTGCCGGCCTGGAAATCAGGCCTTACTCTAAAGACTCTTGCCGGGTCAAAAACAGATTTACAACCCGTTCCGAAAGTATTCCCATCAACCCTAATAACAGGTGTTTGTCCATCGTTTACCTGACCTCCCCAAACCATGCCTTCGGCAAATATGGAACCAACAGAAGTTCCTTTTGGGAAAGCTCCATTGTATGAAGAAGCCACAACCCAGTCATGGAATCCGTCAGCCCCAACCCAGGAGGTAATATTATTTATATTTATCACACTTCGAGCCGGATCCACAGCAATTTTATTCAGTTTACTTTTATTGCCATCTTTATCTTTTCCCTCTGCAAAGACATTGTCAGGGTTAACTAACAGGAACATTAAAATTAAAATAATATTTATACAATAGATTTTTTTCATATAAATAGCCTCCGCAATTTTTTATTTTTCATTAGGTAACTCTTTTTATTACTTATTAAAAACTAACCAAAACGCCTGCGCGTAACTGCCTGGGGGCTGAGAACATATCAACACCCATTACAGATAATGCAGACTGCCTGTTTTCAAGGTTTAATGATCGGTATAAATCATTAAATCTATCAGAATATGCTACGGCAGTTTGAGAGCCTAAAAATCCATCATCGTAACCATTGCCGGTTCTGTCATAAACATTTATAACATTCTTGGTATTAAGGAGATTCTGAACAGCAACATAGAAATTAACATCAAGGTTAGATATGTTAACAGTTTTATCAATCCGAAGGTCTATATTATAGAACCATGGAGTTGTTGACTGATTTACAGGACCAGTAGTTCTCCTGCCTCTTGTATCAAGTGCAGGAATTAAACCGCCTGTGTAGGCAGATATTTGTCCCAGACCGGTAGCATCAATTCCCTGGGCAAGTGTATATGGATGCCCGCTGTTAAAAGTAAACAGAAGAACAACACCTAATTGCTGTAGAATAGGCCCGCCGTCATCCTCTCCAAATCTATAATCTATTAATAGAGAACCTCTATGCGCCTGATCATAGGTAAGCGGGAGTAGTACTGTAGGGACATTATTATTAATCTCCGTAGATCCTATTCCGCTGTTAGAGAATGAGTTTGTTCCTTTTGAATCTGAAAAAGTGTAATTGATTTCTGCCCTTATTCTTTCTACTCTTCTAATCCTCAGGCTGAATTCAAGACCTTTAGTTGTAGAAAAATCCTGGTTTACAAAAGCTGCATATTGGCTTTTTGCTGCTCCAGGTAATGTTTTTATTGTGGCATATTGCAGTTGACCTTTGATATCTTTATAAAAAGCAGTCAAGTCAAAGGCTGCAAAATCTGTAAATTGTTGGGTGAATCCAATTTCATACTGTGTTGTTCTGATTGGTTCCAGGCTATATGCAATTGGATTTGTAAATAAATTTGTTGCTGTTATTTGCTGTGCTGCCTGGAAAATGCCTCTATATGCAACATCCAGACTCGGAGATTGAACAAATTTACCATATTGCAAATGAAAAACTGTTCTATCTGTAACAGGAAATGAAAAACCTAATCGTGGTGAAACATAACTGAATGTGCTTCCCTTTAATAAGTCAGAAGATAAATGGGTTGTTTCATCAACAGTAGGTAATTTGGGATTAGCCCATTGCCAGCTATCCATATCTATATAATCATACCGAATACCGGCATTAATAATTAAGTCACTCAACTCTACTTTATCTTGTATATATCCGGATGCAAATACAGGGTTCTTCGGTGCAAATGGTCCTTCATCAATCTCGTTGCCAAGTAAATCATAACCATAATTATTAAATTGCCTAAATCCTTGATTCTGGAAAAGGAAAATTAATGAGTCAGGGTTTCTTGATAAATCGGGGTTCTGCCTAACTGATTCAAGCAGCGATGTAGCTCCTAAAACATTATATCGTCTAATTGTCCATCTTTGATAAGAACCACCTACTTTTAATTCATGATTCTGAAACTGGCTTGTAAAAGCCATTGAGCCGCCTAAATAGTTTCGCTGATCTTTTACATAATTAGTTAAAAGATCGCCAGGCCTTGAGAAAGGAAATTCATTAAAATCATATGGATCTGGGGGGTTGGTATAATCTGCATATGTCCAGCCAAACTCAGATGCCTTTAAGCTATCATTATAAGAAAGAAAATCATCTTTAAAATATGGGTCATAAGTCTTTACGCGGTTATCCAGAAAATTAACATTTGCTTCTAAAAATGATTTTTCTGATAGAAAATAAGTTCCTTTCAGGTTTAAAAATAAATTACTATTATCTTGTATAGGTAATCTTCCTAAATTAAATATATTACCTAGATCCAGAACATTGTTTATGTCTGGAGAAGGGACTAAAGAATTAAAAGTCTGATCATTTGCTCTTGTTTTCTGCCATGTAAAAGCGCCAGATGCTTTAACCATTAAAGGTTTTAAATCTAAAAGTGCAGTGCCAGTAAAGCTGTAACGACTCTGCATCCTCCCGGGAACAGAGCCTCCATCCCAGGTTAAAATCCGGGAATCATTAGTGTTCCCACCATAACGACCTGAATCATATACCTTTGTTGTATCAAATAAAGCTCCATCAGAGTAAGCAGTTGGGTTGCCGGATAGAAATTGTGGGTTATAATCGCGTACAAACCTATTCTCACCAGATAAGAAAAGTTTTAATTTATCTGAAAATAATGGTCCGCTGGCTGTGATGATATAGTCAGAATAACCATAAGAATAAGTTCCAAGAAATTTATCTGGTGAATTTGCGTTTCCAAAGTTATCTGTTTCAGCTCTTATGGAAAAGTGATACTGGTCTGAACCTGTCTTTAAGTCCCGCTGAATAATTCCAGCATTAGCATTTCCGAATTCGGCTGTATAACCCCCTGCCTGCACGAGAAGTTCATGCACTGCGGCACCAACTACAGTTATAAGAGAGCCGCCATCCCTATTAACAATATTCTTTATATCAGCGCCTTCCAGAACATAACCTGTTTCATCTGGCCTGCTTCCACGAATAAAGGTTTTGTCATTTTGCCTTACTACCCCGGGCTGCAGCGCCACAATATCGTCTAAATTTCTTATAGGCATATTTTCAAGATCAGTAATAATTCTAATAGCATTTGTGCTGCTTTTCTCTATTAAGGGTTTTACAGCAACAATTATTACTTCTTCTGTTGCTATTGATTCGGAAGGTAAATTGAAATTAACTTCCACTGTGAGACCAGAAGTAACCCTAATTTCCTGTATAGTTACTCCCTGGTAACCTATGTATGAAGCTTTAATGTTATATTCGCCAACGGGCACTTGTAGAATGGAATAATTACCATTTACATCGGTTGCTGCTCCATAAGTAGTTCCAACAATTAATATATTGGCACCAATTAATGGCTCCCCTGATTGCTGGTCAGTTATTTTTCCGCTGATTTTCCCTGATTGACCAAACGTTACCGAAGCCAGCATTAGCAGCATGGTTAAAGTAGTAAATATATTTTTATACATATTTTTTCTCCTAAATTTTTAAACTTTATTAATCATCTGTATATACTTTACTCGTTAATGTACCAGAGCCTTGCGAACCATATAATACAGTTGTGTACCTGCTTAAAGCATTAGCATTAAGAGTAAGGATGCTTAGGGTATCATCAGCGTCGGATAAGAAGTAAAGCGTGTAATTTGCAGGAGCTTTAAGCATTAAGCTACTTGAACCTCCAACAACCAAAGCTTCTTCAAAATGTATAAGAGTATCTATATCAATGCTTTGAGCGATTACGGAAGCAATGGTTGCATCTACAGTTCCATTCAAAAATGAAACTGACGCAGAATCGGGATAGAATAAACCCCTTCCATTTTCGGAATTTTTTTCCTGCCAGGTATATCTTAAAGTACTTTTAAGAATATCTGTTGTAACTGTATCAGGATTAAAAATATATAATCTTATTCTTCTTTCTGATTCTAAGGAAAGTCTTAATGTATCGTTAGGACTGCCTGCAAAATGTACTACAAAGGTTTTTGATCCAGAGGGAATATCCATAAATGGCACCCCTTCAGCAGGAAATTCCTGCCCTAACCCTATTGTAAACGAACCGACTTCGGTACCCTCTTTGTTAAAAA
The DNA here is from genome assembly GCA_964515875.1 of uncultured Ignavibacteriaceae bacterium. Lineage (GTDB taxonomy): Bacteria > Bacteroidota > Ignavibacteria > Ignavibacteriales > Ignavibacteriaceae > RBG-16-34-14. The sequence continues at coordinate 10,519 of CAZEWJ010000036.1, read as the reverse complement.
CGCTTATTGATTGTGCATTTGTAACTGAAGCCAGATTCACAATTTTGAGTTGACTGTGGAAATCAAAACTATCGGGTATATTTTCAACACTCGTATCTAAGCAACCAGCTAAAAAAAGTGTTATGCTGATAGTGATAATATGTAGAAATTTATTTTTATCAGTTTTGCTCATAATGCCTCCTTCACATTTTAATTAAAAAGTAGATCCGCTTGAAATAAGAATGTGCGAACATAGAAATAAATAATAAAGCTTCTTTCATTACTTTCTTTGAATTTTTATATATTATTTTTTTTCTGGTAATAATAAGTTCATTAAAAGAATTTTTTTTCCTAAACAAACTATTAGCATAGCAAGATTTTTATATTAAACCAGAATAAATAATTATGTGGAAAACTAATGCAGAGTAAAATTTTTTCGATAAAATATCCTCTTAAATTTACTTTTACCTTAATTTTTAAATACTACATGTAGAAACTTGAAAAAAACTATGATAAAGTCAATGCTGTTTATCAAAAATATTCGGATGTATTTTTTTCTGCATTTTTTAAAGATCGGAACTTAATTAGCAAGTTATGGAAATAACTTTTTTTAAGCAATTAAAATTATAAATTTGCAAAGCAGAAGTTTAATAATTATCAGCACTAAAGATGACAACAGCAATTAAGTATTTTACACCCGCAGAAGCTCGAAACACTCTTCCTCTTGTAAAGAGAATAGTCAGAGATATTCTTGATACATCAAGAGAAATGCGATTAACGGCTGAGGAGATTGATGATGAATATCTCAAATACGATCCACGGATTAAAAAAATGACGGAAGATATAAACGGCTTTATTGCTGAGCTTGAAGAAATCGGCTGTTTCTATAAAGACTGGAATTTTACAATAGGGCTCGTTGATTTCCCCGCAGTTATTGATAACAAAGAAGTAATGCTCTGCTGGAAAAGCGATGAGGATGAAATAAAATTTTATCATGAGGGTGATGCCGGCTATTCAGGCAGAAAACCTATTCCTGAAGATTATCTTAATTTCTAAATCAGATGCCTTCCAAAATCAAAAAAAGATGTTCCTGGCCTACTAACGAACCTCTTCTTATTAAATATCATGATAAAGAATGGGGAGTGCCGGTTCATAACGATAAAAAGCTTTTTGAGTTTCTTCTGCTTGAAGGATTTCAGGCTGGATTAAGCTGGCTTACTATTTTGCGTAAAAGAAAAAATTTCAGAAAGGCATTTGATAATTTTGATTTTAACAAAATTGCTAAGTATGATAAAAGAAAAATTAATTCTTTACTAAAAGATGAAGGGATTATCCGGAACAAATTAAAAATAGAATCTGCTATAGCTAATGCAAAAGCATTTTTACAAGTAAGAAAAGAATTTGGAACATTCGATAAATATATCTGGGGTTTTACAAACGGGAAACCAATCAATAACAAGTTTAAATCTCTCAGGAAACTTCCTGCAAAAACAGAATTATCTGATATTATAAGCAAAGACTTAAAGTTGAGAGGTTTTGGGTTTGTTGGTTCTACAATAGTTTACGCTCATATGCAGGCTACAGGAATGGTGAACGATCATATATCAGACTGCTTCCGCTACAAGGAATTAAACAAGCTCTCTTAATTCAGTATTTCTTCCAATGAGTTAACTGTATCTGCAATTTCACTCACATTAATTTTTTTCTTAAAGGCTTTCGAATCAACATTAACTGTAAATCTTAATGCTTTTAAACCATGAACTCCCTGCAGATCTTCAAGTTCATAGTCTTCAATTTTACCTTTACTATATCCAATGTTTTCAAGGTACTCAAGGTATCTTTTATATTCATTAGCTTCCTTTAGCTGTGAATAAATAACTGCAACTTTGCCTGGCTGTGTGAGTCTTTCTTTTGTCCCTTTTATTAAAGCTTTATCAATACGTTTCTTCATTATTTCATAACGAAGATTATAAGTTCCATCAACATCAAACTTCTTTTCATCTAAACGGAATCTGATTGATAAAGGATTATTCTGAACAAGTATCAAATGAGAAGTCTCCAAAGGTATTTTTAATTCAGATTTCAGCTCTTTGCTTTTCTTTACGATACCGCAAACGGTCATTAACTGCCACAATCTAAGGTTCTTCAGATAGATAAGATCAAATGTTCTTTCCTCAGTTAGAGAAGCACCGATATACATTCCATGTTCAACACCATCGGTTTTATATTTTTCAAAATAATGGGGAAACATTTCTTGAGATTCTTCTTCACATTCATCAAGATATTTTGAAATAGTTTCATTGATAAGTGTAACACTCTCTTCGTAAGATTTTCTCCTTGAGTAAAGGATGCGAAGGTTCGGATCAAGTATATTATAATAATTCTGAATCTGACTTTTAAGATCAGGATCAAAATTTCTTACCTGGTTAAAGACAGGTTCAAGTTCATTCTGAATAAATTCAAGTATTCCCAATTCATCTCCAGAATTTATTCCACTCTCTATTTTTTTTGAATGATTATCAATCCTGTAACTTAATTCTTTCAATATAGGCAGGTTCCTGAATTTAAAAGCTGAGTTAATAATATTTTTAGCAATTCCCAGGTGTTCCATTAAATCATTCTTAATTGATTCATTTCTGAAATCAGAAGAATTTCTGATATCACTTAATCCATATAAAGGATAGACATTTTCAAAAACTATCTGCTCCATTTCTGCCATTTTTTCTTTATCTCTTTTGGAAATAAGATTAACGGCAGCTTTCCTGAAACGCCATTCAACTGAGGGATGAATAGCAGTTGCCTCTTCTTTAATAACAGCCTGAATTTTATTTTCAAACTCTTCCATGCTTCTTTTAACGGCAGTTGCAAACAGCATGAGCACGCTTTTTATTTTTACCCAATTCAAAGAATTTATATCTCCCGGATTTGGAGAGCCCAGTTCAAAAACTCCAATAATCTGGTCTTTATAATAAAGAGGTGCAACAAGAATATTTTTTATTCCCTGCCTTAACAACTCTTTTTCAATTTCAGTAGGATTCTCTTCCTTCTCAATATCTTCTATTATTAATGTTTTCCCTTCTCTTTCAACTTTATCGTAAATAGAGTTGTTAAAATTCTCACATAAAAACTCACAATTATCACTCAATATAAAACTATCGCCAATCTTCTTTCCATAATCCTTCATCAGATTCCAGTCTTCAGGTATTGCAGCAAGACCGAGTTTTAAATCAGGCAGTCCAAATAACGATTGTAATTTATCCTCAAGGTTTCGAAAGCTTTCGATAGAAATTATAGATTCTCTTTCGAGCAGATCAAATTTTAAAGCAGAGACTGATTCCTGGTCGGTTATATCAATTGCGGTGAATGTTACAAAACCCTCAAATTCAAAATTTCTGGTAGGCAAATAGTTCATCCAGTTTTGAAGGTTATATGGATCTTTTAAAAGCTTTTCAATATCTTTTTTAGTAAGATTGGGAAGAGTGCCTATGCATTTGGGTCTTACAAAGCTTACATCAAAATTAAGCTGAAAATATCTATAGATTAAAGAAACTTTGTCTTTAATCTTAAATACCATCGGAGTATGTGTGCCAGATTTTATGTTATAGAATTTATTAAGAATTGCCAGATATGCGCTAATTGTTTTTCCATAAAACATTTTTTTAGAATCCATTCCAAAATCTTCCATCTTTGTGTTTTCATCAATATGGAACAGCCTTTCAAATGAGGGCGTTTTATAAAATGATCTGAACTGAAACGGTATATTTGAAGCACTTATCTGCTTATCCCATTGGGTTGGGGGATAAATTACAGCCATCATAAGATCTACAATTTCTTTATGCTTTTCTATAATTGATAAATCATCAATTGGTTCATGCAATTCAGGAATATTTCTTACTTTCTCAATAATCTGTTTAGCAATTGAGGACTTTAATGAATTTGGATGCTCAGTTTCTTTTTCCCAGAATTCAATTAATGGTTTAAGGCTTAAAGTAGTTTTAAAAGGAAACTTGTTGAAATCGCTGATTGTCAAATTTCCATCTATTTCAGGGAAACCTGTTTGACCCGATTTATGGTTGTTTTTTTTCATATTCTCGATTCTACTTAATTTTGCAAACTTAATAAATTATAAAAGTGTTAATTATTGTTAACAACAAGGTATAATATAAAATAAATTGTCATTTATTCATGAGATTTTTGATAGCCGGTTATTTTTCGAAATTGAAAAGCTAACATTATGATATTTTATACCGCAAGATTAGATTTACTAAAATCATTTTGGATTCAGTAGGTCGGTGTTATATAATTGTGGCTAAAGCCAATATCCTTTCTTAAGTATTCCAGAGCTAAAGAGACTGTATGAAAATAAAAATATTGATGGTAGCCGCAGGCTTCAGCCTGCGATAACAGTTTTATTTCGCAACCTGAAGGTTGCGACTACCGGCATATTTAGAATTTTTACACGGTCTCTAAAGTTTGTGGCAATTATTTGCTAAACTTATTTAGATAAATCAACCAGAACCCTTCCCGTTATTCCACCTTTCAATATCAGGTCTATCTTTTCATTCAATTCTTCAAGAGAACATTCTGTTGTTATTTCACTAAGATTATTTAGTTTCCATTCACCTGCAAGTTTCTGCCAGATAATTTTTCTTAAATCCATAGGAGTCTCGGAAGAATTAATTCCTAAGAGATTTACTCCTCTAAGAATGAAAGGATAAACCGTCATATTTAATTCAGGAGATAATGCATTTCCACATGAAGCAACTGAACATCTGTAATCCATACTTCTTATAACAGTTGAAAGAATATTTCCGCCGACAATATCAACAGCACCTTTCCATCTTCTATTTAAAAGAGGTTTGCCAGATTTATCATCAAATTCTTCGCTGCTTATAATTAATTTTGCACCGAGTTGTTTAAGATATTCTTCTTTATCCTTTTTTCTTGTGGATGCAGCAACGTTATATCCGAGCTTTGCTAATAATGCTACAGCAAGTGAACCAACTCCACCAGTAGCGCCTGTTACAATTACTTCGCCTTCTTTATCAATACCAGACTGTTCTATTTTATAAACTGAAAGTGCTGCTGTAAATCCTGCTGTCCCAAGCATCATGCTTTCTTTAAGAGAAATTCCTTTTGGAAGTTTAACAACCCATTCTGCAGGAACTCTTATATATTCTGCAAATCCGCCTGATGTATTCTGACCGAGATCATATCCTGTAACAAGAACTTCATCTCCTTTTTTAAAGAGATTGCTTTGTGATTCTTCAACAATTCCGGCTGCATCAATTCCGGGAGTATGAGGGTATTTTTTTGTAATACCTTTATTACCTGTTGCGGATAAAGCATCTTTATAATTTAAAGATGAGTATCTAACTTTTATTAATACATCTCCTTCAGGAAGTTCATCAATTGATTTTGCAGAAATCTCCCTTATATACTTTCCCTTCTCTTCCTTTACAATTAATGCTTTGAATTTCACCTTTTCACCTAACTTTGAGAAAGTTTAATTTTAAAACTTAGTGTGTCTTAGTGCCCTTAGTGTCTTTGTGGTAAAAAACTCTTAACCACTAAGGGCACTAAGTTCACAATCCGCCGTGGCGGACACAAAGAATTAATAACGATAATTACTAATTTAATAATCACGAATATGAATTTCTCCAAAGACATAACTCTTGAAAACAACTCAGTTCTTCTCAGACCATTAACATCTGAAGATGAAGATAGCTTAAGTAAAATTGCTTTTGATGCTGATATATGGAAATATACAGTTACGCGTGCAATGAATTCAACTGAACTAAAGGATTATATAAACAATGCTCTTGAAGAAAGAAAAAGGAACTTCAGATATCCGTTTACAATTGTTGAAAACAAGTCTGGTGAAATTGCAGGCAGTACAAGCTATGGAAATGTTTCTGTTAAAGATAAAAGACTTGAAATAGGCTGGACATGGCTTGGTAAAAAATTTATAGGAACTGGTTTAAACAAAGAATGCAAATTTCTTCTTTTGCAATATGCTTTTGAACATCTTAAGTTTGAAAGAGTAGAATTTAAAACTGATTTCCTGAATAAAGCTGCAAGAAGAGCTTTGGAAAAAATCGGTGCAAAGGAAGAAGGCATTTTAAGAAGCCACACATTAATGCATGATGGAAGAAGACGTGATACAGTATATTACAGCATACTTGCAAATGAATGGCCGCAAGTGAAGAAAATTTTTAGTAAAGATTATTAATTCAAATACCTTTACCTCATTGTCCCCTCTTGGGAGGGGATAAAGGGGTGGGTCTTTTTCTCTTACATTATTAAAGGATAAGAAAACGTGTACAAAATCAAACGCCCCTCCTGGGATGAATATTTTTTAAAGCTTGCGATGCTTGCCTCTGAAAGAGCAACCTGCCCGAGAATGCACTGCGGCTGTGTGCTTGTTAAAGACAGGTTTGTTCTTGCAACTGGTTATAATGGTTCACTTCCCGGCCAACCGCATTGCGAAGATGTTGGCTGTCTTATAGTTGATAATCATTGTGTGAGAACAAATCATGCAGAGATAAATGCGCTTGTACAAGCTGCAATACATGGTGTGAATATAAGCGGATCTACTGTTTACATTACTAATATGTCCTGCACAACCTGCGCAAAAGCTTTAATTGCAGCAAGAATAAAAAGAGTAGTTGTTTTTTCTGATTTTCATGACACACTTGCTACTGATTTCTTTACCAGTTCGGGTATTGAAATAGTTAAGCTTGATATGCCAGGAAAAGAAATTAACTACGACCTTGAGAACTATACTTCGGCAAAGAAAACAGCAAACTCAAAATAAAATTACTTTAAAATAAAAAACCCCTCCTCACCTCCCCTTTATCAAAGGGGAGGACGGGAGGGGTTTAAAAGCATATTGAAAAATCAATTCATCAAATACTGGAAACCCTTTGCAGCAGTTGCATTCTGGGGTGTTTCTTTTGTTGCAACCAAAATTGCACTCGATGAGCTTGTTCCATTAACTCTCATTCTTCTAAGATTAATTCTGGCGGTAATATTTTTAACATCAATTGCAGTTTATACAAAAAGAGATTTTTCAGTTAACCTGAAAAGCCACGGTGGAATTTTAATTCTCGCTCTCATTGCTGCGTTTCATCTTTGGATACAAGTTACAGGATTGCAATATACAACCGCAGCAAAAACCGGGTGGATAATTGGTGTTACTCCTGTTTTTATGGCTCTGCTTGGACTTATAGTTTTCAAAGAATCTTTAACTCTTATTAAAACTACAGGAATTTTAATCGCATTCTTTGGACTAATTCTTTTGATAAGCCACGGTGATCTTTCCTCAATTGATCTCATCTCCAATAAGGGAGACTTTTTAATTCTCGGATCCTCTTTTACCTGGGCTGCTTACTCAATGGTAAATAAGAAAATCACTTTAAACTATCCCCCGATGATGACAATACTTTTTCTCTTCTTAATGATGGCAATAATCATCTCTCCTTTTACATTAAATGATGCAGCAATTCAATCTGTTCTTCATCTCTCTTTTGAAGGATGGATTGCTATTTTATTTTTGGGAATACTCTGCGCTGGTGCGGCTTACGTATTGTGGGCACAGGCATTAAAGGAGATGGAATCTGCAAAGGTCGGAGCCTTTCTCTACTTTGAGCCGTTTGTAACAGTAATTGCTGCCTGGATAATTTTAAATGAACGAATAACTCTGCTGATGATTCTTGCTGGAATAATAATTACACTTGGAGTTGTTTTGGTAAATGTAAATTTGAAGGAAATTTTTAGGAGGAGAAAACCAACTATTTAAATCTTGAAAAATACTTGTCTATTTCTTCTCTCATTTCAATTCCTACTTGTTCAAAACAATCTAAGAGAATTTCATAAGCCCCTTCACCACCAAGAAAATCCCAAAATTCCCCTGCAACTTTAAGTTCATGCTTTAGATCAAGCATTCCCTTTAGTGTCCAACGTTCATAGGGTTGTGGTTCATAAGGATTGTAAGGGATTGCTACTAAAGTATTTATTTTTGCTTTGGGATTTTGTGTTAATACAATTCCTGCCCATTCTAAGAGTGTTCTTTTAAAATCTTTGAAGTTACTTATGTTCGGTTTCGCTGTTTTAAGATCAAAAAGGAATATTTCTCCTCCTTTACTTTCTAAAAACAAATCTACTTTTACAGTTCTAAGCTCGTTGATTTCACCTTTTAAAACCGTTTTACGAAGTTCTTCAATTTCCTTTGGCTTGTCCGGGTTATTACCAATTGTTAAACTGTTCATTATTTTTTGAATGCTTTGCTGACAACCTTCACTAATAGTTTTACCAACTACATACTGCGCGACTGCTTGTTTAAAGCGATTCTTAGCTAATGCTACTGCGACGGGTTCAAATATGGAAGTTCCAAAAGTTGTATTGAGGGATTGAATGAAAGAATACAAAGCCATCCTATCCTTTCCAAGCAAACGAAAGTGGAATGGCATATTGTTAGATTCTGGTTTATAATTTTGAAATTTATTACGAAGACAAGTTTTTATTACCTGCTGAATATGATTTTTCTGAAGTTCTGATAAAGCCACTTTAATGTATCCTAAACTTTAATAATTCCTGTCCCACTGCAATGAGGACAAGGTGTTTCTTTAACTTGCTTAATATTCCAGAATTCGGCTGACCATACACCTTCTTCCCAGTGCCAATCATTAAAATCTTTAAATTTAGTGGTAGATACTTTTCTTGATTTTGCAAAGAGACTAAGTGCTTGTCCTTTATTGATGGCTTTGAGATATTCTGTCCCCCAATCACTTGTTTCAGCATATCTGAGTTTGTAACTAATTGCAAATATTTTTTCCATTTTAATATGAATTTATTTTGTTTTTAAATGAAATATTATTTCTGAATAAGCCCCTTTATCCTTTTCGGTTCTATTAAGAACCGGACGTTTAAACTGCTTAACTATTTTCATTCCTACTTTTTCAGCAATTGCAGGATATAGATTAGATTTATCGTTAGCAACAAGAAAAACATTGTAATCCTCAGCTAAATATTTTTTTGCGTTCAGTAAAACCTGAGCAACTCCTTCAACATAAGAAGATTGGGCTGCTCTTCCTCTACCCTTAAATAATGGTCCAATCTCAAGTTCATCTTTTCTTTTAAAACCAAACAAATCGTAAGCATAGGCATGCTGCTCGTGATAGTCAATCATTCCAACATAAGGCGGACTTGAGAAAATTCCGTTTATCTTTTTCTTCTTAGCTAAAGTGGCAAATTTCTTATCAACTTTCTTTAGTTCTTCAATCAAATCAATTTCTCTGCTATCGCCGGTTAAACAAATCTGCTTTGTATCAGTTCTAAGCCCATTAAACTCAGAAAGTCTTTCTATAGTATCTTTGGTATAAGTTTCCCACCACCTTAGAATTGAGAATAGTGGTTTGCAAATTTTCCCATGCTTGGAACAATAATAGGTTTCTGAAATCGGTTCAACAAGTGTAGCCAAATCTGAGTGTGTGGTTGCCCTACAAGATCTTATTGTTCGGCTTAATATAAGTTTAAGAATATCTTTTGTGTTTGAGTTTCTGAGTCGCTTGATCTTTGAATAAACGAAATCTATTTCATCTCTGACATGCTGAAAAAACCATCTCGCCAAAAAGGAATTTGATTTTTCAAGCTTCAATACAATATCATAATTACTAACAAGTTTTTCAAAAGAAGGCAAAAAGAGTTTCTCTTTTTCTCTTCCGTACTTATCCTCATTTATTTGTCCACGATTTAGTTTGTATTTGTATTCCGGAGTTGGGAAATATTTGTTGTTGAATACATTAAGCTCTTTTAATAAAACTTCTTCAAACTCCATAGTACAACGTTGCTGTAAAAACCTCTTTAACTTTAATGTAATCAAATTGGCTTGTTGAACCACCTCTTGAATATCATACTCATCTACTTTACAATTTGATATGAAGGAATTGAAATAGGAAACATCTATACCTATTGCATTCATTCCCAATTCATTTGCCTGAACTAAAGCCGTTCCGCTGCCACAGAAAGGATCAAGTATAATATCACCTTCATGAAAATAAACTTCCTTTTTAAAGTCATCAGTATGATCGTCTAAGAAATACTCAACTAACTGCGGAATGAACTTTCCTTTGTAAGGATGAAGACGATGAACATGCTTTGTAGTTTCTGCCTCTTTGTATTGATCAAAAGATAAAGCCCAGTTTAGATCATCACCCAACTTGTTTTTATAATGAATTTCTCTCGTGCCATTGAAGGATTTATAATATTCTGTGAGCTCATTTCTTGAAACAAATGTGTCCCCGTTTTCCCCGTATTTATGAATCCTTCCATAGTTAACAAGATATGCAATGTTTGAAGCTGTTACTTTCTTTTTTAAATGCTCTGAGGCCCATTCGCTTGCTTCTTTAAAAGTTAAAAAATCTCCCGGTTCAAATAATTTTAATTGCATTTTTATGAGGTTAATTTAGAACAGTGAATTTTCCATACCTTAATTTAAAATAAATTTTATCTATAAGTAATAGATTTTTAATTCTTATTC
>CAZEWJ010000035.1:0-37094 GCA_964515875.1 uncultured Ignavibacteriaceae bacterium | reverse complement strand
TACAGAATTCAGGCAGAGGGCTTTTCACAAACAAAGAAGATGCTTTTAATAAAATAATAAATATCATCCTAAACCCAATTTCTCTCGTAGTAATCACATCAGCTCTTTACTATCCACATGTTATAAGAAATTGATTTTTCAAAATTATTGTTATGGGAGCTGCTTTGCTAGTATACTATCTGAAATTAAAAGTTTATCCGTTACATCTATAAAATTATAAGGCATTTTATAATTAGTAAAATAACTTTTGTCTTCCAGCAGTTCATAATTAGTATTTAAATAATGATTAAAAATAAACCGGAAAGTATTTACCGGAGTTATTGAACTGTAAAAAATATTCTTATCTTTTTTAGGAAGATAGAAAGCATTAAATATTCTCATCCGGGCATTTACAGTTCTAACGCTAGTTTCTTCACCCACTGTTATCAGCGGTCCATGATCAGCTTGTATAATAATAATTGGTTCATTTTTTACCTCTGACAGAATTTTTTTAATAACTTTTTTCATCATATTATTGGTGAAAATTAATTGATCAAGGTATGGTTTTTTTTTATTCCAAAGCCCCTTAAATCTAAGATCTTCATTTGTCGGTTCACCATTGCGGCCAAACATATAAGGTGGATGAGGAAGCATAAAATGACAAAAAATAAAGCTAGGTTTTTTAACTTTATGATGTATTTCACCAAGCGTGGAAATGGTGCAAAGAATTCTCTCTCTGTAAAAATGAAATGTATTAAGATATTTCTTAAATCTACTCAAGATAGTACTTCCGATTAATATTTGGTGAAATTCATTTGCTAAAAAGCTGCCACACCGAACATCCCAATCAGCAATAGGAAAACGTCGAATTGTTCCAATACTAGAACGAAGACTGACAATTTTATATCCCTTTGATTTTAGAATTTTCATTACATTATTTTCTAATATCATTTTATGTAACATTGGCAAGTCTATTGATTCACCTAACGTATTAATATGTTCCATATTTAATGAAGATGATAATGACAGCATTGTCTCTGCATAATTACTCCTGCTTTCAGAAGCAATGTAAAATCCTTTTTCAGTCAGATAATTTTCAAATTCTTGGTTATCATAATTATATTCTTCCTTCAGAGTACTTGAACCTGCATATCCATCTAAAATGATATAATATATATTTGGCAGCTCATTTTTATTTATTAAAATTTCTTTTGAATTCTCTATGCTTCCTTTAATATTTTCAGAACCATCTGAAATTCTCAATTCATAAAGAGCAATACTACCAATTGATATCATAACAAAAGAAACGGAAACAATATTTAAGAAGGTAGTTAGATTACTAAGATTTTTTTTGGCCCTTATCAAGACGTAAGTACCTGAAAGAAGAATCAGAATTAGGAAAGCCAGAACGTAGTTTCTTTTTCCAACAACTAATCCAAACACTCTTAAACCTTCAACGGAATTAAAAACATGACCATAGGAAAAAAATATTATAAAAAATAAAGAAAGAATTAAGGCAATCTTTTTTTTACCTGTCAAGCGGTAATCGGGTTTATAAAAAATTAATGTCAATAGAGTCTGTGTAAAAAGAACAAATAAGATCATAATCAAGCTTGGTTGAATTATTTCTTCCAGCGATGTTTCTTCAATATTGTGAGAGAGAAGAAATAATATTGGGGAAACAGCAAATAAAAAAGGGTGGAGGACGAATATTTTTTTCATAAATTTTTACTAAGTAATAATTATAAAAAGAGGGCAAATAAAAATGGATGAAGCAAAAAAAAATTTCGTGAATTCTTCCAGCAGTATAATAATTATAGAAATTTCTTTCCCATTAAGTATAATATTCTTTCAGAACCAATGATTCTTTCACAAATTACTAAATTAAAATATCTACCAAATTCTTCCTCAAAAAATTGTTGAGTGTAATTGTGAAAAATATCTTCTCTTGTTGATAATAACCTTTGAACCTGCGAATCATTTTTAGGAATCCTCTAAACATTTTCCAACAAAATTAAGTCAATTATATAAGACTAAGAATATGGCACACATCCGCCAATGGTTTTAATAATCTTGAAAAACATTCCTGATGGCTGCAAGAACAAAGCATCTGGATTTAAGTTTCTGATAAGATTTTCATTACTATCATAAAAAGCGGGGGTAATCACATCAGCTTTTTACTATCAACATGTTATAAGAAATTGATTTTTCAAAATTATTGTTATGGGAGTTGCTTTGCATGTATACTATCTGGAATTAAGAGTTTATCTGATGCATCAAGAAATTTGTAAGGAAGCTCGTAGAGAGTAAAATAACTTTTATCTTCAAGCAGTTCATAATTAGTATGGAAATAATGGTTAAAGATAAGCCTGAATGTATTTACGGGGGTAATTGAATCATAAAAAAAAGTTGAATCTTTTTTGGGTAAATAATATGCATTAAATATTTCCATGCGTGCCTTTATCTCTTCATCTGTAGCTAATAAGGAATTAGACCATAGCTGAGGTCCATGATCTCCCTGTATAATAATGATTGGTTCACTCTCTGCTTCTAATAGGATTTTTGTAATAACTTTTTTCATCATATCATCAACAAAAATTACCTGATCACGATAACGTTCTTTTTGTTCCCAGAGATTTCCCCAGTCATCAAGTCTAAGACTGCCAAAAAGCGGTTCGGCATTAGGTCCAAACACATAAGGCGGGTGGGGAGGGAGGATATGAACGAAAGCAAAAAATGGTTTTTCAACTTCGGATTGTATCTCACTACATTCTGAAAAAGTCCGGAGGATTTTCTCCCTATAAAAGTAAGTGAAATTCAGATGCTTCTCAAAAGCTTTTAATAATGTTAGTTCAACTAAAGTTATGTGAAATTCATCTGCCATAAAATTACCTGGCGTTTCATTCAAGTCTGCTTCTCTAATATGCTGCAGTTTCCCAATATTAGAGCTTATATCAATAGTTTTATATCCTTTTGATTTCAGAAAGCGCATTACTTCATTTCCTTGAATCATTTCGTATAGTAATGGGACATCAATAGTTTTGACTAATTTGATTAAATGTTCCATATTTAAAGAGGATGCAAGTGATAACATAGTGGTTGAATAATTAGAATGGCTTTTAGAGGCTATATAAAATCCTTTCCCCTTCAGAAAATTCTCAAATCCTGAGTTATCATAACCATATTTTGTTTTTAATGTATTCGAGCTACCATAACCATCAAGAATAATATAGAATATATTAGGAAGCTTTTCTCTTTCATCTAGTTCCAAAGAAGAATAATTTTTAAGCGATAGCCTGAGGTTTTCTTCAGTTGCTGATATGCCCTTAAGCCCATAAGCTGCCACAGGAACAATTATTAAAACAGATAAAGAAATTGCACCTACGTTTAAAAAAGTGTTAACTCCTCCAAAATTTTTCTTAGTTTTCACAATAAAATAAACACCTAAAATAAATATCAAACACCAGATGATGAAAAGGTATCTATCCCTCCCGATTGTAAATCCTGCAATACTAAAACCTTCAAAAATTTTATAAAATGTCCCATATGTAAAAAATATAAAAAGAAAAAATGAAATAACTACTCCTTTTTTTTTCTTATCGGTAATGATAAAAGTCAGCAGTGTTTGTATGATCAGTACAAATAAAATCAATACAATGGATGGTAAAATAGTTTGCTGAAAATTCACTTCCTCTATATTATGTGAATAAAGAAAAAAGATCGGAATGAGGGCAAACAAAAATGGATGAAGCACAAATAACTTCTTCACAATTAAGATTCCTTTCTTTGCATCAGATATAAAGTCCTTTGGGAATCCCTGATTCGCTCACAATGTTGTATGTTAAAATATTTACCAAACTCTTCTTCAAAAGATTGCTGAGTATAATCGGGGAAAATATCCTCTCTGGTTGAAAGTAACCTTTGAACTTGTGAATCATTTTTAGGAACGAATTCTATAATAAGTGAATTGCAGATTTTATAAAAGAAATGAGCAATTTTCTTAAAAGGAAGATTATTTGAAATTGCCAAATGATGAATTAAAGCAAGAGCCAAAACAGTATCTGCAGACCTGCGTTTCTTAAGAGACATCCTTTCACGATTTTCCCAACCAATATTAGGGCTTGGATTTGTTACATCAAGCAGCAGTGGTAAGATATTGGTTTCTTTATCCTTAATACTTCTTAAATAATTTTTCTCTACTGCTACCGGGTCAATATCAAATGCAATTGTCGGTATTCCCTTATTGCTTGAAGCACGACTAAATAAGCCGTCATTAGCCCCAAGATCCCAGACTGTTTTCGGATTACTTTCCATTAAAAATTTCTCTATAATCTGCTGTTTATGTTCTAGCCCTGCAGATGTGTAATTAGTATCTTCATAATACGAACCCCATTCCGTACCTTGCGGTTTCCATCTCAATCTTTTTATTGCTGACTCTAAACTATCAATAAGACCAAGAAAAGATGTACGACTTATTGTATACTTTTTCTTGCTTACAGTTTTATTGGCAAAATATTTTTGGCTTTTTGCATGTAAATGAATATGAGTAAGTAATGAGATTGAGAAACGGCTTTTAAATGGAAGGACTGAACTTGCTAAATCCAGGGGAATTCCATCCAGATAAATTTTAAATAACTGATTAAACCGTATATCTTTATAACTCATTAGGGCTAATGGGGCAAGAAAATGTTGACAAAATTGTCTATAAGCAACCCACGGTTCTCCTTCGCGATACTTTTCAAAAGATAAGGTATCAATAAAAATAGGTTTGCCTTTATGAAATTGAATGTTATATGCACTACAGTCTTTTAAGGACATACCAAATTTTAATGCTTCCTTCTGTATTTGGAGAGTAATTAAAGCAGCATCCTTCAACTGGCTAAAGCACCATTCATAAGGATAAGAAATAAAAGTTATCAATTCAGGTTTAATAACTTTATATGAACTATCAGATTTTGCCAGGTTTATATTAACTTCTTCATGAGGAATCAATAAATTGAGTTCTAAAAGTGATTTATAAAGACCTGAATTAATCAGGTGATCATAATTTTCCTTATATAAAATATTCACCTGACGGTAAATTAAACCCTCATCTATGAAAAGAAATCCGCTGGGATCCCTGAAGGAACCCTGAATTTCCTTATTTTTTTTCAATAGAGTTATTCAGTCTTCTTCTGGAAAATCCCCATTATGTATAGCTTTATCCTTCTCCAAAAACTTCTGAAGAAAAACGATGCTCCAACAAGAAAAGCTATTAACATTTGAAGAATAAAACTGCCGGTCCCCGGATCAATGTACGCCAAAATAAGATGTTTCATCTCTCTCTATCCTTTTTTTATAATTAGAAATAAACTTTTAATAACTTCGACTTTATCAAAAGTTGTGAAAAATATTAGAGGGCAAATATATAATCGTAATTTACTTAAAAATAATCAAGTGTTTAATTTTTTTTGAATAATAATTTTGAACAGGATTAATAATCAAAATGGATTAGTGTAGTACATCTAATTCTGTACCAAATGATTACATTATTATCTTTGAGGTAGCTTTAATGTCCCATCCCCAATTAAAACCGCTTTATATAAGCTTTCACCCCTAGTCCAGGTTAACTTACCTGAATACCAATATATATCCATTTTTTCTCCGGAATGATCAAATTCCCATATTAAGGCATCCTTCCAGGCTTCACCAATTGTTTTCCCTGCTTTAAGACTTTCATACAATACCGGTACCCCAACTGCTCCACTATGTTGTGTTCCTGCTATAGCGGTTAATCCTAAGCCAGTAAAAATATAAGTGCCTGCAAGGTAATCAGGATAATCGTGACGCCCTACTTCTGATGTAAGTAAATGATAAAATAAAACTTTAGGACTAATTGATTTTATGTCTAACCAGTTCAGGTCATATGGTTTATGAATCTCATCCGAATATTTTACTATTAATTTTCCTCCTTCTTTTGTATTCCACCACAAGGAATCAAACTCCCCCTTTTCAAAATAATCAAAATGATGAATTCTTGGCCCGGAAAAAACATTAACTATTCCCCATTCATATCCCTCTTCTGAAGAAAGAAATTTTCTTAAAGAATCTGAACAATGTTTTTGTAATTGAACGACGTCCATATCACGATATATTTTCTGTGGACTCGCTCCCCAGCCGGATTTTAGAACATCTAACCCGGCTGCTACAACAAAAGCTTTTTTAGGTGGAAGATTTAAAGTTCCCACCCGGTAAGAATGATTCTTTTCAAAATAAGTTTTAAGCAGAGTTATTTCATCACCCAATGAAGACAACTTGTCTGCCCTAATCCTGCTTACCCAAATTTCAGGTGCTAGATAACTACTTAAATTAAATTTTTTCATTAACCAATTTATAAAACCAATATTGGTATCAGTGTGGCTATCTAATACACCATTTTTATCTGTATCTTCCCATATCCCATCTAAATCCATGTAATAAAAATCTGTTAGATAATCATGAGAATAAGGATCACCCTGGGATTTTTTTTTATTGTAAAGAGGAGCGGCGATATTACCGATAAGAACTGCGGCTGCAAGATTCTTACCCTCATCGTATTCTTTCTGTAATAATTCCCGTACTACTGAAGGATTGGTTCCGGCGGTTATATCCTTTTCCAATTTAACATCGTAGCCCTCTTTCTCTAAATCCATTTTATACTGGTCAACACTTTTTTTTAAGTGAGATGCCAGACGACTTTCTATAACTACAATTATATTTTTTCGTTGAGGTTTTTTGACATCTGAACAACCAGAAAATTCAATTAAAATTAGTACTGTAAAAAGAAATAATACTTTTATCATTTTTATTCAATTTAAATATTTTAATATAAGATCACTTACAATTATGAAAAATTTTCTATAAAACCTGTCTTTTAATCTTTCCGTAAAATAAATCTTAAAAAAATCAATCTTTAGTCATTAAATAAATAACTCCATCATTAAATCTCTTAACTTCTTTCATCTTAACTATTTTTTGCAATTCTTCTGGAGTGAATTTGTTTGGCCATTTTATCCGGGAAAACCATATTAGAAAAGCCTCATGTTCATAGGGCCATAAACCTGGCTCTATTTTTTCAACATCATCTGGTGAATTATACATAAATTTATTTGGACTCCATTGCCCCTGTAAGCCAGTCAAAATATATAAAGCATCTACAGCATTACTATAAACTGTATAACCATCAAAAACCTTTTTATTATTATTCAAATATTGTATCGCAGCACTTTCTTTCCAAAATTTATTATTATAAACATGTGTACTTTCATATTTTGTTACTCCATTAATTAAAAACTCAGGGAGATAATTTAAAGCAATAGTTTTTACAGAATATAATATCCATAAGGAAATAAGAATTATTAAAAATACATTTGCAGTTTTGCTAGAAATTTTTCCTTTAAAAAAAGAAATCAGTTTTTCTGAAGTTAGTATAATTAAGAAAACTAAAGGAATAAAAATAGGAACTATAAGCCTGTCAGACATCCTATCAATAGCTATTACAGAAGAAGTGATTATTAAAAATACAGAATAAATTAATATGTAAAGAATTAGTACTCCCATTTTATTTAAAACGTTCTTTATTTTCTGTAAGCCTATTTTCTTACCTAAGAGATAAAGAAATAAAATTATTGCTGATATAATTATAAAGAAAAACCGGTTGCCCAGTTTTATTGGAACGTACCAATTCAGAATGGTATTAAGTGTAGAATTAAGATTATCTTTTAATGAAAAAACGGGTGATGCTACAGCAAAGAATGAACCCAGAATAAAATAGTCCCTGATAAGCCACAACCCTAAAGGAAGAGATGAAATGGTAAGAAAAATGAGCAGATGCAGAAGTTTAAATTTTAACTGCAAGGGGCCTGATAGCAAAATAAAGATAATGCCTAATATAATGAGAGTTACCCCGGCATATCGTGTAACAGATGCCAGTGCTGCTGCAATTGAAAATAAAATAAGTGAATGAATATCTCCTTTTCTATGATATGAATCTGCATGTAGAAGTGCCAGAACAATAAATATAATAAACAGCGGCTCACTTAATGCCATTACATTAACTTCAAATAACTTGACTGAAAATAAGACCGCTGCTACTGTAAGAAATACTACAGTAAGTGAAATGAAATATCTTTTGGCTAATAAGCCAGTTAAATAAATTGTAACACCAAAAATTAAAGCATTAACTATATTTGCAATTGCCAATGGATCTGTATTTAGAATAAAACTTACAAAGGCTAATAATATAGGATATAATGGGGGCCACAAAACCAATGGCTCATTATCATAATTTATAAACCAATCTCCTATCAATATATTTCTTGCCGTTGCAATATATGGAATCGAGTCTATTTCGATTCCAATTCCATAAGAGCTTGTAGATAAAATAATAAGGGCCGCACCTAATAAGGATAGTAGGAGAATAAAGAATTTAAATTTTGAATCTTCTGTAAAATTTTTGATGATGAAGCTACTCATAAAGAAGAAAGATAATCAACTTCTTGCTTATTTAATACTCGGATATTCTTCAAATATTTGAGGCTTGTGAGGGCAAATGAATTGCGGAGGTCTTTTAATTAATATTCTTTAAAGCTAAAATAAATTCTAACCAAATTATAAACCGAAGTAAATAGCAGTTCCAATAAGTGTTTTCTTTTTTATCATTTTATTTTTTAAACTTTATTATTAATCCCGAAGCATACCATTTTTGAAAATGATTATGATTGAAACAGGATTAACTAAACCTAATTTAAATCCAAGAAATTCATTTTTAGGAAAATATCCCAGGGGAATTATAACCAAATACATAATTATTTTATATTCAAAATTAGCTAAAATCTGGCTTTACTTTGTAATTAAAGAATCTGTTACATCCAGGAATTTGTAAGGGAGCTTGTATTCGGTATAATAGCTTTTATCTTCAAGGAGTTCATAATTGGTTTTTAAGTAATGATTAAAAATCAGCCTAAAAGTATTTACTGGAGTAATCGAGTCATAAAAAATGTTTTGATCATCTTTAGGTAAAAGGAAAGCATTAAAAATAGGCATCCGTGTTTTTATTGTGTTTTCATTTAACTTGGGACCATGGTCGGCTTGTATGATTATTATGGGATCAGTCTCAGCCTCAGATAAAATTTTATTAATCACTTTTTTCATCATATTATTAACAAAAATTACCTGATCAATATAACGTTCTTTTTGTTCCCAGAGATTTCCCCAGTCGTCAGGTTTAAGACTTTCAAAAAGCGGCTCAGCATTAGGACCAAACACATAAGGTGGATGAGGTGGGAGGATATGAACAAAAGCAAAAAATGGGTTTTCAACTTTTAATTGTATTTCACTGCATTCTGAAAAAGTACGGAGGATTTTCTCCCTATAAAAGTACGAGAAATTCAATTGCTTCTTAAAAGCTTTAAGTAATGTTAATTCAACTAAAGTTATGTGAAATTCATCTGCCATAAAATTACCCGGCGTCACATTCAGATTTGCTTCTCTAACATGTTGCAGGTTCCCTATATTAGAACTTATGTCAACAGTCGTATACCCCTTTGATTTCAGAAAACGCATTACTTCGTTTCCCTGAATCATTTCATATAATAATGGGATATCAATAGTTTTGACTAACTTGGTTAAGTGATCCATATTTAGAGAGGATGCAAGTGATAACATAGTTGTTGAATAATTACAATTGCTTTTAGAGGGTATATAAAATCCCTTTTCCTTCAGAAATTTCTCAAATTCTGTATTATCATAACCATACTTTTCCTTGAGTATACTTGAGCTTCCATAGCCATCCAGAATAATATAGAATATATTAGGTAACTTATCTCTTTCTTCTGGTTTTAGGGTCGAGTAATTTTCAATCGAAAACTCGAGTTTTTCTTCGGTAGTTGATGAACTCCAAACCTCATGAAGTGTAACATTAACAATTATTAAAGCAAATAAAAAAATTGATGTCTGAGTTAAAAAAGTGGATAGCTTTCCTAGATTTTTCTTGGTTTTTGCAATGAAATAGGTGCCTAAAATAAAAGTCATACACCAGATGATGAAGAGGTAACTATTCCTTCCAATTATAAATCCTGCGACACTAAAACCTTCGAAAAATTTATAAAATGTTCCATAAGAGTAAAATATTAACAGGAAGAGAGAAATGATTACGCCCTTTTTTTTCTTATCGGCAATGATAAAAGTCAAAAATATTTGTAAGATCAGTACAAATAAAATCAATACAATTGATGGTAAAATAGTTTGCTGAAAACTAACTTCTTCAATATTATTAGTATAGAAAAAAAAGATCGGAAAGAGGGCAAACAAAAAAGGATGAAGGACAAAAAACTTCTTCATAATTATAATTTCTTTTTATGCATTAGATACAGAATTCTTTCGGAATTCCTGATTTGCTCACAACCCAAACCATCCCTATTAAGAAACCCCCAGGGAATTCACCCAAAGAAGCCTCAATTGATGAAACAATAACTTCCCAGCTAAGCCCATTATCCAAAGGATACTCTATTGTAACTGTACTTATATCTTCACTTTCCCATTTAATTATCTGGGTGGAATTTGCTTTCCATACTTCTCCAAAATTTGGAGAAGTAACAGTTATTGATGATTGAGTAAGTAGCGAAGAGCAATTGTAACAGGACAAAGGAATCATTTTAAAGTTAGTTCTCTTTGAAGGGGAATGGAATGTCTCCCTGTTTAAGATCAAGCTGTAAACATAAATCATAAATGACATACATTTTATTCTCACAAAAATCCATGCTTTAGAACGGTGTATACGACGACTATTAGCAAATACCGTAACTTAAAAATATGGTATATATATATATCTAAATAACCTGATTTTGTTTTTATTGCTTTTATGTAAAAATTTGTTCTTAACGGATGAAGGAATTTATCGGGGTTTATTGTTTTTAATAACATTAAACCTATTTTACCAAGGAAGGCTTTAATTTTTAGTTTAAAAAAATCTGTTATTACTGGAATTTTATAGAATTCAACTTCAAACCCGTTTTTGTGAAATCTCTCTATAATCTGCCAGTAATTATGAAGAGAACAATGATCTTTTCGCCATTTAGTAAAGCTCTTCCACCTTATCGTTTCAAAAATCGTATTAGTCCACTTGTTAGGCGTCTGAAGAAGATAATAGCCATTAGGTTTTAAAACTCTTCTTATTTCCTTTAAATGTTTATCGGAATCTTTAATATGTTCAAAAACATCAAAGCTAATAACTATATCAAAAGAAGAGTCTTCAAATTCCATAGCATCACCAGACATTAATTTTATGGGTAATTTACCGTAAAGTCTAAATGCTTCATCGATTAATTCTTTATTAATCTCAATTCCCTGAATATTAAACCCCTGGCTATACAAATGATGGAGCAATGCACCTCTGCCGGTTCCTATTTCCAATATTTTTGCATCCTTATTAAAAAGTTTAAGATTATTCAGAAAAATTAAATTGCTTTCAAAATTTCCATAGTTTTTTCGTTGCGTAAATAAAAGCTTATTTTCATTCCCTGAGAAATTTTCATCTCGCTTTAAATTATCATCAAAGTTTTGTAAAGGGTACATACTCTTCTCTTTATTTTTATTTTTGATTAATACTCCTCTTTGCTTATATACCTCAAATTACAATCCCCTCCTGTGAAGTATATCACAAAAACCTGATTCTCTAAATAGACATGAACCACCCCAATTAAAATGCATGTACAAGAGAGAAAACCTAAAAAACCTTTTTCATTATTTAATCTCCTTTTTAATTTGTAATTATAAATGGAGAAAAGACTTTCCCTCGATTTTCCGGATATCCGAAAATAGAGTCATTTTTTATGCCAGAAATATAGAATGGATCATCTCCATTTTTATCTTCAAAGATTATAACAATTTAGAACTTATACTTATCTTATTTTTAAGTTTTTTACATTTTAAAAAAGACTATTGCATTTCGTTTATTTTTTTAATTATCTCAATTCTTTACTTTAGAGAATCTGTGACATCTAAGAAATTGTAAGGAAGCTCGTAGAGTGTAAAATAGCTTCTATCTTCAAGCAATTCATAATTAGTTTTAAAGTAATGATTAAAAATTAGTCTGAAAGTATTAACAGGGGTAAGTGAATCGTAAATAAAATTTTGATCTTTTTCAGGTAAATAGAAAGCATTAAATATTTTCATACGCGCGTTCAGTCTTTCATTAGTTGCCAGCTGTGGTCCATGATCTCCCTGTATAATAATGATTGGTTTATTTTTTGCTTTGGATAAGATTTTATCCACAGCATTTTTCAACATCTTGTTAACAAAAATCAACTGTTCAATATATAATTTTTTTTGGGAGCTAAGATCTCCCCAGGCATCTAGTTTTAAACTCTGATATGTGGGTTCTCCATCAGGTCCAAATACATAAGGGGGATGAGGTGAGAGGATATGAACAAAAATAAAGTTGTTTGCATGGGTTGTCTTTACATCACCAAGTAATGAAAAAGTATCAAGGATTTCCTTTCTGTAATAATGAGCAAAATTAAAATACTTTTTGAATGCATGCAATATTGAAGTTTCAATTAGAGCAGCCTGTAATTTAACTGAAACAAAGCTACCTGGTTGGAAATTCAAATCAGCATTTTCAATTTCTTCGATTTTACCTATGTTGGTGCTACTTATATTAATAATGTTATATCCATATAATTTAAGAATCTGCATCACCTTATTTTTACTAATCATTTGATATAACATTGGAATATCCACTGATTCGCCTAATTGATTAAGATGTTCCATATTCAGAGAAGAAGCCAAAGAAAGTCTAGTTTCTGCATAATTACATGTGCTTTCAGAAGCAATATAAAAACCCCTTTCAATTAGAAAGTTTCCCAAATCGTTGTTATCAAAATCATATATTTCTTTCAGAACGATGGAACTGGTGTAAGCATCCAAAATGATGTAGTATATATCCGGATAGTATGTATCTGGAATGATCGAAGCATTTTCCACAACTTCTTTCGATATTCCTGCTGCATTATTTTGCGCAATTTCAGAAGTGCCCTTTCTTTGTAATTCGTGTACAACTACATTACCAAGCGAGATTATAAATAATAAAACCGAAACAATATTCAAATAAGAGGTCAGGTCTTCCAAATTACCTCTTGCTTTAATAATAAGGTAAATCACCACAACAAAGATTAACAACAGCATAAGAAGGATAACTTTAGCACTCCCAATTTTAAAATTTGCGATATATAATCCCTTCAATATCTCGTAAACATATCCATATGAAAAAAAAATAAATATTGATAACGAAATTATTAATGCTATTTTAATTTTATTTAGGAAGATAAGGGGTAGAAATAACTGCAATAGAAGCACTACTATAAAAATAATTATTACAACTGGAATTATTTCAGATAATGATACTTCGTTGACATTATTAGAGTAAATAAATATGATGGGAAATGCGCCAAATAAAAACGGATGAATAAGAAACTTCTTTTTCATTATAACTCTTTTTTGTCATTAGGTAAATACTCTTTCAGAAAAATCAATTGCTTACTATTCTTCATTAAAGAGTAGTTTTTCCGCATTTTTATAGTATATTTTTTCCAGAACTTCATCCGGAAGATTTATTCCATATATCCTCCAGTTTCCCTGATTAATTGCACCCTGCATAGGATATTCAATATATTCGTTCTCAGTTTCTAAGAACTCAAAGTGGGATCTAAAAAACCTTTCCACTGTCCATCCATCTACATTAAAGAGGGATCCTCCATCGGTACCAAAAAGTATTTTATCCTGATATTTTATGAAAAATTTTCTTGTTGTAAAGGGTTGTCTTCCGATTTCAGATAAAGTGGTACCAAACTCAACATAAAAATTAGGATAAGCATCTAATAACTCTCCCAATTTAGTAAGATCATCAGTTAGCCAGCTCATGTGTGCGCCGATAAAAATTGTATTAGGATGTTTTTTTATAACATTTTCTTTCTGTTTAAGGATAGAGTCTTTTGTCGGAAAGCCGGGATTAGAATAGCTCCATTGAGAATATTTTCTAAGCTCATTATACCTCTCATTATAACGATCAACCGGTTTAAAGAAAGCTGATGGATCAGCAGCATGCCAGATAATCGGAATTCCTAATTCTCCAGCTTTAGCATATAATGGATCCAAACGAGGATCATCTATAGCAAGCAATTTACCTGAACTGTCTCTAAGCTTTAATCCAAGATCTTTAGGAAATTCGCCAATACCGCGCACTCCCATCTCTGCATATTTTTCTAATTTGGCAGGTAAACTAGATATAAACTCATCGGTAAAAATTCTTGAGGAACCCATGAGAATATTATAAAAATTTAGAAATCTATCCGGAAATCTTTTTTGATACTGATCTAATAACTTTTCAATTTCTTTTCCATCAAGACCAACAATCATTTTGATTCCAAGTGAATCCATAGATTTAATTAAGGCTTCCGGTGCTATAACCCTTCGATCTTCCTCAGTAATAAAATCTGAATAAAATCCAAAATGCATATCAATAACCGGATACTTAGCTTTAAGTATTTCTCTGTTATTAACTTTTATAGTTGGCTGAGGATCAAAATCCGAAAGTAAAATATCTTTCCCCAGTACAAGATCAGAAACTTTATCAAATGTGTTTAGCTTTAAAAGAATGTTAGAAGGGTATTTTATATCAATATAGCAAGTATATAAAAGTAAAGTATATACTACCAGAATAAGCGTTAAAAGGATTAAAGTAAACTTTTTAGCATTTTTTAAAAATTTCCTGCTATAGAATAAAAGAGAAATAAGAATAAGTAAACAGCCAAAAGTTATAATACTTAATTGAAAATTGTATAGAGAACCATAATTATCGATATCTAATCTGCCAATTAGATTTAGTTTTTCTTCAACAAACCAAGGGTTTAATATTATACCCATTATAGTTATTACTATTCCTATAGCGCAGACACTTAATATATAGTACCTCCCTCTTTTTTCACCAGGCAGATAACTAATAATTATAGTTTCTAGAAGTATTACTGCTCCAAGAATAATAATAAAGTACTGGAACAGACCAACCCCAATTATACTCCAGACACCTTTTAACATACCATCAGAAGTAAATTTTCCAACAAAGGAAGGACTCAAAATGAGGCCGGCTATAATTAATAAAGCACTTAAAAGACCAATTACTACCAAGGGTTTTTTTAACATTTCTTTCACTTTTGTCTCATTAATATCAATAAGGTTTAGTTGGTTAGAAAACAGGTTCTTTTTTAGAAATTCTTCTTTTCAATTTATATTTATAAATTGAAAAAAGACTTTTTCTTTTACTGCCTGGCAGTCTAAATATAAAATCATTTTTAATACGTGTAATGAAATAGGGATTATCGCCCGGTTTATTTATTGTTTTCTCTTTCAGCGCTCCCCAGAAACAGCTTTTGATTTCCAGTTCTTTTATAATCTTTACAGTTTCATCATTACCCATTGTCCATGGCAAGCATTGATGATTGCCTGCATCCTTATCTAATTTATTTTGAATTATCTCACGTGCTCTTTTTAAATCTTTATAAACATCCTTACCCGAATGAGTTTCAATATTAAAATATTTTTTCTGTCCGGAAGATTCTTTTATAAATCTTCTTATTTCTTTTCTCCAATTACTCTTTGATAAACTATGAGAGAGACTGTAATTAAAAAATTCTTTACACTTATTTATAAATTCAGTTGAAAAATTTAATTTGGGACCGCATAACATTAGAGGAGCAGTTTCAAACAATGGCAGCCCTAAAAACTGTTCCGGTAAAAAATTTTCAACAGCATCGAAAAAAGGGAAATATGGCGAACCAATAAAATTATAGGGTAAAAAAGGTTTGTCGCTTGTTATGAAATCAATAATTTTAAAACTTTTAAAGACCTCACTATGAAAAAGTGTGTGTGACTCTATACTTACCAATCCCGAATTATACATTTCAATAATTTCATTCCAGTTACATAAAGTATTATCCTTAGGATCTATTTCATTAATATTCTGTAATTCGCTTCTTTTATTCCAAACATTTTCCAGATTGTTTCTGCAGAAGTCACTTTCAACAGTTAAGCCAGGAATAACAAATACGGTAGCATGCATCTGATATTTTTTCAACAGGGGATAAGCAAATCTCCAGACGCTTGATCTCGCATCGTCAATTGTAAGTAAAACCGATTTACTTCCATTTAATTCTCTTTTATTAATTAGAATATCATAAAATTCATGTATCGATAAAGTTTTATAATTATTCTCTTTCAGAAAAAGTAGATGTGATTCAAAAATCTGCGGATCTATAGTATGATATACAAAAACCGGGATTCCTTTTAAACTTGAATTTTTAGTTTTGGAATAAACAAAATCCGGATAACCGCCGAATAATAATAAAAATTCTGATAGCTGCTTTCTTAAAGGATGATGCATATTATTAACATTAAGAAAAAAAATTAGGGAAGTATCATTATAATTAACTTCCAGTAGGCATTTAAAGCCGATGAAAATAATGATATCGCTATTTTTAAAAAACTATATTTTTCAATTAGCGCAGGAGCAACATATAAATTACCAGAAAATAAAATATTTTTATCTGAAACGATTTTTAATTTTTGCACAAATCTTCGTTTTTCCAAAACCGTTTTAAAGTTTTTAAATACGAGTAAATTTCCTTGTACATACTGTGGAAAAACCCCTTTGATTAAAACGAAAAATATTTGAAATATTTCATAAATAATGAAAACCGGAACCAATAGAATAATTAATGCAACGGAATAATGTGATAAAATAAAAAGCCACCTGTTATAGGTCTGCCCTACAACCCTGTATTTTCTAATGATGTTTACAATTTTATTTTCATGAAGTGCAAATGCTGAAGGTACATACAGGCATAAATATCCAGCTCTCAACAGCCTTTGGTAGAATTCACCGTCATCACCCCATCCCATTAACATCTTCTCATCAAAACCTCCTGCTTTTAATGCTGCCTCACGTCTTATCAGAGAAATACCTCCACCACTATTGGATGATGGGAAATCATTATTTGCTTTATATATTTTATCTCTCTGTTCAGAAATCGCTCCTCCTATAAAATGTACTTTTGTACCTGCTGTATACACTTTGTCCGGCTGATCCCAGTGCATTAATCTCGGAGTGCAGGTTGCAATTCTACCATCTGATTCAATTACTTTTAGTAGCTCAGCCAAACAATTTTTATCAAAATTTAAATCATTATCAGTTATAAATAAATAGTTACTTTTGGATAATTCAAGAGCTTTGTTTCTTAACAGATTTAACTTTTTTGTATTATATGGAAATTGGTATATCTGAACATTTGGATAACACTTTTTTATCATTTCAAGTGAATCATCTGTCGAGTGATCATCAATAACATATACAGATACATCTACACCCTGACTGTTATAAAGAGACTCAATTGTTGATAATACAGTATTTTTTCCATTGTAATTAAAAATAAAGACTTCAATGAATTTATCACTCATTAATTTTCCTCTTAAAAACCATGATTATCTTTCAGAGCCAACTTATTTTTTCCGGGATGCGTATAAAATAAATAAATAACTCCACCCAAAAGTGTATTTACAGTATTAATAAAAGTATTGGTAAATGATATAACTACACCATCATTTATTGAAATGCCAATTAAAACAAAGAAAGCAATGAAAGTACCTTCACTAAGTCCAAACCCACCGATGGATATTGGAATCATCAAAACAATCATAACAATGGGAACAAAAATCAGGAAATAAATTATTGGTATGGGGATATTAAACGCTACAGATATTATATAATAAGTTAAAACTCGTGTAAACTGTACCAGAAGATTAAAAAGAAATGAGAATATAAGAGCTTTTCTGTATTTCTTATATTCTAAAATTGAAGAGTGCAGTTTAATAAAAAGATTAATTAATTTTTGAAACTTCATTTTCTGAAGTTTAGACTTAATAAAATTATAAACTTCCTCTTTCTGAAATAAATAAAAAATCAGAGTCGAAATAATAAATAAAGAAACAATATATATATTCAAATTATATTCTGATAACAAATCTCCGGAAATAATTATAGCTATCACACCTATTAATAAAAGTGAAAACATTGCCAGTATCCTGTCTACAAAAACCGAAGATACACTGATTGACTTCTCCGAATTATTTTTAACCAGGTAATATCCTCTTACTACATCCGTTCCTAAACTGGAAGGAAGAAACATCCCCCAGAATGTTCCTATGGAATTAATAAAAAACAATCTGATAAGTGAAATTTTTATTCCCCTTGCCCTTATAAGAATATTCCATTTGTGTGTTAAAAAAAATCTTTCTAAAATGTTCAGAGTAAATCCAACAAATATTAAATAATAATTTCCCCTCTGGAAGTTTTCCCCGGCTTCGTTCCAATTGATATTAAAAATAATATACAAAAGAAGGGAGACACTGATTATTGCTTTAATTAGTAAAAAAAAATTTTTCTTTTTTATCATTTTAAATTATAATTAAAAAACTTCTGCTTTTCGTTCATTTTTATCTTGGTCGTATAACTTTTGCAGGAATACCTGCTGCGATGGACATTTGAGGAATATCTTTATTGACTACTGCACCGGCAGCAATCACCGAGCCGGTTCCGATTTTAACTCCATCCAAGATTACACAATGAGCTGCAACCCATATATCTCGTTCTAAAATAATGCCACCCTTACCTTCAAAATCTGGCTGGTGACTAATTGGAATATCCGTTCTTTCCAAATTATAATTGCCGCCTCCAACAATGTAAGTATAAGCAGCCAACAATGTATCCGCTCCAATTTCTACTTTACTTGAGGAATAAACTTCGCAGTTAAACCCTATGTTTACCCGTTCTTTTAAAACGATATCTCCTCCTTTGCAGCTTAGAATAGAATTTCTGCCGATAAAAACCTCATCCTCCAGTATAATGCCTTTATTATCTTTACCTTTAGCATCAATCATTACATTATCATCAATAAAAATATTATTACCCAGGAAGATTTTTTTAGGATGCCTAAGAACTATATTGCAGCCGAATAAAACACCTTTTCCAACTTTCCCTAAAATCAAAGGATATAATTTACTCCTGATTAAAATACCTGAAGCACCGGGTATCCAGGAAGAAAATAAAATAATTAATTCATACTTTATTAAATCTGAAATCTTTTCAGAACCTATTACTAATTCCTGGTATCTACGGAGTTTTGATTTACTATCTCCGGAAACCGATTGTTGAATTTTAAACTCTTTTTTTCCCATTTAATTTATTTATTCATTAAAATTTTTAGTAATTTTTAATCAATAAATCCTTTCTCTTTATACCATTGAGCAGTTTTTTCCAATCCTTCATCCAAATTTACTTTAGGTTTATATCCTAATAATCTTTTTGCTTTGGAAATATCAAATGCACGGTCTTTAACAAAAAAATCAACTCTTCTCCTGTATATTGGTGGTGTAATCCCAAAAGGTTTACAAATTATTTCACATAACAATCCTGCAAACCAAACAGGGAAAACCGGTATTCTACTTTTAGGAACAGGTTTATTTAAAACATCAGCAATTTTTTTTACCAATTCATTTAAAGTAAGATAACCTTCCCCACCAATTGTAAATATTTCGCCAAGCCCTTCATCTTTCTCTCCTGCTAAGAAAATTCCTTCAGCAAGATCTTCAACATAAGTAAGATGATAAAGAACATTCCCACTCCCGATCATTTTAAATTTACCATTATTGATAAACTTAAATAATTTTAAAAAGCGTAAATCTCCTGGACCATAAATTCCAACCGGACGAACAACAGTTAGTGGTAAACCATCCTTAAAATATTGCAAAGCAAGCTTTTCACCTTCCACTTTAGATTCCTGGTAATAGTCTCCAGGTGAATAAGGATCTTCTTCCTTTGCAGGAGGATTTTTTATATCACCCTGTACACCAACTGTACTGCAATGAACAAATTTTTTAACTCCTTTTTTCTTCGCCGCATCTAAAAGTTTTTTTGTTCCTTCTACATTAACATCCCAAAAATATTTTTGAGGAACTCCTTCGACTCTGTATGCTGCTCCAACATTAAAAACAATATCAATATCCTGCATCGCATCATCAAATGAAGTGTGAGTTGCCAGATCAGCATAATAAAATTCAACAGGCAAATCTTTAATTGCATCCAGGTTTGAAGCTTTTCTTACAATTCCCTTGACCTGGTAACCTTTTTTTAAGAGTAATTTGACCAGGTAACTTCCGGTAAATCCATTTGCACCTGAAACTAAAGCTTTCATTAATTCCTAATTATTCTGCAAGAGTATTTATACCCTGCCAGTCTTGTAATTGTATAACGTATAACTAACTCTTCAGTATCTGACTGTCCGCTCCATCCTCGTATTCCATCATCATCAGAGTAAAACATTATATGTGCACCTAATCCCCTTTCTGTCAAGGCATCCATCCTTTCTTGCATTCTATCCCATACAGTAAGATCAAATTGATGGTTCTGCCAATTACCTTGCAATATAAAATCGTGTCTGCCATTTTCAAATTGTCCCAATTCTTCTGTCAATCTTGTTTCTAACATCCGGATATTATTTTCTTCAAGAAAATCTGCTGCGTCTTCAAATTCATTAATGCTTGCAGGTTCACAAAAGAATTCCATTCTTAATGCAATAGGTACAACGTAAGGGCCTTCAGTATATTTCCATTTCTTAGGGTTAGTTTCGTCCCTCTTTAACATTCCTTTAAGTTCTGATGAGACACAATTCAGAGTTCCTGTAACTCCATCAAGATCTGGAAGAGTTAATTCTGTTCCTGTTGTTGAATGAGTAAATGTTGCATCAATTTCTGTCTCAAACGGATTATTACTATAATTGGTATTTAATACAGATATTACCCCCCTCTCCCACTTACCAATTTCCAATGATTGTGAAAATTGATTTGTGTAAAGAAACATTATAATTATTATAATATGTCTGACTTTTAAGTACATTTTGATTGAAATTTTAATTTTCGTTATCCTCTTGAATTATTTTTAATATTATTAATAAATAATTTATTTAAAGTCCAATATTCATGCTAGAAGAGTTTTTCTGTCTGTGATTTGTCTTCTAAAGATATATACTAATCCCCCAAGGATACCTTGGATCAATAAAATTCCATATTCAATCCATGCAAAAGCTATTGCATCAGGTTTAGCAATAGCAAAAGAAGCTAGGAAAAAGAAGAAAGCATTTTCCCTCAGTCCAATTCCATTAATTGAAATAGGGAGCATCATTATAAAAATTGCAAGTGGTACGATTAGAAAAAAATTATAATAGGGTATAGAAAATTCAAGTGATGTTGAAATTAAAAAATAATAGGTGACTACATTTGCCTGGAGAATAAATGATAATCCCAATGCTTTTAACAAAACACTCTTTTGTCCTTTGAATGCCCAGAAGGCTTTAATTATTTTTTCAAGAATACGTTGTAGCTTAGCTGAGAATGGAATTTTTATTTTACTGATAAAATCAGATAATTTTTTCGCAGGAAAGAAAATTATCCAAATAACTAAAG
The DNA here is from genome assembly GCA_964515875.1 of uncultured Ignavibacteriaceae bacterium. Taxonomy (GTDB): domain Bacteria; phylum Bacteroidota; class Ignavibacteria; order Ignavibacteriales; family Ignavibacteriaceae; genus RBG-16-34-14. Next base: position 15,530 of record CAZEWJ010000035.1, on the reverse strand, counting down.
CCATAGCTATAAAACCAAGTACTACCCAAAAAGAAAGATAAGGTACACGAGAAGATATTTGTGAAGCAAAGAAAACTGCAGTGAAAGCAAATATCATCAGTGCAAATAGTCCCAAGAACCTATCGACGAATATAACAGCAACTGCCCCCGATTTGCTTTTTCCAGCACGATATGAATCATAAGCTCTTACTAAATCGCCACCGACAGTTGATGGAAGGATATTATTAAAAAATATTGCCACCATATATGACTTTATTAAATACCATATATTTGAATCCACATTTTGTGCCTTGAGAAGAATTTTCCATCTTAATGCGCTTATATAATATCCGACAAAATGCAGAAGAAAAGCTGAAGCAATAAGTACAAAATCGGCAAAACCAATTGCGTTAAATATCTCTTTAAAATTTGTCCCTCTTAAAATCCAGTAGATTAAAGCTGCAGATACAAGAGTTTTTATAATTGTATTGATAATCCGTTTTGATCTGGATGATTTGTTTATGGATTCGTTCGCTTCAATTCTTAATGAATCTGTATTGTCTTGCATTGCATCATTTTTTATGAATTATAAAAACTTGTCCCCAGGTACCATATGAAAAAAAATCTTCTACAAAAAATTGAGTGTTATTTTCCAGAAACTCATGCATAGCTCTTCTTTGACCTTTGGAGTTATCTTTATTAAAACAATTCCAATCGTCGAACATTAAAACCGTACCATCTACTACTAAATCCTTAATAAAATTTAAAACATCCACAGAAGAAGAATAAAGATCACAATCAATTAAAGCCAAAGCTATTTTTTTTAACAAATATTTTTTCTTTAAATCGGAATTTAATGTATCACAAAAGAAGCCTTCAATTAAAAAAGTTTTTCCCCAATCAACATCTTTTCCATCAAGTTTTTTTCTTACTTTATCATAAGAGAATGAATATTGTCCTTTATAAAAATCATTATTTTCAGTTCGGTCTATTTCTCCTACTTGAGGTAGCCCCTGGAAAGAATCAAATCCAAAAAATCGCATATTTTTAATATTCATAGTCGCAACGTGATTTTGAGCGTACCAAAAAGTATAACCCTTAAAAATACCAAACTCACTATAATCTCCTTTTTCTATTACTTCTGTTCCATTTATTTTTTTAAAACATTTTTCAAGGGCGGGTAAAACTTCTTTTTGTGCTGAAGCAAATCCATGTATGTAACTATAATAAAAATGATGGACTACTTTGTTTATTTTTAATTTCTGAAGCATCTTGATCACAATAATCCGCAGGTTGATCATCTATATTCTCTTCTTTAATGTTTTTTGAAACATTCTTAACTGCCATGGTGTAGATTCAGTCATTATACTATTATTGGAAAATTGCTTTTTGTGTATTAAAAGATTTATTGGAAACTTCTGAGTTTTTAAAATACTTTTTGACTCGATGGATTTCATTTTCCCGTCTATCATTGTCCCAATTAAACAAACTGCAAATAAAGGGAGCTATTTCGACTGCACGTTTGGGATTATCACCTATTGATGTTCTTCTTAAAATTAAATCATCAAGATGAACAACCGATTCTTCATCAATAATCTTTTTAAGTTCTGGTTTCCAGTTAGTATTGTCTTCGTCAAAGTACCAGTCAAAATCGTATAAGCCAGAATAACTTTCAGGCAAATCATTCTGAGGTTCTTCTCTCGTTTCTAATTTTTTGGGAAAGATTTTGTTTATTGTTTTCTCTGCTACAAGTCTTGCTGTAGTGAATTTCACACCTGAAACACTGTACAATCCTTTTGGCCCATTATGCTCTGAGTGGTCTAAAATAACTTCTCTTACCGCAAGCTCCGCACTATTATTGGTCTTGGCAGGAAGTAATCCGGAAAAAACATGAAGAATATCTTCTTCAGATAAATTGTAACCGGGAATGCAGCCATTAATATCGTTTATAAAATTATTTATTGATTCTTTTTTAGGATGAGGATTTCTTTCAACCTTATCCCAAGGTTCATGAATTGTTCCTGCTAAGAGCATTCCTTTCCACGGTCTTAAGAAATATGTTTTTGCACCAGGCTTATTTGGTGTAATTGCAACGGCATGGTCTGACAAAGTTTTTCTGTTAAATAAAATATTCCATGCAATTGAACTCTTAAAAAGTTCAGGAAAGTCTTTGTGCAATTTACCGGCAACTTCCCTGGACCATGGTCCGGCTGTATTGACGACAATTTCTGATTTAAATTCATAAATAATACCGGTTTCTCTATCAACTGCGGAAACACCTGCAACATTATTTTTATCTGTTAATAAAGTTTTAACATCAAAATAATTAAGAGCTGTCCCACTCATACTACAGGAATTCTTTAATATTTCTATAAGTACCTTTTGTGAATCAGGCATTGAACCATCATACCATAACGCTCCGCCTTTCAAATTCCTGGTATCAACAGAAGGAAAAATTCTCTTCACTTCTTCCGGAGAAATTATTTTTCCAGCTTTCAAATGATATTTCTTTGAAATACCTTTATTCCTTTTCCACGAAAGCAAATCATTAAGGTATAGAGCTATTCTGAAAATTGATTTTCTATGTAATCCCCTGTTATAAAGAGGCATTAAACAGGCTAAAGATTCAACCAATCCCGGATAGTTTTTGAAGAACCATTTTCTCTCGTTAACCGCTTCAAAGAAACGATGAAGATCAAGCTTCTGAAGATAACGAAGTCCTCCGTGAAGAATTCTTAAACTATTGTAGCTTGTTGCACCTCCAAAATCATCTCTTTCAATAAGAAGAGATTTCAATCCTTTAAGTGAAGCAATATACGATAAAGTTACACCGTATATGCCGCCGCCTATGATAATTAAATCATAATTATTTTTTACTGCTTCCTCAGCCTGTCTTACTATTTTTCTCATTGTATAATTTAATCTATTGTAACCATATTGCCATCAAGCCAGCGGTTCTTCCATTCATGAAATACTATTAAAGACCAAAGTATGTGACTATTATTTGCAGACCCTGATATATGTTCATTTTTCAATCTCTCCACTGTTTTATAATTAAAGATGCCATCTTTCTTTAAATTTTCAGGACTTAAAAGATTGTCCATCAGGGGACGAAACTCAGTTACCAGCCAGTTCTTTATCGGAATACTGAATCCTTCTTTAGGACGATATATGCATTCCTCAGGAATATATTTACTTGCAACTTTTTTAAGAATAATTTTTGTTTCATTCTTTGATACCTTTAATTCTTCAGGCACCTGGAATGCTAAGGTAACTACATCAGGATCAAGATATGGAACTCGTGATTCCAGGGAAACTGCCATTGACATCCTGTCAACTTTAGTAAGGATGTTATCACAAAGGTAACTCTTAACATCCACATAAAAGCATTTATCAAGATGCCCTCTTTTACCAGCGCGATTAAAAAGATCAATAATGTGCGCAGCCGGAGGTTTTGTCATTCCATTAACAGAATCCTGAGTGAATAATTCATCTCTTACAGCATCGCCAACAAAAATTCTCCATCTTGCATGAGATAAATCTTCCTGATGCTCAAGTCCTTCAATAAATCTTTTTGCTTTATTAATAACTCCTTTTTTCTTTTTTGTAGGACGAAGAGAATTGAGCAAAGGATTAACCAAACCCTTTCTTAAAAAAGCCGGGACCCTTTTATATTGAAGAGATTTGTTTTCTGCTAAATAAGTTTCATAGCCACCAAAAAGTTCATCACCGCCGTCTCCACTTAATGCAACAGTTACATGTTTTCTTGCTAAGCGCGAAACTAAGTAAGTCGGGAAGATTGAAAAATCACCAATCGGGTCATCAAGGAAGTGCATCAGGTGCTGAAAGAGCTGATAGACATCTGGTTTAATTATTTCATCTTTATGATTTACTCCAAGATGATCTGCAACTTTACGCGCCCATTTTAATTCATTATAAGAAGGATCATCAAAACCAATGCTGAATGTTTTTACTTCTCCCATTGCTGCAACAATTAAAGAAGAATCAACTCCCCCGGAAAGAAAAGCACCAAGAGGAACATCGCTGACCAACTGCATTCTTGCAGATTTCTTTATCTGGTAATCAACTTTTTCTTCCCATTCTTCTGAATTTAAAACTTTGCTTGATCCATTTGGAACAGGAATATCCCAATAAACTTTTGGCTCACACTTAGGAGCAGCAAGATCAATTTCAATGAATTCGCCTGGCTCAAGCTTTTTTACTGACTTTAATAAAGTTGCTTTTCCCGGAACATATTCCCAGGACATAAATTCTCCAAGAGCATCGATATCTAATTCCTTATTAACATCACCACTTGCCAGCACTGCTTTAATCTCTGAACCGAATATTAATCTTTTATTATTATAAGAATAGTAAAGAGGCTTAATGCCGATATGATCTCTTACAAGAATAAATTTATTTTTTTTCTTGTCGTGAACAGCAATTGCAAACATTCCGTTAAGATATTTCGGGAAGTCTGAACCATATTCCTCATAACCATGAACTATAACTTCAGTATCGGTATTTGTTTTAAACTTATGGCCTTTTGAAACAAGCTCGCTTCTTATCTCTTTAAAATTGTAAATCTCACCATTAAAAACTGTCCAGACAGAACCGTCTTCATTATAAATCGGCTGGCTTCCGCCGCTAAGATCAATAATGGAAAGGCGCCTCATACCCATTGCAACACAATCATGAATTGCCATTCCAGACTCATCCGGCCCGCGGTGATAAAGAGTATCCACCATAAACTTTAGCTTGTCTTCCGAAATTGACGGAGCTCTGTTAAAACTTATAAATCCAGCTATACCACACATCAGTTTAGATACTCAAATAATTGTTTTAATTTTTTAGAATAAACTTCACGGGAATATTTTATTTCATAAAGCTTTTTGGCATTTGCTATTTTCTGCTCTTTCAGGTTTTCATTTTTCATTGCTTGTATAATTCCTTTCGCAAATGCTTTTGGTTCGGGTTCTACTAAGAATGAAACCTCATTATCAAGAACCTGCGTATGAGAATAAATATTTGTTGCAACCAAAGGAATTCCAGATGCAATTTGTTCATAAACTTTCAAAGGGGTATTGGTTCCTTCACTTCTCGGGGAAACCAAAACTTTCGCAAGTTTATTATATTTTTTAACAAGCTGTTGAGGAATTCTTCCTGTAAAAACTATTTTATCTTTTATTCCAATTGACTCTGCCAGATTTTTATAATAGTCAACCTGCTTTTCATTCCCACCCATAATTAACAGAAAAGCATCCGGTTCTTTCTCAACAACATACGGAAATGAATTAATTAAAATATCTATCCCCTGGTATTTTTCTAATGTACCGGCATAAACAATTAATTTTTTATTATGTTCTGGTGCAAGAGTTTTATCAACAACTTCTATAAAATCAACTCCAGATGATTTACCATTCTTCAAAACTACATCATCAAAAATTGAATTTTCAATAAGAAAATGTTTTGATTTGTTTGTAATGAGAGAATTAACATACTCATATAGATCGGGACAAATTGTAATTACTGCATCAGCTGTTTTGAGGCAATCATCTTCAAGCTTTTTAAAAATGCCTGTTATTATTTTTGATGTAGTGAAGTTGAAATTTGTTAATTGTTGAACAAGACTTGAGTGCATATCATAAATCAACTTATACTTAAAAATTGGTTTTAGAAAGTATGCAAAGAAAACTGCTTCTTCATGGGCGTGAACAATTTTGTATCTATTTCTCAATAGCAGATAAATCATTTTAAAAAATATAAAGACATCAAGAAATAATTTCAGAAATGATGGCCCGACTTTAACATCACCGAGAAAAGAGAATCTTGGAATTCTTATAATATTAACATTTGGAATTTTAACATCCTGTCCCTGCCCGTAAGTCAGCAAATCAATTTCAATCCCCTGTTCTGAACTGACCAATGTTCTGTAGTAAACACTGTAAGGTGTTCCTCTCGGAGAAAAAAAAGGTTGCGGTGTAACAACCAGGATCTTCATTTTATTCTACGACTTTCTTATTCTTTTATTTATCTGAATACTTATTTGATTACGAAAAAATTTTAACGGGCTTTCCAATTTACCATAAGTATTAAACTGACTTTTGTTTTCAAGTATTTTTTGTTTTAAATCTTTTACAGGATAATCAAGATCAATTTTTTCATCAAAATAGAAACCAAAACTTCCCGGCTTTGTTATTTCAGATTCAAAATTCAGCGGATCACTTCCGGGAAGATTATAAATCCCTTTTAGCTCAGCTAATTTAAATATGGATGGCTTATCCCAAAATGCAGGCCGGTTTCCATTATCTCCAAGAAAAAAATCGGCTCTCATATTAATTAATTCTTTAACAACCCGTTCTCTTTTTCCTGTCCATTTCCCAACTCCCCAGGGTATAACTGGAATTGCATCCGAATCATTGATTAAACTTATTGTTTCAGAAATATTTTTTTTATACTCAAATCTTTTTCTTGTCCCCAGAGCAAGCACTTCAAGATTTTCCGCAGTTACTATTTGCTGACCGGCAATAAGTATTATATTATTTATGCCATCTGTAATATTTAATGAAACATCTTCAGAGGTTTTTAAAATCAAATAACTAATTTTCTTTGAGTAAATTTCGGGCTCATTGAAAAATTTTTCAAAAAAATTGTTATTTCCCGCTTCGGCAAAAAAAAGAACACCAATAAATTTTTTCGAATCAGATAACTTTTCTCTATAAAAATCAAAATTCCTGAAAGGCGAATCAAAGAAATTCTTCAGATTATAACAATTATGTATGTGAACATGAGAATCTATAAAAGTTACATAACGATTATTATTTTTTTTCAAATTCACTTAAGTTTATTCCATTTTTGAAAGAGAAAAGAGAATAGAGTATAAATTTAATCAATTATTTAAACAATAATAATGCCACTAATAGCTTTTTATTACTAAAAAATTACTAAAAAATAATTAAGACGTCTTAATTTAAGACAGAGAATACCTTTCTATCAAATTAAACAAAAATTTTAATTAAAAAATGTAGTTAAATTAAGAATATCGGTAGGAATGAAGAAATAAATAGGTGGAGATTTTCCTCTCTGTTTTAAAACCAAGTTATATAAAACTTATCTCAATACCATTTTCTTTGTATCTTAGGTCCCGTTAAAATTGGGGAAATAATTCCTTCAAATTCCACCAATTGAGACAAATACTTGAGGAAGAAATGGACCAAAGGCTGTTGTATTTTGTAATCTGAATCTTCATCAAACTCAAAAATATTTTGATTAACTAATTCTGGATTCTCAACACAAACTTCATATGTTGTTTGAGTGAAAATATTTTCAAAACCTAATAACACAAATATTAATACAGTAATAGCCTTGCTCATAGTTATACCATTCCTTATCATTTACATCTTATACTTAAAACATCGGTGACTCCCAGCTGAGAGTAATGAGCAGGTTATTTATGAGGAAATTATTTCTCATCGCTTTCCCCTCTCATAAAAACCAAACGTAAACCATCGAATCAAACAACTAAATTATTTCACCAAGATCATTTTCTTGATATCTGAAAATTGATTTTCGACATCAAGTCTGTACACATAAATTCCGCTTGCTAAATTTCCCCCATCAAAAGTAATATCGTGTGTTCCCCTGTTTAATTCTCCGTTAACAAGTTCACTAACTTCTTCTCCAAGTAAATTAAAAACTGTGAGCTTCACTTTACCATTTTCAGGTAAAGAAAAACGTATTTGAGTAGTTGGGTTAAATGGGTTGGGATAATTCTGATTTAATTCAAAATTTTCAGGTTGTTCAATATCATCCTCATCTTCAATATCAGTTGTACCCGTATAACCCCAAATCTCTGCTTCCCAAACAGTAGCCCAGTCATTTTCGTTGTTGCTTATTAAAAGAAGTTTTACATATCTGGCCTGCTGTGGATTAAATTCATTTTCAGTCCATTCTTCAAGTATTGAAGATGCATTGGACACAACTTCATTCCAATTTATCATGTCATTAGATAAGAATATCGAATACTGGTATATTCTGCCAATAAAATTACCAAATGAAAATCTTGTCAAGCCGACCATTTGTTCATCTCCGAGGTCAAATATGAGATATTGTGGAGTTGGGGATGATGTCCAACGGGAATGGGAATCGCCATCATAATATCCTAATCCATCAATAGTTTTTTCGGGTCCATGATTAAGCTCTGTTGTATCTGATGCTGTAGCGATAACTACCTGAAGTGATGCCATTGAACCTAATTCATTAAAATGATACTCAGGATTAGTAATATTAGTGAAATTTTCACCTGTTAAAATCGTTGTTAAATTCCCGCTAAAATTCCATGATATATTTGGGTTTGTCGAACCAAAAGAATTAGTATTTTCAATTTTAAAACGCCCTACCCTTAAAGGTTCCATGCTTACAGTTTCTTCTCCGGGTAAAGATGCAAAGGTTAATTCAAATGAACCATCTGTTCCGTTAACTCCTAATCCAATGGAAGGTTCAATTTGAAGATCAGAGGTACCTTCTATGTAAGAAAAATTGATTTCTCCATTATTAATAATACTCTGGTTAAATCCGAAGGACGCCTGATAAGAAGTTAAAATAAGAGATTCATTTAAACTTTTTATCATTATATCAAATTCATAAACGTTATCATTAATTAACTCTGAATTGCTAATGCTCATTTCATATTCTACCTGAGCGAAAGATGTGAAAGTTAAAAGAGAGGAAATAAATATTAGTTTAAAAATGAATTGAAATGAAAGATGTGAAAAAACCGCATTATAAAATCTTTTTTTAATCATCCTGAGTCTCCAATCGTTTATTACTTATATATTCAAATAAATTCAGGTGTGATTAATCAATAATTATGCTATATCATATAGTTTAATTTATATGTTTTTAAAGCAGTTTCATTTTGAGAATTGAAATAATTTTCTCGTAAATATTACTGAAAAATAGCCACATAAAATGAAAGGAATATTTGAAGAAAAAATTACTGAAGCTTAGAACATAAAGAGGAAAATTTGATGGATGGAAGATTATATTTTTTAAGAAAACATTACTTTAAGTTTGGACAGAATTTATTTCAAAGAATATAATTCCTTATTACTTTATCCTGGAGTGATTGTGAGATTAGTAAAAAATTTTGTGAGCAAAGTTATACGATTTGTTTTTCATTGACACCCCGCCAATGGCGGGGTGTCAATGCAGGAAGCAATCCGCCTGCCGGCGGACTGAAATTAATTGGGTACCTGAGAGTTCTTGAATAAGTTTAAATTTGTTTTAGCGTAGTCCATTACGTTTATAATTCCATTTAAATCCAAATCCCCAAATTTATATCCGGTTTGAAATAAATAATTACCAACGCTTCCATAATCAATTACATTTACAAGATTATTAAGATCTCCATCTCCGGCATACATACCCCACTTGCCATTGCCGAGATTAGTAAGGGGATTTGTCCCGAAAGCTTTACTCGGTCCTGTCGTAAAATCATATAAGCTTGAATTGCCATTGAGAGAAATTGCATTTGCACTCATAATGCTAAGATGGTTTCTGTGCATTATTACCAGGTAATAATTGCCTTCCGCTATCGCAAAGGTTGGGTTTGTGCTGCCGTCAAGGTTAACTATGGTGCCATCGCTCTTAAGTAAAGCAGCTTTACGGGCAACTGTACCTGAAGAAGAAGTTCCTGTTCTTAGTTCAAGTAAAACCCAATCAACTACATCTGAAGGTACAGATGAAACTGATTCATTTCCATTATAATTCCATGGGGCCTGGTTATATGGCTGAGATAATGGTAGAACTCCATTAAGTAAAAGGACCATAGTTCCATTATTAAAAGGGCCTTCAAGTAAAATTTTAGTGTTAACATTTATATTTGAACCACTTGATGAAGATCCAAATTCATAGGCACCAATGTCAAATCCATTTTGAGCAGGTCGCTGGTTCCCTTCAAAATCATCATTTACTCCCACGCTGCTTAAGTTTGCACCATTATCAATCGCTATAGAATTTTCATTTAGTTGAAAAATAAAATTCAAAATATTTATAAACAAAGGATTTGTTGAAATTCCATTCTGCTCTTCATTTGGAAATGCTGATTTAAATGCTGAAAGAGTTCTCAAAGTAGTACCAACTTTAGTATCATTTCCAACAACTGTATAATACAAATTATAATTAAAGTCTATTTGTGATATATCAGCAGCGTTATCTATTTCCAGTAAAGTCCCAGATGGATATAGGTTATTAAAAAGAATATTGTTTTTAACAGCAATACCATTACCTAATGTCATATTAGAACTCGAAATCCATATCCCCTTCACATTATTATAAAAAGTATTATTAGCAATGGTAACATTACTTATTGAGAAAATTCCCTTTTGTGATGCAGCGTTATATATTCTTACCCCACGGTCTAAGCCATTATAAATTATATTATTTATAATTTTAATATTATCGCCAACAGCAGTACCTGTAACTGTTCCCCCTCCATTGCTTCTTACAATGCTAATCCCAAAAGGTGCATTGTAAACAATATTCTTTTCTATTAAAACATCTTCATAAAAACCGAACTCTCCGGTATAATCTTGCGGGCCACCACCTATTCCCCCGCTCTGACCACTAAAAACTGTATTCCCTCTTATAGTTAATCTCCTTGCATTTGATACAGCAACTAAATTCCCTTTTGCATTCTTACCATCAATAATATTATTTTCCACCAAACAATCGTTCATTCTTGATATATAAATACTATGGCTTGTGGTATTATCGCCAGTTGCACAACCATTAAAAATATTATCTCTAATAATAGTATTAGGAGCACTTGAGTAAACACCATTACCTGCTCTATTAGATATTAAACCTGTATTGCTGATAGTGCAATTTTCTATTGTTATATTATTAGCATATAGCTTTGCATTTATGCCTTCTATAATGCTGTCAATAACACAATTACTTATAATAATATTACTCGGGGATGTTGTCGTTTGACCAGAACCATTAAAAAATATTGCATCATCTGGTCTGTTTGTTAAAGGTAAAGCAGTTGATGTAAATTTTATATTCTCTATTTTAAGATAAGAAGCACTTGCAGCAGCAGTGCCACTATAAAATCTTATCATATAATCAGTACCGGAAAAATCAAATACAGGTTTATTACCAGTTCCGTATGCACCAATAACAATATACTCACTTGCTGTGCCATCGGCAGAAATATCCAAGCCATAAATCCCTGCTCTTGTAGTCCAGGTATCGCCACGCTTTAATAAAAAATTATCACCTGGCTGGGCTGTGTCTAATAAAGTTTGAAGTGCTGAAAGAGTCTGCTTTGGTGAAGCAGATGAAGTCCCATTGTTAGCATCATTACCGCTTGTACTGAAATAGTATGTTGTTTGGGCATTTATTGAAACAAAAAAAATAACAATTAACAAAAAAGCTTTGGTCTTCATAATTTAGCATCCTGCATTTTATTTATAAGTATCATGGTTTTGGAACAATCTTTATACCGGAAGAATATGACATAAATTATAAATCCTTATTTTAAGATTTAATAAATAATTCCGGTAACTTTTACTAAAAAATAAATATTTACACAGTAATAAAAAAATAAAATTAGAGAGAAAAAAAGGTAAAAAATATCAAATTGACTTTTATATGATTCTAAAAAAAACTAATTTTCTTTCATTCTAAGGCTTTCCTTTTTCCTTTAGGTTTAATATAATATTTGTCTATTTAATTTTTTATCATTATAAAAGGCGATTTTCCATGGGTGGATTCTTACTTTTTAACCGTTCAAACCAAATTAATTCTGATTTGGCATTAAATATTTTCAAGAGTAAAAAACAAAAAATTGTAAAAGATATATGCTGTGGAGACTACAGATTAATTACTTTTAATAAGAGATCGTTTGAAAATCAAAATCTTTTCCAGTTTGATAATGAGGATTTTGTTGCTTCAATAGGAACACCTGTGTATAAAAATCTTGCAGGAGAAAAAGCAGCAGCAGAATTATATAATGATTTTAAGAATAAGGTAAATATAGATTTTTCAAATTTTTTTGGCAATTTCTGTTATATAATTTATGTAAATAGAAAATTATTTTTGTTTAATGATTATAATGGTATTTACCATGTGTATTGTGATGAAAGCAATCAAATATTCTCAAATTCTTTTCTGGCTGTCTCCAGTTTTTTAAAAAATAAAAGTATTTCAAAGCAGGGTTTATATGAATATGTTTTTTATGGAGCCACTTTTGGCAGTGACACAATAATAGAAAACATAAAACAATTAACCAATAAAAAGATAATCCAATTAATACCAGAATTCCTTTTCCGAAACAAAGAATTCAATCATGTAGATGTAAAAAATAATTATTACAAATATGAAGAATGGATTGAAAATGTTTCAAAGGATTTAATAAATTATTTCAAAATTATAACTGAAAATTATAATGAATTTAGTTTAGGTTTATCGGGTGGTTTTGATTCAAGGTTAATTTTATCATTATTATTAAAATGTGGTAATAAACCACTCATCTATACAAATGGCAATCCAAATTCTGCTGAGGTAAGAATTTCCAAAAGTATTTGTGAAGCATTTGAATTAGATTTCCAAAATTTTTATGAAAATGAAACTTTAGAATTTGATAAAAATTATTCGAATGAAATGGCGGAAGAGAAATTTATATCAGATGATGGATTTAATCATTTTGGAATCTTTTATTCATTTTTAAGCAAAGATTTAGAAATAAGCCGTAAGACAAAAACAAATTTAAATGGTATGGGTGGTGAAATATATAGGAACAGGTGGAATCTTCCTGATAAGAAAATAAATATAAATTATTTTATGAAATCTCAATATTTGAAAAACTTTCAAAAAGATTTAGTAACTGATAAATTTGATAAATCAATTTTTTTTGAGAAAATAAAGCGAAAAATAATTAACGGCTTGGATTTAAAAATTTCTAATTTAAAAATGTCACCGGCATTAATTAATATAATTTATCCTATTTTTAAAATGAGATACTGGGCCGGAAGAACATGTTCAAAAATTAACCAATATTGTTTTTCTCTATTACCTTTTTCAGAACCATACCTATACTTAAAGAGTATTTATATACCAAACACGTATAAAATAGCAGGGAAATTTGAAGCTGCTCTAATAAAAAAAATAAACCCGGAACTAGCCAAGTTTAATTCAAATTATACATTTAATTTTTTTGATGGTCCCGATTTAAGGTCATTATTAGTGGAGAATATTAAAATATATACCCCTGTATACATCAATCAATTTATATCGAAAAATATTAAACACTTTTTTAGATCTAAAAGAAGTATTAGTAATCCAAAATTATATATTGCTGAAGAAATGGGAAAACTAGTTTTTACTAAAGAAATGTTAATAAAAGAGTATATAAATCTTGATAAAATAACAACCAAAGATATGTATTCAAGAGTATTAACCGTTGAATATTTTATAATAAATTGTATGTAGAATTATATCTGTTTAAATAAAATTTAAGTATCAAACAAAATAAATATAAAGGAATTCTTCATGGGCGGATTTCTTCTTTACAATAAAAATGCAGATCAGATTATTCCTGAGAATGCTGTAAATATTTTTGCAAAGAAAAAACAGAAGATATTTAAAGAAACTACTATTGCCGGTTACAATTTAATTACTTTCAGTAAAAGATCTTTTGAAAATCAGAACTTTTTCCTGTTTGATAATGAAGATTTTATTGCTTCACTTGGAACACCTCTATATAAAAAATTATCAGGAGAAAAAGCAGCAAGCGAATTATATAATGATTTTAAAAGTAATATCAATTTAGATTTTAGAAATTTTAACGGACATTTTTGTTATATAATTTATTTTGGCCGCAAGCTTTTTTTGTTTAATGATTTTAACGGGCTTTATCATATCTATCATGATGCTGATAATAATATATTCTCCAATTCATTTCTGGCAGTTACCAATTCATTAAAGAAAAAAAATATATGCATCCAGGGCTTGTATGAATATGTTTTCTATGGTTCTACTTTTGGTGAGGACACATTATTGGAAGAAGTCAGGCTGTTAGATAATAAGAAAATATTTCAGGTAATCCCGCAATTCTCTTCCTTAAATAAAATTTACCCTAAAAAAAAACCTGATTTATTAAAATTCGATGAACTGGTCAATGTTATCTCAGGTGATTTAATAAACTATTTTGATGTGATAACAAAAAACTATGATCATTTCAGCCTCGGGTTATCAGGAGGTTTTGATTCAAGATTGCTTTTATCATTATTATTAAGGTGCGAGACTAAACCTATTATTTATACATACGGAAGTCTGAATTCAACAGAGGTAAAGATATCAGGCAGTATAGCCAAAGGATACGGATTAGAATTTGAAAGCTATACTGAAAATGGTAATACAATAAGTGACGAATACTCTCTGAATGATTTTATTAAAGAAAAGTTTTACTTAGATGAAGGATTAAATGATTTTGGAATTTTCAATAGTACATTAAGTAAAGACCTGGAAATAAGCCAACGAGCAAAAATTAATTTAAATGGCGCGGCAGGTGAGATATACAGAGCTAAATGGAAATTACGTAATAAAACAATAAGCGTAAATGATTTTATAAATGCAAAGTATCATGATTTTTCTCAAGATATGGCAACACAAAAATTTAATAAGTCTGTATTTATTGAAAATTTTGCCGCAAAAATTATTTATTGCCTTGACATAGAAATTACTGATTCAAAATTGAATGGTCCGCTTGTTAACCTGGTTGATCCCAATTTTAAAGGAAGGTACTGGGGCGCAAAAAGCTGCTCAAAAATAAACCAGTACTGTTATGCTCTTATGCCTTATTTAGAACCTGTTTTTTATATGAAAGGCATATACATACCAAATAATTATAAAATTGCAGGGAAGTTTGAAGCAGCGCTTATAAAAAAAATTAACCCGGAATTAGCCAGATTCAATTCAAACTATGGATTCACTTTTTATGATGGTCCTGATATGAAAGCAAAAATGTTAGACCTGGTAAAAATGTACTCTCCTAATTACTTAAGGCGCCTTATCAGGAAAAAACCAGCTTTAAATCAATTGTTAGGATTAAATTCTGTTAAGGAAAGAGAGAAATTAATTTTTGATAAAGATTTATTAATAAGTGAATACATAAATCTTAATAAGATATCAACTAAATTTATGTATTCAAGAGTGTTAACCGTTGAATATTTTCTGAGAAATTGTTTGTGAATATGGTTATTGAAATGATTGGCAAAGAGATTAGTTAAAGGCATAATGACAAAACTTTACTAAAATATCATATCAGTCCAAAATAAATTAAACTCACTCTAATCTCTCTCTTAAAAACAGACTGTGTTAAAATTAACTCTGCCGTCACACTGAGCGAAGTCGAAGTGTGAATACACTCTGAAATGTCAGTCTTCGACTCCGCTCAGACTGACGAATTAATGTTTTCACACAAACTCAAAAAGAGGCTGTGTTAAAATTCTAAATATATCGGTAGTCGCAACCTTCAGGTTGCG
>CAZEWJ010000034.1:0-39407 GCA_964515875.1 uncultured Ignavibacteriaceae bacterium | reverse complement strand
CAAGGTGTGCCTTGTCTCTACATGAACGTTAAAGTCAATTATTTACTGGAAGGAACGAATGATTCTTTGCGTAATCCATCATCTGTTCTGTAAAATCAACAGGATATTCAATTTTAACATCTGTGATTTTTCCATCTTCGTAGACAGGAATTAATTTTGGATTAATAAATCCTTTATAAGGAGCTACATTTAATTTTTCATATCTTGCTAAAACTTCTTTATGAAGTTCGGGATCTACTTTAACTCCATATGTTTCAATGAAATTCTTTGCAGCCTCAAAATCCCCTTCAGAAGTTATTTTTTGGATTTCTCTTAAAAGCCGTCCGAATAATTCTTTTAATTTCTGATAATCATTAATCACGAAATAAGTTTTTCCATCTTTTGTCTTCTTTTCAATCACATTGTCTTTTTTACCTGTTTCATAAACCCATTTGGAGATAGCCTGCCTGTTCCTCATATGAGATTCTTCAATATTATCTCCAGGAATTATTCTTCTTAACTGAAGCATCAATCCATTTCTTATGTAACTATTGTATTCTGCTTTCCCTACATCAATTGTTGTCATTACGCCAATTTCAACAAGCTTCGGATCAATTGCATAATATAAAGCAACAAGGTCAGCCCTGGCTTCTTCAATTGCAGAAGCGTAGCTCTTTAAAGTTTGTTTTGGAGTACCAACATCAGGATTAATTTGTCCCGATGCGTGACCAATAACTTCATGAAGATCTGTATGAAGATTTCCTGCAAGTGTACCATGATCTTTTGCAAGATTTATTTCTTCATCGGAGTAACAAAATTCTTCAAGCACGCCTTTGGTAGAAGCTTTATCATTAGATTCACTAATATTACCAAGTGAAACGGATTTAGAACCATGCTGCTGTCTTATCCAGTTAGCATTCGGCAGATTAACTCCAATTGGCGATGAAGGAGAAACATCGCCAGACTCTACAACTGCGGTAATTACTTTTGCAGAAATGCCAACGACATTTTTCTTTTTATGTTCATCCATTATTGGAGAGTTATCTTCAAACCATTGGGCTTGTTTGCCAATTGCATTAATTCTTTTTGTTGCTTCGAGATCTTTAATTGAAACAAGTGATTGGTAAGAACCTTTGTGCCCAAGCGGATCATTATAAACTTCCACCGATCCATTTACAACATCAATTCTTGATGAAGTATCCTGCACCCAGAGAATATTATATTCATCCCAGGTTTTAAGATCACCGGTTTTATAATATTCAATCAGCTTATCAAGCGCAGCTTTTTGTGTTTCATTTTCTGCAACGGCACTTGCTTTCTCAAGCCAGTAAACTATTTTCTCAATTGCCGGAGAATACATCCCTCCGATTTTCCAAACCTTTTCTTTAAGTACACCATTCTCTTTTACCACTTTAGAATTCAATCCATACCAGATTGGCTGAGGATCATTTTTTTTCTCCATCTTTGAATAGAATTCCTCAACTTCTTTTTGTGTAAGTCCTTTTTCATAAAAATTAACTGCAGAAGTTTTTATAAGATCGGCGTTTGGATCGAGATTAACTTTCTTACCATCTAATTTGGGATCAAAGATGACAGGGATTAAATCAGAGATTAACTGCTCAACTGTTTCTCCTTCTGCAAGAGGAAGTTTTGACGGATCTGAATTCTTAACAAGTTCTGCAAAATATTCTTTTGAAAATTCAGGAATAATCTTATCGTTGGAATAGTGATGATGAATTCCATTTGAGAACCAGACTCTTTTTGTATAAACCATAAACTTGTCAAAGTTATTACTAGCTTTATCTCTTTTGTAGCTTTCAACAATAGCTTCAAGAGTTCTTCTAACCCTCAGGTTATGTTTGTAATTCTGATCGTAGAAAATATCCCTCCCTGCAAGTGCTGCTTCATATAAATAATAGAGCATTTCTTTTTGTTTAAGAGATAATTCTTCAAACCCGTTTACTTTGAAACGCAGTATTGCAAGGTCTGCAAACTGCTCGGTTTGATATTTGAACTCGTCTTGTTTTTCCACTTCTTCTTTATTACAGTTTAATGTTATAAAGATGATGAGGACTGCGAAAAAATATTTTAAAGTTTTCATAAATCATTATTATAGTTTTTGAAAAATAGCTTACTAATTTAGTCATTCCGTTAACTTCATTAAAGTATAAGAGGTGTAAAAAAAATCCTCTTTTACTAAGTTAAGTTAAACGTTAAAAGTTAATGGTTAATAGTTAAGCACTAACGGTGATCTTAATTCCTATTAACTTTTAACAATTAACCATTAACTTTGCTGGATCAACACTGGTTACCTGTTTAATTCCCGTGCTGTAATTATGGATTTTCTTTCTTCACCTCTTTTAATTATAGTTTTGATGAAAGGATTAACAATTTCTTCCATCTCCTTTCTTTTAATAAAAGTCGCTTTCGGATTATGAACCAGGTTTTTCCAGGGCCGCGGAGTTTTATAATCATACTTTCCATAAATAATAACAGGTGTACCATAAGCAATAATTTTTTCACCATCTTTTGTAAGAATCCATTGCTCAGCCCAATAATAAATCCATTCTGCATCAATATCCGAAAGTCGGCAGCAAGCGTGGCTTGCAGGATATCCCGGCAAATCAAATTGATGAATTGATACTCCCTCAAAATTATCTAAGTTAAATGCCCATGGCAGAATCCATGTAGAGTCAACCGTGCTGATAGTTTCTTTTGATTTCCAGTTTGTGTGGAAAAGTCCTATTGGGGTTGGAGTTGATCTTTTGCCAAGACTTGTTGGCCCCCACCTAACAAGTTTTCCATATTCATAAGATGCAAAAGCCTGGATAGGATAAGAAAAAATCATAAATTTTTTTACGGAATCAAGAATGGGCACATGTTTTGGGAAAGGTGAATAAGGTATTATTTCATTATAGACAGTATCAGGGATAATAAGGCTGTCACCTCTTTTTATATTTTTAGAATCAAGCCTGTTTAATGCAAGGATAAGTTTTTTTCTTTCAGGTCCGAATTCTTCATTTAGTTTCGTTAAAGTTTTCAACCCTTCAGCAGGATAGAAATGATATTTTATCTCTTTTGGTTTTACTACAACCGTATCAAGGAAGTATAATTGTTTTGGTTCCTTCTTCTCTTCTCCGCAGCTACAAAGAATAAAAATTGAAAGAAATAATATGGAGAGTTTAGAAAAGCTTTTAATCAAATAATTCCCCTTACTTTTAATTCATTAACAAGCTGGTTATAATTTTTGAACTGTATTGCATCCCATCCAAGATTTTTTGCTGCTTCAGCGTATTCAAAAATATCATCAATAAAAATATGTTCATCGGGAGGGAGCTTTGTGTATTCTTCCACTGCTTTATAAATTTTTTCTTCAGGTTTACAGGCACCCACTTCGTGAGAAAGAATTAATTTTTCAAAATGTTTAATGAAATCATACTCACTCCAGGCATATTTCTGATGAACAATATTTGTATTCGAGAGAAGGACAAGCTTGTACTTCTTTTTTAATTCAGGAAGAAGAGCAGTAACATCTTCATTAACAGTAAATATTTTTGAATATACATCAATTAAAGTTTTTCTATCAACTTTATCGTTTACAAATCCTGAAAGCGTAGTGAGAAATTCTTCTTCAGAAACAAAACCGCTTTCAAACTTCCGGTGAAAAGCATAATTCTCTTTAGACTGATCTAAGAATCTTTGTCCAAGACCCAATTCAATTTTCTCAAGCTTATTAAAAGAGAGCATGTAATCAAAAGGAATAAGAACATTCCCCAAATCAAAAACTATAACTGAATATTTTCTTTTTTTCATAAAAAATTTTTTTATATCAGGAAAATTTAACAATAATTTTAACATCAACTGATAATTATTTTTAGATATTTGTAATATATTAAAATGTCATTCCCACAAAAGTGGGAATCTATAACGTACTAAAATGTAGATTCCCGTTTTCACGGGAATGACGATGTAGTTTCTCTAATGATATTTGAATGATAATAATTTTGTATTTGAGAAAAAAATTATAGGTAATCACAATGAAAATCAGACTTCTACTTTTTATTTTAATCTCTGCAAAAACAATATTTGCACAGGTTCAACTTGGACCAATTGTTGGCGCAGTTACAGAAACTTCTGCAGTAGTTCTTGTAAAAACATATTCTCCTGGGCAGGAAGTAAAAATAGAACTCTTTACACAAAATGATGTAGAAAATTCTATTTACAGTGATAGTATAAAATCGCTTGCCGAGAATTATAACTATGTAAAAATTCCCGTTAATAATCTGAAACCAAATACGACTTATTATTACCGTTCAATTGTTGATGGCTATCCCTCTAAAAGATGGAATTTCTTCCAGACTTTCCCTTCTAAAAAAGAGTATAGTTTCTCGTTTGGGTTTGGTTCATGTCAGCAGTCGGGTTATAGTGTTCCTGATCCCGAAATTTTTCCTTTAATTGCAAATGATACTCTGAGGTTTTTTATTCAGCTTGGGGATTGGACTTATCCGGATACAACAGAGAAAAAGTATGGATACCGGTTCAATGAAAATAAAGATTTACTTGAGAAAAGCTACCAATCGAAATACAATAATAGTTATCCTTTTGTTACAGAAGTACTTTCTCAAATGCCTGTGGTTTATGTTTACGATGATCATGATTTTGCAGCAAACAATTCTGATGGAAACGATCCTGCAAAAGAAAATTCAATTTGGGCTTATAATACATTCTTCCCTCATTATGAGTTAAAAAATCCTGAAAATGGAATATGGCAGAGTTTTACTTTTGGAGATGTTGAATTCTTTGTGCTTGATATGAGAGCACAGAGAAATCCAGGAGAAAATGCTTTTGATGAGGATGGTAATTTTAATCCTCCATCAGGCCATTCTATTCTTGCAGGATATGAAATCAACGGAGTAAATCAGAAAGAATGGCTTTTTAATGCTCTGAAAAATTCAACAGCAAAATGGAAAGTGATTGTAAGTTCAGTCCTGTTCAATCCTGCTTATGCAAAAGTAACCGAAGTTGATTCAATTCCCGAAGATATTAAATGGCTTCCTACAGATGTTGCAGATAAATGGGCAGGTTATCCTGAAGATGTAAATTCTCTTTTGAATACAATTATTACAAATAACATAAAAAATGTTTTTGTAATAAGCGGGGATACTCATTCATCATTTATAGATGATGGAAAAAATTCTCTTATTCCTGAAATAGGAGCCTCTAATCTTGATGTTAAAAATTCAATGCTTGATAAGAAATTAAATAGTCTCGGAATCAGTATCTGGAATAAAGGCAGCTACAGTGAAGAAGGTCATACTTATGGAAGAGTGAGATTTTTCTTTGGAAAAGAAGATTATGCTTTATTGGAGATTGTTAATGAGAAGAAAGAAATAGTTGCTTCTTACAAATTGGATGCAAAATAATATCATTATAATTAGAATTTTAATAAATAAAAGATCGTCTCTCAAAAGATTTGGTTATGTTGTCATTCCCGTGAATCTTGCCTGTCGGCAGACAGGAACGGGAATCCAGAAGTCTTCCATAAAATGGATTTCTACTTTCGTGGGAATGACACCGGTCTCCATTTTTATTCAACTTCAAACTCCCTGTCAGCTATACCTGAGTTAATTTTAATTGAGCTTACAGTAAACTCCATACTTTGTGTACCGATTTTCTGTTTTATTTTAAAAGGATAAAGAAGACCTTCAACTTCTTTGTAATCCTCATAAATAATTTCTTGCTGGAATAAACCCATTGGAGAATTAATGTACTTTTGTTCTTTTAATTTCAAACCGGATTCAACATCATAATACTGTGTCCATTTTGTTCCTGAAGGAAGTATCATTATAACTTTGTGTGCATCTTTATCTTCAACCTTTTCAATTCCTTCTAAGACTAATTGAATTCCGTAATGTTCAGGATCAGTCAGTAATGTAAGAGTGGCTTCATATTTCAGTTTTTCCAGTTCGGCACCTATTATTTCCTGTTTCTCTCCAGCCATTTGCATAATCCCTTTTTCTCCGTTGAAAATTATTAACTGTTCATTACTGCCAGCCTTAATTTCCTGTTTAATTTTGTTAGGTGCTTTCTGGTATGAAACAATAGTTATGTTAATCCCCTGTACTGAACCTCTCATAATTGTGGTTCGATCAATTATACTATAAATTTTATCCTCACCGCCAATAGCTAAGATATAATTATCTATTACATCGCTTGCAGTTGATCCTTCAGGTATTTTAGTTTCAATTGTGTCCTTTACTTTTTCTTCTTTCACAGAATCATTTTCTGCAGAAATGCTGTCTTGTTGGGAGAAAGCAGTAATACTAAAGCTGAGAAATATTAAAGAGAAATATTTTATCATTATTAATCCGTTTTATTTTCCTATGACTAAAATACTGATAATTAATTGAGGATATACTTCATTTTTTTTCTAATAATCTATTTTGTCCCCGACCTTGTCGGGATTAAAATTGTTAACTATAATTATCAAACTAAATTTGCAAATTTAATATGAAGTATCTGTTTCTCCTTCTCCCTCTGCTTATTATTTCTAACCAAACCTATTCCCAAACGTATTCTATTAATGGTAAGATTAAAGACAAAGAATCAGGTGCAATTTTAAACTATGCAAATGTAAGAGTTCTAAACTCCTCTCTCGGCACATCTTCAAATCTTGAAGGGGAATATGAAATTAAACTTCCCAAAGGAGAATATCAGCTAATCGCATCATATATTGGTTATAAGACAGATACAATATCTATTAGTCTAAAATCCGATTTGAAAAATACAGACTTTAAGCTTATTCAAATTGATGTTACTCTTCCTGAGATTGTTATTCATCCGGGAGAAAATCCTGCTTTTGAGATAATAAGAAAAGCCATTGAAAGAAAGAATGAAAGAAATGAAAAGATATTAAGCTATGAGTTTGATGCGTATACTAAGGGAGTACTAAGAGCGCCCGAAGAAATTACCGGAGGCAGTAACACGATAAGCATAAACATCGGGGATGAAGAAAATAAAGATTTAATAATTGCGGGTATTATTGAAAACGAGAGCAAAGGGTATTTTCAAAAACCGGATAGTTATAAAGAAATAATTACTGCAAGAAAACAGACCGCAAACTTCCCCTCTTCCATAAATATTTTAACCGGCGGAAGAATTATGCAGAATTTTTACAATGATGAAATAAGTTTTCTTGGCTCTTACCTGCCGGGACCTTTAGCCAACAATTCATTGGATTACTACTATTTTTATATTGAAGAGACTATGGCAATAGATGATAAAACTGTTTATAAAATTTATATGACTCCGAATGATGAAAGTGATCCCGGTTTTAAAGGAAGTATTTTTATTCTCAATGGAACATATGATCTTATAAAAGTTGATCTCAATCTTAATAAGGCTGCAAACCCTGGAGGAATCTTTGATACGGTAAATGTTTTTCAGCAATTTTCTTCTTATGATGAATCTGTTTATATGCCTGTTGATTACCGCCTTTTTGCTACTGCAAATTATCTTAACATTTTCAGATTTGGATTTGAGCTTAACACTATTCTTTATGATTACAATATTAATTCAGATTTGAATGAAGATATTTTTAGCAAAGCAATAATTACTGTTCAGCCGGAAGCAGATAAAAAAGATTCTCTTTACTGGACTTCAACACAAACGATTCCAAGTTCCAAAGAAGAATCGGAGTCCTATAAGCGAATAGACAGTATTAAAAGTATACCAAGAACCTTTTGGGATGATTTTTCAATATTATCAACTAGAATGAGATTAGCTGATAATTTTGAAGTAACCGCTCCCTTGGGAATTTATCACTTTAACAGTGTTGAAGGGCATACAATTGATTATGGTTTCTTCTTGAATGATGCTTTCGACAGAAGATTAAATTCCTCATTAAAATTTTCTTATGGTTTTGCCGATGAGAAATTCAAAACAGATTTTAATAGCTCTTATCTCTTTGGGGATTACAGAACTTATGAACTGGAACTAAATATTTTTAGAAGGATCAATGTTTTGTTTAGTGAATCAGATGCTGACCAGTATTCTGAGTTAGTTGAATCCATATCAGCATTATTTTTTAAAAATTCAATTAATGATTACTTCTATTCAAAGGGGTTTGATATTAAGTTTACTGGCGAAGTATTCCCGGTTTTAAGTTTAAGTATTGGTTATTTAAACCGCACTGATAAGAATGCATATAATAATACTGATTTTTCATTCTTTGCTAACGATAGAAGATACAATGTCAACTCTCCTGTTTATGAAACAAAAATTAATGCAATTACCGCAGGTTTCGGATTAGATTTCAGAAATTATATTGAGGATGGGTTTTTCAGGAGAAGAGTTTTTTCAAGTGATTCATATATAACTTTTGAAGGCAACGTTACATATTCTAATTCAGATTTTTTAAAAAGCGGTCTGGATTTTACAAAGTATGAATTAAACAGTTATGCAAGAGTCAGAACTTTCAGAAATAGTATCTTAACTTTAAAAACAAATATTGTTTACAGCGATGGGAAACTGCCTTATCAGATGCTTTATGTTTTACCAGGAAATATAAGTTATCTTTCACGCAGCTTTACATTCAGAACACTTGGATATAATGAAGTTGTCGGTGACAGAATCGCTGCTGCCAGTCTTGAACACAATTTTGGAAGTGAATTATTCAGGTGGTTTGGAATACCGGGGTTAAAGGACTGGGATATTTTACTTAATACTTTTTTTAATGCAGCTTACACAGATATAAGTAATGAAAGCAGATATATACTGATTGTTCCGCAGAAAGTTTTCAGAAATCCTTTTTATGAAATAGGATTTGGAATAGGCCATCAACTAATACCTTTGCAGGTTGAATTTGCATGGAAGCTGAATCACAGGAATGGCAACAACTTCAGGATTGCAATTAATTCGTTCATTAATTGAATCCCAAAATGTCCCTCTTTAACAAAGAGGGACGGATTTTAGCTAAGCTAAAATCAGGGAGATTTGTTTAGGGGTGGTTGTTACGCTTAAGTACAATGCAACGTAAATAAAATCCCTCTGTCACGACTTGTCGTGGCTGTCTCCCTTTACTAAAGGGAGACTTTTTAAAAAATTACTGATTACAACTTTAAAAAACAAAAGCGCTCAACAAAAGAGCGCTCAAAAGGATCATCTGACCCAAAAGATTTCCCCTTCTAAGAAACTGCACCAAATATTATTTATTTCTTTGGTTTGGCTTCGCTTACAATAATGTTACGGCCTTTCAGCTCAGAATTATTAAGAGCCTGGATCGCATTATTGGCATCGGTTTCATTTTCCATTTCAACAAAACCGAATCCTCTTGATTTACCGGTCTCACGATCGGTAATAACTTTGGCAGAAACAACTTTACCATGAGCTTCAAAAGCTGTTCTCAAGGTATCATCATTAACGCCCCAGGGAAGACTCCCGACGAACAATTTGGTACTCACTAACTTACCTCTAACGAATTATTACACAAAAAATGAAGCGGTTTTTAAAAACCGTTGAAATAAAATAATATTATTAATGGATAAAACAAAAAGAAAAATCAATAAAATAAGTATTGCATAATAATAAGATAAACTATTTTATCACATCATTTATTGCTTCGGTTAAGCTTTCTACCCCGGTTATTTTAATTAAAGATGAATTAGCCTTTAGCACCTTTGCATTATTATGTGGAATTAT
This sequence comes from uncultured Ignavibacteriaceae bacterium, assembly GCA_964515875.1. Lineage (GTDB taxonomy): Bacteria > Bacteroidota > Ignavibacteria > Ignavibacteriales > Ignavibacteriaceae > RBG-16-34-14. Next base: position 29,729 of record CAZEWJ010000034.1, on the reverse strand, counting down.
AACCTTATCAAAACCTAATTTTTCCGCTTCCTGAATCCTTTTTTCAATATGGCTAACACTTCTTACTTCGCCTCCCAATCCAATCTCTCCTATTAAAACAGTTTTGCCGTTAACCACTTTATCTGTTAAGCTTGATGCAATACTGCAGCAGACGGCAAGATCAACTGCAGGTTCATCTATTTTTACTCCTCCTGCCATATTTAAAAAAACATTATTTGCAGATAACCTGAGTCCACTCCTTTTTTCAAGTACTGCAAGAAGAATGGAAAGTCTCCTGAAATCAAATCCAGTTGCAACTCTTTGTGGGTTGCCGTAGTTTGATGGTGTAACCAGAGCCTGAACTTCAAGAAGTATAGGTCTTGTTCCTTCAATGCTTGAAGTAATAGCAGAACCGGAAATTTCCTTTTCTCTTTCGCTCAAAAAAACTTCACTTGGGTTTTTAACTTCGGTTAGGCCATCTTCGTGCATTTCAAATATTCCTATTTCATTTGTGCTGCCAAAACGGTTTTTCTGTGCTCTAAGGATTCTGAAAGCATGGTGAGATTCGCCTTCGAACTGGATTACAGTATCAACCATATGCTCAAGAACTTTTGGCCCCGCTATAAATCCTTCTTTGGTTACATGCCCAACAATAAGGATTGAGATATTATTTTTCTTTGCTGTCTCCATTAATTGTGAAGTGCATTCGCGAATTTGAGTAATTGTTCCGGGAGAATTATCTAATTCACTTCTGTACATTGTTTGAATGGAATCAATAATAACAAGAGAAGGGGAAAGAGAATTAATTGCAGCGATTATAATATTTATATCTGTTTCCGAAAGAACAAAAAAATTATCAGATTTTATTTTGAGTCTTGCTGCTCTTGTTTTTATTTGTGAAGCTGATTCCTCTCCAGTTACATATAAAATTTTGTTATTTATTCTTGAAGCAGCCTGCATTGCAAGAGTAGATTTGCCGATACCAGGATCTCCCCCAAGAAGAATTACAGAACCGGGTATAAAACCGCCGCCTAAAACTCTATCAAACTCACCTATACCTGTAACAATCCTGTTCTTTTCAGCATCTTCAAGCTCATCAATTTTTTTGAGATTAAGAGTTCCCTTATAGGCAGAAGCTTTTCTGTTACCGGTTTCAATTATCTCTTCAGTAAATGTATTCCAGTTATCACACTCAGGGCATTTACCAAGCCACCTCAGTGATTCATACCCACAATTTGAACAAATGTATTTAACTCTTGTTTTACTCATTCTTCCGGAAGTTTTGCAAATTCTTCAGTTACTAAAGGAACAAGTTGTTGTGTAATGTTCTCACTATTAAAATTAATTAGTAATCCCTTCGGTTTACCGGTTAGCTTCAAATAGGATAATAGTTGAGCTTTATAAACAGGAATGATATAATCAACAGATTTTAATTCAACTATAATTAAATCATTTACAAGTAAGTCCAGAACCAGGCTATTGCCCAGTTCTTTGCTTTTATATTTAATTGGAACCAATAGATGTTTCTTTACCTCAAAATGATTTGAGACAAGCTCATCAATAAAGCAGGTTTCATATACGGATTCTAATAAACCTGGGCCTAATTCTTTATGAACTTCTATTGCGCAGCCTACAATATTGTAAGCAAGGTTGTTAATATATTTTTTTGTTAACATAAAATGGTGTTTTACCACTAAGGCACTAAGAGCACTTAGAACCACTTAGTGAAATTTAGTGTTCTTAGTGTCTTAGTGGTTAATTTTTTCACAGGATTATATTTTTTCGAGAACTACTGCAGTTCCATAAGCAAGAACCTCTGTAACACCAGACATAATTTCATTAGCATCATATCTGAAACCGATTATTCCATTCGCTCCAATTTGTTCTGCATGTGCAATCATCAAGTCATAAGAATCTTTTCTTGTTCTTTCACACAACTCAGTGAATAGAGAAATATTCCCTCCGACTAATGTTTGAAATCCGGCCCCGATTGTTCCGAATATTGAGCGCGACCTTACAACAATTCCTCTTATAACACCAAGATTTTGTTTTATCTTATACCCATCAAATGTAAATGCGGTAGTAACTAAATTATGATCCATTTTTCTCCCTCTTAAAATTAATTACTGATTAAGGAAACTTTCTATTATCTCTTCAACTTTACTTAAAGCAAATTGAATTTTAGTAACATCTTTTCCGCCCGCAGTTGCAAGATGAGATCTTCCGCCGCCACTGCCGCCTAAAAGCTTTGCAAGCTCGCCAACTATTTTTCCTGCACTCAGATTTTTTTCTTTTATGAGATCATCTGTTACAATGCAGACAATCCCTGCCTTATTATCTATTATAGAAAATAAAACTCCAACAGAGCCTTTTGTTTTATTTCTTAATTCATCACCGAGAGATTTTAATTCATCATTATTTTCTACAGAAACCTGTGCTTTATAAATTTTTATTCCTCTCATTTCAAATGGATTATTAAGAACAGATGAGATCTGCCCTTTCTTTTCTTCAAATTTTAATCCAGAAAGCTCCTTTTCAAGCTTCTTTTTTTCTTCCAGCAATTCAGTAATTCTTTCTTCAGAAGATAATATCTGTTCAAATTGTAATTGTATGAATCTCTCAATGCCGGAACCCGTTACAGCTTCAATTCTTCTCACACCGCTTGAAGTAGAATATTCACTAATAATTTTAAACAAACCAATCTCTGAAGAATTATGTACGTGAGTTCCTCCGCAGAATTCTTTTGTAAACTCGCCAAACTGTACAACGTTAACTTTATCACCATACTTATCACCAAAGAACATAAGAGCACCCATTTTCTTTGCTTCATCAAACGGAATATCGCGGTGATGCTGAAGTTCATAATTTCTTCTTAGCTCTTCATTAACTAAAGATTCAATTTCTTTTAGTTCAGTATCTTCAACTTTAGAGAAATGAGTGAAATCAAAACGAAGCCTGTCGGGGCCAACGTAAGAACCAGCCTGGTGAACATGAGTACCAAGTATATTTCTTAAAGCTGAATGGAGAAAATGAGTTGCTGTATGATTACGCATTATATCCCATCTTCGTTTTTCATCAACTTGGGCAAGAACTTTTCTGCCAGTTGATATCTGCCTCTTTTTCACATTTTCAATTACATGAACTGTTTTGTTATCAACTTTTGTAACGTCAATTACATTTAAAGGAATGGTTTCAAGAATGATATAACCGAGGTCGTCAATCTGTCCACCAGCTTCAACATAGAAAGGAGTTTTATTCAAAACTATAAGATCATTACCATTTTCTCTTTCATACCAGATTATTTTAGCTTCAGATTTTAATTCATCATAGCCAGTAAATTCAGTCTTAACTGCCGGATCAATTGTCTTTGTTACAGCAGATATAACTGATGGAGTTATAATTATTTCTTTCCTTGCTTCTCTTCCTCTTTGCTTTTGTTCCTCCATTAACTTGTTAAAACCTTCTTCATCAATAGTAAAGCCTTTTTCTTCAGCCATTATATTTGTAAGATCCACCGGGAAACCAAAAGTATCATAAAGCTTGAACACAGCAGTTCCTGGAATTTTATTTTTACCTTTTTGTTTCAAATCAACAGTTACCTGTTCAAACAAGTCAATTCCTCTATCGAGAGTAGCATTAAAGTTTTCTTCTTCAGCTTTAATTACTTTCTCAACAAACTGCTGCTTCTCTTTTATTTCCGGGAAAACATCTCCCATCGTTTTTACAAGAACCTCAACGAGGTTGTAAATAAAGGGTTTATGTAAATTTAGTTTCCTTCCATATCTTGCGGCTCTTCTTAAGATTCTTCTTAAAACATAACCTCTTCCTTCATTTCCAGGAACTGCACCATCAGCAATTGCAAAAGTTAATGCTCTTGCATGATCTGCAATTACTCTCATCGGAATTTTATCTTCCTCTTTTTCATATTTAATCCCTGCGAAATTTACGATTTCATTAATCAACGGAGAAAAAACATCAGTATCGTAGTTAGAATTTTTCTTTTGTAAGATCGCGCAAACTCTTTCAAATCCCATTCCTGTATCAACATGTTTTGCAGGAAGCTCTGTCAGCTTTCCGGTTTCATCCCTGTTATATTGAATGAATACAAGGTTCCATATCTCAATACATTCAGGAAGACCAGCATTAATATATTTAGGATTATCAAAATCATCACTAAGATTTATATGAATTTCAGAACAAGGACCGCAAGGCCCTGTTTCACCCATCTCCCAAAAATTATCCTTCTCATCAAAGCGGAGTATATGTTTTGAATTTATATCTGTTTTAGTTTTCCAATATTCATAAGCTTCATCATCAGTTCGGAAAACTGTTGCCCATAATCTTTCCTTCGGCAGTTTCCAGACTTCAGTTAAAAGTTCCCATGCCCATTCAATAGCTTCTGCCTTATAGTAATCTCCAAATGACCAGTTTCCAAGCATCTCGAAAAAAGTATGGTGGTAAGTATCATGTCCAACTTCTTCAAGATCATTATGTTTGCCGCTTACACGGATACATTTTTGCGTATCGGCTGCACGTTTATAATCTCTTTTACCAGTTCCCAGAAAAACATCTTTAAACTGGTTCATTCCTGCATTTGTAAAAAGAAGTGTCGGATCATCAAACGGAACTACTGGTGAACTTGGTACAATTCTATGCGCTCTATTCTTAAAAAAATCTAAAAATTGTTCTCTTATTTCTCTTGATGTCATTTTTAATTAATGATTTGTATTTCCTGCAAAGATACTAAATAATGAATTCAGCATAAACTGAAGTAATACGCATTAAAATGAATTTTGTAATGAATAAACGGAATTGCTTTTTTCAATGGTTAGTTATACTTTTCAATAAGTGCAAACAAAAATGAATAAAGATTTGATATGCAAACTTCTGTTTCTGAAGTAGAATTAATGCAGAGAATTTTTGAATCTGATTTTAAAGCAATTGAGGATTTATATGATAAATATTCATCTCTGCTTTATACTTTCATTAAAAAAATTTTGAAGGATGATCAGCTTGCAGAAAATGTACTGGTTGATATTTTCGCCGTAATTTATAAAAGGATAAACTACTTCGATTTCAATGCAAGAAATCCTTATACATGGTTAATAACTCTTGCTAAGAACAGAGCTGTTTATGAGTTAAGAAAAAAAACCGGAATGAAGGAAAACTCCTCTGGCGAACTGCAAGAGGAGTATATCATTCCAAGAATTTCTCACCTTACAGAAGCTTTGGAGGTTGATAAAGCTTTTGAATTAAAAATCAATATTGAAACTGCTCTGAACAAATTAACCGATGCCCAGCAGTATGTAATTTATCTCGCTTTTTATGAAGGGCTTACCCAGGAGGAGATAGCTGAGAAATTAAAAATCCCGCTTTCAACTGTTAAGTCTAAAGTGAAGACTTCATTAATAAACCTGAATGAAAATTTTATGGGGAAATCTTCTCTCTTTACTGTTAAGAATGAAATTGTGGAAATGATATATCCTTTTGCTTTAGGATGTTTAAGTCATGATGAACAAGTAAAAACTTATAACCGGTTTAAAGCTTCAGAGCCGTTTCCATGGAAACTGCTGGGCGAATATCAAAATCTTGCTGCACTGCTTCCTGTTATTCTTGATCTTGAAAAACCATCTGTTGAAATAAAGGAAAAAATATTAAATCGTTTGTATCATCTTAAAAGCGTGAAAAGTGAAGATAAAACCAAAACCTTTGAGCAGGTTTCCTCAATTTCCTCACGTTTAAATATTCCTGAAGAGGAAGAGAGTGTTCCAAAAGAAATCCGCCAGGGGCGGATTGAAAGGGTTGAAAAGCTAGATGAAGAAAATGTAGAAGAAGGAGAAGTAAAAAGATCCGCCAAAGGCGGAGATGAGTTTGAAACTGTAATTCCATTTAAACCAGGAATAGAAAGAAGTAAACCTGACTATTTAATAGAAAACAGAAAAAGAAATTATTCATCTATATTAATTATAGGACTGATTGTATTTTATATTGCATCTGCAGTAATGGTTTATCTTTTTTACCGGGACAGAACTCTTTTTTATGAAACTCAAGTTGAAAACCTTACAAATAGAATAGAAACATTAAGCAATGAATATCAAAATCGTCCTGAAATTCCAGGCTTAATTGAGTTGAGAAATCCACTGACTATTCAATTGACTAACTCAAATGGAGCAATAAGCAGCGGGGAAATTATTTTTAGCTATGAAGATAAAAGAGGTTACCTACATATTAAAAATCTCCCGATTCTGGATTCAGATAATGCTTACCAATTGTGGGCAGGGGTTAACCGGGATTTCGTTTCTCTTGGTGTTTTTAAAGTCTCATCCAGACCAGATTATTTTCCTTTCACACTTCCGGAATCTGTTAACGAAGGACCTTTGGAATTTTATTTAATTGAATCAAATGCTGCAGGTTCAAGGAAACCAGGTTCTAAAATTTATCTTAAAGGAAAGGCTGAATAGGGTAATAGGTATAGAGGTATAAAGGTATATGGTATAAAGGTGAAGATTATTCCTTATACCTTTATACCATATACCCAATACCTCACTTCTTTTTATATTCTATATTCAGGAGAATTATCAATCCTGCTGCAATGAGAACGATTGGCCAGTATTTCTCTGCAATATTAATTATTGATATAAAGAAAGTCCGGAATGTAATTGAACCTAAAAGTAGAGTTACAATTATTGCCGCAAAAATTGATGTTAGTGAAACAGCTATAAAACTTAACCTTTCTGCATTATTCAGGAAAAGCATAAGAAAATTAATCCCTATAATTAATAATACAGCCGGGAAAATTATTTCATTACTGTTTGTGAATTCAAAATTGTTGATAAGAAAAAGAAGCAGCCCTGTAAGAAAAAGTGAAGAACCAATAAATAAAACTCCTTCATGCTTTCTGCCAAAAGAAGTATAAACTAAAGTTATACCATAAAAAATAAGAGCGTAACCTAACAATTCAACAATTGTAACATTAATTATTCCGAACAATTTTAAAACTATTGAAAGAGCGAGGAAAATAAGAAGATATATAAAGATTGGCTGGTTGTTACTCAAACTATAAGATCCTTTGTCCCATACTAGAAGCAATAAGATCGGTTGCAAAAAGAGCGCTTTTATTTTTATCATCAAGGATAGGATTTACTTCAGTTACTTCTAAAGAAGACATACATCCGCATTCGGCTATAGATTCCATAAGAAGATGAGCTTCCCTGTAGCTTAACCCACCGGGAATAGGTGTTCCTACTCCAGGTGCAATCGTGGGGTCAACACCATCAAGATCAAAACTTACATGTATATGATCAACTTTCTCCCTGAACTGCTTTAATATTTTAATGATGATTCTGTGTATTCCAAGTTTATCTATGTCTGTCATTGTATAAACAGGGAGGTTCAGTTTTTTTATATTTACTCTTTCAAGTGCATCAACGCTTCTTGTTCCTATTAAGGCGCAATTCTCAGGTTTAAGCTTGGGTGCAAAGCCATAAAAGTTTACAAGCTTCTCATTTCCGATTCCAAGTGAAGCCGCAAGAGGCATCCCATGAATATTTCCTGATGGGGATGTTTCATCGGTGTTCATATCGGAATGAGCATCAACCCAGATAACACCAAGTTTTAAGCGGTGCTTTTTGCAATAAGAAGCAATTCCCGCAATTGTTCCGATTGCCATCGAATGATCGCCGCCAAGGCAAAGGGGAAAATGTCCTCTCTCAAGAACCCTTTCTACTTTAGCTGCAAGCCTCCGGGATGTTTTAAGGATTTCATTTAAATATTTGAGATTAGGGTTAGATATCTTTTGTTTCTCCATAATCTGAATGAATATATCTCCACTATCAACAATTTTATAGCCGAGATTTTCAAGCTTCTCTTTCAAACCGGCAATTCTTAATGCAGAAGGTCCCATGTCAACACCTCTTCGGTCAGCGCCAAGATCCATTGGAAACCCAATTATATTTACCGTTTTTCTCCGACTGTCGTCGGAACCGTTCCGGGAATTTTCTTTTATCATTAATTGATGTTTTAAGTTTCATCAGCAAATTAAAAAGTTTCTTTATAATATCCCACATCTAAGTAATGTGTTCCTCCTTTTTTGAAAGGAAAGAATGGGGGTTTTTAATAATGCTAATGATTATATTCTTCCCCAATAAAGTTTTTTTGAGAAGATATAATAATTGTTCAATAAAGAACCATATATCAGCGTTGGGATCCTTTCTGAGAAAGAGATAAAGTTTGAGCTTTATGGTGATTTTTCAGTGCAGGGATTTAAACAAACCTTTAACGGAAGATTTACTGCTCAAGTTCAGGATGACCGTATTGTATGCAAATCAGGGAATGATAAAATTGAAATTTCAAATGAGATAATATTTGAACCAGATGACCCCGCCTTAGATTCTTTTCTTATTATTGATGTTCCTATCGGTATAAAATTTCATTGGGAAAGAAAAGAGAAGCAGAGATTTATGGGTTCTCTAAAACTTTTGAGAGAGAATGATAAAATCTGGGTAATAAATATCCTCCCGATTGGCAAGTATCTTACCAGCGTTATTTCTTCAGAAATGAGTGCAAAAAGTTCTCTTCAGCTTTTAAAAGCACATGCAATTGTTTCAAGGAGCTGGCTTCTTGCACAGATTGAAAAAGCAAAATCTTTAAAAGGGAAAAAAGAAAAATATAAATCGGTGTACAAAACAGAGAATGAAATAATAAAATGGGTGGATAGAGAAGACCATAAACTTTTTGATGTTTGTGCGGATGACCATTGCCAGAGGTACCAGGGAATAACAAAAATATCAACAGAAAACTCCAGGCTGGCTATTGAAGAGACAAAAGGCATTGTTCTGATGTATGATAAAAAAATCTGCGATACACGCTATTCAAAATGCTGTGGTGGACTTACTGAAGCCTATGAAAATGTATGGGAGCCGGTTAAACATGAATATCTCTCTTCAGTGTTTGATTATAAATTTGAACCGGAAAACTTTGATACTGATTTTTCTTCGGAACAGAATGCAAGAAAGTGGATAACAGGTAATCCTCCATCTTTTTGCAATACATCAGATATTAAAATTCTCTCACAGGTTCTTCTTGATTACGACCAGGAGACGAAAGATTTTTTCAGATGGAAAGTAGAATACTCACAGGATCAGATAAAAAAGATTATAAAATCAAAAACCGGACAGGATTTTGGAGATATAATAGATTTAATCCCTGTTGAACGGGGTGATTCGGCAAGGCTTATAAAGCTAAAAATTGTTGGTTCAAAAAAATCTATCATAATTGGGAAAGAACTTGAAATAAGAAAAGTTCTATCGGAGACTCATCTTTATAGCAGTGCTTTTGTCATTGATAAAGAGGGAGAACAAAATGGAGTGCCGGAGAGATTTATTATTCATGGCGCAGGCTGGGGACATGGTGTTGGTCTTTGCCAGATTGGTGCTGCCGTTATGGCTGCACAAGGGTACCAGTTTGATGAAATAATTTTACACTATTTTAAAGACGCTAAGCTGAAAAAAATTTACTAAGTGGATAATATTTTTTTAAATCATGATAATTTAAATGGTCTCATCTCACTGAAAGATTATTCCAATGCTTCAAGATTGTTGTTGAGGGAACAGATAAAATCGTGGCCGGAATTAGAAAAAGCCTATATTTCATATAAAACTTCACAAACTAAAACATTCCAGTTTGATGGATTTGTAATTAAGGTGCAGAATAATCCGGGGAGGATTACGTCTTCATCAGCAAAAGTTGATGAGAAATCTATCAAGACAAGAGCCTGCTTTCTTTGCCCGGCTAACATTTACTCAAAACAGAAAGCAATTAAATACCGCGAAGATTTTTTAATTCTTGTAAACCCCTTTCCCATTTTCCCTGAACATTTTACAATACCACATAAAGATCATATTCCGCAGGCGATTAAAGAATCGTTTGCTAAAATGCTTTTGCTCAGTAAAGATTTTTCCCGTGATGTAATTATTTACAACGGGCCAGCTTGCGGAGCTTCTGCCCCGGATCATCTACATTTCCAGGCTGGCAGTAAATTTTTTATGCCGGTAGATGATGGGTTCCATTCTCTTAAAAATGAATATGGCGAAATTCTTATTGAAAATGATTCACTTGTTGTAACAGGCATTGATGATGGATTAAGAAAATTTATCTCAATTGAAGCAAAGGAAATTTCTTCAGCAGAAAAAGTATTTGATATTTTCTATAACTTTTATTCAAGATTATCCCGACAAAGTCGGGTGAAACCCGAACCAATGTTGAATATTATTTCTTTTTATGAGCCCCGGCAAGCTGAAGGTAAAGGAGAATTTGGCTGGAGGATATTAATATTTTTAAGAGAAAAACACAGACCATCTCATTACTTCAGGGAAGGAGAAAACAGAATTCTTCTAAGCCCTGCTGCTGTAGATTTTGGAGGAGTCTGTATTCTTCCTTTAGAAAGAGATTTTAAAAAAATAACTAAGGAAGACATTTTTGAAATATTCCGTGAAGTAAGCATTGGCAAAGAACAGTTTGAATATGTAAAAGCTGATCTGAAAAAAAGTTTAGAGCTAATCCTCACTCATAAGATCATTTAAAAACATGAGGTTTTTAGATTTTGAATTTGATATTATAATTTTAATTATGGCGGTAAGCGGTACTGCAAGAAGCATCCCTATAATTCCCCAGATGTAACCCCAGATTAAAACTGCAATTAAAATTAAAAGAGGATTAAGGTTCAATTTCTTACCAATTACCAATGGTTCAATAATATTAAAGAAGAGAGTTTGAATAATTCCAATTAATAGTGCAACCGCAATTGTTGAACCTATCGAATCAAATTGAATTAAAGAAAGAAGCACAGGAAGAATGAGAGCGATTGCAGATCCGATAGTTGGAATGAAGTTGAACAGGAAAGTGAAAAGCCCAAGTATTACCGGGAAATCAAGTCCGAAAAGGTAAGCAATAATACCAACAACAATACCAGCCATAAGATTAACACCGATTTTTGCAATTATGTAACGCTGTATTTGTTTTGTTATTTTATTAAAAGTTTCTGAAAGCTGAAGTTCCTTTTCCGATTTTTCATGTTCAAATTGTCCTTCTATATTTTCATCCTGTAAAGACTCTGTTTCGGGATAAATTTTTTGGGAATGCCTTCTGAATTTCTTAATCTCGGGTTTTACTCTTCTATTAATAAATCTTTTTCTAAATGCCTCATAAATATTTTTATGACCAGTTATAACGAAGATAAAAAAGAAAAGCAGGAAGAGAAGATTCCCCATTACATTGAAAGTTGAAGTAAAAACTCCACCTGCAAGAATTTTGTAATCAATCTTTGCAATTATTTCCTGGATAGAGAATTCAGTAAAGAATTTACTTTCAGTTCCAATTGATACTGCAGCATTCCTTACAATTGTATTCAACCTTTCAGCATAAGCCGGAGCATCTTTCCCTAATCTTATGAAAGAATCAATAAGGAATTGAGATACTCCCCATGTTATAATAATTAGAATTATTAAATCAATAAGCACTATAAAAAACATCGGCACTTTATCTTTTTCAAGAAGGTTGTTTAGAGGAGAGAATAAAAAGAAAAGAAAGTAAGCCACAACGAGTGAAAGAAAAATATGGTTAAGCTCCACCAGGATAATGCCGATAACAAAAAGCCCAATCACAGATATAAAGAATTTTATAGTTGAATCGGCAGATATTTTCTTAGCCATATTACCTCACCTAAATTCCCGAATCAAGTTCGGGACAGGCTCTCTCCTTATAAAGGAGAGGACTTTAAGAACCTCCCTCTCCTTAACAAGGAGAGGGAATGAGGGTGAGGTAAATTTGCTGTCAACTGATTTTTTAGTTACTTTCATTTTAACGCTGATGGAGTTTGCGGAGTTGATAATAGAGTTTTAAATATTTCCCATCTCTTATCCGGATTATCAGAGGTTCCTCCACTCTTCTCAATATAATTTTTCACAATATCTTTTCCCAGGTTGTAGTTGATTACATAACTACGATACTTCTCAATAAACTGTATCCTCTTATCTGCTTTTTCAGAAGTCATCAGAGAGTATTTCATAAGCCAGCTTTTTGTTTCCTCTCTATTCCATTTTCCATCGAGATAATTTCTTGCTGCTTCGTTCCCGGCATATTCAAGTTCATTTAAAAGGGAGAGCATATTGTAATATCTATCAGCTTTATCAGGGTCTAATCCTGCAAGAGAAAATAAAACTTTCTTTTCAAATTCAATTCTTTCTTTACCGGGAAGAACAACTTCAATCCCAAAGTTTGCGCTCCCTTCAGCAATTAAAGATTGGGGACTGAATAAAGTATAAACTGAAAATTCAACCCAGCCGTTTTGCCTGTAAAGATTTTTTTCAAGAAGTACATTATAAACATGATGACCGGGGTATCCTTCATGAGCAGCAAGATCAACTGCGCTATCAATATATACTTGTAAATCTGTATTAACCTGTATAATACTGTAGTTGTTTCCTTTATACCAGTTATAACCGCCCCAGGGTTTATCTGTTACATATTCAACAGTAAAATTCTCATTCGGAGGAAGTTGAATATGCTGAAGGGTTTTCTTTCTGCATTCATTAATTGCTGTTGTAAAAACCGTATGAAGTTTCTCTTTAGGGATAATAAAATTATTTCTAAAATCATTTATTCTTTTTGAAACTTCTCCACTGCCGGGCAAAAGCTTATCAAGCTTCCCGAGTATTTCTTTATAATGTTCTTCAGGATAGGAAGGAGCAACTGCATCATAAAGAGCCTTTGATTCTTCATCAAAACTGAGCTGACCTCCGGAGATCATAAACAATTTTGTCTTTGCAGCAAGGATCTGTTTGTAAAGATAGCGGTATCTTAAAGTTTCTAATTCAGTTGCTTCATAATTTGAGAGGCTCTCAAGCTCATTCAGAAGTTTGTCCGTTTCTTCACTTAGCTGTTTGTGGATTAAAGTATCGTTTCCGTCGTGAGTTAATTCTGCGGGTTTCCATTCTTCAGGTCCGTAATAAGCATCAACAAAATCTGCATCATGCTGCCCGATCTTTAAAACAAGCTTTACATAGGCTTCTGCAATGGTATTCATTTTTAATTCCAGTTCACTTTTTGGCTGATTATCTTTGCTTTCTGAACAAGAAAATAAAAGAAATCCTGTTGTTAAAAGTATAAATATTTTTTTCATTTTTTATTTTAGTTTATTAGTAATACTCTAATAAGTGAGGCTCACCTCTGGGGTGAACTTCACTTATTTTTTCTAACTTTAATAAACGATTGAACTGCCAGCACAACAAATATTAAACATACAACCGCCATCAATAGTTGAACAGTAAAAGCTTCCTGGTTTGCAATTTCATTTTTGAACAAAGGAGGAACTGCTCTCATTGCAGAACCAATAAATCCTAATAAAGCAATTGCTGCGGCAATATGCATTGAATTTTTCCTGAATTTTTCATTCAATGCAAGCCAGCCGAGAATTAAAAGAGGTAATCCAACAAAGGTGGGAATTAAAGCGGTAACGCTTTCACTCACCAAACCAAAGTACCCATATAAACCAAGTATTATTAACAGGACTCCGATTATAATTGAAATCTTTGCCATTATACCTCTCAAAAATTTTAATGATTACTTTGTAAGTTAATAAAAGGAAGTGAATAAAGAGTAAGGAGAGGAAAATAACTGCAGATCTTGCTGTTAAAATCTAAATTAAAGACTGGATTTCGTTTTTTAATTTGGGTAGATGATCAGTTTTAATAGTCCATACAATGTGGTAGTCAATTCCAAAATAATCATGAACAAGTATGTTTCGAAAACCAATTACACCGGGCCAATCTATTTGTGGATTATCTGTTCTGAATTCTTTTGGTAATTTGCTCGCAGCTTCACCTATTATTTCAAAGTTTCTAACTACCGCATCTTTAGTCTTTTGATCAGTCAGGAATTCTTCGAAAGAATTTTCTTTTGTATAATTTTGAATATTTTCAATTGCCTCAAGTATATCTTCCAAAAGTAATTTTACAGAACGTTTAGACATAAATCAATTCGGATTCTATTTCTTTAAAGTATTTTTCTTTTATTCCGTTTCGTGAGACTAAATCTACTTTTCTTTTTAATATTTTTTCTAGTTCATAAGACAGATGTATAAATTCCATCCCTACGTTCCGATTGAATTCAACTAATATATCAACATCGCTATTCTCGCTATCATCCATTCTGCTAACGGAACCAAAAACTGCAAGGTGTTTTATCGGGTAATTAGCAAGTAAGGTGGGTTTAGCCTTCTTTAATATTTCTATAGCTTGGTTTTGGAAACTCATTTTTCTTCCTTAAGAAGGATATTTTTTAATGAAAACTTAGATATTTTGTTCCTGTTATTCAATTCTTAGATGGAATATATCAAGCATTACCAAACTGTCAAAATCAAATAACTAACTCCATTAACGTTCAGTTGCAGCTCATTATCATTTATTTCAAACTCTTCTCCTGATAAATCCTTTGCTTTCTTTAAATTATAAACTTCAGGTAAAGCAATATTCATTTTTTCATCATCTCTGCTTTTATTTAAAGCAACTAGCACTCTTTCATTCAGATCAGATCTGAGATATGCATAACAATTTTCATTAACTAAGAGAGTTTGAAAATTTCCATAACGTAATGCAGAATGAGAATTTCTTACATTGATAATTTTCTTAACATCTTCAAGAATTTTCCGCTCTACCGGAGTAACATCATCATCAAACCTCATCATTCGTCTGTTATCAGGATCACCTGCGCCGGTCATTCCTATTTCATCGCCATAATAGATCACAGGCAATCCCGGGATTGTCATCATATAAGCGAGATAAAGTTTTAACTTGTTATAACTTTCAGGATCATCAACTTCAGGAGGATTGTTCCACCCAATTTCAATCGCTTTACCTTCGTTTAAAGAAACATCACCATCCGCATAAGCCATAAACCTTGTTTTGTCATGGCTATCCATAACATTTCCCATAAGGTTATTCACACCATACACGGAAAATGTTTTTTGCATCTGCTGATCAAGTGCTGTGAACGGAGTATTCTCATCAATAAAAGTGGGAATGGCTGTATCATAAAGAATAAAGTTAAACTGAGCATTAAGTTGCCCATTATTAACATAAGAGCTGACAAGTTCATAACTGCCAAATGTCTCACCGATTTGGTAATAATCCGCCTGTGGCGGATTCTTTTGTGGGATCTCCAATTCTTTTTTTATTTTCTTAGTGAGCAATCTCCAGAATTCATTTGGAACATGTTTAACTGCATCGTGCCTGAAACCATCTGCACCTGTTTCTTTCAACCACCAGACCGCATTATCAGTCATTACTTCAAGAGCTTCCTTTGAGGTTTCATAGTCAAATTTAGGCATGAAAGGCTCAAACCAGGTAGTCAATCTGTATTCATCCCATAATCTTAAATTTTTTCTGCCATCGGGAAGTTCAAGTTTTCCAAACCAATCCCGGTGCTCTTTCCAGAAAGGATGTTCTATATGGATATGGTTTGCAACGTAATCAAGCAGAACTTTTATTCCTTTACTATGAGCAATGCTTATCATCTTTTTAAGTATGTTCATATCCCCAAAATGTTCTTCAACTCTTGATGGATGAACTGGCCAGTAACCATGATACCCTGTATAATAACGATGAGGTTCCGGATATTCTTTATAAGCATTTGGAGTATTATCAATAACTGGAGAAAGCCAGAGCGTATTAATTCCAAGAGAATTAAAATATCCATCTTCAAGTTTATCAATTATTCCTTGTAAGTCTCCGCCATAGTAATTTGCCTGCTTTAGCAATTCGGGATGTACTACAGGAATGCTGTTGCTTGAATCACCATCCGAAAAACGATCAACCATTATTGAATAAATTATCGCATCATACCAGCTTGTCTCGCTATTAAGCGGAGTTGAATCTTTATTGCCAAGCGGCTTGCCATCTTTCAGCATTATTGTTTGCAGGTTTGATGCACTTCCATTTTCGTTTACAGCAACTCTTAAAGTTTTATCTCCTTTTAATTTTTCTGAAGGAATATCTATAAATATTTTTCTTTCTTTAATACCAATTTCCTTTTCAGGAATGAGTTCATTATCGAGTAGTGCAATAACTTTAATATTATTTGCCGTTTCAGATTCATAGTAAAAAGAAAAAAGGGAGCTTGTTTTTTTATAGGAATAATTGAGAATATGAAGATAAGATTTACTTGTGTGTAAAGGTTTAACATTTACTACCGAATTTAATCCTCCCAAACCATTAGGAATCACTTCTGGGTTTAATGAATCAATAATTTCTTCGCCACCTGTCCCGTTTGCGGGATCTACAAAGAACTTGTATTCATATCTTCCGGGCTCAAGAGGAATTCTGGTTGAATAAATTCCATCACCATCTTTATCAGTCATGGGGAGATTTTCTCTATTCCATCCATTAAAGCTCCCAAACAAGTTAACTCTTTCAACAGGTGTATGTGGTTTGTATGAAAAAGTAATTGTTTGTTGTAATTCAGTTTTGTAAAGGATGTGGTATGTTTTATCGTAAAAATAAAAAGGAAGAACACCATAACCTTGAGAATCTTTGAGTGAAGTTATATCTACAAGACCATTTTCTGCTTCATAAAAAACTTTAAGTGAATTATCAGGATCAAAAGTAACTCTATATTCATTATCAGTGTAAAAGAGATCACTTATTAAAAAAGTTTTTTTCTCTCCTGCTGTAAGATTAAGTGGTTGGATTATTTCATTGATTTTCTGGCAAAATGAATTTGATGAAAAAGATAGAAAGATTAAAAATGAGAGAAGAACCTTTTTCATTTATCTTCCGGGAGAGTTTTTCATAATTAAATGTTGTTAGGATGACCGATCAAATTATTCGCAAGAACCGTTTCTCTCTCCCCAATCTGTTGTCTCCACATTGCATAGTACAGGCCTTTTAAATCAACAAGTTCATCGTGGGACCCGGATTCAACAATCTTTCCTTTTTCAAGAACATAAATTCTATCTGCATGCATGATAGTAGAAAGCCTGTGAGCAATAAGAATTGTAATGAGGTGTTTGCTCGCGGAGATCTCTTTTATTGTTTCAGTTATTTCTTCTTCTGTTAAAGAATCGAGAGCTGAAGTTGCTTCATCAAAGACAAGCAGGTTTGGTCTTCTCAGCAAAGCTCTTGCAATTGAGAGTCGTTGTTTTTCTCCGCCGGATACTTTTACACCGCCTTCACCTATAACTGTATCAAGTCCTTTATCGGCTCGCACCATTAAAGTCTGGGCTGCTGCTTTATCAAGGACATCATTACATTCCTCATCGGTTGCAGTTGGATTAACAAACAAAAGATTTTCTCTTATTGTACCTGAAAATAATTGTGTATCCTGTGTAACAAAACCAATCTGGTTGCGGAGTTCATCAAAATCAATTTGTTCTTCAGCAATATTATTATAATAAATTGATCCTTCTTTAGGTTTATATAATCCTACAAGAAGTTTTACAAGAGTAGTTTTGCCAGAGCCTGAAGGACCTACAAAAGCAATAGTTTCACCTTTATTCACATCAAAAGAAATTTCCTGAAGAGCTTTTGTTCTTGATGAGAGATGCTGAAAGCTGACATTCTCAAATCTTAATGAATCAATTTCACCGAGAGAAACAGGTTTAACTGGTTTTGTTTCTTTAGGGAGTTTTAAAATTTCTTCAAAATTTTCAAGAGATACTTCCGCTTCCCGGTAAATGTTTATAATATCTCCCAAACTCTGAAGCGGACCAAATATAAAGAATGAATAAAACATCAAAGTTATAAACTGTCCTAATTGAAGTTCTCCGTTAAATATCAAATAAAGCATTAAGAAGAGAATACAAATTCTTAAAAAATTTACAGATGTTCCCTGGAAAAAGCTGAGCTTCCTAATATACCGTACTTTTTTCAGTTCAAGATCAAGAATTTTATCAGTTGTGGAATTCAACCTGTTTATTTCCTGGTTACCAAGACCAAGGCTTTTTACAAGCTCGATATTCCTTAAAGATTCAGTAGTAGTTCCTGCAAGTGCTGTTGTTTCTTTAACGATTACTTTTTGAATCTGTTTTATCTTTCGACTTAAGACTGAACTTATAAATCCAAGTATCGGAACAGCAGCAAGGAAAACAGGGGCAATCAGCCAGTGAACATTTATCGAATAAACAAATACAAATACGACCCCGACGAGAGTTGTGAATAATGTATTTACAAAAGTGCTGATAAATCTTTCAGTATCTGTCCTTACTTTCTGAAGCTTGCCGAGAGTTTCACCGCTTCTCTGATCTTCAAAAAGAGAATAAGGGAGATGAAGCGAGTGCATAATTCCATCTGAATAAATTTGCGCACCAAGTCTTTGCGTAATAACGTTTACGTAATAATCCTGGAAATTCTTTGCAACGCGGGAAATAAAGGCAACACCAACCATTGCCCCAAGAAGTAATCCGACTCCCTTTAGAAAATCATTTGTAGAATATTGATCAAACTTAGTTGCATAATTGTCTATTAACTTTCCAAAGATATATGGATCCATCAAAGAAAAAATCTGGTTGATTGCTGCAAGTACAAGCGCAAGCAATACAAGTTTCCAGTAGTTCTTTAAATATGAATATAAAAGTTTCATAAGGGTTGTTGAAAATAAACATAGGCTCGTAAATAAAAAAGACGGAGATAGTACTCCGTCTTTACATATAAAAGATCAGAAAAAAGAATAAGCTCTGCTGCTTATTTTTGTAAAACAGCATCCTTTGCATGTTTAGCAATTCTGAACTTTAAAGCTTTTCTTGCCGGGATCAAAATCTGTTCACCGGTAGCTGGGTTTCTTCCCATTCTTTCTTTACGGTTAACAACAATAAGCTTTCCGATACCCGGAAGAGTAAAGGATTTTTTTGCTTCTTTATAAGCAAGCTTGCTCAGTTCTTCAAGAAACTGGTTAGCAACTTTTTTTGTAACATCGGTTTTTGTTGCCAGGTGGTCAACGATCTGGGATTTTGTCATTGGTTTTGTTTCTGCCATTTTATTACCCTTCTGTTTAGTTTGTTAATAATTCCGTATTGAAAATAAAGATTATTTTAAACAAACAAAATAATTTTATGCACAATAAAATTTTTTTTTTCTTTAAACCCTTATTTTATGCCTGATTTTATTATATAAACCCGCTATCTGCTTTGTAGCTTATTAATGAATTCTATATTTTCGGTTTTAATTTTGACTTTATCTTAAACCAATTGAATGAAATTTTTTCTTGTTTTGGTTCTTTTTGCTTGTTCAAACCTTTATTCTCAGGAAGCTGATATCCGCCAAAGGCGGACCACAGATACAACTAAAATTATAACCGATTCTTCTTTTGTAACTAAACAAGGCACTCTTGCTTCAGATACTACGGGAATTTTTTCTGCACAAGTGGATACTCTTTATCCTTTGTACCAAAATCCATTTTATGATCATAGTTTTTTTATAAGCAAAAAAATAATTGATATGCTTGATTATAGATACGCTGGAGATTTATTCTCTCCTTCAGGCCTCAGTTTTCTTAAAGATAAAGGTATGATTGGGCAGCCTAATGAACTTATTCTTTATGGAAATGGTTTTGGAGGAATAGGTTTCTTTTCGGATGGAATTCTTTTTAATAACAGATCCACAAATTTGCTCGATCTTAATCTTATCCAGAATGAGTTTATAGATTCAATTGAGATTCTTCCTTTGCCAAGAGGATTTCTTTATGGACCGGATAATTATGTAGCTGCGGTAAACTTTATAGAGAAGGATTTTATATCTCCATCTCCTTATACAAGAATAAAATATTATGAAGGCCCTGACGGAGAAGCATTTGTAGATGGAATTTTCAATGCTTCATTCCTGAATAAGTTCAATTTTAATTTTGATATTACAAACCGAAATTTTGACGGCATTTATACAAACAGCGATTTCAGCATCTGGCAGGCAAATGTAAAGCTGAAGCATTTTCTTTCTAACTCAATTAATCTGATTGGCTCCTATTCTTTAGTAAGCTCTGAGCTTGGATTTTTTGGCGGGGTTGATGTAGACAGTATATCAATAATTACAAGCGATATAAATGGTGTTCTTTATGATCCTTTGGAGGCACCTGTTGTTAATCCAACTTTAAGGCAGGAAGTAAGAGGGGATAAATTTAAAATAAGAGCTCTTGCCAAATTTGGAAAGTTCCATTCTGATTTAAATTTATATTACCACGCAACCGGAGAGAAATATTCAGGAATTCCATCAAATGATGAGATTAAAAATTATGTTTTGGGAACAGCATTAAAACAATCCTTTTCATCTTCTATTCTGAATATTGAACTTAACGGAGTTTTTGAGAAAAGAGAGTTGAACTATTATTTTGTTGATACAGCTTTAGGCTTCTTGAGGGAAAAAACAGAGTACAATGTTTTATCATTATCACCGGTTTTTTCATTGTATTTGCTTGATAGTGTTTTTATTCCTTCGTTCTTTTATAAACAAACCAGTTACTCCAATATTAATAATTTGCTGCATGGTTTTGGAGGAGATGTTACATTTAGAATTATTAATCTCCTCAGTTTGTATGGAGGTATAAGCAGGTTTGATTTTCTTAATGGTCTTGAGACGAATGTATATGAAATTGGTGCAAAGATAGGGTATGACAAACTTTTTGCAGAGGTTAGATTATATAGACGAGAAAATAATTCTCCCGTTCTGGTTTTCATTACTTCTGTTTTACCCACATCATCATCTGTTTCAACCGGGAAATTAAATGGGGTCTCAGCGAACCTAAACTATGATTTCTGGAAAATAGGGTTAGAGGGAAGATTTAATTATAAATCATTTGATGAAATTCAAATATCGACTTCTTCGGAAATTAAAATGCATTTTAATGGCGGGATTTTTTATAAAGATATTCTTTTCAACGATAACCTTGATTTAAAAACAGGTTTTGTTTTTAAGTATTATGATTTTGAATCAGAAGATTTTGAATCTGCTTACCAGGTTGATTTTACTATTGCGGGAATAATTCAGAAAGTCGCAATAGTTTATTTTTCATGGGAAAATCTTTTTAATGAGCAATATTTTATTGTTCCTTATTATCCTATGAGAGAAAGAGGAATACGTTTTGGGTTAGCGTGGGAATTATTTAATTAATTAACCAATGTCTTTGCGAGTGAGTCTTCGAGCGAAGCAATCTCCGCATTAGTATTTTAAATGAAGTTGTGATTGCTTCATCCCGATAAATCGGGATTCGCAATGACCTCAAAAGAATTAGAAACTCAAAGACTCAACCTGTCTTTAAACTTAATTGCCTGTCTTCGAGAGACTTCAATTTTATGTCCGCCTTTCAGCTTTACAAGAAGACCGCCGTTAAGCCATGTTTCAATATTATCAATCCATTTAAGATTAATAATATGTTTCCTGTTTGCACGGAAGAATGATTTGCTGTCGAGCCTTTCATCCAGATAATTTAAGGTTCTTAAGATGAGCGGCTTATTCTCATCAAAATAAAGACGCACATAATTTCCTTCTGATTCTAAAAGTCTGACTGTTTCCAGCTTAACAAACCAGCATCTGTCTCCATCTTTAACAAATACCTGGTCTTTTTCAGTAAGCACTTTGCTGTCAACCTGCCGAACACTTTCCTTTTTATATTTTTCGATAAGCTTTTTAACCGTTTCTTCAAGTCTTTTTGGTTCAATTGGTTTCAGGAGGTAATCCATAGCATTGTATTCAAATGCTTTTAGTGCATATTCATCATAAGCAGTAGTAAAGACAACAGTTGGAACACTGTCTAATTCCTCAAGCAGATCAAACCCGCTTTTACCCGGCATCTGTATATCAAGAAAAATAAGTTCAGGATTAAGCTGTGTAATTTTTTCAAGAGCATCTTCAACATTTACAGCTTCACCTACAACATTTATTTCTTTAAATGGCTGAAGCAATCTTTTTAATTCAACTCTTGCGAGTCTTTCGTCATCAACTATTAATGCTTTCATTCTTTGTTCCTCCTGTTTATCCCTCTAATGGTGGGATTGGAATTATAAGTTCTGCCAGAACTTCTTTTTCATTTTGATTTGATATTTGAAATTGTGCTTTTTCTCCATAGATGAGACTAAGCCTGTGTTTGGTATTATTTATCCCAAAACCTGTAGAAGTTTTTATTGCATCAGGATCAATTTGTCCGGTGTTTTTAATTCTTATATGAAGCTTCGAATCATCTAAACTTGTTTCTATATTAATTTTTCCGCCTTCGGTCCTTTTTGTAATGCCATGCTTAATTCCATTCTCAACAAGAGTCTGAATCATCATTGGCGGGATTTCTATTCTTCCCGATTTTGAATCAACTTTTATTTCATACTTTAATCTTTCTTCAAAACGGATCTTTTCAAGTGCAAGATAATCTTCCACAGCCTGTATCTCTTCATCAAGAGGAACAGACTCTGCCCTTTCAATTTTAAGGGCATACCTTAAAATATTGGAAAGTTTTGTAACGGCAGTTTGTGCATTCTGCGGGTCTTCTTTTATCAAAGCTCTTATGCTGTTAAGAGCATTGAACATAAAATGCGGATTAAGCTGAGAGCGAAGAGTTCTTAGCTCAAATTCCTTTACTGCATTCTCCCATATTAAAGATTCGATCTCAGCCTTTTTATAATTTTCAAAGTAATGAAAAGCAAAATAGATAAGTGACCAGAAAATAATTACGCTGCTCAGGTTTACAGTTCCAACTAATATTGAGGATGGTTTGAATTTGGAAGGATCATAAATTTCAAAAAACTGGTTTGAAACATAGAGAAGAGAAAATAAAATAGTTCCAATAATTATGCTCGCAATAAAAATTCTTGGTATTAATTTTCTTAAAGAAAGCCCGATCCAATTCTTCTTTTTTATTTGTCCCCTGTATAGATGTGTAAACCATAAACCAACAGCACAAAGAAATACTGTGCTTATAATTTTTTGCCAGGTTAAAGTATCAACAGCTGCAAGAACAACTAAGTTTAAAATTGCATAAGCAAACCAGCCAGTAATCTGGCAAATTTTATAAAGCTTATTCCTGTCAATCTTTTGTTTTTTTTCTCCCACTCCGTTTGATAAAGGCAGATGTTTGTTTAAGTAGCTGCCTTTCTCTAGTCCTTTCGATACATTGTTAATATAGTCTTATCACTGTTAAAAGAAAATCATGTTTTTTCAATTCAAAATTAACTTTTAGAATGATAATGCTCTTATCATTTGTTATCAGAGGTATTAAATGAGGATGTGTGGTGTGAAGTTCAAGTGTAACTTCAAGAGCAAGAAACATTCATCCATTCCACTTTTTGAATGATTGAATGGCTGAATGATTGAATGAAATATAAATTTAATTAAAGATGATTTATAAAGTCAGTATATCATTATAAATTATAAATGCCATTAAAAGAAGAAGAAGCACAAAACCTGTATTCTGTATTGCAACTTTAACTTTAACCGGAATTTCTTTTTTAGTTATTCCTTCTATTAAAATAATTATAAGATGACCGCCATCAAGAACAGGGAAAGGAAGGATATTAATAATTGCCAAACTAAGACTTAACATTGCCAGGAAAAAGAGAAAATCTATAAGCCCTCTATTTGCTGAGCCAGCGGCAAACTGTGCAATTTTAATTGGTCCACCAAAAGCTTTTCCAAACTCAAGATCTCCACTAATTACTTTCCCAAGCATACGGAATGTAAGCTTGGTTATACTTACTATATCAACCCAGCCATAATAGATAGATTCAAAGACGCCGTAGCTTTCATATTCAACCTTCCCCGTAAAAGGATTACTAATAATTATCCCAATTATACCATCATCACCGGGAGTAACTGCAACATTTAATGTATCCCGGTTTCTCGTTAAAAGAATATCTACAGGCTTTTCCTTGCCATTCCGAATTATTTCAGTAACCTGCGAGCTTGTATAAACTGTTGTATCATTTACCTGGAGAAAAACATCTCCGGTATGAACTCCCGCTTTTTCTGCAGGAGAATTTTTTACTACTTCATTAATCGTTGGCCTGCCTAAGCCTTCGGGTATAAGAAACCTTTCAGAAGTTTCTTCAGGAATCTTTGCTCGTGAGAAAGAGAGATATTCTATTCTGTCATTGCGTTCAATTTTAAGTGTAAGATCTTCACCAAGAGTATTTATAAAAAGTTCTTCAATCAGTTTTTCCCAGTTGTTAACTACTTTTCCATTAATTGCAAGTATTTCATCTCCCGGTGCAAAGCCGATGGAATCCGCAGCACTACCCGGAATAACGTAACCTATTGTTGTTGTTTTGGTAATTGATTTCTCCTGGAAGTAATTACGTCCCCAGAAAATTGCCCAGGCAAGAAAAAGATTCATCAGGACGCCGGCTGTAATTACAATTACTTTCATCCATACAGGCTTAGCACGAAATTCATAAGGCTGAGGTTCTTTACCTGCAAAGTCAACATCCATACTTTCATCTACCATTCCGGCAATCTTAACGTAACCGCCTAAAGGTAAAAGGCAAAGCCTGTAATCAGTATGTCCTTGTCCATCAAAATCTTTTGGCAGCTCACCAAAAGTAAAACCTTTTATCTTATTCCAGCCGAAGAGACGTTTGCCAAACCCGATTGCAAAAACATCCGCTCTCATTCCGCAAAGTTTTGCTGCAGCGAAGTGACCGAATTCATGAACAAAAACAAGTATGCCTATTGTAATAGCAAAATAGATGATATATTCCATTTAACGGGACGCTCCTATAAATTCAGGTTTAAAAAATAAAATAAAACAAATTAAATACCGTAGAAAATTTAAGAAAAATTATTTCAAGTGAGGCTTTCCACAAATCTGCGTGTAGCTTTATCACACTCAATTATCGTTTCAAGATCGGGAGATTTATGATTTTCAATTTTATCCAATGCTTTATCAATAATAGAAGGAATATTATTGAAGCTAATGCTGCCATTTAGAAATTTTTCAACAGCAACTTCATTTGCTGCATTAAGAATACATGGTGCAGTACCTGAAGAAGAAAGAGTATCATAAGCAAGCCTGAGGCATTTGAATTTATCTAAATCGGGTTCCAAAAATGTTAGCTCTCTTATTTTTTTAAAATCGGTTTTTGCAAAATCATTCTCTAATCTTTCAGGAAAAGAAAGTGCATATTGAATAGGCAATCTCATATCCGGAACACCAAGCTGCGCTTTAATTGAACCATCAACAAACTCAACCATTGAATGAATGATTGACTGTGGATGGATAACTACATCAATCTTCTCTTTTGGAAATCCAAATAACCAGTATGCTTCAATTACTTCGAGACCTTTATTCATTAATGATGCGGAATCAATTGTTATTTTATTTCCCATCTTCCAGTTTGGATGAGCAAGTGCTTCCTCAACTGTTACATTGTCTAAATCTTTTTTACTCCTATACAGAAAAGGACCACCTGATGCAGTAAGAATAAGTTTTTCAACTTCTTTAATCTTTTCTCCAACAAGACATTGGTAAATAGCACTATGTTCAGAATCAACCGGGATAATTTCTGCTTTATGTTTTTTAGCAAGAGTAGTTATTAACTCCCCGGCAACCACAAGAGTTTCTTTATTTGCCAGGGCAATTCTCTTTCCTCTTTTTACCGCTTCGATAGTAGGAAGCAATCCTGCAAAACCAACCATTGCACCAAGCAGAATATCATAATCACAGTTAGCAGCTGCGTAGATTAATCCCTCGACTCCTGAAAGTACTTTACAATGGATACCGCTTGTATTTCTCAGCCTTTCGGCAGCAGATTCATTTACAACCACAACAAGTTCAGGATTAAATTCCTGAATCTGTGGAATTAAAAGATCAATGCGGGTATTAATTGTTAGAGCTGAAACTGAAAATTTATCTGAGTGCTTTCTGATTACATCGAGAGTGTTAATTCCGATTGAGCCTGTTGAACCAAGTATTAAAGTTTTCTTCATTTTTTACTTAAAAAAAGCTTTCAAAGCTATAAAAGATAGAAATGTTAATCAATGTAGTTTACTCTGATAGATTCTAAAAAATTAGTTTTGGCACTTTTTCAAATCTTAATGTACTAAAACTTTGTTTTATATATCATTCAAGAGATTAAATTCTTTTTGTATGTTGAACCACAAAATCCCGAGGTTATTATGAAAATTAAATATTACTTTCTTTCCTTCATTATTTTAATCTTTTTTTCAGATCTTTATTCTTTACCAAGATTTAGCTTAAGAGGCGGCGGCGGAGATTGTGTAGGATGTCATGTTAATCCAACAGGCGGCAATATGAGAAACAGCAGCGGCTGGTCCTTTGGCAAAAATGTTCTTCCTATGAATACACCTGAGGATGATTTTGCAATGAGCAATAAGATTGGGGATAACATCCAGTTCGGCCTTGACTTGAGAGGACAAACTTTATTGATGATAAGACCAGAAAGAAAAAGAATAGATTTCCAAAAAATGACAGGAAGCATTTATACTAACATTGATCTTTCAGAAAAGATAAATGTTTTTACAAGATATGATTTCATTCAGGATATATGGGAAGCTTATGGAGTTGCCCGCGTTCTTCCGAATGACAGCTACATTAAAGGAGGAACTTTCCAGCCAAATTATGGGATTAGACTTGATGACCACACTGCTTATACAAGGGGTGGTGATCTTGAGCTTCTTTTTACAACAAATGTTAAAACAGGATTGATTTACGATCCACGTTATGTAGAAACGGGTTTAGAAGTTGGATTTTATTTTGATGAGTTTGCTTTTTTAACGGCAAGCGTTGGAACTCCTCGTAGTAGTGGTCAAGGATTGTTCGTATATGATCCGGTTTACACAGCCAATTTAAAAATACAGCCAACTATTGGAGATGATGTAGCTTTATTTTTTGGTGGATCAGCTGCGGCGTTTAGAGGGCTTATACCTACAATAGGACGTGTTTTCCCTGAAGTTAAAATGTTTGGAGGCTATATCGGATTCGGTATCGGGGATTTTACAATAATGGGAGAATATGATATGGCGGATGATTACCTCTATAAAGATTCTGCATCAACGGCTTTGATGGTTGAAGCTGCATACAGAATAATCAAAGGACTTGAAGCTGTTGTGAGATTAGACAGGTTTGATCCGAATTCAAAGTTTGACAAGGATGAATACACAAGAGTAATAATAGGTTTTGAAATTTTTCCATTCAGCTTTATTGAGATAAGACCTCAGTACAGGATACAAATGGAAGATCCGAGTATTGATAATGATTCTGCGCTGATTCATTTTCATATCTGGTATTAACTTTACTTATCAAGTGAGGTTCACCTTTGAGGTGAGCCTCACTTCCCCTTTTTAAATAAAAATTTTTTACTAATCACAGGGAACATTCCGATATTTAAAGCATCTTTTATTATAGATACAGGAATTCTATTTTGCCTGACAATACTGAAAATTTCATCGAATTCACACTCGTCTTTAACCGGTTTAAGAAGAAACTGTATAATTATGTTCTTAAAATGACTGAAGATATAATGCTTACTGAAGATATTGTTCAGGATATTTTCATTAAGCTTTATCAGAACCTTGATAACATCAGATCAAAAGGCAATATAAACTTCTGGCTTTTTACTACAGCAAGAAATGAAGTTTATGGTTATTACAGGAGAAAGAAAACAAGGACAGATCAATTTAATGTAGATGATGCTAATGAAATTGAGATCGAATCGGAAGAAAATATTGAAGGTGAGCTTGAGAAAAAGGAAGTGAAAGAATTAATACAAACAGAATTAAATAAACTTCCAGTTGAACAAAGAGAAGTTTTTATACTTAAAGAATATGGTAGTCTAAAATATTCTGAGATTGCAAATGTTCTTGGCATTGACGAAAAGCTTGTTAAAAGCCGCTTGTATAAAGTCCGCGAAAAATTAATAAAACGAGTTTCCAAACTTGTTAAATAAAGTAAAAAGGTGAAGCTATGAGCAATGATAAAATCATAGAGTTGATCAACGCATACTTTGATGATGAACTGGAGAAGAGTAAAGAAGCATTTCTTTTCTCTCAGTTGTCAGAGAATGAAAGAGGAAGAGAATATTTTAAACAGCTAAACAAAATAAAAACAGGCATTAATGAGTTGTTGGAAGAATTTCCGGAAGAACTTGATGAAAGAATATTAAGATCCGTCAGTAGAATACCTGAGAAGAAATTCAATTTCTTTACCGGACGAAGAATTTTTTCTTCCATTTCCTATGCTTTTGCTCTGCTCTTAATTGTTTTAAGTGGGTACCTGTTTTTGAAAGTATCTGCTTACCAGGAAAAGGTTGATATGCTTTCAACACAAATGATTTTACAATCCAAAACAATTCAGATGCTTTTTAATAGCTTACCAAGTATTGAAATAAGAGCATCTTCTGATAACGAAATAGTTGTTAAACCTAACATTTGAGGTAAAAATGAATTCGAAATTAATTCTCCCAATTTTCCTAATTGTAATTCTTCTTGGATGTAAAGAAGAAAAACAAATTGAAGTTATTCCTGATTATGACAGAATTTATCTTCCTGTCAATGAGCTAAACGAGATTCCACAATTAATGGAGGGGAATGATAAAAAGCTTATAGATAGTATTTTCGCTATTTATTTTAATTTATTTCCATTGTCCGATAGTTCAAGAAATAAACCAACGATGGAATACAAATTAATGATTAATGAAACAGGAACGATCGATAAAATTTTTATGGGAAAAAATAATGATGAAAAAATTAATCAACTTGTATTAAATACAATTAAAAAATGGAAGTATAAGCCGGGAGTAAAAGATGGAAAAAATGTCAAATCTCAATCTCCAATGATATTATGGTTTGAAATGAAGAAACAGATAGTTGAAAGTGAGTTTTTTGTTGCCGTTGAAACAATGCCCGAAATAATTGGCGGTTTTGCATCAATTCAAGAAAAAATAGTTTATCCGGAACTTGCAAAACTTGCTGGGATTGAAGGCAAGGTTTATATCCTTGCGTTTATTGATGGAAATGGGGAAGTAGCAAGCGCACGAATAATAAAAGGTATTGGTGCTGGTTGTGATGAAGCCGCTTTGAATGCTGTTAAACAAACCAAGTTTACACCGGGAAGACAAAGGGGTAAACCTGTAAAAGTTCAGGTTACTGTGCCGATTGTTTTTAAACTTTAAGATTTGTTAATTGAGGTTCACCTTGGAGGTGAGCCTCACATTCCCCACCTATAAAAGTTATTAATCTAAGAACATTCTGATATTAAAAACATCATTATATTTTACAGGTAAGAATTTTAGATTATTGAAAAAAGAAATATGAGAATAATATCATTCCTATTGCTGATGTTTTTATTGATTTTCTTCAGTTGTGGAAAAAATAACGAAAATCCGAATGAATTCAACAAAGAAGATTATAAAATTGAAGCTGAAGTAATGCCGGCTCCAGTTGGTGGAATAAAAGCAATACAGGGAAAAGTAGCTTATCCTGTGGAAGCAAAGGATGAAGAAATTGAAGGAACAATACTTGTGAAAGTTTTTATAAATGAAAAAGGTGATGTTGTTTGGATAGAAGTTTTAAAAAGTTCTCATCCAAGTTTAGATAGTTCTGCATTAAATGTAGTTAAACAAGTTAAATTCATACCCGGAAAGCATGAAGGAAAAAATGTAAAAGTGCAGATTGTTGTGCCTGTTTCGTTCAAGCTGGAATAAATAAGGTGGCCGTTTGTCATTCTGAATATTATGACATAGTCAAGCTGTTTTTAATAAAGCCGGATTAATT
>CAZEWJ010000033.1:0-39989 GCA_964515875.1 uncultured Ignavibacteriaceae bacterium | reverse complement strand
TGTAGTTATAAATTTGTTTTCTTAGTGCCTTGAATGTTTTTCTGTGTTTATGCCAGACAAAAGCATTTGGTTCATAAACTATTTTATAACCATTTTTTATAATTTTATAAAAAAGGTATGTATCTTCGCTGCAGCCTGTAGGTGTCCCGGTACCCAATGCTTCATCGAACAAACCTATCTTAGGATTATGAAAAATCTCTGCTCTGAAAGCTGCATTTGATGTAGCACCAATATCCCATGTTGGAAAAGGAATATATTTGTACCATTCGAAATGGTCAGGTCCAAACTCTTTTGGTTCAAATCCTTTGCCTAATCCTCCATATCTTTCAAATAAAAGTTGTGAATTATTTTCAAGCTCAAATGGAAGAGTATTTCCAGTCACGCCTGCAACATCATTCCGTGAAAAAGGAGCTAATAAATTTTCAAGCCACTCATCCGAAAAAACTACATCATCATCAGTTGTAATTATAATCTTTCCTGTTGCCGCTCTTATGCCTGCATTCCTGGCAAATGAAAGACCCTTATTGGTTTCATTAATTAATTTTACCGAAGGAAAATTTCTTAAGACCTGTGGAGTTAAACCAGACGAAGGATTATTATCTACAATAACAATCTCCACATTTCGTTCGTACTTTTTTGTAGTTAAAGATTCGAGGCATGCAGTTAAATCATCAGGACGGTCTAAAGTAGCAATTACTATTGATACGGGGATATCTTTGGATAAAGTTCTTTCAACAAGATTTGATATGGCGAAATTTCTATAATCAGATATTAAACCGGATAGAGTTTCCGAATATTTAGAGGTATCGTGCTCGATAATTTTTATCCAAATGTTATTAATAAGTAATTCTTTTAATTGATTGATATGAATGTTTCTGAAATTGTTCAGGTAATCAAAACTTCCTATGAGTTTGTCATCTTTTATTACAAATACCCTTACCCATTGATATCGTTTTACATCATTAATCGGTTGTAATTCTTTATTCAAATTTATTGTTCTTATTGCAATTAATTTTCTTTCGGTTCGTGTTTCTTCTTCATAATTGAATAAAGAATTAACCTGGTAATCAACCTTACCAAAAGTATCTTCAATTTTTCTTAAATTCTTAACAGCTTTTTGATATCTGAATAAACCAATAAAACACCCGATTATTTCTGCAAAAATAAGTTTGCGCGGAAAACGGACAGGCTTAAGAAAAGAATGAAGTAATCTACTGGCATTCCAGAATAATTGGTGAAACATGCAGAGCCTTATTATTTGCCCTCTTTCTTCGGGAAAAGCTTTAAAATTTCTGACTATGAAAGAATAAAATCCAGTACCATGATCAGTAAACTGTTTTTTTAGTTTTTGATATTCATTTCTGTGTCTATGAAATACAAGGGCATTTGGATCATACTTAAGTGTGTAGCCAAATTTTATTACTCTAAAGAGTATGTCAAGATCTCCGCCGCCATTTGTAACTGTTCCAACATCCAGGGCATTATCAAAAAATCCAATTATATTAAAAATTGATCTCCTGAAAGCCATATTAGCTCCCGTACCAAATTGACCCGTTATAAAGTATTGCCACCTATTATTGTAATTGTCTTTAATATTTATCCATCTTGGCTTATAACCTCTTCCGAATCCTCCATACATTTCAAATAAAATATGTGAATCTTCTTCAAGTTCATAAGGTTCTACTAAACCAGTAATTGCCATTGTATCCGGTTCTTCAGTAAATGTTTTTGAGATGGCACTAATCCAATTCCGATCAACTACAACATCATCATCTGTAAAAGCAATAATATCTCCTTTAGCTTCAAGAATAGCTCTGTTTCTTGCCCAATTTAAACCTGGCCTGGGTTCACATACATACCTGAACTGAGGATATTTATTTAATACTAAATCTTTTGTTGAACTATCACTTGGGGCATTATCTATCAGAATTAAATTAATATTTGGATAATTTAATTCTAATAAAGAATCAAGGCAGAGTTTTAATTGTTCTGCTCTGTCTCTTGTACATACAGCAACAGTAACAAGTGGATTCTGTATTAATTCGTCGACATTATTTTTTAATATTAATTCCCTTAGTGATTTTTCATTTATTTTTACTCCATTTTCCAGGCTAATCATAAGTAGCCTACGAACTAGCTCATAACTTGCTTTGGTTTCAATTTCCTTAATAATTAATTCTGCGGGACAAATATTATTCACAACAGATAATGTAAAGCAGCATACAGGACTTTCTTGCCACTTACAAACTATACGTACTTTATTATACCCATTAAGGTTCTCAATATCCTTTATAGGTTTACTTATATCCAGGCTTACTACTTTAATCGGATCAAACATAATTTTTCAATTTGTATTCTTATTATTTGTATTGATTAAGACTATTTAAATATTTCTATCTTGTTTCTCTTTATTTTTGCAGTATGATTGGTGCAAAAGTATTATTTAGTTTAGTTAAACCGGATGCATTTTTTTTTGATTTCAAATACCGCGTCAGACCGAGAAATGATCCTTTCAATTCGGCAATAATTAAATCTCTTGGAAATATTTGAGGTTTTATAAAACTTAAAAACAGTCTTTTTATATCCCAGTAAAAAAACCACCATACTGCCAAATACAAAAATTGAGACCGATCATCTTTGTAAGTAAAAAAAGCATGGGTTATATAAGAATAAAGACCAATTCCATTATTGGTTAATTGATTTTTTAATTCTTGATAAGATTTTCTATGCCTATGTCTTACAACTGCATTAGGTTCATAAACGAGGGGAAAACCAGCTTTAATAATCCGGAAAAAAAATTCTAAATCTTCCCCTCCATTTGTCGGAGTACCAACACCGAGGGTCGGATCAAAAAATCCTATTTCATTAAAAATCTTTTTACGGAAAGCCATATTTGCGCCGGTCCCACATTTTCCTGTTCCTCCAAAATACTTTGAAGCTTTTTCTCTATTAATTGGGTCCCATTTATAACATTTTCGCTCGAATCCTCTGTTAAATCCGCCGTATATTTCAAATAATTCCTGGGAATAAGTTTCTAATTCATAAGGAATAACTAATCCCGTAACTGCCATTGTATCTGGCTCTTCCAGAAATACGGTAATTATTTCATTTAGCCATGATTTATCTACAACAACATCATCATCGGTAAAAGCAATAATCTCGCCGCTTGTTTCTTTAATTGCTTTGTTCCTGGCCCAGGACAATCCAGGTGTAGGTTCGCAGATATATTTTATTTTGTCCGAAAAATTATCTATAAAGTTTTTAGTAGAATTATCCGAGGGAGCGTTGTCAACTACAATTAATTCAATATTAGGATAATCCAGATTTAAAAGAGAAGTGAGACATAATTCAAGATTTTCGACTCTGTTCCTCGTACAGACTGCAACTGTGATTAATGGAAGATTTTTCTCAAATGAAAATTCATACCTTTTCATTGGATTAATTGGATTAATAGATGAAAGTTTTTTTGAATGCTCTTTCATAATACTCTTCATAAGTAGCTCTCCAGATACAAACCCATTTATAATGGGGACATCTATATAACCAATTGAAATATTATCCCACCGGATAAAAGCTTTTAACTTTTGGTACTTCTCTAATCCTATTAAATCATCAATAATTTCTATGGAGGGAGAAATATTAATATCCATTATTTTTATTGGATTAAACACTATATAAGCCATTCTCAGGAATAGTATTCTTATAAAGATTTAATGCATCCTGTGCATTACCATCATAACGAATTGTTCCCTCGTCAAGCCAGATTACTCTATCACATACCTTAGCAACATCAGCTTCGCTATGCGAAACAAAGATTAAAGTTGTGTTGTTTTTGCACACTCTTTCTATTTCCCTGTAACATTTTTTCTGAAATTCAGTATCACCCACAACCAGCACTTCATCAACAATAAGTAAATCCGGATTTGCATGAATAGCAATTGAAAATCCTAGTCTTGAGACCATTCCACTTGAATAATATTTTAATGGAGTATTTAAAAAATCTTCAACTCCGGAGAACTCAACAATCTGGTCAAACTTACTTTTCAATTCGGCTTTAGGTAAGCCGTTAAAAACCCAGTTAAGTTTTATATTTTCTTTGCCAGTTAAATCTTTATAAAAACCAACACCAAGTTCAATTAAAGCTAACATTCTGCGTGAGTCATTAGTTATTTTTCCTGAAGTAGGAGTATGAATTCCCGCGATTAATTTCAGCAAAGTAGATTTTCCACATCCGTTTTTTCCAATCAATCCAATTTTTTCACCTTCGTTAATCTTAAAATTAATATCCTTTAATACATACCATTCCCATATTTTTTTTGATTTATCAAAAAATTTAACAAAAGAAGTTTTAAGAGAATCGTTTCTCTCATACCAACGAAATTTCTTGCTTATGTCTGTACAGGTAATCATCAGCTCAATTCAGCAAATGAATATCTTAATTTATTAAAGACTAAAAATCCAATTATAAAAACAGCAAATGAAATCGTTGCTGTAATTATAATAAGTATTGTACCTGGAAACTCTTTATAATAAATAAGATCGTGATAAATATTAATTATTTGTGCTAATGGATTAATTAAAGCAACTATCTGATAATCAGAAGGAATAAATTCAAGAGGATAGAATATTGGCGTCAGAAAAAAAAATATATTACCCAGAATAACAATAAGCTTTGGTACGTCTTTATAATAAACAGAAATGCAGGCAACAAGCATAGAAACACCAATAGTCAATAAAATCTGCAGGAAAAGAATAATCGGAACAAAAGTTATATAATAAGAAATGGGCGGATAAAATATGAATATTACTACGGTGAATATTAATAATGATATTACAAAATCAACCAGTCCTACTGCAACATTTGTAAGAACAATTATTTCATTAGGGAAAGCAATTTTAGTTATTAATTCTTTACTTTGAAGTATAGACTCACTTGAATTTACTATTGCACTAAAAGTGAAACTCCAGGCGAGATAACCAGGGATTAAGAAGAGAGGATAATTTTCCAAACCCATTTTGATTATTAAAGAAAAAACTATCCAATAGGTTAAAATGTATAGAATTGGATTTAATAAAGTCCAAATAAATCCTAAGGCTGAACCAACGTGCCTTAGTTTAAGGTAAGTCCAAAATAGCTCTGATGCTAATTCTCTATACTTCCATATATTGCTTAACTGACCGGTAAAAGTATAAATCATATCATATTAATTTTAAAAGCGAAGAACCATTTTTTTGAAGTCCTTAAAAATAGCCAATATTTATGCCATCAGAAAACATATAATTGATTACTATACTTACTATCTAAGTGAAGTATAGAGTATTTAAATTATTTATGTGAGTCATTTTGTAACACTTTTACACACTATAATGGTGTAATTATTGCTTATAAAGAAGCAGGTCGGTATTAATGAAATCAATATGATACATTATGATAATAGTATAATGAATTTAATTCACTTAGCAAGGAATTATGTTCGTATACAAACTAAAAGCTAGTGTTTATATTTATTTACTTCTTTTGGTGATATAAATATTAATACTAATTTAACAATGTTACTTAAATAAAATAATTACTTTTATTGTAATACTAAATAAGGATTTTTCTAATGCAGGTTCCTTTTCTAGACCTTAAAATTCAGTATCAATCTATTAAAGAAGAAATTAATCCCGCCATCCAAAATATTTTAGACAACACTTCTTTTATTTTAGGAAAAGCAGTAAGTGATTTTGAAAATGCCTTTGCTAAAGCTCATAATGTTAAACATTGTTTTGGTGTAAGCTCCGGAACAGATGGAAATCATCTTGCATCCTGGGCATTAGGAATAGGTTTTGGGGATGAAGTTATTGTTCCGGCTAATACTTTTGTAGCTACAGCGTGGGGAGCTACTTTATGTGGAGCCAATCCGGTTTTCATTGATTGCGATCCTGTCAGTTATAATCTTGATCCTAGTAAACTTGAGGATGCAATAACATCTAAATCAAAAGCTGTAGTTGCTGTTCATCTTTACGGACAACCTGCTGATT
The DNA here is from genome assembly GCA_964515875.1 of uncultured Ignavibacteriaceae bacterium. GTDB lineage: Bacteria > Bacteroidota > Ignavibacteria > Ignavibacteriales > Ignavibacteriaceae > RBG-16-34-14. The sequence goes on along the minus strand of CAZEWJ010000033.1, from coordinate 33,965 downwards.
TAGATTCTATTTCAGAAGCAGTTAAGAATAAAAATCTTTTTTTAATTGAAGATTGCGCTCAGGCTCATTTAGCAGAATATAAAAACAAAAAAGTAGGTGGTTTGTCTGATATTGCATGCTTTAGTTTTTATCCTGGAAAAAACCTTGGAGCTTACGGAGAAGGTGGTGCAGTTACTACTAATAATGAATCTTTAGCTAATAAGGTTAAAATGTTCAGAGATCATGGAGCTTTACAAAAATATCATCACGAATCTTTAGGACATAATTATAGAATGGATGGTATTCAGGGTGCTGTATTAGGTGTTAAGATGAAATACATAGAAAAATGGACTGACGGTAGAAGAAAAGTTGCAGAAAAATATAGAGAATTGTTAGGAGATTTTGAAGAAATTATTCTCCCGGTTGAAATGGATTATGCAAAGCATGTTTATCATTTATTTGTAATCCAGGTTAGTAATGGCGGAGGTGTAAAAAGAGATAACCTTTCCAGATTTCTTAATGAAAATAGTATTGCTACAGGATTACATTATCCTATTCCATTGCATTTACAAAAATGTTTTTCTGATTTAAAGTATAAAAAAGGTGATTTCCCCGTTTCAGAAAAATTAGCTGAAAGCGGTTTATCTTTACCGATGTATCCGGAATTAGGCGATAACCAGATTGAATATGTTGCTGAAAAAATAAAGGAATTTTTTACCAGATAGGTTTTTGACAATTTTAATTATGATGCCTGGGGAAGAGGACGCTGATATTGTTATCAATAAGATTTAAGGTTGGATATGAGCACTCCATGTATAATTATAATTTCTAGAATTTCCTTTAACCATTCTGTTATTCAGCAATTAATATTTAATTAAAATGTTGAGATGAAAAATATTGTCTCAATATATTGGATGAAAAATATTTTAGTTCTCATTTTGGAACTTGATAAAAAAGATTTGATATGATAAACGATTATTTCATAAGTTTTTTATTGGCATACTTTTAGCCAAAACTGTAAAGCAAAATAGATTATTGTTCTCTTATTTTAAGAATTTTGTTTCAACTAAACTTCAGGGCAAATAGGCTATAAGAATATAATCACCATGAAAATTGTAAATATGAAAAGGACAGCAAAATATAAATTTATCTTTGGCATTGCAGATGTCTTTGTAATATTTATTTCTTTCTTCTGTTCAATTTTTGTTTTAAGACAAAATGAAAACTTATCTGTATTTGAATTCTTTATACAATCAGAACCTATTTTACTACTTTTCTTATTTCTCTCCATGGTGTTTACTTTTATATTTCAATTTAATGGACTTTACAGAATAAATATTATTCTTAACAGGGCATCTCATTTAATAACTATCGTTAAAGCACTTTATTATGGTGCACTTAATATTGTTTTAATTTCTTTTTTGATTAAATCTACCGATATAATTGATTCCCGCTTAATTATCTTTACTTTTATTCTTTTTGCTCTGCCATCAATTTATATTGTTCGGGTAGAATTATTGAGATACTTATATATAAGGCTTAAGAATAATCAGTTCAGAAGAAATGTTTTAATAGTTGGCGACGGACACTCAGGGAAACTTCTTGCTACAAAACTAATATTTGAAAATCCAATAGGAATTGAAATACTTGGTTTTGTTGATGATGATCTGGAAGTTGGGGAAGAAGTTGTAAGCGGGAAAAAAGTTTTAGGAAGAATCTCTCAACTATCAGATATAATAACTTATCTTAAAATTGATGAAATAATTATTGCAGTTGAAGATAAGGGATATGAAAGACTTCTGCAGATTTTAGATGATTGCAAAAAGCTTAATGTTAAAGTAAGACTGACATCAGAACTATTTGGAGTCGTTGCAAGAAAAATTGGTACTGAAAAATATATTGATATTCCTGTTATTGATATTTCACCACAGTATTATAATAAGCTTAATTTAGTTTTTAAAAGATTTTATGATTTTGTAATTTCGTTGGGTCTGGTAATTTTTCTTTCACCTCTTCTTATTGTAATTGCTATATTAGTTAAATTATCTTCCCCCGGACCTGTTTTATTCAAGAGTCTGGCTATAGGAAAAGGCGGCAAACAGTTTATGTTCTATAAATTCAGATCTATGAATGCAACAGAAGGTGATGATGAAGAAAGAAAAAAATTGATGATTCAATATATGAAGGAGAGTGAGACATCTAATGGTAGAAAAATTATTAATCTTAAGCGCGTAACTTGGATTGGACAAATCCTGAGAAAAACTTCACTTGATGAACTCCCACAGCTTTTCAATGTTATTAAAGGTGATATGAGTCTTGTTGGACCACGCCCTTGTTTACCTTATGAATATGAAAATTACGATGAATGGCATAAAAGAAGAGTTAGTGTTCTACCCGGATGCACAGGTGTATGGCAGGTTTGGGGTAGAAGCTCAGTTACTTTCAGAGAATCAATTGTATTAGATTTATATTACATAAATAATATGTCACCCTGGTTAGATTTGCAATTAATTCTTCAAACAATTCCCGCTATATTCTTTTTACGCGGAGGAAAATAAATTTTTATTTACACAGGAGAAAATAAATGATAATAGGAGTAATTGGTTTAGGATATTGGGGGCCAAATCTGGTCAGAAATTTTCTTGCCCAAGATAATATTTCCAAAGTAATTGCCTGCGATCTTGTATCAGAACGTTTAAAATTCGTAAAAGCAAGGTACCCCGCAGCAGAATTGACAAACAATTGGCAAGAACTAATTAACGGAAATGTAGATGCAGTTGCAATTGCTACTCCAGTTGATACACATTATAAATTTGCAAAAGAAGCTTTATCAGCAGGAAAACATATTTGGGTTGAAAAACCCTTTACATCAACTTCTGCACAGGCAGAAGAATTAATAGAAATTGCGGATAGACAAAATCTTAAAATATTTATCGATCATACATTTATTTATACCGGTGCAGTACGTAAAATGAAAGAACTTGTGGATAGCGGGGAATTAGGTAATATGCTTTATTTCGATTCAGTAAGAATAAATCTCGGTATCTTTCAAAAAGATATAAATGTTACTTGGGATCTCGCCCCGCACGATCTATCAATAATGAATTATGTATTGGGGAATCAGCATAAAGTAGTTGCTGTGGCGGCAAATGGAATAGCTAATTATAATGGTAAAGAAAATATTGCACACCTTTCTGTATACTTTGAAGATAATTGCTTTGCACATTTTCACGTTAACTGGACATCACCGGTTAAAATTAGAAAAATGATTGTCGGTGGCGATAAAAAAATGCTTGTATTTGACGACATGGAAAATTTCGAAAAAATAAAAGTTTATAATTCAGGTATCGAAATAAAATCTATGGAAAGCATTCATGAAGCTTTAGTGCAATATCGGACTGGAGATATGTACTCCCCGAAAGTAATTCAAACGGAGGCTCTTTCATTGGCAGCTAATGAATTTGTTGGTGCTATTAATGAAAACAGACAGCCATTAACAAATGGAATAGATGGATTGAACGTTGTTAAAATTCTTGAAGCAAGTGATAAATCTATCAAAAACAAAGGAATGTTAATAGAAATAAAATCAAACGAACTTATTAGATAATAATTATGGATAAAAAAAATATTAATAATGTTAAACTTGGTAAAGATGTTAAGATTTTTGATTTTGTAAATTTATACGGCTGTTCTATTGATGATAACACAAAAGTTGGAACTTTTGTCGAAATTCAAAAAAATGCTAAAATTGGAAAGAATTGTAAGATATCTTCTCATACTTTTATTTGTGAAGGTGTTGAAATTGAGGATAATGTATTTATTGGACATAATGTTACTTTTATAAATGATAAATATCCAAATTCAGTTAATTTTGATGGTTCTATGCAAACTGAGGCAGACTGGCATGTTGTTAAAACTTTTATTAAAAAAGGTGCATCAATTGGTTCCTCATCTACTATTCTATGTGGTGTAACGGTTGGTGAAAATGCAATAGTAGGTGCAGGTTCTGTAGTAACGAAAGATATTCCTCCCAATACTATAGTAGCAGGAGTACCTGCTAAAGAAATGAAAAAAACACAGTAGGAAATTTGTAAGAATTGTTTTTAAAAAGAAAAAGCCTCGAAGAGGCTTTTTCTTTTTAAGGATCTATAATTCTTTTATGTGAATAGAAGCTTTATAATTAAGAATGATAACACAATAAAATAAGCAATGCCTAAATTAACTTTTATTACATCATTTATTTTTACTTTAGATAAACCTTCGCTATTTATTTTATCTATAATTCTTTCAGATATAACTGGTGCTTTTTGATAATTAAACATCCTATTCTCCTCTTATTTTTCCATAGTTAAGCTTTAAGAATTATGCCATTAGAAAACCCTTTTTGCGAACAATAAATCTTTTATAAAATGGGAAAAAACTAGATATTTGCAAAATTTACCTGTAAAATTTAACCGAAGGAATATTCGATAGAAAGTCTTAACTAAAAAATGAACTTTTCTTAGTTTTCTCTAACAAGCACAACCCTTCTATTTTTCATTCTTCCATATTGCGTATTATTATTAGCAATAGGGAATTTATCACCCATATCATAAACTCTAAATTGGTACGAAGGCAATCCCTTTGATATAAGATAATTTAAAATTGCTTCAGCTCTTCTTAAAGAAAGCGATCGAACCATCAGATTATCATCAAAATGTTCATCAATGTGCCCCTCAATTCTCCAGTTAATATCAGGATATAATTGAAGAATTTTTACAATTCTGTCTAATTCAGGGAAAGATTCCGGATTAATGTCAGCTTTGTTTTCAAAAAATGTTGCTTCTCCCTCAATTAAAATTTCTTTTGGAGCTAAAGTACCCTGGTTATCTTCAAATGTTTCGTCAGGGCACCCGTTATTTGATTTTAATCCAGCCTTATCAGGACATTTATCTTCAGTGTCAAGAACCCCATCACCATCATTATCAGGATCCGGGCACCCATCTTCATCTTCAAAACCATCAAAGTCCTCTTGTTCATTAGGACATTCATCAAGTTCATCTCTGATACCATCCCCATCATTATCTACATCAGGACATCCATCATTATCCATATAACTATCAAAATCTTCAGGTGTAACTGGACATTTGTCTAAAACATCAGGAATACCATCCCCATCATTATCAGGATCAGGACAACCGTCATCATCTTCAAATCCATCAAAATCTTCAGATTCATCGGGACATTTATCAACATCATTAAAAATTCCATCTTCATCGCTGTCTTTATTTCCAAATAGAGAATATGAAATTCCTAAAATCCCGGTTGCGTAAAAATCTTTATTTTTTCCAGCGGAAATATCATCAAGATTATCTGTGTTTGGATAATGTAACCCACCTTCAAGCTTAATACTAAATTTTTCACTAAAAGCGTATTTAATTCCCATTTCAATGTCGTATGAAATTGAATTTCTTTTATACTTATTTTCAATATTGCGTGGTGCTTTGCTTCCATTTTCAATTTTTGGACTAAACCAAAGATTGCTAATTCCACCTGACAAATATGGAAAGAATCTATCATTTATCGAGTATGAATATATTAGTCCAATTCCCCCTATATACATATCTGTTTTTATTAAATCAGGTAACGTATCCGGACCAACTCCAGGTATAGTTATGATTTTATTTTTTTCTTCACTGTTAATCTGTTGTCCACCAAAAAATCCTCTTATTCCAAAAATATGATTGCTGGATGTTGGTAAATAATATTCAGCTCCTACAACAATTCGCCCTCCAATTTTGGAATTTGGATAATCTGTTTTACTTATTGTGATCCCACCATCTAAAGATAATACAACATTTCCCGAGAAAGGATTTATTTTTATTTGGGAAACCTGAGAAAAAGTTGGCAATGATAAGAATAATAAAAGTAAAAAAATCTTAAAATTTTTCATTAAGGAGTATCAGAATATTTATTTTTGGTTATTAATATAACTAATTAAGCACCATAAATTAATATTATATAAATAAAAAACCTGAAAGGGAGCTTTCAGGTTTTTTTCTTACGAAATAATTTTTCTAAAAAATATTTAATGAGGTTTTTTAACCCTTAGTTCAAATTTCTTCTTACTTTTCTTGGTTTCATCTTTATTATAATAATAACCATGATACTTATAGCTTGATGAATATCCGAGTTTAAAATCATAATTATTTAATATAACACCAAGGAAAGTACTTTGTTCATGCTTGAGTAGATCAACAGCTTTTTTCATCCAATCTAATTCAGATGTATGTGAAGAAACAACAAGGAGACTTGCATCCACAAAATTTGAGAGAACTTCAGTATCGGTTACTGCAAGTATAGGAGCTGAATCTACTATGATAATATCATACATTTCTTTTAGTTTCTGCAGTAAAGTTATTAGCTTTTTAGAATTAAGAATTTCCGAGGACCCACTGTGTATTGTACCAGCCGGAATAAAATCCAGTTTAGAGAGTTTAGACATCCTGATTATATTTTCAAAAGTGACTTTACCAAATAGGTAATCACTTACACCCGGAGTTAGAGAATCGTTCATTATCGAATGAACCCTTGGTTTCCTTAAGTCACAATCTATAATTATTGTTTTTTTATCATCTCTGGCAAAACTTCCTGCTAAGTTCACTGAAATTAAAGTTTTACCTTCCGCGGGTGCCGATGAGGTTATGAGCATTGTTTTAATATTTAATCCCGGTTTTGAGAATTGAATCCTCGTCCTTAAAGCTCTGAACGATTCACCAACTATATTATCCGGATCACTTAACATTATAAATTCATCGTCCTCGCCTTTTTTGCTTTTTCTTATTTGTGGAATCCAAGTTAAAAACTTAAAACCATTATTTTCAATATCCTCCGGCGTTTTGATCTTTTTATTTAAGTAATCTTTTAAATAAATAAAACTAAATCCAAAACTAAAACCAATAATAATACCAAAAAATATTATTAATGGTCTATTTGGTTTTGCAGGGGAAAGCGAAGGGTAAGCATAGTTCATTATAAAAACATTACCGGGAATTGATTGTTCATTTATTAAAGCTTCCTGGTATTTTTCTTCCAAAGTTAAATAAAGCTTTTCATATACAGATCGTTCTCTCTCAAGCCGGGCTAAATCAAGCGTTCTTCCAGGTAAATTATTAAATTTCTCCTCATAATTGTTAACTACCGAACCAATTTGTTGATTAGAAGTTAGCAATGATTGATATTTAACTTCAGTTTCAAAAACTTTTTGTGTTAAGCCTTTTATTTCTTCCGGACTTGAAGAAAGAATCATTGACTGATACCGGGAGATACTTTTTGTTAATTTATCTTTTAATTCCTGAATTTGTTGGTTGTATTTTGCCACAAGTTCCGAATTTTGTGAATTCGTACCTGATAATGCCAGGTCCCGTTGAGTTTCAAGTTTTGCTATTTCAGTCTGCAACTGTTGCAAATAAGGCTCAGACGATTTATTCTCGAGGAATGTTATTAATGATGGATCTTTTTCTTTAAGTTCAGTTTTATATTTTTCAAGCTGTTGTTTAACCATTGATATTTCAATTTGAGTTGAATTTCTTTGTGATTCATATTCCGATAATTGATTAATTAAATTTAAAGCTTGAGCATCTAGTTGAATTACGCCTCCTTTAAGCTGATAAGCTTTTATATTATTTTCAGCTTGTTTTAATTGTGAAAGTTTTTCTGCTTTCTGTTCTTCCAATGTTACTCTAATTGTGGTTAGTTCATTCCTGTTTACAGCCAAATTAAATTCTCTGTATGCTTCAGCATATGTATTTGCAATTATTGCAGCTTCTTTGGGAGAAGGAGATTCCACCACTATTGAAATAAAATCAAGATTACCAATTTGCTTAACCTCCACATTTTCTTCTAAAATTTTCATAATCTGATTAAAATCTTTAAGCTTGCGTTTCTTTATGGGAGACTTTTCATTTTCTATAATCAATGAATAATCTGACGAAGTGCCTGCTTTAAATGTATCAATAACTGAATAGGCAACTTGTTCCCTTATTACATAGTTGTATTTTACAGTTTGAATTTCATTTGCAATTAGTAAATCTGAACCAAGTCCAAAATCCCTGTTAGGGAGTACAGGCGAAGTTAAAATACTGCCTTGGGGGGTTGATATTTTAATATCAGTCTGGACTTCATATACATCCCTTGATGATAATGCTGCTATTACCGATACAATAGTTATAACAGCTGTTATTATTATTAAACTTCTAGGGTTTGCTCTTATTAAACTTAAATAATTGCTTAACACACTGTAGTTTTCATTTTTAGAATTTTTCACTTTAGTAATTCCTGTATTATCGAGTTATATTCAAAATTAATATTGTTAAAGAAACAATTGCAGAAAAAATTGAAAGTGTAATACCTAACCAGTCCCGGAAATAATATTTTGGTGATCCGGGTAGAATAAGAGTATCACCGGCTGTTAGAGTTGGGGTTCGCACCTTTTTATTTCGTAACTGATCTTCCTCCAATAAATCATTAAAATCAAATTTAATTAGCTCTCCCTCCCCATTTTCTTTAATTCTATATAAACGTATTTCATCTAAATCAGCATTTCCATCGGGTCCCCCGGCATAGGATATAAGATCACTGATTGTTGTGGAAATCGGAACCAAGTATTTACCTGGTGACCTAACATATCCCCAAACCGAAACTTTAATATTTATTGTACCTGGATCTGAATAATCATAATAATTCCCATAATACCTACTCCCGTCGACCCTTCTGCCAAGCTGTTGGTTATCAATCTGGGAAAAAGCCGGAAAAGAAAATAATAATGAAAGAAATAAAAGTTTTTTCATATTTTTTATTATTAAGAAATAATTGTGCCAACCTGTTATATTTATTTTCATGGATTAATTTATTACTGGTTAAAGAATACTATCTTTTTTACTTTATATTCAAGGGAAAAAATTAAATTTAACTGGTTCTGACAATAACTCAAAAAATCAACCATATAATTAACCCGAACATCTCTTTTCTCATAAGCAAATATAGATTAAAAGATTAAAATTTTCTCATATTAATAATATTTAGCAGCACATCACAAATTTCAAAAACAAGGCTGTTTGTAAACTGCGGGTTATTATCTTTTCTAGACCTTTCCACACTTATTTCATCCAGTTCAGAACTACTGTTTAAAAATTTTAACTTACCCTGGGATTGCAGATATTCATCCAAATATGGTTTTCTACCTGTAAAAATACTATAAGTCTTTGTCCCTAATAATGAGGATTCGCGATTCATGGTTCCACCGCCACTAACTGCAATATCGGCAGAATATAGAAGCTGCAATCCATCAACAGGTTTTTCCAAAAACCTAACGTTTTCATTCAATGTAAAATTTGATTCAATAAACTCTTTCTCTTTTTTTGTTCTATTTACAATGAGGATTGCCGTATTATTAAAATTATTAAAAAATTTTAGCGCTTCAATTAATAATCTTTCGCTTTTTTTATTATGATAATTTCCAGTAATACTGGGCGGCCTGACAACAACTAAAATCTGGTCATCTTCCACACCAATTTTGCTCCTGAAGTTTAGATCAGGATTAAAATATTTAAGGTAAAGCTCTTCTTTAAATCCATTATATCTTATGATTTTTTTTAAGTTAAAACCTGCATCGAGTAACCTTTTATCCGGAATATATTTAGGAATTAACAGGTATGTAGATAAATAATTAAAAATTTTAGCTTCAGTATATTCATAATCCAACATTAACACAGAAGGAATACTCATCAATTTAGCAGTAATTAATTGAGACCTTGAACCATGACTCACTGCTAAACTAACCTGAAAATTATTAAGCACTTTCCTTAACTGAATTGCTCTATGAAATAAGTTGAAAACCTTTTTTATTTTATTTTTTCCTCCATGAGTGCCTATTGAAATGTATTTGATTTTCCAAAAATTTAATAAATCATTTGTTTGAGCAAAATTGCGTGCAGTTGTTATATGATTCACATTTCTCTTTTCTAACTCAGTAAATATGGGACGAAACAGGGGAACATGAGGAGAGTTATCTAAGTCAAACCAAATTTTTTTTTTGCTCATATAAATTTTGAACTAAAAAATGTATAGAAAGTAATCTGAAGCCGGCTAAAAAGATTTGTGTAACAAAATTAAAAGTGAATTATATGATATTTTATTAAGACTGGAGAACTAATTCTTTATCATGAACTTCCTCAGTAAGCTGATGCTCTTTAGTATTACCAATCATTGCACCATAAAGTAAAAAAGCAAGATTAGTGGTCAAGTCACTATTCTGACCTATTGTATAGAACATTATTATTAAAATTATATAAACAATAGGAGTGTTTATAGATTGGTTTCTTAAAAGTTTAAGGGATCTAATTGAGAGATTAATGAGAACAAAAACTAAAATAAGAAAACCTATTATGCCCCGTTCAACTAATAATAACACATAACCATTATGTGCATTCAATTTATCACCACCAAAACGGCTCCAAACATAACCTTTTATTCCTAAGCCAAAGAGTATTACTTCAGGATCCAATTGCGAGTATTTTAAAACATCATTCATTCCTCTTTCTAACCGCCAACTTGTTGTCCCTTCCATTTTAAATCCCCATTTATCAAAGACCTGCTCCTCATTTCCGCCAAAAAAGCTCATAGGTTCCTGATACAGCCTCCAATAAGTCTGATCTACAAAAGAAGATTTAAATTGACCCGATGAGAGGAGAGTATTATATACAAAATAAAAAGAGATAAAGAATATAATTATTCCCAGAAATGATATCAGAATTTTATTCGGATTAAACGTAATTTCTTTCTGTACCAGGAAGGAAATTAGAAGAACTATCAACAGTGCTATCAGACTGCTTCTGGATGTTGATATCAGCAAACCCAGACCTAAAATAAACATCAGTATAAAGGAATTTTTTTTTGATAACTGCTTTCGAATGAAATATATATATACCAAAATGATTGCAATAGCGCAAAGAAAACCTATACCATTATGATTTCCTCCCTGAAGATCTTTGAATAAAATTACTTTAATTAAACTTTTTGTGTTTAATGTACCGTATGTCATTGAAGAATATAATATATCAATGGTTGATAAAATTCCCGTTAAAACGATTGCATTAAAAAAAACTTTTTTCCCTTCTCCATTTATTATTATTATGAATCCCAGAATAAGGCTCACTATCAATAATATAGTTGTTTTTAAAAGTTCCTGAAGACCGCCGTAATTTGAGAAAGAGACATAAAAGCTTAAAAATAAAAAGATAATAATTAGAATTCCATTTAAGTCTCTAAAAAGATAATTTTTTACAAGAATGTAATTTTGCTTATCAAAAAGAAATAATCTTGCGAATAAAACTACCGTTAACAATCCCCTGGCATCTAAAGGTCCGGGTAATTCGAGATTAAGATTATAGATGAAAAAAAATACTAATATCGCTGCAACAAAATAAGGTTTTTCAATAGCTGTAAACAGCAAAAAAACTGCTGCTAATAAAGCAACGGAGTATAATACAAATTCCATTTATTCTTCTATATTGTTTATAAATTCTTTTGCCAGCTTTTCAGCATTATGATTTTCAACTACGTATCTTCTGCACTTTTCTGCTAATTGCTGGTATTCATCATCCGTTTTATTTAACAATTCATTTATGCGGCATGGTATTTCATCAAAGTCTTTAGCTATTATTCCTAGCGATTTTTCATTGATAATATTGTCAGAATTTACATAGACAGTACTTACAACAGGAGTCCCCACAGCCCAGGCTTCTAAAAACGTATTACTGAAGCCTCAAAATAGGATGTGTTAAGTAATGTATAAGCTTCAGATAAAAAATTATTCATATTAGCTCTTTTTATATATCCCGAGAACTTAACATTTGGTAATTCCTTAAGAAACATAACAAATCTTTTCGTCTCCTCATCTATTTCGGGTGTTTCAGAGCCTGTGATTCTAAATTGAACATTCTTACATTTATATGCAACCTTATATAATGCCTCTAGATTTTTTAACCCTGCGAAAATTGCCTAGCAAAGCTGAAGAATAAAGTATAAAATCCATTATTATTTTCAAAATTTTCTTCACAAGTTTTCATTGTTTTTCAACATAAAATTCAACAACTAACAGTAGTAATAAATAATTTTATTAATATACCAAATCCATTTGAGTATCCCAATTTAAGTATTAATATAATCCAAAAACTTTGCGGCTAAAGTTTCGGGATCATGGTTCTCTTTAACGTAATTAATACATCTTAAAGAAAGATCATGATATTCATCATTTGACATACTTATAATTTGTGTCAAAGCATTAGGTAGGTCTTCGTATGAGTCTGTTAATATACCCAGTTCAAAATTACTTATAATATTATCCGGATTTACATTTTTTGTGCTTATAACAGGAGTTCCTACTGACCATGCTTCGATAAAAGTGTTGGAAAAACCTTCAAGCCAGGAAGTATTAAGTAGAGCATATGCTCCACTTAAGAAACCGGGAATCTCTTCATTTTTTAAGAAACCGACGAATTCAACATTTTTTATTTTTTTCAATTCTTTTATCGCCAGATCAGTTGCCATATCAACATTATTTTCTACATGTTTACCGACGATTTTAAATTTTAGATTAGAATTTTTTTTAATAACTTTTAATAAAGCAGGAATGTTTTTTAAATATGTAAAACTACCAATCCATGCGATAAATGATCTATCACTCTTCCCCAATATTTTTTTATTATTAGCTATATTATAAGGATTATATATCAGGAAAATTTTTTTGTTCGGGAATTTTTTTTTAAGCATTTTTACTTGATATTGATTTTGACAAAAGATTATATCAGCTAACTTCAATCCCAAGTTATAGGTAATCGAATTGAATTTTGACAATTTTTCCTTAATTCTTTGATCTACATCCTGATCACTACCAATTCTATGGATAAACTTTTTGTGCAAGATTTTAGAAATAATTGCCATAATAGCTGTATTCCTACTTGCAGTTTCCTGAACTAAATAATCAGGATTATAATTTTTTATAGCTTTATAAATACTCGGTATTACATAATAAAAAAGTTTTAATTTAGGTATTCCTTTTTTTATATCCCAGCTTTCTACTAAATCAAAATCTAACTCTTTAGTAATATAATTTTTAGCTCCTTTCAAAGTTAGAATACCAATTTTAATATTATTTTCTTTAAATCCCTTAATCCAGTGATACCATTCAACAGCAGCACCGCCTGGGTATTTATCTAAATCCGAATAAAGATATGGTAATGTATAATCTAAACACAAAATTTTTTTACTTTTTCGCATAATAATTAAATACTAATCAAAATTCTGAAGTTATTTATTTTGTTCTATCCAAGCATCAAAAAAAAGAAGAGACCATAGATGTGTTGTAAAACTTCTTATACCCTTATTATGAGCATTAGCTATCTTTTGGACATAATGCATATTAAAAAGTTCTGACAAATTTTTATTATTGCTGTTAAGTTTATCATTAACATACTCCTTCAAATCTTTTTTAAACCATAATTCCAAAGGAAGTGCAAATCCTTGTTTTTTATGCATAAGAACAGATTCCGGAAGATATTTTGACATTGTCTTTCTAAATATATACTTCAACGACTTGTTTTTTAGTCTCAAGTGTGCTGGTATTTTAAACACTAATTCAGCAATTTTATGATCAAGTAGGGGAACCCGCACTTCAAGAGAATTAAGCATACTAACACGGTCAACCTTAGTAAGCATATCGTTAACCAGCTTTGTCTTTATATCTAATTCTTGAAGCCTACTCAGAAATTCTTTATTATTACTTCTATGAATTATATCGACATTCGATTTCTCTGCATATTGATAATCAATGTTTTTTTTAATTTCTTTTTTATAAAGTTTGTTTCTTTCGGGTATTCTCCATTGTGTAAAATACGCAAAAGCCGTTTTTCTATCTTTTGATAATATATAAGTAAAACGTTCTCCAGCTGCTTTTTTAGGAATAATTGAAGAAATACTTCCCCAAAATAGTTTATTAAATCCGTACGGTGTAATATTATATCTATAAAAATTATTCGCTCGAAGATATGTGTTATAACCTGCAAAAATTTCATCTCCGCCATCACCGGATAAAGCTACTGTGACATACTCACGTGCAAATTTTGAAATATAATAAGTTGGTATTGCTGATGAGTCTGCAAAAGGTTCATCATAAGCTTGAACAAGTATGGGTAAAATACTGACTGATTCAGGTTCAATTATTTTTTCATGGTGTTCTGTTTTATATTTATTTGCTATTTCTCTGGCATACTCTAATTCATTAAATTCTTTTTCTTTAAAACCAATAGAGAAAGTTTTTACAGGGAGATTAGATAGTCTGCTCATCATTGCAACAACGGAGCTTGAATCTATACCGCCGCTTAAAAAAGCTCCCAGCGGAACATCACTGATCATATGCATTTTAACAGATTCAGAAAATATTGATTCTAATTCATCGCTCCATTCATTTTCTGATTTGGAATAATCAGGATCAAAATTTACGTCCCAGTATTTAGATATAATAGGTTCAAGCTTATTCTTGAGTTTTAAAGTTAAAGTACATCCCGGTTCTAATTTCCTTATTTTTTTAAATATAGATCTTTCTCCATTTATATAGCTATAAGCAAAATATGAATCGAGTGCAATATAATCTAATGTTTTATCAATACTTCTGTCTTGAAGAATTGACTTTATTTCCGAACCAAAAATAAATTTTGAATTATCTTTATAATAGAAAAAAGGTTTTATTCCGAACCTATCTCTGGCACAAAATAATTCATTTTTATTTTCATCCCAGATGGCAAAAGCAAACATCCCTCTTAAATGTTTAACACAATCTTCAGCATATTCTTCATATAAGTGAATAATTGCTTCAGTATCTGTATTTGTTTTAAATTTATGCCCTTTTTTAATTAGTAAATCTTTTAAGTCAACATAGTTATAAATTTCACCATTGAAGATAATCCAAATAGATTCATTCTCATTTGATAATGGTTGATGGCCTGTTTTTAAATCAATAATACTTAATCTTCTGAATCCTAAACCAATGTTTTTATTTAAATAAAAACCTTCATCATCAGGTCCCCGATGAAATAGCGAATCAGTCATTTTTTTTAATTCTATTTTATCAACAAATTTTGATTTATCTAGAAACAATTTACCGCATATACCGCAC
This sequence comes from uncultured Ignavibacteriaceae bacterium, assembly GCA_964515875.1. Lineage (GTDB taxonomy): Bacteria > Bacteroidota > Ignavibacteria > Ignavibacteriales > Ignavibacteriaceae > RBG-16-34-14. Next base: position 18,775 of record CAZEWJ010000033.1, on the reverse strand, counting down.
ATGAATTCTCCAACTTATTTTATTATATAAAATTTTAACCATTCTTTACAATTAACTGAAAATAGGAATTAAAAACTGAGTTAAAAGAATATTTTTCAATTCCCCCAAAAGAATATTTGTGTGATTTTAGTAAAATATTTTTTAGGGCATTATAAATTGATTCGGGCTCGTCAACAAAGGCCACTTCTCCACAATTCATATCTTCTACAACATCCTGTGTTGCCGAATTTTTGGATGTTACAGCAAGTATAGGTTTTTTTACACTCAGATAATCAATCAGCTTATAGGGAACAGAATATTCATGATCTTTTCCCTGTGATACATAAAGAACATCAGCTCCCTTAAGATATTGCATCAGTTCATTAAAACTAACCTGGTCATGTTCCACAATAAAATCAGAGGGAATATTCAACTCATTTAATTTTTTTGAATCTTTGGCATGAATTGATCCAAATATATGAAGAGCCACACAAGAAATACCCGGTATTTTCTCTGAAGATAATTTCATAATCGCCTCTGATAATAAACTAATGCTTCTGCTTCCATAAAAATTACCAGCATATAAAATTACCTTTTTATCACTCTCCAGTAACTTAGCTTCAACTTCCGGCAGATTCAAATAACCATTCGGAATAACAAAAGATTTTTTTTCTAAATTTAATCCAAATTTATTGTACTCAGACTTTACTTTTTGAGTATTAAAAATTATTACGTCTGCTTTATTAAGTATTTTTTTTTCTATAAACCAGTTAATCTTTTTTCTGATTTTGGAAAATGATCCTGAGTACAGAATCCATGGATCCCTGTAATCAATTATAAATTTAAATTTGAAAAAAAATGAGAGAGCACAGGGTATTAAAAAAGATGAAAAGGGAGGCCCTGTTACAATTACAGTCCCGATTTTGTATTTCATTAATAAGAAGAAACCTTTTAATAAACCGGGGAAAAACCAGCCGATATATTGATCAACGAAGGAAAAAATTTTAAAGACCCTGTTTAATTTCTTCCACCTGAAAGGATAATGGGGTAGTAAGGAAGTCCTGTGAACAACTCCTTTCGAAAATATAGAACTATCTTTTTTTGAAATATATTTTTCTTTGATTGTAAGAATATGAGGGGTTATTCCTTTTTTATATAAAAATGAGGATAAATAGCTGAATCTTTTTGCTCCAACAATATTACAAGGAGCGAAATAGTATGATATCAATAAAACATTATCAAAGTTGTTTAGCATTTAAGGTCCGGGATAAGAAAATACTATGATTATATATTCAAAAATAATTTACCAGGATAATTTAATCTTCCTGAATATTTTCCCCATAATTAAATTAACTTCTTCCAAATTGTACATACGAACTAGTAAAAGGTAAAATATTAAATAAGCAAAGCTAAATAATATTGCAGTTAAAATTGGGTTTATGGGTAAAAATTTTCCAATTATTAATATTGGCGATAAAACTAAACCTATTCCCAGGATAATAAAAACTTTCCTCCAGAAAAATAAATCACGAACCTTGATCTGGTAGGTTTTCAAGATCCTGTTTGCATAGTAAAAAGCTAAAACAATTTCGGAAACTACATAGGCAATAGCAGGCCCTAATAACCCGAAAACGTCGAATAGTATAAAAAGCAGTCCAAGGTTTAATGCCGCTGTAAAAATATATCCAACTAAAAAATATTTATTCTTATTCATTGCACGTAGGGGGATTCCCATCTCGAAACACTGCTTTAGAAAATAAAAAAGGTAAACCTGGAAAATAGGAACCGCCCCGAGGTAATCCGCTGTAAACAGAACTTTGATAAAAACATCGGCATAAACAAACATTATAAAAAAAAACGGGGACATAAGAAAAAGATAAATAATATTCGATCTGCTCCATAATTTTAATGCTTCTAAAGGCTGCTTCGATATTTTCTCCGCCATATCCGGGAATATTACATCTGCTACAGAGGAACGTACTATAGTTACTATTGGCAAATTCTGGCTGGCTACTGCGTAAAGAGCCAGAACACTTGCACCCAGGTTAGCTGATATTATCACCTTGCTTATATCCCTGTTAAATTCCAGCAGTATTGATGCAATGCCTAATGGGACAATATAAACAAGCTGTTCCTTTAATAACTGAAAATCAATTTTAAATGAAAGTAAATTTTTATGAAGAAGATAAAAAAGAATAAAGAGAAACTTTAATATTTCAAGGAGAATTAATATATATATTATTGTTAATATGTCGTTTGATAAATAAGCTGTAACTACTACAACGACTACTCTTATAACAGCCCTTGAGAGAGAATAATATAAAACATACCTGGATTTTTTCTTAGCAAGCCAATATGAGTCTATAATATCCAGGTTCTGGAAGAAGAATAAATAAATTATCAGGGGTATTATAAAATCATACGTAGTTATTTCTAAAAAATAACCTTTTGACAAATAAACAATAGCCAGTCCAATTGTGCTGGTCAATAACAACAGAAAAACTGAATTTGTTGAGTACCGGCTTTCATTACCCGGATCTTTTGAAATAAAATAGAGGAGATTATATTTTATTGAAAAGTTCAGAAATGTTGATATCAAACTTACATAAACAAAGAATTCTTTATACTGTCCATAGGCTTCCCTATCCAATATGCGAACAAGAAAAATAGGAGTTAAAAACTGAACTGCATAATTAAGAAACTTAGAAATTGCTAAGATTGTAATTCTGTTTGTACGTGATGACATTCAATTTTACCTGTTAAAATATATATAACCTCACCCTTTGTCCCTCTCCTTATCAAGGAGAGGGAAGCGGAACATTTTTTTCTTTTTAGATCGGGATTCTTGTTAAAATGATTAAAACTTTTTTAAATTCTTTTATTTCATTTTTCCACAGTTGAAACTGTGGGTTAATGTTTTTCACACGGAAGCTTCTCAAAAGTTCATTACGAACCTGCCTGCCCGCTTGCCTTGCAAAGCATGCAGGCAGGCAGGTTCAATGTGACGTTCTTTAGTTTTGAGACAACCTCGGAAGAAAATAGAATATAAATTTTACTAAAAGTTTACCAAAATTTTACCAAATTTAGTTTCTAAATAATTTAAACTTAAACCAGGTGTTAAAAAATGAAAACCACTGATATTAAAGAACAATTTATCGCATTAAGAGCTGCAGGCTTGTCTTTTGATAAAATTGCTTTAAAAATAGATGTTTCAAAACCAACACTCATTAAATGGGACAAGGAATTAGGAAAAGAGATTTCACTGCTAAAAGAGATAAGATTTGAAAAAATCCTCGAAGCATACCAGTCAAATAAAGAACAAAGGATAACCAGGTTAGCACGAGAACTGAAAGATGCCTGGGATGCATTTGAGAAACAGGACTATAAAGATTTAACAAAACGTGAAATACTCCTCATGATAATCAGAATGGAAAGAAGGCTCATAGAAGAAACAGAACCAAAGAAAATATTTAATGACGAAGAAGAAAAAGACAATGAGCCAGTAAAAATAACAGTACATAAAAGAACAATTACAGAAAAAGACAGAGATGATTTGATTAAAAAGAAACTGATATAAGTTTTTATATCATCCCTACGGGATTTTAATTCATTCACAAGAAAATTTATTTCTATAATTATTTCATCCCTTCGGGATTTTTGGATTACTAAGTGCGGCTTTTTTTGCTAAAAGAGCATCAATAAAAAATTTAGCAGCCCAGTTGGGGAATGTCATAAACATATAATCTCCCCATACAGGGAAGGAGCCTGGAATACCTCCTCTGATGCCGGTATCGGAGCTTTTCAGGTCCTGAATTTTTTTAACGGAATCTATTGCTTTGACAGCAGCATTTAAATATTTTTTATTTTTCTTTAACTGGTATAGTTTTAGCCAGACTAATGCCATTTGTGCATTTCCTGTTATACAGGAATAAGAAGATTTGGAATTCCATTTATAATCCAGAACCCCCGGCAGCATTTTATTTTTTTCCTGTAAATCCGCAATATTTAATGCAGCTTTTTCCACAGCATCAATTCCATCTGTACGTTTAAAAATTTCTGCCATATATAAAACTCCCCATAAAGTATATGCAATAGTATGCAAAACAGCTTTGTTCTCTTTATGATCTTCCGAAAAAAAACCTGAAAGATGAAACCAGCCTGTTTCTTTATTTTGCTGCTTAAGTACCCATTCAAAGTGTTTTAAAGCTGATTCTAAAAATTTCTTATTATTGGTATAGTTACCAAGATCCGCAAGCCAGCAGCTTGAATGAGATGAATAACTTACAACCTCGTTGAAATAGGTATATTTTTTCCAGCTACCATCTACTTCCTGAATTGAAACCATCCAATTGCCAGCTTTTATAGCTGCATCAAGAACTTTCTCTTCTTTACTGAACTTATACCATTCAAGCAGTCCATTTATAATCTGACCTGTATTGAACATTGACGGGAGAGTAGGGTTTTCCTTTAATTCTCCTCCCGGGAAAGCTCCCTCATTAAGCTGAAGCCGGAGAAGAAAATCCACAGCTTTTTCTGCTCTATCAAGATATTTCTTATCATTAAATTCTTCAGATAATTTTAGAAAGGTTGGAATTATATAACCTGTAGTTTCCGGATAAGAGGATGACCATCCGCCTTTTAAAGCAAACCTACCAGAAAAACCTCCGTCATTATTAACATCCTGCGCTCTTTTTAACCATTCTGCACTTTCTTTTAAATGAGTGTCATCGGGTAAGCTATGCCCATTAATTTTATTTAAATTTTTCAGCAGTAATTCTATGTTAGACCGGGTCCATAATTTAGCATCTAACGAGTATTTAATTTTTTGTTTAAGTGCTGCGAAAAACATTCACTCTCCTTAATTATTTATTTATCAGATTCAGGTTCTTTAAATCAGCTTTTATATAATAGACATTAAGGCTTCCCTCGGGAGTGGTATAAAATAGATAATCAGAATATCTTTTTACTAACTCCTTTTCAAATTCATTTATACCAGGTCTCTTACCAGAATATGTAATCAGCCATATATTTTTTTTGCTTTTATTTATAAAATCAGTTAACCATTCTTCTTTATAGAATAAACTGGAATTAGTCCAAACCTCTCTTCTACCTTTATCCCTGGATCTTATCTTAAATTCTACATCGGTATAAGGTCTATAATAATAATCAAGTCTTGGGAGATAATATTCAATTGGTGCGACAGTTGTAATAATCAGATCATCATTTTTAAGATTTTCTTTTAACTGCTTTGCTGCTGACAGGTAATATTCTTTATAATAGTATGTGCCTGCCAGCTTTTGAGGGTAATTCATCCTGAAGCTCACTTCCAAAGTATCAATATTTTTCAAGTGTTTAACACTATGATCTTCAGATAAGAAAAAGATAATTGCAAATAAAATTAATGCAGCAGAGTATTTAAATATTCCTGATTTGAAGAGTGAAGCTGACTTATAAATTAAAAAAGTAATTGCAACAAGAAAAAGGGGATAGATGAAAAACCAGTATCTCAGATTCTTGTAAGGGGTAACTATAGTAGTAACGAAAAAAGATAAGATTAAAATAATAAGCATTAAGCCGGAAACTGATTCAATTAAATTAACAGATTTCTTAGTAAATGATTTCCTGAGGAAAAAATATATGATTAGAAGAAATGAGATAAGAATAAACATTGTCAGGCGGGGAAACGGCCTTACCCAGGCAATTAAAAACTTTTCATAAACATCTGGATAATTAAAAAGAAGAAGAATTAATTTTGCCGGAGAAAATGAATCTATTCTGAACCATGCCTGCCATTCAGAGGTAAATGCACCATACAGGAAATAAAAAATGAAAGTAATCAGAAAAAATGCAGCAAACCAGATTAAATCCTGCTTTTGAAAGGAAGCTGCATCTATTTTTTTTGAAAAGATAAAAATCAATAATAAAAAAAGTGCGAGCCCGAAAAGATTGAGTAAAATTGCAATTCCAATAATTAAAAAATAAAATTTCTCTTCCGAACCAGTATCTTTTTTAAGGAAATTCTTCATATATAATATGAAGAGAGCCAGGGGTATGATAAAGAGAACGGTCCATAAGCCACTACCAAGTATAAGAGGTAAAAGAATTTTAGGAATAACCAGAGTAGAACCAGAAACCTGATTAAAGACCACGTCTGAAGGAAGGTGGTTGGTTACTCCCAGATTCCTGAAGCCAAAAAGAGTTAAAAATGCTGTAAAAAGGAGGAGTATGAGAGGAACTATCATTCCTTTTTTTTGTTTAGATAAGTAAAGAGGAAGAAAATTCAATGCTGCAAGAAAAATTGCTTCTTCGTGAAAGAGAACCCCCAGAAAAGTTAAAATATAAAGCCACTTAAATTTTTTATGATCATTATTAACTAATACATCAAGCAAAAAATATATATACGCTAAAAAAATAAACTGGAAAGGGCTATAAAATCTAGCAAACCTTGCTATCTCAATTTCCCAAACAGAGAAAGTGAAAAGGAAGGCAGAAACCAAAGCAAATGCCGGAGTTGTAATTTTCCTGGCAATTAAAAAAACAACAGGTATTGATAATAAATTAAAAATAACTGGGATAATTCTAAGGGCAACTATGTCATTTACTCCAAGAAGCATTAAACCAGCGGAGAGATATTGGTATAAAATTCCCCTGACATAATAACCTCCGGAGGCAAATTCCGGTAACCCTCTTTCCAAAATATTCTTTACAGATTTAATAATATAATATTCATCTGCAGCAGTAAAACCAAAATAAACAAATCCATTTAATCTTATTAAACCACCTACTATAACCAGGATAATAAGAATTAAATAATAAATGCTATTTTTATTTTTTAACAGATTCATTTGTAAAAAATTTTGATTTAATGAGTGGGGTTTTTAAGATTGCGACCTTTAGATAATTTCCTTATTTAAAGAAAATATTTTTTTTAACCTGCCTCTTTGCTCTTTCCTTATATAATCAAAAAATTCTTTTGGTATATTTCTTTTTTCTCTTTTTAACGATGCCCAGCAATAACCAGCGAACCTAAGTATTGCCCCTATTAAAAAAGGCCTTTCACTAATCCTGCCTATACATTTAACAGCCTGAAAAAGAGAATGATACCCTAACGTGTATTCAATTATTCCTGCCCTGAACCTATAGTTTAATAAACCGGTTGATGCTGTTCCTGTAACCCTATGATGAAAAACTTCAACATCATCAAAAGTCCTTGCTTTCCAACCATGCTGACGAGCAGATATTTCGGCATAAGCATCAATTCCTCCTTTAGGCAAAGGGAGCCATAAATTTATGTCCTCATAACATTTACGATTGAATAGCTGGACAGCGCCTCTTACACTATGATACCGAGGGGTAATTTTGTATGGTTTGCCATTGTATACATCATAAAAAATTCCACCCGCTATACCCAGCTTATTATCAGATAAGAATTTTTGCAGAATTATTTCATAATAATCCGGATTAAAAGTAACATCAGCATCAAGGTTACCGATAAAATTGTAGGTGAGCCCTTTTAAATGCTCATACCCAATATTTAAAGCAAAGGCTTTGGAAGAAAAGCTTCTTTTAGCCTGGTCTGTTGCCCGAACATATTTAATAAAATGATATTTATCAGCATACTCTTTAATAATATTATCTGTCCCATCTGTTGAGCCATCACTTACAATTACCCATTTTTCAGGTGAAATTTTCTGTGAAACAACAGATTCTATTGTTTGCCTGATATAGTTTTCTTCATTCCTGGCAGCGGTAAGCAATACGTATGAAAGTTCCATAAAAAAAAAATTAATTCTATCTTGTTAATTTTATTAAAAAAATAAATCCAGTTTTAAAAAATCAACTATTATAACCTGAACTATTAATTAATGTTTTCATATAAGTTTTTATATTCATTAAGTACTTCCTTTTCCGAAAGGAAACTCATATCCATTCTTATTTTATCTCTATCCCATTGTATGGATAATACTTTTTTTAATTTTTCTGCAATATCAGGAACTGAATAAGGATCAACGAGAAAACCATTTATTCCTTCTTTTATAATATAAGGTATTTCATCTACTGATGATCCTACCACAGGAGTTCCGCAAAGCATTGATTCGATAATAACATTTGGAAGTCCTTCGCTGAAGCTAGGCAGACAGAAAACGTCTGCTGCATTATAGTAGTCAACAAGATGGTCAGGCAAAATCTTTCCGAGGAAATCTACATTTTTAAGTTTTTCCCGAATGACCAGTTCATTAAGAGGTTTTTTTTCCTCACCAGATCCTATAATTAATAATCTAGTCCGAGGTTTAATTTTTTGTAATAAAGAAAATGCCTTAATTAAAGAGGAAACATTTTTACCCTTTACCAAACTTCCTACAAATAAAATAACTTTTTCATCACCCAATAAATTCAAAGCATTCCTTGACTGCATTTTGTTTTTAATATAAAACTTATCAAACTCATATATATTATGAGTTATATAAGTTTTTTTATTTTCCGAAATAATATCTTTGGATATACATTTTTCGAGAAGTGCCCTGGATACAGAAGTGACTTTATTTGCACATTGAAGAATATTTTTTGCTTCCTTCCAATTTCTTTTTCCTGAAATTGCAGTTCGTACATCAACCCCTCTGAGCGTTACAATAAAAGGAATGTTAAATCTTTTTGATAAAAAATAGGCTAATTTAGCTTCGGGAAAAAGCCAGTTGGCGTGTAATATAGTATCCGGCTGTATAATTTTTTTAAAGATATTTTTAGAAAAAAAATATGCAAACCAACCCTCCGAAAAATTTAGCTTACCTCTCCATAAACGTGGATATTTGATATAAATTACTTTTGTATTATTTAAGTCATCCGGTGGTACCATTTTAGACGGGAAAATTTTTTTTCTTTCTGTGAAAAAATATTTCCAGTTCAAAGGATTTTTTAGTATTGAAAAAACGGGCGGCAGCGCAGGATAAAGCGAAATTACGGTTATATTATAATATTTAGAGAGCTCTTTTACAGTTCTATATATGAATATACCGTTTAAATTATTTTTTCCTTGGGGAAACTGAGTTGTTATCCAGATTATATGCAATTTATTTTTTCTTAATAAGAGATAAAATTTTCTTTTTTTTAATTAAATTTATAAAACTCTTTGTACCAGTTCACAAAACTTTTTAGACCATCTCTTATATTAGTCTTTGGTTTAAAACCAACATCATTCATCAGATCTGTTACATCAGCATAAGTTGCATAAACATCTCCCGGCTGCATTGGAAGCAAATTTTTAACTGCTTTTTTACCTGTTAGTTCTTCAAGTATTTCAATGAATTCTGATAATTCTATAGGTGTATTATTTCCTATATTATATAACTTATATGGTGCAAAGCTTGATGACGGATCAGGGTTCCTCCCGTTCCAGCTTTTATTGGAAGAAGGGATAATTGTTATCAGCCTGTAAATCCCTTCAACTATATCATCTATATAGGTAAAGTCTCTTTTCATATCTCCATAATTGAATACATTTATCGGTTTTCCCTCAAAAATGGCTTTAGTAAAAATAAAAGCCGCCATATCAGGTCTTCCTAAAGGTCCGTAAACTGTAAAAAATCTTAAACCGGTTACAGGTATATTATAAAGGTTGGAATAGGTATGAGCCATGAGCTCATTCGCTTTTTTTGTAGCAGCATAAAGGGAAAGAGGATGATCAACATTATCGTGAACTGAAAAAGGTACTTTTTTGTTTGCCCCGTAAACGGAACTCGATGAAGCATATAAGAGATGCTTTACCGGATAATGCCTGCAGCCCTCAAGAATATTTAAAAATCCTGAAACATTGCTCTGAATATAGGCATAAGGATTTTCTATAGAGTACCTTACACCGGCCTGAGCAGCGAGATTTACAACATAGTCATACTGCTCAGCTTTAAATAAATTATTTATTGATTCTCTATCTGTCAAATCCATCTTATGAAATTTAAAATTCCTGAAGGGAAGAAGCAGATTAAGCCGCGCTTCTTTCAGCCCTGGGTCATAATAATTATTCATGTTATCAAGTCCATGAACATACCAGCCTTCATGGCAGAGTTTTTTACTTAGATGGTAACCTATAAAGCCGGCAGCACCGGTTACTAAAATTTTTTGTTCGTTCATATATATAAAAAAATTAAAATTCTAAAAATTCTAACAGAATTTAAGACAATTAAATGTCAGTGAATGAATTTCCACTTTCTGAAGGAATGGAGACCTGATTTTACTGAACTTGTCCTGCAGGTACGAAATAAAAAATTATTTTGGACAGATATTTCGAATAATTTTATTTTAAATTCTCGTCGTAAGAAACTGAGTACAAATGCTTTTTATTTAATTCTTTAGAAATGATTTTTGAGAATTCCTTAGCCCCATTATCAGCAAGGTGTGTAAAATTATAAAAATATTTTTTTTCTTCAGAAATAGGTATATCTAAATAATTGTAATAGGGGATATTATTTTTATAGGCTATTGCAGTAAATGTTTTAATCATTTTTTCCTTATTATAATCAGATTGGTTGAATTTGGCATACACAGGAGTTGTAACTAAAATAATTTTAATATTTAACTCTAAGCATATTTCTATAACTTCTTTTAAATATTCATTCCCTTTATCTGTTAAACTGAAATAGTCATCAAGATTTAGTTTAATAAAACTCTTCGCATCTATTGTCCAGGAATTATTGTGAGGGTTATAACCCTCTTTTAGATAATCATTCCCATCACTCAAAGAAGCAAAAAAGTCTTTAAAAAATACTTTCTGAAAATCAGCATTAAAATAAATTAGGTTTGTCAAAGGGATATATTTATGCATCCAGAAATTAGGATCAATTTTTTTAAGACCTTGATAAAGCTCATCATCATAAATATAAGGAAGGTACTTATATGGTGCAAAAATTTTTTCATCCAGCCTAAGTGATTCAAATCCCAATTCCTGTATCAGGATTTTTGGTTTCTTATTATACTTTAAATAAGTTTTTAGAACCGGTAACTGTATTCCCAATCTTGATCCGTTTAGACTTAAATTAAATGCCTTAAAACCTGTAGCTTGACTTATTGTGAGCGGATCAATACCGACTAATGAACGGGATGAACCACAAATCAGGATATCAGAATTAATTTTTCCTTCAACAATTTTATTCATTACACCTAATTCACCAACATTAATTGTTTTAACTAATAAAAAAACTAGTTGTTGAAATAGAAATGATGTTATAAAAATAACAATTAAAAAAGAGAAAGATTTTTTTATAAATTTTCTCATATTAGAATTGGAAATAAATAAATTCGTTTAATTCAAAAACCCCGAATATTAGGATGGTAAATAATAATACTATATAAAAACTCCATCTTAAAAATATAGGTTTGGATGATATAAATTCTCTTATCTTAGTTTTTCTCTGTATTAAATGAATAATTTCCATAAAAGCAACGGATAATATTGCAATCAAAATGTCATATCTTTTTAATCCTAAATTTACGGCACCTGATAATAAACTATTTATTCCCATGCTACTAAAGTTGAGGGCATTATTTAAAATATATATTGCATCATTAAGTGAATTGGCTCTAAAAAATACCCAGGCAAAAAGAACAAGATGAAATGTCCAAAAAACATCAATGAATTTTCTTTCCCTTGAATTCTCTTTCAATCCAAATATAGCATAAGCTTTATTTACTATTCCTCTAGACCAAATTGCTGATATTAAATATATTCCGTGTATAGCTCCCCAAATAACAAATGTCCAATTTGCTCCATGCCAAAATCCACAGATAAGGAAAGTTATAAATACAGAAATTACACTTCCCCAGTTTTTAAAATATCTCAGTTGTAAGTTTAGAGGTATAAAAATATAATCCCGAAGCCATGTAGATAAGCTTATGTGCCATCTCCTCCAAAATTCAGCAATATTTTTGGAGAAATATGGCATTCTGAAATTTGTTGTCAATTTAAAACCTAGCAGTCTTGCTGAGCCAATGGCAATATCGGAGTAACCCGAAAAATCGCAGTATATTTGAAATGCAAAAAAATAGGTAGCTAATATTAAAGGAAACCCTGAGTAATTATTTGAATTGCTGTAAACTTGATTGACGAGAATAGCTAATCTATCAGCAATAACTACTTTCTTAAATAAACCCCACATAATCAATTGAAGCCCGCCAACAGCCGCACTGTAGTTAAATTCTTTCTTCTTAAAAAATTGAGTAAGGAGATTATCAGCTCTTTCAATAGGACCCGCCAATAAGAGAGGGAAAAAACTTGCATACGCAAAAAACGAAATCATATCTTTTGTTGGTTCTATTTTTGTCCTGTAAACATCTAGTGTGTAACTTAAAGTTTGGAAGGTGTAAAAGCTTATACCGATAGGAAGAATGATATTAAGTGTCAGAGCATCAATTCTAAATCCAAATGTATTTAGTAAATCTGCAAAAGATTGAGAGAAAAAGTTAAAATATTTAAAAACCCCCAGCAGACCTAAATTAACAACTATACTAAAGTATAAATAGAATTTTCTTTTTCGTCCCTCTGTTTCGGAATCCGTTTTTGCCATTTGAATACCAGCAAAATAATTTACGAATGAAATAAAAAAGATCAGGAACAAAAATCTCCAATTCCACCATCCGTAAAAGAAATAGTTTGTAATTAATAAGAAAATGTTTTGCAGTTTTAAATTGTTACGCAATAAAAACCAGAAAACAAAAAAAACAGTTATTAAAAAAAATAAATATTCAATGGAATTGAACAGCATAACAAATTGGACTAAATTTTATTGTGACAATAAATAAATCTTCGGTTGGTGTTTGGTAGATTGCTTGAAAGCAGACACGATAATCTTAATAATTATATTTTAATTTCATAGTTTTGAATTAATTAATTTCTGTAAATCCCCAATATTTTTTAAACGGAGAACCTCCAGGTTTTTAAACCGGATATTATAATACTTCTCCACCGCAAGAATTACATTTACATGATTTAACGAATCCCATCCGGGAATCTGAGAAGCAATAGTTTCATCTTTAAAATCAAAGTCTTCCAGTTTTAAAGCCTTCAAAATTATTTTTTTTAATTCCCCCGAAATCATTTTAACTCCAATTTATTTCTTCCTTATTAAGTATTCTTTCGCGATTTGCTTTTCTGCTCGGCTTACCAGCTGAGCTTTTAATTAACCATCTTGGCGGAACCAGGTAAATTTTATTAATAGTTACGTCTATATCAATACCAGCTTTGATTATATCCATTTTTAGTTTCTTCTTACCATCTTCGCTTGAAATATTAGTCTCAGCAATTATAATAGTCTGCTCACTTCCTATTTCAATATCTTCTTCGCCAAAAGCCACTACTCTTCCTGCAATTACACCTTCTACTTTATTAACAGCATCCTCTACATCTTCAGGATAAATATTATTACCCGCAACAATAATAATATCTTTCTTTCTGCCAATGATATAAAATTCATCATTGAACTTAAATCCATAATCTCCGGTATAATACCAGCCATCCTCTAAAACTTCTGCTGTTTTTTCAGGGTAATTACGATAGCCTTCAAACATTGATACGGATTTAACAGCAATTTCACCAATCATATCCGGGCAAATTTCTTTTCTATTTTCCTCTACTATTTTTATTTCACATCCTTTAATAGTTTTACCGGAAGAGACACAAACTCTTGAAAATTCCGGATCAGTAATTATTTTTATTTTTCCTTTGGACATTTCCTGTCTTTCGACAAATAATACAGAAGGTTGAGTACCCCGCTCTGTTTGTGTAACCCCAAATGTTGTTTCGGCCATGGCATAACAGGCAGATAATGAGGTATCTTTTATTCCGTACTTCTTGAAACGGTTATAAAATTTTTTATGGCTCTCTTCCCGCACCGGTTCGCTGCAATTTATAAATAACCTCATACTTTCCAGAGAGATACCCTCAAGCTCATCCTCCTGAATTTTATCAGCCATCATATTATAGGAAAAATTTGGCAGCCAGGTAATTGTACTTTTTTCTTTTGTTATAGCTTCAAGCAGTAATGATGGAACCATAACCCACTCAAAAGGATCAATCTGAACAGAAGGAATCCCAAAAGCCAAAGGAAGATGAAAAGCAGCTATTAAACCCATATCATGGTATAAAGGAAGCCAACTTACAACCTTATCATTTTCTGTTAATTTAATTGCTTCAGCATAATTTTCAACATGCTCAAGAACAGCTTTATGTGATAATAAAACAGGTTTCTGCAATCCTGTTGTTCCGGATGAATGTTGAAGAAGAAAAGGGTCAGTTTTTTTTGTATTCTGATGAAGTTTGTTTATTTCATCATAAAAGGTATCATAAGGATCAATAAACTTATTCCACTCTAAAGGGAAATGAATTCCCTTGATTGTATTTCCTTTTTTTTCTACAAGTGGTCTTATTATTGGATCAAGCTCTTTTTCAGTTAGAATCCAATCAAGTCCTGAGCGATGAGACATGCCTTCTATTCCTTGTCTGAATTTTATCGGATGCAAACGAGGATTTGGATATGCAAGCACCGCAGGAATTGCACCCAAATGTGAAATTGCTAAATACAGTGGATAGAAATTTGGATTATGTCTAATGATTAGAGCACAAACTTCACCTTGCCTGATACCTTTTTTGTTTAGGAGAAAGGAAAATTTCTGAGCTGATGAAATTAAAGATGAGAAGGTCCATCTGTAAGGTTCTTCACCCGCTACCCAATGAACAATAGCATCTTTGTCAGGATATTTTTCAGCATTTCTATACCATTGATACCAAACTATTTCGTTATCAGAGTTTAGTTTATTTATCATTTTGCTTAACATAAAATTGGAACTAAATTAGACTTGTTATTCCATTTAAAATTGAACTTTGAACTTTCTTTCCAATACTTAAAATGAAATTCTGCCTGAAGACGATTTAGACTATAACCCTCCTTTAATTCTATGTACAGATAAAGCTTTCTTTAGTAAAGGAAATTCCTCAAATAATATCTCTAATCTTTTTTCTGTTGTCCACTGTGAGGGTCTCTTAAAGAGTTGGTGTACCAGAAAGATTAATAGAATAGATGGAGTCTTTATTATAAATTAAAACCTTTTACCTTAAATAGACTATAATATATTACATAAAAAATAGACATGAGATAAAAGCAGATTAAAACAGTATTCTCTAATAATTTTTTTTCCTTTAAATCAGAATTAAATGCAAGTAATAAAAAAGGAAAAGAAACAAATATATGGACTGCTCCTAATGCTGTGCTGCTTGAGAAAGCAATTAAAAATCCTAAAATTACATTTTTCAAAAAAAAGGAAAAATTATTACTATTTTTTGAAATGACTGCTATTAAGACCATCATTCCTATTGCAGCTAAAAAAAACATATTAATTTTATATGGCATAGAAAAATATTTTTGAAGCTGTATAGATAACTGAGAGGCTACACCTGTGATAACATCAAAACCTAGGTGCTCAGAATGAGATGGAATTGTTAAATAAATAATGGGTAAAAAATATATAAGAGGCAGATATTGAACTTTAAAGTATTTTTTGAAATTAAATAGTAAAATAAAAATCCCAACAATTCCATAATTAGCTAAAGTACCGGTTAAATGATTAAAGGAGGGATCTAATTTATGAAATTGAAAATTTGGATGTGTTAATCCTTGCCAAAATGAAAATAGGATGAAGGAGGGAAGCAAAAAAAATAATTTATAAATCACTCCTTTAATAAAAAGTTTTTTTTCTAACTCTCTTTTAAGAAAAAGATTAAATTCTAAAAGAAATATTGAGAAAATAATTATTAACATCCATTGCTGACACAGAACCGCTAACCCCCAAAATAAATGAGCCAAGATTATTTTATGTTTATTATTGCTGAAGAAATAAAAATAGATACCGATAGTTGCGAATAATAAGCCATAATTAAACATGTAATAAACAAAAGAACTTCGAAGTAAATAAGGATTTGAAATTAACAATAAAACCATGGTCAATGGATTATCTTTTAAATGGGAAGATATTTTATAAAAGAAAAAAAGCAGAATGAGAAAAACACTGTAATTCAACAACCTTAATGCATAAATTGAATTATTAATTTTATATACTAAATTTCCTAAAAGATATGGTAATGGTGTGTATGCACTAGAATATGAAGAGTTTTTATCAATTATATGTGAGATAGAAATTTTAGCAGTATTAGGATAATGAAATTTTATTTCATCACCCCAGAAAGGGTTAATAAAGATCGCTGCAAAACAAATGATACTTAAGACAATTAAAAGTAGTAAAACGATTTTTTTAATTTTTATTTCCTTCCATAAAAATTATTAATTGCCCAAAGTAATAGATCTTTTTAAGATGTAAATAGAAAATTTAGTTAATTTTTGGGAGGAGGGTAATTCATAATCGATCATCAACTAAATCTCTTCTTAACATTCCTTTAACATCAAATATTACTGTCCCATTTTTTTTCATAAGAAGAAAATCAAGATTCTTAAATTCATTATGTGCAACCGCCAGGATTACACCGGAGTATTTTTTAATATCTATTTCTGAGAGCAGCTCCAAACCATACTCATGCATTACTTCTTTTTTATCTGCCCATGGATCGTATATATCTATATTGCAACCAAATTCCATCAGCTCTTTAATTATGTCAATAACGCGTGAATTCCTGATATCAGGGCAGTTTTCTTTGAATGTAATTCCGAGAACAAGAACATTAGCGCTATTAATTTTAAATTCCTTTTTTATCATCTGCTTTACAAGCTTATTTGCAACAAAGGCACCCATCCCGTCATTTATGCGCCGTCCTGCCAGAATAATTTCAGGATTATATCCAAAATGAATTGCCTTATGCGTCAAATAATAGGGATCAACACCAATACAATGTCCTCCGACCAAGCCGGGGCGGAAGGGGAGGAAGTTCCATTTGCTTCCGGCTGCTTCAAGAACATCAAGGGTGTCTATATCCATTAGATCAAATAACATAGCAAGCTCATTAACAAAAGCAATATTTATATCGCGCTGGGCATTCTCAATTACTTTAGCAGCCTCAGCAACTTTAATTGAAGGGGCATGATGAAGACCAGCCGATATAATCTCCGAATAAAGATTTTTTACTGCCTCAGAAATTTCAGGGGTACTGCCACTTACTATTTTTTTAATAGTGCTTACCCTATGCTCTTTGTCCCCAGGATTTATCCTTTCAGGTGAATAACCACAATAAAAATCCCTGTTAAATTTCAGGCCGCTGAAATTCTCCAGAACAGGCACGCAATCATCTTCCGTACACCCGGGATAAACAGTAGATTCATAAATAACAATATTACCTTTCTTTAAAACTTTACCGACAGTTTCACTGGCTTTAAGAAGCGGGGTAAGATCAGGTCTTTTAAAAGAATCAACCGGAGTGGGAACCGTAATAATAAATATTTCAACCTTCTGAAGATCATTTAAGTTTGAAGTAAAACAAAGTTTGCTGACTTTCTGAAGTTCCTCGGGGGAAACTTCCAAGGTTTTATCAATTCCTTTTTTAAGATCCTCTATTCTCTTTTCATTTATATCGAAGCCGATGACATTGAACTTTTTTCCGAATTCAACAGCCAAGGGAAGACCCACATAACCAAGTCCAATAATTCCCAAAATAACCTTTTTATCTTCTATTTTTTTCTTTATTTCCATCACTTAATCCTTTTAAAATTGTAAATATATTATCTTTTATTAACTCAAGTTGGCCCGCTTGTTTTGCTTATCCGTTAAAACGGTTATACTACTTTATTTTTTTCTTTAGCCCACGACTTAAGAGACCGTGTGAAAATTAAAAAATGATGGTAGCCGCCCCGCTATAGGCGGGGCGGCTACCGGCACGAATTGAATTTTCACACGGCTTAAGTCAGGTGCTACTGAAATATTCATCCTTTTTCCATCCCAATAAGAATTTACAATATATTTTCACATCAAATCTTTTAAATTTTTTCAGCCTTAGGCCGATCCGACCTTTGGCGGGAAATCTTTAAATCTTTAAACACAACTTCGCCACGTAAGTCACAGCTT
Source organism: uncultured Ignavibacteriaceae bacterium (assembly GCA_964515875.1). GTDB lineage: Bacteria > Bacteroidota > Ignavibacteria > Ignavibacteriales > Ignavibacteriaceae > RBG-16-34-14. The sequence goes on along the minus strand of CAZEWJ010000033.1, from coordinate 748 downwards.
TTTTGTTTAGATCAGATCTTCACCCTGAGAAAAATGATATTGTATTAATTGATAATGGAGTCAAACAGGCAGGAATATAGCCTTATAAAATGACTCCAAACTCTCGTATTAACTTATTAGTAAAAATATGAAAAACCAGTATCGAATAAAAAGAGCATTATATTCTATAAAATCCGAAATAATTGTCATGGATATATTTAGTGAACACCTGACCACAAGAGAAGATTAAATTCTCCTGTCATATAAATGGATTCGAATTTCAATATAAACACTTAATCTTGAAATTGGCTAAAATTCAGAGCATGAATTAATGTTAATGTTTCATATTTTCTATGTCTCTGTATAGTACAAATATTATGCCCCACGAATCTCTTCGATTGACCCTGTAATCGGGTTCAACCTTAAGTTCATTTTCAAAATGAGAATAAATTGCATTGATTTAATTAAAAAATACATCAAAAAAAAATGAGATTCATGATAAAAGTTTCTTACAGATGGCTGGTCTAAAAGATTTTTATTAATTAAATAAGGACAGAACTTTATAGAAATTGAAAATAACGGAAAGATATCGGGTTCTGAATTATATTTTACACTTGTATCCAAAAATATTTTTCAAATGAAATTTTTATAGTGAAATTTATTAAACAAAGCATTTTACCATTAGTCTTGAACTCATCCCAACCCTTCTCTTACAAAGAGGCTGTGTGAATATTTAAATTCGTCGGTCTGAGCGGAGTCGAAGACTGTC
>CAZEWJ010000032.1:36885-44629 GCA_964515875.1 uncultured Ignavibacteriaceae bacterium | reverse complement strand
CGGTAGGCTGGTCTTATTACTTTTCTAAAGTAAATTTTATTCAATAATTCTTATGAGGTTATAATTTGGATATAGCGGTATTAAACGAAAAAATAAAACGGGAGAGTGCATTTGTTGATCTCCTGTTTAGCGAAATTGGTAAAGTAATCGTCGGCCAGAAAGCAATGGTTGAGAGACTTGTTGTTGGATTGCTCGCTAATGGACATATTCTTTTAGAGGGAGTTCCCGGATTGGCTAAAACTCTTGCCATCAAAACTCTGGCATCAGCAATGAAAGCGAAATTCCAGCGCATTCAATTCACGCCGGATCTACTTCCTGCTGATTTGGTTGGAACAATGATTTTCAATCAAAAAGAATCCAATTTTTTCATTCGCAGAGGCCCAATCTTTTCAAACTTTATTCTTGCAGATGAAATAAACAGAGCTCCTGCAAAAGTGCAGAGTGCTCTGCTTGAAGCAATGCAGGAAAGGCAGGTTACAATTGGCGAAACAACATTTAAGCTTGAAGAGCCATTTTTAGTTCTTGCAACACAAAACCCGATTGAGCAGGAGGGAACTTATCCTTTGCCTGAAGCACAGGTTGACAGGTTTATGCTCAAAATTAAAATTACTTATCCTTCCCGTGAAGAAGAATCAAAAATAATGAAACAGAATGTTGATGTTGCTCCTGCTGCTGTTCAGCCTGTTGTCTCACCGGAGGATATTCTAAGAGCAAGAGACCTTGTTCATGATGTTTATGTAGACGAGAAAATTGAGAAGTACATTCTTGATATTGTTTTCGCCACAAGAAATCCGAGAGACTTTGGTTTGGATCGTCTTACAGACTTGATAAGCTATGGTGCTTCGCCGAGAGCTTCAATTAATCTTGCACTTGGTTCAAAGGTAATGGCATTTATAAAAAGAAGAGGTTATGTAATCCCTGAAGATGTAAGAGCAATTTGTCTTGATGTATTAAGACACAGGATTGCTGTAACTTATGAAGCTGAAGCTGAAGATATAACTCCGGAATATATTATTCAGGAGATTTTAAATAAGATTGAAGTGCCATAAGTATGGAAGATGGAAGATGGGAATTTTCCCTATCCTTAATAAGTGCCTGTCCCGAACTTGTTTCGGGAAAAGGGTAAGAGTGAGGTTGAATGCTGACTAAAGAACTTCTTAAACAGGTAAGACAAATTGAGATCCGAACAAGAGGACTTGTCAACCAGGTTTTTTCGGGAGAATACCATTCTGTCTTTAAAGGCAGAGGAATGGAATTTTCTGAAGTACGGGAATACCAGTTTGGCGACGACATTAGAAATATTGACTGGAATGTAACAGCACGTTTTGGTCATCCTTTTATAAAAATATTTGAAGAGGAGAGGGAGTTAACCGTAATTCTCTTAGTTGATCTCAGCGGCTCGCTTCTCTTTGGTACTGTTGAAAAAACAAAGCAGCAGATTGCAGTGGAGTTAAGTGCAATACTTGCTTTCTCCGCTTTGAAGAATAATGATAAAGTTGGCTTAATTCTTTTTACAGATAAGATTGAGAAATTTGTTCCTCCAAGAAAAGGGAAGAAACATGTTCTCCGAGTAATAAGAGAAGTGCTTTCATTCGAACCGAAAGGTAAAGCAACAAATCTTAAATCGGCTTTGGAGTATATGAATAACGCAATAAAGAAAAAAAGTATTGTATTTCTCATTTCAGATTTTATGGATGAAGGTTACGAGAAAATTTTAAGAATGGTTGGAAAGAAACATGATTTGATTGGCATTGTCTTAAATGACAGAAGAGAATTCAGTATCCCTAAAATAGGGATGATAAAGTTTAAAGATACCGAAACCAGGGAAGAGAGATGGATTGATACTAACGATTCAAAAGTGCAGAAAACAATAAGAGATATGAGACAAAAAATAATGCTGGGGAGAAAATCTTTATTCTTAACAAGCAGGCTTGACAGCATTGAAGTTAATACTGACCAGAATTATATAAAGCCCCTTATTCAGTTTTTCAGGAAGCGTGAGAAAAGATGGTAAGAAAATTTCTTGCGCTGATTTTCATATTATCTCTGAATATTTATGCACAGAATATTTCTGCCGAGGCTTATACTGATTCTGCTAATTATATTGTAGGGGATTATGTTAATCTTACAGTTAAAGTGAAATATGATGAAGGAATCAAAGTAAGCAATCCTTTCATACAAGATACTTTTAAGGAAATTGAAATAATTAAAGTTGAAGATCCTGTTCTGTTGCAGGAAAATGGAAAGCAGGTTGTTGAGTTCCGGTATATAGTTTCAGTTTATGATTCGATAGATGTTTCAATTCCGGGAATTACAGTAGGATATAAAACAGGTAATGATACAACGCTTCAAACAGTAAATACTAATCCTGTTAATTTCAGCGTTCATACTGTTGCAGTTCAACCTGAGGAAGAAATAAAAGATGTAAAAGAGCCAATAAGAATCCCGCTCGATTGGAAAATAATTCTTCTTTATCTACTGATAGCATTAGCAATTGCTTCACTGGCATATTATCTATATAAAAGACATAAGAAAAAACTTGAAGGCAGAGAAGGAATTAAAGCAGTAGCACCAGGACTTCCATCATACATAGTTGCATTAAATAGTCTTCATCAGCTTGAGGAAGAGGAACTATGGCAGAAAGGAAAAGTAAAAGAATATCATTCAAGAATAACGGAAATAATAAGAAAATATTTTGAAGAAAGGTTTTATCTGCCTGCACTTGAATTGACAACATCAGAAGCTATGAAAAGATTAAAGGAGAGATATGATACAACTGAGATTTTACAGACGACCGAAGAATTTCTGAATAATGCTGATCTTGTAAAATTTGCAAAATATAATCCTTTACCGGATTTAAATAAAGAAATGATGAAACAGGCATATCAAATTGTAGAAAAGACAATTCCAAAAGAGAGAGAATCTAACAGAGAGGTTATGAGAAATGCTGGGTGATATAACTTTTGCTTATCCATGGGTGCTATATTTCCTTGTGATTATTCCATTGATGGCTTTATGGTATTGGTTTAAAGGAAAAAAAACAGAACCGACTCTTAATTATTCTTCTTTAAAAATATTTAAAGAACTTAAACCAACCCCGCGTGAAAGAATAAAATATCTTCCTGTTATTTTACGAATGTTAGCTGTTGCATTATTAATAATCGCACTTGCAAGACCACAGAATTTTCAATCTGGCGAAAATGTTTTTACTGAAGGAATTGATATTACAATGGTGCTGGATATTTCCGGCAGTATGCTTGCAGAAGATTTAAAACCTAACAGGCTTGAAGCAGCTAAAGAAGTTATTGATGAATTTGTTAAGGAAAGGACGTCAGACAGGATTGGATTAGTAATTTTCTCCAGGGAGGCTTTCACACAATGTCCTCTTACTATAGATTATTTTGTTTTAAGAAATCTTTTAAAAGATATAAAAACTGGAATGATTGAAGATGGTACTGCTATAGGTAATGGAATTGCTAATGGAGTTAATCGCCTTAAAGAAAGCAAAGCAAAAAGCAAAGTAATGATTTTATTAACAGATGGAGTTAACAATGCAGGAGAAGTTGACCCTATCTCTGCCGCACAAATTGCAAAAACTTTTAACATAAGAGTTTATACAATTGGTGTTGGTACAAGAGGAGAAGCTCCTTATCCTGTTCAGACTCCATTTGGAACAAGGTACCAGATGGTTCCTGTTGAAATAGATGAAAATGTAATGAAAGAAATTGCAAAGCTAACAGATGGAGAATATTTCAGAGCTACCGATAATAAAAAATTAAAAGAGATTTATGAAACTATTGACAAGCTTGAAAAGACTAAAGTAGAAATAACTTCATACAGAAATGCAAAAGAACTTTATTACTCCTGGCTTGGCGGTGGTTTATTTTTTCTTTTGCTTGAATTAGGATTATCAAGAACAGTTTTAAGAAAGTTACCGTGAGAATGAATGAGTGAATGGATGAATGAATGAATGGATGAATGGATGTTTGGATGAATGATTTTGTGCAGTATGATTTTTTCATTCAACCATTCAGTCATTCAATCATTCTTGAGTTAATAGATAAAAATTATTTTAATTTATGTTTCAATTTGCAAATCCTGAATATTTGTATGCACTTTATATAATACCGGTTATTATAGTTTTATACTGGTTATATAGAAAGAATCGTACTAAACTTCTTGAGAGTTTTTCTGAAAAGAAGCTGCATAATATTTTATTCCCATCTTTTAGCGGATTGAAAAACACATTTAAATTTGGCCTGGTTATTATCTCTTTAATCCTTTTAATAATTGCTGCAGCTAATCCTCAGGTTGGAACAAAGATGGAAGAAGTTAAGCAGACTGGTATAGATGTTTTTATTTTGCTTGATGTTTCAAATAGTATGCGGGCTGAAGATATTAAACCGAACCGCCTCGAAAAAGCTAAATTCCAAATTGGTAGTCTTATAAACAGGTTAAGAGGAGACAGAATCGGTTTAATTATTTTTGCAGGAGAAGCTTATGTGCAAATTCCCTTAACCACAGATTATTCTGCTGCCAATCTTTTTCTTTCTGCTGTTGATTTTAATTCTGTTCCCAGCCAGGGAACTGCAATAGGAGCTGCCGTTTCGCTTGCATTAAAATCTTTTGATAAATCTGCTCCAACTGAAAAAGTAATTATAATAATTACTGACGGTGAAGATCATGAAGGTGATATAAATAGTGTAACAACTGAAGCAAATACTTCAGGAGTAAGAATTTTTACAATAGGTCTTGGTTCATCAGGTGGTTCTCCCATACCGGTTTATAATGAAAGAGGCGGGCAAACCGGGTTTAAAAAAGATAATGAAGGAAACATAGTTCTTACTAAACTTGATGAAGAAACATTAGAGCAAATTGCATCTTCTGCAAATGGAGAATATTACAGAGGTTCAAACTATGAAGACCATCTGGATAGAATTTATGAAGAGCTTTCTGAGATTGAAAAAACTGAATTTGGAGTAAAAAAAATAACTGATTACGAAGACCGGTTTTATTATTTTTTAGTACCAGCAATTATATTGCTTCTTTTTGAATTCTTTTTGAGTGAACGAAAAACTAAATGGTTCAGTAGTATTGCATCAAGAATTGGTATACAAAGCAGGTAAATGTAAAATGGCAAATGGCAGTTCAAGAGTAAGTTCCAGCCTTCGCTTAAGCTTCGGCTGGCAGGCAAGTTCAAGAATGGGTTTTTCCTTTATACCCTATACCTTATACCCTATACCTTTGTACCTTGTAGTACTTTTTCTTTCAATCCCGTTATACGCACAGCGATCTGAGATTAATGATGGGGTTGATCAATATAAAGAACAGAACTATGCTGATGCTGAAGTAAATTTCAAAAAAGGAAAAGAGAAAGCTCCAGAAAATTTTGAAGCACATTTTAATCTTGGCGATGCTTATTACAAACAGGGAAGGTATGATGAATCACTTAAAGAATTTTATTCATCTCTTGAGTTAACAGAAAGTCCTGGTTTAAAAGCGAAAGCTTATCATAATATTGGTAACTCGCTTCTAAAATCTCAAAAACTTAAAGAGAGTATTGAAGCATATAAGAATGCGTTAAAGATTAATCCGACTGACCAGGAAACAAAGTATAATCTCTCTTATGCTCTTAACCAGTTAGAGAAACAGCAGCAGAATCAACAGAACCAGGATCAAAATAAGGATAAGAATAAAGATCAGAACCAGGATCAAAACAAAGACAAGAACCAGCAGAATGATCAGAACAAACCTGATCAAAATGAACAGACTCAGCAGGACAATACTAAAGCTCAGCAGCAGCAGAATCAGATATCTAAAGAAGAAGCTGAGAGAATCCTGCAGGCACTAAAGAATAATGAACAGGATATTCAGAAAAAGATAAGAAAGAAAACCGGGGTTGCGGTTAAAAGAGAAAAGGATTGGTGATAAATAAGTTCAAGTGTAAGTTTAAGTTCAAGTTCATGAAAGAATTCAAATTTTTATACTTTTAACTTCTTGAATTTACACTTGAACTTGAACTACAAAGAGATTTTGGATAGATAAAACTTATGCTAAAGACCTTAATTAAATATATAGTACTCGGTTTTTTCTTTGTGCAGGCGTCAACGTTTGCTCAAACATTTACCGCAACTGTCAGCCACTCTAAAATAGGTCTGGATGATCAGTTTGAATTATCATTTACTTTTTCCACTGATAACATTAACGGACTTAAAAATTTCTCTCCGCCGGATATGAATAATTTATACATACTCAGCGGTCCTAATCAATCAACAAGCATGCAATTTGTTAATGGCGTTGCTTCAGCATCAAGAGCATATTCATTCATTTTAAAAGGAAAATCTATAGGTGCTGTAAAAATAGGAAGTGCTTCAGTTGAACTTAACGGGAAGACTTATAAAAGTGAGCCAATAACTGTTGAATTCATTAAGGGTACTTCACAGCCAAACCAGGGGAATCAGCCATCTGCTAATGAAGAGATCTCAAAAAATCTTTTTGTAAAAGCAATTGCTGATAAAAACAGAGTTTACCAGGGTGAGCAGGTAACTGTAACTTATAAACTTTATACAAGATTAAATATTGCTTCACAAATGTCTGTCTCCAAGCTTCCCCAATACAAAGGTTTCTGGGCTGAAGAACTTGATACAGATAAAAATATTCTTTTCACTACTGAAGTTGTTGATGGTAAGCAATTCAGAGTTGGTATATTGAAGAAAGTTGCTTTATTCCCTTCACAATCGGGAGAGCTTTCAGTAACACCTTTTGAACTTAATGTTCCGGTTCTTATACAGAAAAAGAAAAAGGGCAACAGTATTTTTGATGAATTCTTTGCGGATCCTTTCAGCAGGGGAGAAACCGTTGATTACCTTGCCAAATCAAACACATTAAAAGTGAATGTTCTTCCTATTCCTGTTGAAAATAAACCCGAAACCTTTTCCGGTGCTGTTGGTGATTTTAAACTCACAACATCTCTCGATAAGGAAAAAACAAAAACAAATGAGCCTGTTAATTTAAAAGTTGATATCACGGGAACGGGAAATATAAAACTTCTTGATGTAGCTGAAATCAAGCTTCCTGCCGGTGTTGAGAAATATGATCCGAAAGTTTCCGAGCAGATAAACAGATCGGGAAAAATATCGGGTAAAAAATCTCTGGAGTATCTTATTGTTCCAAGAACTCCGGGTGAAAAAGAATTACCGGAAATAAAGTTTTCTTACTTCAATCCTTATAAGAGATCCTATGTCACGCTATCATCTCCCTCTTACACTATTAAGGTAGAGCAGGGAGATCGTGTGTTCGAACCGGATATCAGCGGACTTAATAAAGAAGATGTACGGCTTTTAAGTGAAGATATAAATTACATAAAAACTTCAGGTGATTTCAGCAGAAAAAGTGAATTGCTGATTTTTAAATTTGGTTTCTGGGCTGCAGTTGGAGTTCCGCTGCTTGCACTTGTTGGTTTAATTGCGTTCAAAAAGAGAGATGAAAAACTCACTGCCAATGTTCAACTATTAAAATATCAGAAAGCTCAAAAGATGGCTAAGAACAGGTTAAAGATTGCTGCAAGCTTAATGTCTGTTAATAAAGATACAGAGTTTTATACCGAATTATCACAGGCACTCTTTGGTTATCTTGAAGATAAGCTACACATTCCGAAATCAGAATTCTCAGTTGAAAGAGCAGTCTTTGAATTACAGAAAAGAAATGTTGATGCGAATATTATTGAAAGATTTCAGAAAATTGC
>CAZEWJ010000032.1:0-36785 GCA_964515875.1 uncultured Ignavibacteriaceae bacterium | reverse complement strand
AATTACAGAAAAGAAATGTTGATGCGAATATTATTGAAAGATTTCAGAAAATTGCGCAGAAGTGCGAGTATGTTAGATTCGCTCCTTCAATTGATGGAGTTTCTGCAATGAATGATATGTATAATGAATTATCTGAACTGATTATTGATATTGAAAAATCAGTTTCTGCGAAGAAAGTGTAAAAATTGTCATCCTTCGACTTCGCTCAGGATGACAGGTAATGATGTCACACTGAGTTTATCGAAGTGTGACTGTCAGGCTTCGTAAGACTGACATCTAAGGTTTAAAAAAGTATGAATAATAAAAAATTAAAAAATATATTGCTTTGTTTTGCTTTCGTATTCTTTTTAAACGCTTCATTTTCATTTGCACAGAATGAAGAAAAAACTTTTCAGCAGGGAAATGAATATTTCCGGCAGAAGCAGTATGATAAAGCGATTGAATCTTACCAACAGCTTGTTAGTTCCGGATATGAAGGGACCGCTCTTTATTATAATTTAGGAAATGCATATTACCGTGAAGGAAAAATAGGTTATGCAATTCTTTATTATGAAAAAGCATTAAAGCTTTCTCCCGGAGATGAAGATATAAAACATAATATTGCATTAGCAAATTTGAAAACCATTGACAAATTAGAATCGCTTCCGAAGTTTTTTCTTTTTGAATGGTGGGAAGGATTGCTTGCTCTGTTCAATGCTTCAGAGTGGACAATGGTCACATACATTTTTTATCTCCTTTTAATCATTTCAATTGCATTTTATTTTTACAGCAGGAACTCTTTTCAGCAGAAGGTGGTATTAATATCAGGATTTACAAGTTTTATATTATTAGTTTTAAGCAGCACTCTTTTGGTAATTAAGCTTAATAAAGAATTAAATATTAAAAATGGCGTTGTTATAGAAAACACAGTTAACGTTAAGCTTTCCCCTGATACAGGAAGCAACGATGCGTTTATAATTCACGAAGGTTTAAAGGTAAGACTTGAAGATGAAGTTGATAATTGGATAAAAATCCGTCTTGAGGATGGTAAAGTTGGATGGATACAAGAGAATGATGCAAAAGTTATTTAAGACGTGAGAACAAACCCAATTTCTTCAAGAAATTGGGTTTGTATTCTGTTTTTGTGAATGGAATTAATTAATCAAAATATAATCGAAAGGTAGTGCGATGAAGAATCTTCTTTTTTTAATAATGATCTTGTTTATAGGTGCAATCTTTTCATTTAGTTCTTTTGCCCAGGAAAAATCAAATGATGAAAAGGATGAAACCCAGACTGTTGAACAAAATAGTAATGATAAAACAGCAATAGACAGCACTAAAGCATTTAATATTATCTGTCCGGTTTCAACAGAAGAAGTTGATCCTGAAGTTACTTATACTTATAAAGGTAAAACTTATGCTCTGTGCTGCAATAACTGCTTGAAAAAATTTAAGAAAGATCCTGAGAAATATATATCAAGATTAAGTGAGGATGGCAAATCCATCGTAAAGAAAAAATCTGAATAAAAAAAGTTAGTATCTGAAAAATTACTCCCGGTTTTTGCCGGGAGTTTTTTATTCTAAACTATGAAAAATAAGGATGGAATTATTACTGCAATAAATATAGAGTTTGGTCCTAATTAGTTTGAAAGAGTAAGCATTAACCAATCCAATCAAAAACTGATCATCAACTATCTGATTACCGCTACAACCTATTTCTGTTATAGTAAGTCGCGTTAATGCTAATGAATCATTCGAAAAAATTAAATAGTCTGCAGAAAAATTATTACAATTATTTAAACCAGTTATAGTGCTATCATTAAACATTATATTATGTTGTTGGCCTATAGGTGGTTTTAAAACAACATTATCTATTTCAATTACTTCCAATTTCCAGAGAATACCTTTAATAAATTCTGATGGTGGTTCTGATAGGGAACTATTACAATCAAATCTATATATTGTAAAACTTATTAAAATAAATAAATAAAAATTTTTCTTGAATTTCATGTTCCTTATAGAGGTTTAATTAATGTAGAATAAAGAAGATTTTTTATTGGTGTTATAAAATTTTTTTCATTCATTCACTCTTAAATGAAAAACCTTTAATTAACTTAGTAGTGAACTAAGCAAAGGGCTTTATCAAAGTCAATATATTTTTCAATTATATTTATTAATTTAATAGCATATGAATGATTATAAAAAATACAACAATATTAAACTCGCAATTGGAATTGGGAAAGGAATTATTTCCTTTATCCTGATTTTTTTATTTGTTGCTTTAGGTTATAGTTCAATCCTTGTCAATTATTTATCTGGATACTTTTCAAACTCTTACCTTCTCTTTATAGCTTTTGTATTTATAACGGGAGGTGCTACATCAATTCTTTTTGCACCTGTAAATTATTACGCTGAGTTTTATCTTGAGCATAAATACAATCTCTCCAACCAAACTTTTCTTAAGTATATAATTGAACATTTAAAGGGATTACTTATCTCAATCGTAATTGGTGTCCCTATTCTTATTTTTTTCTTTTACGTGTTAAATGAATTTGGTTCTCTCTGGTGGCTTCCTCTTGCAATTGGTTTATTTATAATTTCAGTTGTACTTGGAAGAATAGCCCCGGTCCTTATTCTTCCTATCTTCTATAAAATAACTCCCATAGATAATGAAGATTTAAAATCGAGAATAGAAAGACTCGCAAAAGATGCAGGAATCAAGGTTCAGAATGTTTATAAATTCGATATGAGTAAGAATACTAAAAAAGCAAACGCCGCTTTTACCGGGCTTGGCAAATCAAAAAGAATTCTTCTCGGTGACACTCTTCTGGATAATTATTCGCAAGATGAAATTGAAACTGTTATTGCACACGAGATGGGGCATTACAAAAAGAAGCACATTATTAAAAATATTATTATCGGAACTGTATCCAGTTTCTTAACTTTATTCTTAATTGCTTTTCTTTATGAAAATACAATAGCTCTTTTAAGTTTTAAATCAATTACAGAGATTGAGGCATTACCAATTCTATCTTTATGGGGTGCAGTAATTGGTTTGATACAAAGTCCTTTCGGCAATATTCTTTCCAGGAAATTTGAATATGAAGCTGATGAGTATGCTGTAACTGCAACAAGTAAACCGGGCCCTTACATTTCAACACTTAAAAAACTAACTGAGCAGAATCTTGCAGATAAAGATCCTCATCCATTTGTTGAATGGTTTTTTTACAGTCATCCTTCAATAAAAAACAGGATTAACGCTCTGAAAAAATTTGTTAATGATTTATCCTTTACTCAGGAACTTAAGTTTGAGGAAAATAATTGACTTACCTTAAACTCTTATTGCTTTTTATTCATATGATAATTTCATCTATACTAGCTTTACTCTGTACATTATTAGATCGAAGTCATAAAGCATATTTTATTCTTACAAAAATTTATTCTGCACCTATTCTTTGGATTTCAGGTATAAAAGTTAAAATAACCGGCAAAGAAAATGTGGTTCCCAAAACACCTTATGTATTTGTAGCAAACCACTTGAGTCTTTTTGATATTCCGGTACTTCAGCGATATGTGCCGAATGATTTTAGTTTTATCTTTAAAAAAGAAATTGCAAAGGTTCCAATATTTGGCTGGCAAATGGTATTAGGACCTGCCATAATGGTTGATAGACAAAATCCTGAGAAAGCAATGAAGAGTATAGAAAAAGCAAAGAAGATGCTTGTTCAAAGAAAAATATCTGTATTGCTTTTCCCTGAAGGAACAAGAAGCAAAACAGGAGAGATGCTTCCTTTTAAAAGAGGAGCTTTCCGTATTGCAGCACAGGTTGGTTTCGAAATCATACCAATAACGATTTCAGGAACACAAAATCTTTTTCAGACAAAGCCGCTTAAGATTAATTCCGGAGTTGTTAAGCTTGAATTTGGAAAACCGATTCCTGCGGAAAATATAACCAGCAGAAAAGAAGAGCTTGAACTTATGTCTAAAGTAAGAGATATTATAGAAGGAAATTACAAGAAGGAATTATCTATTGGTAACTCTTAAGGAGGTTGAACATATTGCAGAACTCGCAAGATTAAAATTCTCTGAAGAAGAGTTGCAAAACTTTACTCATCAGCTTAACCAGATACTTGAGTACGTAAAGAAGCTGAATGAGCTTGATACTGAAAATATTGAACCTTTGTCACATCCGGTTGAAGGTAATAATATTTTCAGAGAGGATATTCTTAAACCATCAATCAGCCGTGGAGAAGCATTAAAAAATGCACCCGATAGTGATGAAGAATTTTTTAAAGTACCTAAAGTAATTAGCGGAGTTTAATAAAATGGAGAACAAAAATGGGCAAAATAATATTTGAGTTTCCTGAGAATATTAACAAGAAAATAAAAATTGATTCTATAAAACAGATTGAAAACCTGATTGAAAATTTTGAAGGTGAAAAATCTAAAAAAATATTCAAGAAACTTCTTAAATATCGGGGTATAGCCAAAAACAAGTCTGTTTCTCAGGAAGAGCTTCATATTCAAGAAGATAAATAATGGATATTTTTATTGATAGTTCAATAATTATTGAAGTCTTTAAAGAGAATAAAGAAGCCCTTCAGATTATTGAATTAATTAAAGATCGAAGTAATATAATTCCTCATATTAACCCAATTGTTGTAAGTGAGGTGAGTTATTTTTTATTGAAAAGAACCAAAATCTCAGTACAAGAAATTAAAGATTTATTGTCTGGATATAACTTATTAGATACGAATAAAGAAATTATCAATAATGCTTTTAATTATATAGAAAAATATCAATTATACCCTAACGATGCTTTTATTTTAGCTACTTGTAAATATTATGGAATTAAAAATCTATTATCACTGGATGTTGATTTCATCAAATGCTGTCTTCAAGAGAAAATAAATCTAATTAATTCCCCCAATCTTCCCTCTCTTTCCCAATAATTTTATGATTCTTGGAATAATTCCAGCCCGTTTTGCTTCTTCCCGTTTATTTGGTAAAATTCTCGCAGATATTGGCGGTAAGCCAATGATACAGCATACCTATGAGAACTCAAAAAAATCTAATCTGCTTAATGAAGTAATCCTTGCTGTAGATGATACAAAAGTTGCAAATGTTGCTCAAAGTTTTGGTGCTAAGGTTATTATGACACCAAAAGAACTTCAATCCGGTTCTGATAGAGCAGCTTTTGTAATTAATAATCTTCCTGAAGCAGAAATAATTGTAAACATCCAGGCTGATGAACCTTTTATAAAAAGCACAATGATTGACCACGCAATTGAACCTTTATTATTTGATAAAAGTGTTAATGTTTCAACTCTTGCAAAACGAATTGAATCGGTTGAAGAGTTGAGATCACCTTCAGTTGTTAAGGTTGTTTTTGATTACAACAACTTTGCAATGTACTTTTCAAGGTCCCCAATTCCTTTTGTTAGAGATGCTAAAACTAACAGTGAGAAAATTCAGCTTGCTGAAATTTATAAGCACATCGGTCTTTATGTTTTTAGGAGAGATTATCTTTTAAAATTTACAAAACTGCAGCCGACTGACCTTGAAAAAACCGAAAAACTTGAACAGCTAAGGATGCTTGAGAATGGATTTAAAATAAAAATTGTAACAACTGAGTTTGATACTTTATCTGTTGATACTCAGGATGATCTTGAAAGGGCAAGGAAATATTACCAGAAGTATGTTTTGAAAAAAGAGAAACCCTAACCTTCGAGGTTAGCAGATAGTAAAGGAATGAGAACCTCGAAGGTTCTTATCCCTTTGCCAAAAAAGGAAATAAACCTTATTTTACAAATATGGATTGCATCTTTTGTGATATTATTGAGGGGAGATCCGAAGCGGAGATTCTCTATCAAAATGAAAACATAATTTCTTTCCTTGATATAAGACCTGTGAACTATGGTCATACACTGGTTATAACCAAAAAACACTATGATAATTTTCAATCTGTTCCTATAGAAGAACTTGCTCACCTTATGAAAGGTTTACAGTTTATTACTTCAGGTATTGTAAAAAGTGTTAATTCAGATGGGTTTAATCTTATTGTAAACAGCGGCAAGGCAGCAGGACAAACTATCTTCCATTTTCATTTTCATATTATACCACGCTATTTAAATGATTTTAAATTTAAACCGGATTTTAAAAGATATTCAAATGGGGCAATGAAAGAATTTGCAGATAAAATCAGAAATGAACTAAAAAAAGCAGAAGGATCTCTTTTATGAATAAAAAAATAAGAGTGTTGGTAGCAAAAGCGGGATTAGATGGACATGACAGAGGGGCAAAAATTATTGCTGCAGCACTGCGAGATTCAGGAATGGAAGTTATTTATACAGGTTTACGGCAAACTCCTGAAATGATTGTTGAGGCTGCACTTCAGGAGGATGTTGATGTTATAGGAATAAGTGTTTTGTCCGGTGCTCATATGACTATCTTTCCAAAGATTTTAAATCTTATGAAAGAGAAAGGTTTAAATGATGTCCTTTTAACCGGGGGAGGAATAATTCCTCAGGAAGATATAATAGAACTTAAAAAGATAGGAGTAGGAGAACTATTTACTCCGGGGGCTGTTACAACAAAGATTGCGGAGTATATAAAATCCTGGAGGGAAGCTCATCCCAGAAATTAAAAAGAAGTTGAAATAGTTTAAATTTAATTTATCTCTTCGAATGGTAGGGAATAAGTTGAATTAATTTATCATTAACCATTCTTTTCAATCACATCTTCATTGAAATTCAAAACCCTTATGAGTAATTTTATATCTGAAATATTTCTTATTTCTATTAATTTATTTTTTAAGAAGGAGTTTTAGTTTATGGCTGTAAAAGTAGGTATAAACGGATTTGGAAGAATAGGAAGATTAGTGCTTCAGGCTTTGGCAGAAAAAGGAGCCTTAGGTAAAGATATTGATCTTGTTGCCATTGTTGATGTAACCACTGATGCAAAATACTTTGCATATCAGCTTAAATATGATTCTGTTCATGGAAGATTTAATGGAAAATTAGATACGGAAAAAAGTGATCCAAAATCCGAATCTGATGATATACTTATTGTAAACGGGCAAAAAATTAAATGTATTATGGCTGCAAAAGAACCGTCGCAGCTTCCCTGGAAAGAGCTGGGTGTTGAATATGTTATTGAATCAACAGGATTATTTACACATTCAGATAAAGCAAAAGGACACCTTGAAGCTGGTGCTAAAAAAGTTATCATCTCCGCACCCGGAAAGGGTGATGTAAAAACAATTGTACTTGGAGTTAATGAGAACGAATATGATCCCGCAAAGCATAATATTATTTCAAATGCTTCCTGTACAACTAACTGCCTTGCACCGGTTGTTCATGTACTGCTTAAAGAGGGTTTTGGAATTGAATCAGGTTTAATGACAACGATTCATTCATATACTGCTACACAAAAAACAGTTGACGGACCTTCAAAAAAAGACTGGAGAGGCGGGAGAGCAGCAGCAATTAATATTATCCCTTCATCCACAGGTGCAGCTAAAGCTGTAGGAGAAGTTCTTCCTGCTACAAAAGGAAAGCTTACAGGAATGTCCTTCAGAGTTCCGACTGCAGATGTTTCCGTTGTGGATTTAACTTTCAGAACTGAAAAAGATACTTCGATTGAAGAGATTGATAAAGCTTTAAAGAAAGCTTCCCAAACTTATCTGAAAGGAATTCTTGGTGTAACGGATGAAGAAGTCGTTTCAACAGATTTTATTCATGATGATCGTTCATCAATTTATGATTCTCTGGCGACACTTCAGAATAACTTAAAAGGTGAAAAGAGGTTCTTTAAAGTTATATCCTGGTATGATAATGAGTGGGGTTATTCCTGCAGAGTTGCGGATCTTTTATTAAACCTTGTAAAGAAATAACTGAATTGAAGCTTGAACCAAGGAGTTTTTTTGTCATTTCCGTGGAAACGGGAATCTATCTCACCTGGGTTTTTGGATACCCACTGGAGTTTACCCCGATGAAAATCGGGGTGGGAATGACAACTGCTGAGAAATTATTTCTGCTCTAAAATTAATAACTCCGTATTGCGATTTATTTATGAGGAAAATAAAATGCCTAAACTTTCTATTGCTGATCTTAATCTGAAAGATAAAAGGGTACTTGTACGAGTTGATTTTAATGTGCCGCTTGATGAAAATCTTAATATAACAGATGATATAAGAATTGTTTCATCGTTACCGACAATTAATAAAATTATTTCTGATGGCGGTAAAGCAATTTTAATGAGCCATCTCGGAAGACCAAAAGGAAAAGTAAATCCAAAATACAGTTTAAAACCAGCAGCGGAAAGACTCGGAAAACTGCTTGGGAAGAATGTTACCTTAGCTCCAGATTGTATTGGTAATGAAGTTAAAAATATCGTAAACAAAATGAATACTGGTGATATTGTTTTATTGGAGAATCTCCGTTTCCATGAAGAAGAAGAAAAAAATAATCCTGATTTTGCAAAACAATTAGCGGAATTAGGAGACGTTTATATAAACGATGCATTTGGTTCTGCACACAGAGCTCATGCTTCAACTGAAGGTGTAACCAAGTTTATTGATAAATGCGCAGCCGGTTACCTGATGCAGAAAGAGCTTGAGTATCTTGGAAGAGCTGTTTTATCTCCTAAAAAACCTTATTGTGCTATTCTTGGTGGAGCTAAAATATCAGGAAAGATAGATGTGATTAATAATCTTCTTAATAAAGTTGATAGTATGCTTATCGGCGGCGGAATGGCTTTCACTTTCTTTAAAGCACAGGGAAAGGAGATTGGAAAATCTCTTCTTGAAACAGAAAAGCTTGATCTTGCGAAAGAGCTTCTTGAAAAAGTAAAAAATATGAAAGTAAAATTTCTTCTCCCTGTTGATGTTGTTGCGGCATATGAATTTAATAATGATTCCCCATCTGAAATAGTAGATATTAATAGCATCACTTCAGATAAAATGGGATTGGATATAGGACCTGAAACTGTTAAATTGTTCAAAGAAGAAATCATTAAATCGAAGACAATTGTATGGAACGGACCAATGGGTGTCTTTGAAATGCCTAACTTTGCAAAAGGAACTTTTGAAATTGCTGATGCTCTCTCCCAAGCAACTTCCAAAGGTGCAATTACTATTGTTGGTGGAGGTGATTCCGCTGCTGCAGTTGCAAAAGCTGGATTAGAAAATAAAGTTTCGCATGTTTCAACTGGTGGTGGTGCATCTCTGGAATTTCTGGAAGGAAAAATTTTGCCCGGTGTAGCAGCGTTGACAAACAAATAAATTTTTTAGATATGCCAGATTTTGAAAATCTGGCATATCTAGAGTTTAGTTATTAATAAAGGATATAAGTGAATAATTATTATAGGCCAACAGGATTCGGAGGATTTAGTTTCTTTCCTCCGGTTATAAAAAATCTGCTGATAATAAATGTTGCTGTCTTCTTTGTACAAATGCTTGGTGGTCAAATAGCTGTAAGCAGGGGAATTTCTTTAGAAGAAGTTATTATTAAATATTTTGCTCTTATCCCGGTAGATGGATTAGGAAATATTAGTTTTTATCCCTGGCAATTAATTACATATCAATTTCTCCATGGTGGTTTCGGACATATATTTTTCAATATGTTTGCATTATGGATGTTTGGAATGGAAATAGAAAATAGTTGGGGATCCAAGAAATTTCTTTACTATTATTTATTATGCGGAATAGGTGCCGGATTATCTCATTTATTTATTTCTCCATTGCTTGGTGGTGGTAATGCACCAACAATTGGCGCATCAGGTGCTATATATGGTGTGCTGATTGCTTTTGGATTAATTTATCCAAACAGGTATATATTTCTTTACTTCTTTATCCCTGTTAAAGCCAAATACCTTATCACTTTTTTTATCATACTTCAGATATTGCTTGTTGGAGATATGTCAAGCAGTATAGCTTACCTTGCTCATCTTGGGGGAGCCTTAACAGGTTTTATATTTATTATGCTTGATAAAAATACTCCAATTGAGTTAAAAAGTATTTTCCGCAGAACCTCTTATGGTACAAAAAAATCATTTAATCCTTTAGGTGGAATTTCTGAAAGATTCAAAAAGAAACAAGAAAATGTTGAGGATGCAAAATATTTTGAAGTCAAGGATGGAGATGAGGTTACTCAGGAAGATATTGACAGGATACTTGATAAGATTAGCCAATCAGGTTACCAGAATTTAAGTGAGAAAGAGAAGAAGATTTTATTCCAGGCAAGCAAAAAGATGAACTGATGCAGAGGGGCAGGAAGCAAAAGTTCAAGAGTAAGTTCCAGCCTTCGCTTAGGCTTCGGCTGACAGGCAAGTTCAAGAGCAAGTCTTTCATTCAATCATTCATTCATTCAGTCAGTTTAAGCCTTATCCTCAGCATTTGGTTTTTAATCATTACTGGCTGTTCTGAAGATAAAATAATAGAGCAGGATAAGCTTGTTCTTGTTTATTCTGATTTGCTGATTGCACAGGATACAGTTTCATTAGATGAAAAAGGTGTAGATAGCTTAAGACAATCCGTTTTTCAAAAATATAATATTACTGAAAAAGAATATGAGACCACGATAGAATATTATAATGAAGATTTAGAAAGATGGGAGGAATTTTTTGATAAAGTTACTGCTCATATCGGGAGCTTGAAAACAAAGGTTGACTGAATTTATATTTTGCAACAGCAATCCTCAGCATTGGATAACTGACTGAATCATTTAATCTGAATCTTAGTTCCTTTAAATCGTCATACCCTTTTTCTATTTCCAAATTAATATTTTTTAATTCATTAGAGTTAAAGAGATGATCAATTTCAACCTTGGGATCATATTCTATAATACTTTCAATCTGCATTGAGATTACAGCTTCTGATGTTTTTCTTAGTTGTGCAATATCTTTTAAGCTGTATCCTTTTTTTAATAATAAGTATGTTTCCTGAATGTTGGAAGGAAGATTTTTCTCCTCTTTTTTTGTTTGGCTTTCAGAATCAGCAGAGGAATCTCTTATTATTTCCAGAAAATCCTCACCAACTTTATTAAACATACGCGGAGAAGTTCCTTTAATTAAAAGGAATTCTGTTTTTGTTTTTGGTTTGATGTTCGCAATCTCCCTCATAGTTTCATCAGGACAAATTATTAAACCATTCTGATTAAACTTTTTTGATATTCTGCTTCTTACCTCTCTTAGCTGGTTGAACAGAGCAAGGTTTTCTATATAATCATCTGAAATCTTTTGATCAATTATATCAGCTTCAGTCCCGATTTCTTTTAGTCCTTTATCAGTTATGCTTAATGTTCTTGTCTTCTCTTTAATATCAGAAATAAAACCATGTTCAATTAAATAATGAATTACTATTTTCAACTCATCACGGGTATAATTTCTGCAGACACCGAAAGAACTTATCCATGGGTCATCTAATGATTTTGCAGCTCCTCTTAATATATTTATTAAAAGATTTTCAGTTAAATTCTTTTTGCCTTCAGCAAGGGTTTTCAATATTACTTCTGAAATATATTTTCTGACATTTTCAGTTGTCTTTACATCAGTTAAGCATCTGTCACACTTATCGCAATTATAATTATCAACCTTTTCACCAAAATACTTCAAAATAAATTTGAAACGGCATTCATCTGTAAAAACGTAATCAACCATTTTATCAATTTTCTGCTGAAGATTAAGGTAGCTTTCAAGGATTTTTTTATAATCGAGCTTTAAGTTTTTATCTTCAGTTCTTGGTTCAGTAAGAATAACACTCTCTTTTGTTAAAGGTTCTTCATAAGAAATTAATCCCATGTTGATTAGTATTGTTAAAGTTTCATGTGTTTCATAAAAATCCAGGCCAAGCTTCGATGTGAAATGTGAAATTGAAATCCGGATCGGCTTACCGAATATTTCATTCCCATATTCTCTTACAAGCAAAAGAATTAATTCTTTAACTGAATTGCTGACGGAACCTTTGACAAAATCTTTTAATCTTTCTTTATTCCAGAGAATCTGAATATTTTCCTTCCTGTCATATTCAGAAAGGACATTTAGATAACCTGCAGATTCAAGAAATCTTAAAGCTGAAAATAAAAGTCCTTTGGAGATTTCTCTTTTTGCATGGGCAGAAATAAAATCCAGATAAAGCGGAATTTCTTTTTCGGAAATATTTCCAACAGCTACTTTGCCATAATCACAAATAGCATTATAAATTTTAAGAATGATTTCTTTGTTAGGATGAGATTGAGAGAGAAAATAATTTTGGATTCTTATATCCGATTCATCATGTAAAAGATAAACCTGCGAATCATTTCCATCCCTTCCTGCTCTGCCAATTTCCTGGTAATAATTTTCAATTGAACCGGGAGTATTGTAATGAATAATCAACTTGATATCTTTTTTATCTATTCCCATTCCAAAGGCATTTGTAGCTGCAATAACAGGAACAACATCCTGCAAAAAATCTTCCTGCACTTTTTTTCTTTCTATTGGATTTAAACCGGCATGATAATAAGAACATTTTATTTTATGCATGTTTAGATATTCAGATATTTCTTCCGCTTTTTTTCTTGAAGAAGTGTAAATAATTGCCGGGGTTTTATTGATTGAGATAAGTTCGAGACATTTTGCATTTTTCTTTTTCGTAAGGATTACATTAAGATGAAGATTACTCCTCTCAAATCCTTTAACAATGATTTTTGATTCTGTAAACCCAAGCTGTTCGGTAATATCTTTTATTACTTCGGGGGTGGCAGTAGCCGTAAAAGCAGAAACTTTTTTTATCCCGATGTAATCAATGAACTCTTTTATTCTTGTATAGCTTGGGCGGAAGTTATGTCCCCATTGGCTGATGCAATGTGCTTCATCTATAAAAAGGAAAGAAGGATTTAATTTTTTTAATCTTTCCGCGAATGTAATGTTAGAAAGTCTTTCCGGTGCAGCATAAAGAAGCTTTATCTTTCCGTACGCAATATTCTGAAGCACCTCTTCAATTTCTGTGAAGCTCATTGTGCTGTTGATGAATGAAGCTAAATGCTCCTTCTGATTCAGAGCATCAACCTGGTCTTTCATCAGGGCAATTAAGGGTGAAATAACAATTGAAAAGTTATCGGATATTAAAGAAGGAATTTGATAACAAATTGATTTGCCTGCACCGGTTGGAAGAACAGCGAGAACGTTTTCACCATTCAGGATAGACTCAATTATCTCTTCCTGTCCGTTGCGAAAGTTTTCATGTCCAAAATATTTTTTTAATGCTTCAAGCTGGTTCATTTTCCTATGCGTTGAAAGATAATTACATACCGGTAAAAATGTAAAACAGATTAGAGTTACCCATTAAAATAACATTTTTAAGAAACTATTTATTGGATTTATTTTTGATATCCGATAACTTACCATATCATTCTAAAATTATAAAGGCAGGTTTTGATGAAAAGTATAAAACTATTGGCTCTTTTATTTCTATTAAGCATTCTGAATTTTGCGCAAGTTGAGTATACCGACAAGTTGCTCGAAAATAGTATTTTCACTTCTGCACCGGAAGAAGTAAAAAATAAAAAACCTTTTGCACGCGAGTGGTGGTTTTATGAACAGCGCGCATTTCCAAATGATTTTATTCCCGAAAATGCTTATCTAAATGCAATAAGAGAACGTGATGCTCAAAGAATTACTAATGGAACAGTAGAAAATATAACCTGGGTTAGTTTAGGGCCTACACCAGGATATTATTTTGCTTATGGAAATATAGCATCAAGAATTGTTACAGGGACATATCATCCAACTAACCCGAATATAATTTATGTAGGTCCTGCAAATGGCGGTGTTTGGAAATCAAATGATGGTGGTGTAAACTGGCAGCCCTTAACCGATACTCAACCATCTCTTGCAATGGGAGCTATAGTTGTTGATCCCGCAAATCCAAATATAGTTTATGCAGGTACCGGCGAAGCAACATATAGTGGGGCTTCTTATTACGGGAGAGGACTGCTTAAATCAACTGATGCAGGTGCTACCTGGGTTCATATTACAAATGGGCTTCCCTCTTCTTCTTATTTCTCGCGCTTGATAATTCGTCCTAATTACTCCGGTGAATTGCTGGCAGCGCTTGGATCATCAGGATTGTACAGAAGCACTGATGCAGGAATGAATTGGTCTCAATTGTTAGCAGGAAGATGTGATGATGTTTTGTTTTCATTAAATGGTGATACAGCTTTTGCTGTTGGTTCAGGAATCGGAGGATTAAGAAGATCAATTAATGGTGGTGCAACTTTTTCTGCTTTCGGAACTGGACTATCATCAGGAGAAAGGACACACTTTGATTATTGCAAAAATAATCCGTCTGTTATGTATGCAGCAGTCTTTTCAGGAAGTACAGTGTCTGCATACAAATCAACAAATTATGGAGCTAACTGGAGCTTTTTAACTTCTACTTTAGATGGCGGACAAGCATGGTATGATCTTCATTGCAAAGTAAATCCATGGAATCCTGATCATGTTTATATAGGAACAATTGATGTTTACAGATCAACAAATGGCGGGTCATCATTCACCAATATAACATTAGGTTACCAGGGAGGTAATGTTCACGTAGATCAGCATAATCTTTTCTTTCATCCGACGGATCAGAATACTTATATTGTTACTAATGATGGAGGAATCTGGAGAACAACAAATAACGGAAATTCATTTGTAAACTTAAATCAGAATTTAACCTTAACACAATTTTACAGGATAGCTGCAAGCCCTTTTGATCCCGGGAGAATACTTGGAGGCACTCAGGATAATGGAACACAGCAAACCTTCTCAACACTTAACTGGGCTGCTGCTTTTGGCGGAGATGGCGGTGAAGTTTGTTTCAATCCTATGGTTGCAAATGATCAGAATATTCTCGGTGAAACTCAAAATGGTGGTTTGCGCCGTACGACAAATGGCGGAACAAGCTGGAGCAGTGCTACAAGCGGTATTAATACTGGCGAAAATGTAGCCTGGGTTGCCCCAATAATTAAGCATCCTGATATTTCCAGTTATTTTTATACTGCCCGTCAGCGTGTTTATCGCTCTACCGATTATGGTGCAACCTGGACTGCTGTATCAAATAATGTAAACGGTGGAAATGCGGTTCGGGAATTAACACAAAGCAAAACTAATCCTGATATTATGTATGCTACATCAGGATCACAGATTTTTAAATCAACTAATGAAGGTGTTAACTGGACGAATATTACATCAGGGCTTCCGGCAAGAACAATAACTTCTGTATATGTTCATCCCACAAACTCTGATGTTGCATTTCTTACCTTCTCAGGATTTGGAACAAATAAAGTTTATAAAACAACTAACGGCGGAACAAGCTGGGTTAGTATTCATGGAAATCTACCTGATTCTCCTGTCAATGATATTTTTATTTATACTTATGATGTTCAGAATCCCAATACATATTTTGTTGCAACAGATGTTGGAGTATTCTTAACACAGAATGATGGCACAACCTGGACTGAATTGGCAGATGGACTTCCTAACACTGTTATAATGCATCTTGATTATTCTCCATCTATCCAGATGCTAAGGGCGGGAACTCATGGCAGGGGAGTTTATGAAGCATTTATAGATTTCTCTGTTCCTGTTGAACTGACATCTTTTAATGCAAATGTTGTTGATAATGAAATTATGTTAAACTGGATTACAGCAACCGAAACAAACAATAAAGGTTTTGAGATTGAAAGAAAGTTCAAGAATAATGAATGGGAAATAATTGGTTTTAAAGATGGGAAGGGAACAACAACAGAGATTCAATCTTATAGTTTTAATGATAACTACAAAGACTTTTCTTACAGTGGAAGGGTTCTTTACAGACTTAGGCAGATTGATTTCGATGGATCGTTTGAACATTCAAAAATAATTTATGCTGATGTGGATTTTACTCCGCAGACTTATAGTCTCTCACAAAATTATCCAAACCCATTCAATCCTGTAACAAACATTAAATATTCTGTTCCACTAGAGAGTGAAGTAAGAATAGTAGTAATGAATTCACTTGGGCAGGAAGTTGCTGAGCTTGTTAACGGAATTCAGAATGAAGGGTTTTATGAAATTTCCTGGAATGCAGATGAGTTTGCATCAGGTGTTTATTTTTATAATATAAAAGCTATATCCACAAATAAGCAGCTTTCATTTCAGGATACAAAGAAACTTCTGCTCATAAAATAATTTCATTATTCCATGTGGATAATGTCTTAAAAGAGCAAGTTGTCAGTCTGAGCGGAGTCGAAGACTGACATTTGAGGTGTAGTCACTTCGACCCCGAATCAAGTTCGGGGCAGGCTTTCGCTCAGTGTGACGCTAAAGATTGCTTTTGTGACAACCTCTACCTTTTGCTCAACCGCCCAACCTAGAAAATTCCCACCAGACTTAATTAACAATTAATTTTTAATTAAATTTGTTATAATAAATTATTGAAATTCGTAGCTGATGAAAGCCGTTGAAACAAAAGATTTAACTAAAATATACTCATCTTCTTTTGGTAAGAAAAAAGTTCAGGCTCTTGTTGAGCTTAACCTTAATGTTGAATCGGGTTTAATTTTTGGATTACTCGGACCAAACGGGGCCGGGAAAACAACTTTAATTAAACTTCTCCTTGGGATTACTTTTCCTACTGCAGGCAATGCTAAAATTCTTGAAGAGAGCTTATCTAATTATACAATCAAAAAAAAGGTTGGATATCTTCCTGAAAATCACAAATACCCTTCATACCTAAAGGGTGGAGAAGTATTAAAGTTTTTTGGCAAACTAAGTGGAATGAATGGATTAGATCTCGATAAAAAAATTGATGAACTCCTTGAGCTGGTTAAATTATCCCAGTGGAAGAAAACTAAAGTTAAAGCTTATTCAAAAGGTATGATGCAAAGACTTGGACTTGCACAATCTTTAATAAATGATCCGGATTTAATTTTTCTTGATGAACCAACTGATGGCGTTGATCCGATTGGCAGAAAAGAGATACGGGATATTCTTTTAGAACTTAAAAGCAGGCACAAAACAATTTTTCTTAACAGTCATTTGCTTTCAGAAGTTGAATTGATAACTGACCGCGTTGGAATACTTAATAAAGGAAAACTGCTGAGAGAAGGAACAGTAAAAGAATTAACTGAGAAAAAGGAAGAATATAAAATTGTAATTGAAGGAGGTGGTGCAGGTTTGGATGATATAATTTCCAATAATTCTTTTACAAGAATATCTGATGGAAGCTATTCTGTTAAAGTTGCTGATACAAATGAATTGAATAAAATTATTGATCAGTTAAGAAGCAGAAGCATGCTTTTAAAAGAAGTTATCCCGATGAAAAATACACTTGAAGAGATGTTTATCTCTTTAATTACTGAATCTGAAAAAAATATTAAATGAACAATATCTGGATTACAACCTGGTACACAGTTAGAGAAGCATTAGCAAGAAAAGTTTTTCTTTTCTTTCTCGGACTTTCTACTCTTGCAATAATAATAACTGCAGTTATGGTTAATGTTTTAAATGATGCGGCACTTATAAGTGGAGTTGCGGCTCAGAATAACAAGCTTATTTTAGAAGAAATAGCTACTTCCATACAATTAATAATTATAGCTCCCTTAGCAAGTCTTTGTATTCTTCTTGCAATTTTTTCAAGTGCAAGCTTTGTTCCTAATATGCTTGAAAAAGGAAATATAGATCTTCTTTTATCCAAACCAATTTCACGTTCACAACTATTGCTTGGAAAATTTTTAGGCGGACTATTGGTAGTTTTAATTAATGTTGGGTTTTTGATAATCGGAGTCTGGCTTGTAATCGCGTTAAGATTTTCAACATTCAACTTTACTTTTCTAAGCATAATTCTTTCAGTTACATTTACATTTGCAGTTCTCTATTCGCTTATAGTTTTATTCGGAGTTGTCACGCAAGGTTCAATTCTTGGGATGATGAGTGCATATTTTATCTTCCTCATTTTAAGTCCGCTCCTTTATGCAGGGAAAGTGCAGTTTGATGAATTTATAACAAGCGGTTTTCTTAAATCAGTTATTGATTTTTTTTATTATATAATTCCCAAAACATCTGAGCTGATGGGCCAAATAACTATGAACCTTGCTCTTGGGAAAGGAATAAGTGATTGGCAGCCGGTTCTTACTTCTTTGGCTTTTATGTTTGTCGCTGTTGGTTATGCGATTTTTATTTTTAACAAAAAAGATTTTTAGATAACCTTTTTATTATGCCCGTAATTCATTCCACAGCTATTGTTAGTCCCAAAGCTGAAATAGCATCTGATGTTGAAATAGGTCCGTTCACAATTATAGAACCTGACGTTGTAATTGGGGAAGGGACAAAGATTTACAATAACGTTACTATTAATACCGGTGCAAGGATTGGAAAGAACAATAAAATTTATCAGGGCGCTGTCATTTCTGCACATCCGCAGGATTTAAAATATGCAGGAGAATTTACAGAAATTATTATTGGCGATGGAAATGTAATACGTGAGTGTGTTACAATCAGCCGTGCGACCGCAGAAGTTGGAAAATCATTTATTGGAGACAACTGCCTTTTTATGGCTTACTCGCATGCAGGACATGATTGCCTGATTGGAAGTAATTGCATAATTGCCAACGGTGTCGCAATTGCTGGTCACGTTGAAATAGAAGATAATGTAAGATTAGGAGGATTAGTTGGTGTTCACCAGTTTGTAAAAATTGGAGCATACACAATGATTGGTGCTCATTCTATGGTTGTAAAAGATGTTCTGCCTTACGGATTATTTTCAGGTAATCCTATGGAGTACGAAGGACTGAATGTTATAGGTTTACGAAGATTTGGGTTTACTGATGATAAAATTGAAACTGTTAAGAAGGCATATAAACTGCTTTATAATTCAGGGTTAAATGTTTCTCAGGCAGTGAAAAAAATAAAATCTGAACTGCATCAATCTGAAGAGATAAAACATATTCTTAAGTTTATTGAAAAAAGTTCCAGAGGTATTTCAAAATAATTTATTAACTGACCCATATAACTCGAAAAATAATCAGTAAAAATGGGAAAGTTAAATTTGTAGAAACAAAAGTTAGATGACAGAAAAGGAATATCTATTGCAGTCAGCTTTAGCTGACTGGCAAGAGATAAAGAAATAAAGGCGGCTTTAGCCACGGATTATGAGTTGGATCAGAATCTGGGTACACTTAGTATTCTCTACTAAAAACAGAGAACCATATTTACAGACAGCAGAGTTGAGAAAAAAAGTATTTCAGCATATCAAACAAAATGCAGAAGAAAAGGGTATCTGGCTGGATACTATAAATGGTCATAACAATCATGCCCATTATTTAATATCTCTAGGCAGAGAACAAAGTATCAGCAAAGTAGTCCAGCTTATTAAAGGAGGATCATCCTTCTGGATAAATCAGAATAACTTGGTTAATAGTAAATTTGTATGGCAAGATGATTACTGGGCAGTAAGTGTAAGCGAAAGCCATCTTAATTTAGTAAGAGATTATATCAAAAATCAGGAGGAGCATCATACTGTAAAATCGTTTACTGAAGAAATTAATGAATTTATGGACAAATATAGTTGGACATATATTAAGGATATATAAGTTGGTCTTAATACTATGGAATAATGTGGCTGAAGCCTATTGAAAGGAACCTCTTATCAGTTGGCTAAAGCCAACTGCAATAGATAAAAAGATGCTCATGATTTGGAATCATTTTAAATTGACAAAAAGAAATATTCATTTCTTATCTTAGGTAATGAATACTAAGAGGTCAGGAATTCTATATTTAATAAAATATCACAATGTCATTTGAAAATTTTTTACTCTCCTTCATTCCTCTGTTTGTTGCTATAGATGTTATAGGAACTACTCCAATTTTTCTCGGATATACTCAGGGCGTCTCCGAATCCAAAACAAAAAAACTTTTAGTTGAAGCAATCCTTACTGCATTCATAGTTGCAATTGTTTTTCTCGTTGGAGGAAAGATCATTCTGGGTTTTCTCGGTATAACCATAGATGATTTCAGAATTGCAGGGGGCATTCTTCTTTTAATACTTTCGATAAGTGATATTATGTCATCTCCCGGGCACAGAAGAAATCCCGGTAAAGATATAGGAGTTGTGCCGCTGGGAATTCCTTTAATAATGGGACCTGCTGCTTTAACTACAATTCTTATTTTAGTTGATAATTTTGGATATCTTCCAACAATACTATCCATGGTTTTGAATTTTGTAATTGTGGGTTTTATTCTTTTCAATGCTAAGTGGCTTATTAAAATAATCGGAGAAGGTGGTTCAAGAGCTTTTGCAAAGATAGCTTCGCTCCTTCTTGCTGCAATTGCTGTTATGATGATAAGAGTTGGTGTTATTAATATTTTTACATCTGTGAAATAAAGCAGTATCATTGCAAATAAAATTTTTTGAATGATTGAATAACTGAATGACTGAATGATTGAATAACTGAATGACTGAATGATTGAATGACTGAATGGAGAATTAATTTTGTTTTGTTCATTCATTCAAACATTCATCCATACTTATTTCGTTGTTACGAAACAATATAAAAAGAATAAGGAATTAGAATGGATCTTGGTTTAAGAGGTAAGACCGTCCTTGTCACTGCTTCAAGTAAAGGAATAGGAAAAGCAGTCGCTTCCATGTTTGCATCTGAAGAATGCAACGTGGCAATTTGTTCAAGGAAGAAAGATGAACTGATTAAAACTGCGGCAGAAATAAAATCCAAATTAAATGTAGAACCTTTCTGGTGTGTATGCGATTTGAACAAAGCAAAAGATATTGAAGGTGTTGTTGCTTCTGTTAAAAAGGAATTTGGCAGCATAGATATTCTTGTAAATAATTGCGGTGGTCCGGTTCCCGGCTTTTTCAGAGAGTTATCCGAACCAAATTGGCAGGAAGCATTTGAACAGGTTCTTTTAAGTGTTGTTAGATTCTGCAATCTTATTGTACCCGATATGATAGCAAAAGAATGGGGAAGAATTATTAATATAGTTTCAATTACAGTTAAACAGCCGATTGATACTCTTGTTTTATCAAACACTTTAAGGATGGGAGTCGTTGGATTTGGAAAATCTCTAAGTAATGAAGTTGCTAAACACAATATCACTGTAAATAATCTTGCACCCGGATTTACCTTAACAAACAGACTTTATGAGCTTGCTGTTGAAAGAGGAAAAAGAGAAAAAGTTTCACATGAAGAAATCCTTTCGGAAATGTCGAAACAAGTTCCAATGAACCGGCTTGCTCTTCCCCAGGAGATTGCCTCAGTAGCGGTTTTTCTTGCTTCAGAAGGAGCGGGTTATTTAACCGGTAATACAATCCATGTTGATGGCGGCTGGGTTAAAGGAGTTTAGATTTTTGAATTACGATTTAGAATATTCTAACCAAACCTGTCATTCTGAATGGAGCGAAGCGAAATGAAGAATCTCAAATTTAAACCTGCATAGATCTCATTTTTTCAAATATTATTTGTGAGATTCTTCGTTCGAAGACTTACTCAGAATGACTTATTCGATCAACCCAACAATGACAATATGATAAAGCAAATTGAACTGGTTATTCCTCCCGAAAATATTAATGATAAAGCTTTCCTTTATAAATCTGCAGCAGAAAAGCTTAAAGCTAACCCTTCTGAAATAACTGCTGTAGTTCCAGTAAAAAGATCTGTTGATGCGAGAAGCAGGAATCCTGTATTCAGGATTTTATGTGATGTTTATATAAATGAAAATCCCACTGAAGAAGAATTTAAAATTGATTATAAACCTGTTAAAGGCGACCTGCCTACCGGACAGGCAGGTAAAAAAGTTTTAATAATCGGCTTCGGACCCGCAGGAATGTTTGCAGCTTTAAGATTGATAGAACTTGGGATAAAACCTATTATAATTGAGAGAGGAAAAGATGTTCAATCGAGGAGAAGGGATTTAAGAGCTATACAGCAGTTTCATACTGTTAATCCTGATTCAAATTATTGCTTTGGTGAAGGTGGAGCGGGAACTTACAGCGATGGTAAACTTTATACACGTTCAACAAAAAGGGGAGATGTTAAGAAAGTTCTGAATATTCTGGTTCAACATGGTGCGACAAAAGATATTTTAATTGATGCTCATCCGCATATCGGTTCAAACAAGCTGCCTGATGTTGTAAAGGCAATAAGAGAAACTATTATAAGTTGTGGAGGAGAAATTTATTTCAATTCCCGTGTTACAGATTTTATACTGAAAGAGAAAAAGATTTCAGGAGTAATTGTTAATGATGAACAAGAATTTGTTGGTGATGCTGTTATTCTTGCCACAGGACATTCAGCAAGAGATATTTTTTATCTTCTTCATAAGAGAGGAATAAAGATTGAGCCGAAACCATTTGCTCTTGGAGTAAGGATTGAACATCCTCAATCTTTAATAAATGAAATTCAATACCACACCAAAGAAAAGCAGGAAGCTCTTCCTGCAGCAAGTTATAATCTTGCATGTGAAATAAATGGAAGAGGAGTTTATTCATTCTGTATGTGTCCGGGTGGAATCATTGTTCCAACTGCAACTTCTGCGGGAGAAATTGTTGTAAACGGTATGTCGCTTTCAAGAAGAGATTCTCCTTTTGCTAATTCAGGATTTGTTGTTTCTGTTGATGAAAAGGATTGGCGAAAGTACGATAAGGAGTATCCATTCTCAGCATTGAAATTACAGCAGGAAATTGAAACTCTCTCATTTGAACTTGCCAACAAATCCGCCTCCGTCGGACAAAGTGCACCAGCGCAGCGTGTAACAGATTTTGTAAAAGGAATTCAATCATCATCTTTGCCTGAATCATCTTACATTCCTGGATTAATATCAGCACCGCTTCACGAATCCGCCGGTGGCGGATTGCCTTCTTTTATAACTAAGAATCTTAAAAAAGCTCTCTTCATCTTTAACAAAAAGATGAAAGGATATTTTACTGAAGAAGCACAGATTGTCTCACCCGAAAGCAGAACAAGCTCTCCAATAAAAATTCCCAGAGATAAAGAAACATTAATGCATATTGAGATTGAAGGATTATTTCCCTGCGGAGAAGGTGCAGGTTACGCCGGAGGAATTGTCTCCGCAGCAATTGATGGAGAGAATTGTGCAGATGCGGTAGCGTTTCAGCGGATTTGACCCACCTCTAAATCCCCTCCGTTGGAGGGGACTTTTAAAATAAAGTGTGTTGTCCCCTCCTTTGGAGGGGAAAAAGGGGTGGGTAAGAAAACCGCCAAGGCTAAATTACTATCTAACTTTTTTAATGTTTTTTAAGCTTTTTATTGAATTGAATAAAAATAATGATGAAATTAAAGTCGAGAAAACAAAAGAGGGTTTAACCTGCATGAAACAAGAAAAAAATCCTGAATAACAACCGGATGAAAGATCATAATTTATATTCCACTAAGGAAAGTAGTTTTGCAGTATAAGTAATAGTTAGCTGGTAAGAAAAATTATGGAAAAAATTGAATTAATTGAACATTATAAAATCCATATAGACCTCTATAAACATTATTTAGAGTTACTTATAAAATTCAATTTCTTTTATTATGCGATTACTGGAGCAATACTATCTTTCTATTTTGCACATAAAACAATAATTTTCATTCAATTCACATTACTCTTCCCTCTAATTATGAGTATTCTATTTTCGGTATTTTTCTTTTATGCTTCCAGTATAGCAAAAAATAGTAGCCAAGTAATGATTGATGTTGTAAGAGAACTTGGACTAAAAGTGTCTCCAGAATTAAAAATTCTCGTAATTTTATTAAGACTGTTTGCTGTACTGTTTATTTTAATTTCAATTTTACTATTACTCTTATTTTTGTTTCATAAGCTACTTTTGGAAAGCTCACTCAAAATTTAGTTTTAATCAATCTTCAAGGAGAAAAGATTTCAGTTTTAAAGGCTTTTACAAGGAATATTTCAAAAATACTTTCAGCTCCAATCTTAATTGGTTTTATTATGGCAGAGTTCACTAAAAAGAAACAAGCACTACACGATTTAATAGCTGGAACGCTAATTATAAAGTTGGGGAAAGATGCTTTACCCTTAGAGATTATATGTTCAGAATGTAATGAAAGTATCAGCTTAAATATTCAAGAAAGAATTTCAAAAGAATATGAATGTCCAAATTGTAATAAAAAAGTCGGTGTTACCAGCTAACAAGTGGTCTCAAGCCGAAAGCCTTTTCGCATTTGTGTAAATATTAGCTTTGTAGTTCCGTGTAATGTTGCTGGTAAAAAGTAGTTCTGTTAAAAAGATTTTTAATAATTATTGGCAATGTCTTTTAAAACGGCATTCTTGTTCTGGGGCGCCGCTTATCGGCAACGCCGTTATACCACATGAGGTTTTTCAAATATGAGTATTCGCGATAGTTTAACTTCTGAACAGAGATCAATTTCTCTTACTATGACAATTGATCCCGGTTTTGTTCACCATAGGAAGATCGAAACAATACTCGGACTTGAAGGCACTGAAATAATTAATAATTTAATTCGAAAAATTCCAAATAATATTCCCGAATGGCAGAAACCCATCCAAATAGATCATATATATACCAGAATATTTTTAGATTTTTGCAATGGAATTGGAATAAAGTCACTTCTTGAGTTATTGGCAAATGAAGAAGGAACACTATTTTGTTCAGTTGAAAAATTAAAACCGTGCGGAGATTTATTTGACAAAAGCCGCGTTATTAGCCATTGGATTCCACAACGTAAATTTACTCGTAAAGTTGAATTCCACTATAGTACTGATAAGATTAAATCAGATACATTAAAAAGTAGACTTCATCATGGTGAAAATAAATTTGCAATAATTGCAGAATTGGTAAATGTTTTAAAAAGTAGGCTTGTATTTGATCCAATCATTATGGGTTTCCCTTGGTTAGTTGACAACGAGAAAAAGGCTAACTTTGATATAATGTGGTACGGTTTATCATTTTACGAAAATTTCATTGAGGATTTTGATGAGTTTGCAAAGGTCAAGGATGTACTTTTACCTATAGATACTGAACCAATGCTATACATTTCAGAAAAAGCATTTAAGGTTTGTCTTTCAAAAATTTTAGGTGGTGTAGTAGATAATGATTGGGGAGGAGAAATTTCTGACTATTTTTCATCTCATATTCATCTGAATGGAAATAGAATGACTGCTGCTTTTTTATTAAAGGGGCCAGCAAAATTTCGACCAATGGGATTGAATCATTTAGGAAAAAATAATGATCAGATTGTGAGATTAGCTCATGAACCAGCACAAATACTTTTTGTACAACATTCACATGAAATTCTACAATCTGTTCGTGAAACTCTACGAGCATTTGCTGTACAACCTTCAAATCCAAGAAGGTACTGTTTAATAGATGGGAGAGATTCACTAAGATTATTAATGGCTTATGATCTTTATGATTATGCAGTGGAGTTAAGCAAAAATAAAATGTGATATAACCAACAACTCAAAGCGACTGCTTTAAACATTGCGGCACTTTACAAATAATGGAGCTGCGTTGTCAAAGCAAATTGCTCATTGGGTGTATTGAACAAAATGAATTTATTAATAATTATTGGCGTAGGTTTTTCAGTGCTACATGTTGTTCTGAGCAGCAGCTTAGTTGCAACACCATTAGGTGGCTTAATCAGCACAGGTATAAAATGTTAAAAATTGAAGGACATGATTGCACTCTATTTCATGATTATGACTTTCATCGTGATAAGATTTTACAACAATTGACCGAAGACGGAAAAATTACTTGGTTAGAAGCAAGAATGAAAATGATTTTTCTGGAACCGATTTCCTCATTGTTTGATAAATCCTCTAAAGCATCTATCGATCTCGGAACCCCTCAAAATGGAATCCCTAGAACTGGTACTCTTATATCTGTTTCCGTACTAATGAATGGAATTGAAGCACTAGGAAGTTTCATAACTAATAATGGTTCTAAAAAAGATAATTTCTTTGCTTTTGTAAATAAATATCTTCCTGCTTGGGCAATTGAGGTAAATTCTCCTCAGCGCGGTAATCAAAAAATTGCATTAACAAAAATTTTATGGAAAGAGTATAGAAATGGACTTGCTCATAGTTTTGCTATTGGTGGAGCGGGTGTTGATACTGTTCAAGGAATAGACAAATATAAGATTGATGGAAATACTCTACAGATAGATATTTGGAAATTCTTTAATGATTTTAAAATGGGTGTAACACAAATGCTTGATGATTTTCGAACTGACAAAAAATCTAGAAAACAATTTATGAAGCGATTTAAAGAAGTTTATAAATGCTAATTGTACAGTCACCTAACCTCTTTAATCAATAAAGAGTCAAGAGGATAATAATTCATAAAGAAAACATGTTTTAGTTTCCTTCCCTTTCGGCAAGGGAGGGAAAGGGAATGTTCAAATCATTTCAAATAAATCATCTTAACTGTTTGGTAATAACTCTTTTCAGATACAAGAGATTCGGCTTTCATTCTTACATAATAAACTCCTGAAGAAAAACTCCCTGCATTCCATATCTCATCATAAAAACCGGATTGCCGTACTCCATCAACTAATTCAGAAATAACTTCTCCGAGTGAATTTATTATTTCGATTTTGACTTTACTTTCTTCAGGTATATTAAACCCGATATTAGTAGAAGGATTAAAAGGATTGGGATAATTACGCCGAAGATGGTACCCTTTTCTCAGGATATTAAGATCAACAGCAACAGTTCCCGAGTAACTGAAAGTGCCGTCAAAATCAACCTGCTTTAACCTGTACTGAAGCATTCCTGTATAACCATAGCTGCCAAAATCATCAACATACTTGTAAACTGATTTTTCTGTTGTAGTACCATTGCCTTCAACAAAACCTATTGTTGCCCAACCCCCCGGTATCCCCCCTTTATCAAAGGGGGGAATAAGGAGGGTTCTTTCGATTTCAAAACCGTGGTTATTTTTTTCAGAAGCAGTTTCCCATTTTAAAATAACCGATGATTCATTTTTGCTTATTTCAATTGTAAAGAGACTAAGCTCAACCGGAACGACTAGAACTGTTATACAGGCTTCATTACTGTAACCGGAGTTATCTGTAGAGTTGTATGCTCTTACCCTGTATTTATAATCCGCTGGCTGGCTTACTGCATCTTCATAAGTATTTATATTTGCAGCAACAGTTGCTATTTCAGAATAGCTTCCGTTATTCTCCATTCTCTCTATCCTGAATCCATCTTCATTGTTTGAATTATCAACCCAGTTTAATTGAACAGTCGCAGTGCTTATATTCATAGCTGTTAATGCTGAAGGTGAAGTTACCGCAGCAGTTGAAACAAATTTATAAATTCTCCCTTGCCCAAAGGTGCAGATATAAAGTTCATTCACCTGGTCAACGCCAAAAGAAGTGGGCGAACCTGTTGCAGTAGCAAGCAGTTGATTTGTTGGCGGATTAACGCCATCGTATGTCAATGCCCAGATTTTATCAGAACAGTAATCCGCATAAATATATTTTCCAACAAGTCCCGGTTGATTAGGACCCCTGTAAACAAATCCTCCTGTTACCGAACATTCCGGGCTATGCGGATACTCCCAAACAGGATAAATATATTCCGGTGCATTACAGCCACCAGTATTGTAGGGATGATTCCCTTCATAGCATCTCCAGCCATAATTTTTTCCATTTTGAATTATATCAATTTCTTCCCAGGCATTCTGACCAACATCTCCGCACCACAACCATCCGGTAACAGGATCAAAGCTGAAACGCCATGGATTTCTTAATCCCCAGGCATAAATTTCTTTTCTGATACTTCCCGCACTATCAACAAAAGGATTATCATCGGGTATTCCATAATTTAAAGGTTGTTGAGGATTATCAACATCTATTCTCGAAATTTTTCCCAGTAGGTCAGTCAATGTTTGTGCATGATTTTCAGGATCACCACCCGAACCTCCATCACCAAGTGCAATATAAAGATAACCATCAGGTCCAAAAGAAGCTTGCCCGCCATTGTGGTTTGCATAAGGCTGGCTTTGAGTCAGAAGAATTAATTCTGTATTCTTATCCGCAGAATCGGGATTAGTTGCACTAACCTGGAACCTTGATATTCTGGTGAAGCGTGGATTTGATACTGTATAATTAACATAGAAGTATCCATTATTTTCATAATCAGGATGAAAAGCAAGACCGAGCAAACCCATTTCGCTTCCGCTTGTTACTCTATCGGTAATGTCTAAAAATGTTTTTACAGCAGAAACATCTGCCCGGTTTTCAAATACTTTTATTCTTCCTACTTGTTCAATAACAAAAAGCCTGTTGGTACAATCTCCGGCATTTTGAAGATCAACAGGACTGCTGAAGTTAGGGAGATTTGGGAATGCCTGCTGAAGCTGGTATTGAGCAAATGATTCTGTAAAGAAAAAAAGAATCAAAATTGTTAATAGTAGTTTAATGTACCGCACGTTAACCTCTTTTTTTAATTTTAATTTCCTTTTTAGATGAACGTAATAAATTTTTCCTCTTTTCGTTTCTTTTCATTTGTCCCGTTAGGGACAAAATATTTATAGAATAATAATCCTAAAACAATAATAGTCCCATAGGGACGAAATAGAATTTATGTTATATCCAACAAAATATATTTTTCATCAAACGTAATATTATATTTTTTCAATAAATGAAGATATTCCTCACGAAACGTTTGTTTTTTATGATGCTTCTCCTGATTATTTATATATCTCACAACCCTATCAATCTGTGAGTGTGAAAAAGAAAATGCACCATAACCTTCCTGCCATATAAATTTTCCTTTAACATATTTCTTCTGGTTTATCCATTTAGAGGAATCACCTTTTATATCTTGCAGCAAATCAGGAATTAACTGATGAGGTTTATAACCTGCATCAATATGGAGGTGATTAGGCCTTCCATTTATAGCAATTAATTTATGTCCATTGTTTTGAATAATTCCAGTTAAGTATTTATACAGTTCATCTTTCCATTCAGATTGAATGAAGGAGACCCTGTTTTGCACAGCAAATACAAGATGAAGATAGATTTGTGTAAATGTGTTAGCTATAGCAACCTCTATTTCGTCCCTACAGGACTTTGATTTATCGTGGATAATTTTTTTCTATAAATATATCGTCCCAAAGGGACTTAGTCTCTTTGGGCTATATACCTCTAATAAATAAAAGTACGTATTATTATAAAAAACCTTCTTATTTAGATAAAGATTTTTTTGTTGTCTTTCTTACAGGCTTAGCTGCTTTTATTTTTTCCTTTGTTTTCGGTTTTTCAAGAGATAATAGCAGATCATCAAACTTATAACCTGAATCATCTGAAGCTTTTTTAATCTTTTCAAAAAACTTATAATCCTTTATTATATTTTTAATCTGAATTTCTGAATTACTTTTCAAAGCAGTTTTTTTAATCGTCTGTTTTTTCTTATCGGTTTTAGCATTTTCCGAAGTATCTTTCCGAGAATCTTTTTTATTAATCTGAGTTAAAATCTTTAAACAAAAAACCCAGTTTAGAAGTTTCTCTAATTTTTCCTTGTTGAAATACTTTGTTCCTTCATAATCATTTAATCCTGCATACCATTTGGCATCGTCTCCATCAAGCAGCTTAGTCAGAAAATCTTTTTCATTTAACTCAGGTTTTTTTCTTTTCTCTTTTGATTCCTTACTTACACTTTTAGTTGATTTATCCCATAGCTCAAATTTATCTCTTGCAGTAAGAAGCTTTACAAGGAGAATATCATCTCCTGTTTCTGCATTATTGGGAGAAATTATATTTAAACTTGTATTAAGTGCTTTGCCAAGTATAAGCCTATCAAAAAGATTTTCTTCCTTACCATTAGAATTCAGTATCCTGTTAAAAAGAATTAGTGACAGTAAAACAGCCAACCCGTTCTCTTGGTTTTTCCCATCAGTATATATTATTGAATCTTTAATCTTCTTAAACCCTTTTTCATTTTTTAAAGTTTTCAACATATCACTTACTTGAAGAACTGATTTAATATCTCCAATAACACCATCCTTAATTTTATCATTATCAAATGGAACAGTATGAACAGAATTGAGATGAGTTAAAATGTTATCTAATTTCTTATCAATTTCTTCATAAAATTTTTCTGAATTCTCTAATCCAGATAATCCGGTTAAATCCTTTAATCCTGGCAGGAAATCAATTATTGATTCGTGCAGAGGATAAAGCTGAAGCTCTTTTAATTCCTGCTCAAGAGAAAAAACTCCTCTGCCTCCAAGATGATGATTCAAATTTTCCCAGCTTCCATCAAAATCATAAATCTCTTTGAAATCAAGATAGACTCTATAATCATATCCATTCAAAGAAATATAAAAACCGTTATCATACATTTCCCTTGATGAAATAAGATGCTGGAATTTTGTTTTGTAATCTTTGTAAGAATAAAAAACCCTTTCCTCATTCTTTAATGTAAGTGCTTCCGATAATTTTTTAGTTGTAGGATTTCCCCCGGTTGAATATACTTTTGGAACCGACCATTTAATTGTTCCTTTGCATTCTGTATACGTATTATTATAAATAACAAGTGTTCTTTCATCACCTTTGCGGTTTGTAAATGCAAAAACATTTTCGTTTACATTTCCGGAATTCTCAAAGAAATCATAAAGCTCAAAATTTTCCACCTGGCTGAAGAGATATCTTTTTCTGAGCAAAGGAAAAATCTCATGCTCATGCCTGCTGACTAAATTTTCATCAACAAATTCATCATAGTAAGCTCTCTTATATTCCATTCCATATTTTTCAGAAAAACCCTCAACCTGTCCATGACCAAACATCGGCAAGCCCGGTAATGTGACCATCATTAATGCTACACCCAAATATTTATCTCCTTTACCAAACTGGTTAACAGCAGTCTCTTCATCCGGATTGCTCATAAAGTTTACGTAGCGTTTTAAAATTTCAGGATTGAAATCAAGGGTGTTCTTTATTAACAACTTGTACTTTTCATTCTCTTCCTTCATCATCATATGCATAAAAGCGCTGTTGTAAACTCGGTGCATTCCAAGCGTTCTAACAAAATAACCTTCCATTAACCAGAATGCTTCTGCAAGCAGAAGAGTTTCCGGCATCTCTCTGTTCATCCTGTCAACAACTTCTCTCCAGAATTCTTCAGGCATTACGTTATCAAACTCTTCTTTTGTTATTCCAAAATCGGATCGGGAAGGAATCGCACCGCCGTGTCCCGGCTGAGGGAACCAAAGACGCTGGTAATGTTTTTTAGTCAATGTCATGGCTGCATCAAAACGAATGATTGAAGTTTTTGATGCAACATGCTTTATCATCTGGTATAATTCTTCACGTACTTCGGGAATTAATAGATTTAATTGTGAAGTATCATTCCACGGCATATGTGTACCGTCATTTCCATGGTAAATATATTTTGCATCGCCGGTGTAGCTGTCTTTTCTTTCAAATACAACAGCAGCATCAGTCATATTATAATATTTATCTTCAATCCTTACTTCAACTCTTGGATCATCGGAAAGATTCGGTCCTGTAAACCTGTAGCCGGGATATGGAGGATAGTTATTCTGAATAAAGTAATGAGGTTTTTCAACAACCCATCTTGAATAAATTCCTGTATGATTTGGAACCATATCACTCGCAAGTCTTATTCCTCTTTGCCATGCACGGTGTTTCAGATTCTGGAAAGCTTCTTCACCGCC
Organism: uncultured Ignavibacteriaceae bacterium; assembly: GCA_964515875.1. Lineage (GTDB taxonomy): Bacteria > Bacteroidota > Ignavibacteria > Ignavibacteriales > Ignavibacteriaceae > RBG-16-34-14. The sequence continues at coordinate 5,119 of CAZEWJ010000032.1, read as the reverse complement.
GAGATCTTGTGCAATTATGTAATCATATAGTGAATAAGCTGATGAAGCAGCATCCATATTTCCAAGAGCCTGCTTAATCTTTTTTGAGGCACTGCTTCTTTCCCAAATACCGATTAACCAAAGTGAATTAAAATTCCATTGGGCAAGTTTGTTAAGCTCTTCATTTGGGATCTGATCAAGATGTTTAATCTCTCTTTTATATTTTTTAGAAAGCTGATCGAGCCATACAAAAGCATTCTTAGCAATCATTACAACGTTAGGCATCCAGTCAATATCCTGGGTGAATCTTTCATACTCCTCATAGTGAGTGCTTTCTTCGGAAGTAAGCTTACCCCCTTCAGCTAATTTTGCTTTAAGTCTGGCAAAATATTCTTTATCAAGCTCATAAGCAGGAACAGGTGGGGTTGATTTTCCTCCCATATGATGAAGAAAAAGTTTTGAGTCTTCATAAATGACATCTTTCCCTTTTAATAATCTTTTGCCAAACTTATCATAAATAAAGACTTTCCAGTTATTAAGAATGTAATCGAGCTGTCCATCTAAATTATAAGGGCTTGTAATTAATGGTTTTCTTAAGAAATGAATAAGGGGAAGGTTTTCTGGTCCAATTGGTTTCTCATTAGAGAAAAATTTTTCTGTATGATCTATAAATTCTCTGTACTTTGTTTTCTCTGCTAATGGTTTTTCAGAATAAAGTTCTTCAAGCTGCAGCGCAGCAGGATTATTATTTTCAAGATGAAGCAGAATAATTTCTTCAAGGATTATCTCTTTGTTTGATTTTCCATTTGTTGTGCCGGTTATAAAATCACCTGCACTTATTTTACCTTTATATACATCAGGAGGAGGGAAGTGATTGACATACTCTGATAAAACAGAATTTAAATCACTTTCCGTTAAATTGTTTTTTAGGTGATTTATTCCTCTTGAAAAAACTCCCGGATTTTCTTTATCCTCATAATATCTTATAAGGAAATGAAAAATTTCATGGAGCAAACCAAGAGTATTTACTTGTCCTGCTGATACAAGTTCGTTAGTTCTTCCTTCAGCAATTCTTAACTGGTTTATCTTTTCAGTTAAAAATCTTGCAGTTTTACCATCAGCAACAATTAAATTGCCTCTGATTGAATAAAACTCATCTTCGAACTTGTACTTATTTCTTGCATCTTTAGCAACATGAAAAAAGTACTGCGGATATTTTTTCATTTCCGGTAGAAAGACTTCCTCTAAAAATAAATTAGAATGTGATCTCATTTGATTGAATATTCTAATATAATAAAAGCATAGGAAAATTTAGAATCATATTAAAATATTATTGAATAGAATTAAGGAGGCGTTTGAGCTAAATCTCAGGTTGGAATTTAAGGTAAGGTTTAATCTTTTTATCCTTAAATCTTGTGCAAATAGAAAAGAAATAAGACAATAAATTGTTTTTAACATAGAACTCCTCTGGAGTTCAGATTTTGTTTTTTTTTGTCTTTTCTACAAACATAAAACTCCTAACGGAGTTAAGCTTGAAATAAAAAAGGTTTGATCAACTCCATGGGAGTTGAATGTTTGTAGTAAAACAGAAATAAAAAGAAATTTAGTACTCCGTCAGGAGTACAATGTAGGAGAGATTTGTGATTATTAAAATATTTAATCAGCTTCAATTCATTTCACTTTTCACTTTTGCCGTTTCACACTTTCTGCTTTCTTATCAATCCAACTCCCAGAATTACTAGTCCGCTTATTAGCAGAGCTGCACCAACATAAGCAAGATTAATTATTCCATTCGGTTCTGTTGCATCCGGAGTTAATACAGAAAAGAAAAATGCAACTGGGACTATTATTGCTGTTGCAGGAATTGAGGAGCGGACATATTGCTTTAATCCGCTGCTGAGATTTGCTTCATCAACATAACGTAAAGTAAGTAAAGATAGAATCAGGAAAATTCCTGCATGAGCATGGCCCGCTCTCCATAGATCCTGCCTCAATTGATTTTCCATATATGCCGGATCGTTTATCAGCATAGTTAAAATACTAACACCTCCAATTATAACAGTCGGAAGAACAATAAGAAGAATTCCTGCAAGCCTGCGGGATTCACTGCTCATATAACCTCCCGTTAAATTTAGTTATTTGAATTGGAGCGAATATATACAATTATGCTTCACCTTTGCCATTTGCCATCTTACTTTTCACATTAAAATTTGTCTCTGTTTTACGAAAGATTTAAGTTATAAACGTTTTATTAAATACATTTATTTAATCTTAAGTTAAAAGAGGATAAAATGAGCTTTGCTGTAATTAATAATTTTCTTCATCTTCTTGCTACTGTTACATGGATTGGCGGAATAATCTTTATGAACCTAGTTCTTTTCCCATCGCAAACAGCTATTGATCCCGGGCAGGGAGGAAAACTTTTTGGAGCTGTGATTAAAAGATTTCTTATAATTGTATGGGTTAGTGTTGTTGTACTTTTACTTACAGGACTTTATAAAACTCCTTCATATATGCTGTTCAATCCTGAATCAAGGTTTGGTTTCTGGCTTACGGTAAAGCATACAGCAATTCTTTTAATGATAATTTTTGGATTGATGGTTACATTTATTTTCTCACCTAAACTCAGAAAGCTTGCACCTAAACCTGGTGAACAACCCTCAACTGAGTTTATAAAGGCACAGAAGAATATGTCCTTAGCTGCTCGTACAAATATGATTCTTGGTATTATAGTTCTCTTTTGTGTTTCTATGATGCAGTATTATTGAGATTAAATAATGGAGAAACAATGCTCAAAAAATTTTTTCTTATTGCCTTTGTTAATTTCTTTTTTTACTCAACAATTACATGCCAGGAAATGAAAACAACAGGAAAAATTTATCGCGAAGATCCCGCAATTAACGAGCTAATTTCTGACGATGCTGTAATTGAAATTCTTGCTGAAGGATTCGGTTGGAGTGAAGGACCGGTGTGGATAAAAGATGAAAATTACGTTTTATTTACTGACGTTCCGAACAACAGCATATACAAATGGAAAAATGAAGAAGGCTTAACTCTTTTTTTAAGACCTGCCGGATATTCTTTGGGAGTTAATTTCGCCGGCGGCGATATAGGAAGCAACGGATTGTTTATGAATCCATTAAATGGTCAGCTTGTTCTTTGCGATCATGGTAACCGCTGCTTAACAGAATTAAACCAAAAGAACTGGACTAAGAAAATTATTATAGATTCGTTTGAAGGGAAAAAATTTAACAGCCCTAATGATGTTGTAATAAGCTCAAAAGGACATTTCTATTTTACTGATCCGCCTTATGGGCTAACTTCACCAAATTATCCTGAAAAGGAATTAGATTTTTCAGGCGTTTATCATCTAAAGCCTGATGGAACTATTGAATTGGTTACAAAAGAATTAGACTACCCAAACGGTATTGCTCTTTCACCAGATGAAAAAACTTTATATGTCTCAAATTCAGGTAAGAAAAGAATCTGGATGGCTTTTGATATTGCGGAAGATGGAACTGCAAGTAACGGGCGTATTTTCTATGATGCAACAGGATTTAATAAATATGGCAAAGATGGTAATTGCGATGGGATGGCAATTGATGAGAAAGGAAATATCTGGGCAACCGGTCCCGGAGGCGTAATTATATTAACTCCCGAAGGAAAATATATTGGAAGTGTTGATACCGGTACACTTGTAGCAAATTGTAAATTTGGAGGAATTGGTGGAAATGAACTTTACATTGCAGCACAAAATTATCTCTGCAGAGTTAAAGTAAATGTGAAGGGATTAGGGTTCTAAAAGCTATTAGTTTAGCCCCTTACTATAGAGGCTGTGTTAAAATTCTAAATATATCGGTAGTCGCAACCTTCAGGTTGCGAAATAAAGCCGTTATCGCAGGCTGAAGCCTACGGCTACCATCAATATTCTTATTCTCACACAGGCTCTATATTACGTGTATAATGAGAAAAAGTTTATTTATCACAAAATAAAATTTTTGTTTCTCTTTATCTGAAAAATTATTAAACTCGTTTTGTAAATTACTGTATCAGTGTAAATATTAAAGAAATTAAATAGGTAAGAATAAACAACTATGTCCCTTTTTATGGATCGTCACGATGTTCCCGGTACAACAGCCAAGGCACTTGCAGAAGCTCATCAATTAGATCTTAACATTCAGGATAATTTTGGCTGCAAGGCATTTACATATTGGTTTGATGAAGGCAGAGGAATAGTTTTTTGCTTAATTGAAGCTCCGGATAAGAAAGCAGTTGAAGAAATGCATAGGAACTCCCATGGATTAATACCAAACCAAATAATTGAAGTTGAAGGAAATATTGTTGAACTTTTTTTAGGTCGGATTTTGGATCCGGAAGTGGCAAAAAACTCGGACGAATTTGAACACTTTATTAACGAAACAGCTTTCCGGACAATTATGTACATAGAGTTAAAGCGTCCTTTATTAATAAATTCAAAGTCTGGTAGTGATAAAGAATTTGAAGTTACAGACATTCACTATAACCTGATTCGCGACGCTTTGAAAAAATATTATGGTCGTGAGGTGAAATATACATCTGAAGGGCTAATGGCATCTTTCACTTCAGTTTCAAATTCAGTTAATTGTGCACTCGAAATACAAAAAGGTTTTAGAGCTGAATCTAAAATTGTTGCTGCAATTGGATTAAGCACAGGAGATCCGGTAACTTCCAGAAATGATTTTTTTGGGGATTCTATTCTATTGGCGAAGCGATTATGTGAGATAGCAAATGAAGGACAAATTGTGGTTACATCAACAGTTAGAAATCTGTACAAAGATAAAAAAATAAACCTTGCTAACAATGAATCAATAAAAATTTTAAGTCCGATGGAAGAAAAATTTTTGAATCAATTAATGGAAATAACAGAACAGGTTTGGAATGATTCAGGAATTAATGTTACTAATTTTAGTAAGCAAATTGGTTTGAGTAAAGCACAATTATATCGTAAAACCACTTCTTTAACCGGAACCTCACCCAATGAATTTATAAGGGAATATAGATTAAATCAGGCTTTAAAGTTAATAGAAAAGAAAAATGGCAATATTACTGAAATAGCTTTTGAATCCGGTTTTAGCAGCCCTTCTTATTTTTCAAAATGTTT
>CAZEWJ010000031.1:0-45385 GCA_964515875.1 uncultured Ignavibacteriaceae bacterium | reverse complement strand
TCGGCAACATAAACAAAAGGGGAGTAATCAACATAGTTATTAAAATTTTCTTCAGGAGTTCCCAGGTTTTCTTTAAGAAGATAGGTCACCCATTTACCTTCATCTACAGCATCAGTGTGAAAATTATTTATCACAGCACGATTCTCAACATCCCAGAATCTTACCATATCTAACGGGGCATCAATTATTGCCACTGCAGCAGGCTGCATCCAGAATTTTTCTTTATTCGTTTGCAGGAAGATTGTAAGCTTTAATACTCTTGTTCCTGCAAGAGACATTCCGGAAAAATAAACAGGTTTTCCCTTAAGACTATTATCTTCAAGAATAGTTTGAAGCCTTTTTGCAGCATCAGTTATTATATCGTTTGTAAAATAGAAATCAAGAGGATTACCGGAAAGGATATGTATAATTGCGATATTTTTTTTCAATGCTTCATTCTCAAGTGTACCGTTTTTATTTACATTCTCTTTAAATTCAAATCGTTTTCCATTTGGAACAACTACAACTCCTTTTACCTCTCCTTCCTCAGGAAGAATAAGTGTAAATCCTTTTTCAACCATTGGTATCATTTGTTCAGGTTCCGAACCGATTCTTAAATAACCTTCCGGTGGTTTGTATTCTTCAACTATTTTTTGTGAAAAGATATTTATGGAGAGAACTATAAAAACAAAGAAAATTATAAATTTCATTTTTTATTCCTGTAATGAAAAAGATTTTCAGAAGACACTATCAATTTAAAAAAATCCCATTAAAGCTAACATTCTTTTGTTAATTGTTTTGGCGGGATACATTCTATCTCTATATTTGTAACAAAATTTTTAACATTAAGAATCAATAAAGAGAATTATGTCATCAGAAAAAACTCCTGTTGCAATTCTTGGGGCAACAGGCAGCGTTGGACAAAGGTTTATTCAACTGCTTGATAATCACCCATGGTTTGAAGTAAAAGAAGTTGCTGCTTCAGAAAAGTCGGCGGGTAAAAAATATAAAGAAGCAGTTAACTGGATCCAATCTACTCCGATTCCTGGAAAAGTTAGTGATCTTGTTATAAAAAATTGTAAACCAAATCTTAAAAGCAAATTAATATTTTCCGGTCTGGATTCCTCAATAGCAGGTGAAGTGGAAGCAGCCTTTGCATCAAAAGGATATTATGTTGTATCCAATTCTAAAAATCACAGGATGGATAATGATGTTCCTCTTCTTGTACCGGAAATAAACCCTGAACATCTTGAGTTGATTAAACAGCAGAAGTATAGTAAAGGGTGCATTGTTACTAACCCTAACTGTTCCGCAATAGGACTCGTACTTGCTCTTAAACCTTTAGTTGATGCATTTGGTGTTGAGCAGGTTAATGTTGTAACGATGCAGGGATTATCAGGTGCTGGGTATCCTGGTGTTTCAAGTCTTGATATAATTGATAATGTTATTCCGTTCATTGGTGGGGAAGAAGCTAAAATGGAAAGTGAGCCGCTAAAAATTCTTGGAAAGTACAATAACGGAGGTATTGAAAACCTCAAGATTAAAATTAGTGCACAGTGTAACAGAGTTGCTGTTATGGATGGACATACCGGGTGTGTGCAGGTAAAGTTTAAAAAGAAAACTTCTGTAGAAGAGATAAAAGAAGTTTGGGAAAATTTTTCTGCCGAACCGCAAAAATTAAAATTACCGTCCGCACCGGAAAATCCTATCCACTATTTTGAGGAGATAAATTATCCTCAACCGAGAATCCATAGAAATATTGATAAGGGAATGGCTGTCGCAATTGGAAGATTACGTGAAGACACTCTATTCGATTACAAGTTTGTAATCATTTCTCATAATACAATAAGGGGTGCTGCAGGTGGTGCAATTCTTTGTGCTGAACTTATGAAAAGGAAAAAATTGATTGGATGAATAGATGATTGGATGAATGAAATGTATATAAGTTAATACATCCCACCATTCAGTCCATTCAATCATTCAGCCATTCTTCTGTTTCGCAATTCTTATTATTGCTTCCAAACTTCTTTCAACGTCCTCATCTGTTGTAGCCCAGGAAGAAACACTTATACGCATAGCTGTTTTCCCTTGCCATACAGTTCCGCCGCACCAGCAGGTTCCATCTTTCTGTATCTCAGAAATAATTTTATTTGTAGTTTCAGCATCACCAAAAGAAACCAAAACCTGGTTTATTACAACTTCATTAAGAATAGTATAGCCTGCGTTACTTAATCCTTCGGCAAATCTTTTGGCATGTCTGCAGGTTCTTTCTATCATCTCGGCCAAACCATTACGGCCAAGCGAGTATAATGCAGCCCAGACTTCAACTCCTCTTGATCTTCTTGATAATTCAGGAACAAACTGTGAAGGTTCCCGATGTTCTCCTTGTGGGAGATAAGGTGCAGTTAAAGACAATGCTGATCTTAATGATTCAGAATCTCTAACAAAAGCCAAACCGCAATCATAAGGAACATTAAGCCATTTATGTGCATCGGTTGCCCAGGAATCTGCAAGCTCACATCCTTCAGTAAGGTGTTTATATTTTGGAGATGCAGATGCCCATAATCCGAATGCGCCATCAACATGAACCCAAACATCTTCATCAGAAACAACTTCACAAATATTTTTAACAGGATCGAAAGAGCCTGTATTTACATTTCCCACCTGAGTGCAGACAACAGAAGGTCCTTTTATTTTGGGTAACTTATCAACTTTCATTCTTCCCTGGGTATCTGCAGGAATTGTTATTACTCTTTTCCTTCCTAATCCTAAAAGACCCAAAGCCCGGAATAAAGTTGGATGCGCTTCCTCTCCCACAATAACATTGATTGGAGGTGCACCAAATAATCCATCGGATTCAACATCCCAGCCTTGCCGTTTTAACAAATAATTTCTTGCAGCGGCTAAAGAAGTAAAGTTTGCCATAGTAGCACCTGTAACAAAAGCCCCGGCACTTTCTTTTGGCAGATTAAAAATATCAAGCAGCCATTTTAAACTGATTTCTTCAAGTACAGTACCAATTGGCGAACCAATAAATAAACCTGCATTCTGATCCCAAGCTGTGTTAAGCCAGTTTGCCGCAACAGTAACAGGAAGAGATCCACCGATTACAAAACCAAAAAATCTTCCCCCTGCAATTGCTATTGTAGCTTTGGAACCAACCTCATTAAGTAATTTTATTACTTCTTCAGCGTTAATTGGTTCATTGTGCAAAGGAAGATCAAACTTCTCAAGTAATTTAAGATCTTCTTGAGAAGGTGCAACCCTTCTTTCTTTAAGTGAAGAAAGATAATCGGCACTATATGAAGCAACTTGTTCAAGTAATTTTCTCATATCGGATTTTTTATTTATTAGAAAATAATTTATTGATCTGCAGAATAATGAAATTCCGAATCATTGTAAAAATGTTCTTAAATATTAATAGTAGATTTTTAATAGAGTCTATCTATTTTACTCCAAATTTTTCTTCACCGTAGGATTTTCGTTTCTCTCAAAGGGTTCTTTTCTTCTCTTTTAGAATAGAGGACTAAGAAGGGTTCTATACTTGTAATTCTCCTACTTTAATTTTAATCCTGTTTATAACAGAATCGGCATTATTAAACACTTCTTCATTTCTAAACCTTAAAAAGATTATTTCTAATGATTCCAGATAATCCTGTCTTTGTTTATCATATTCCAGCTCTTCATCTGTTAAATGTGTTTCTCCATCTATCTCAATTGCCAGTCTGAGTTTTGGACAATAGAAATCAAGAACATATTGTTTAATACTGAACTGCCGTAAAAATCTTTCACCTTCTATTTGCTTACGGCGGATATTTAACCAGATAATCTTTTCAGCAAGAGTAATGTTTTTCCTTAGATATCGCCGCTTCTCCTTTTCGGATTTCTTATTGAATAACTCTGTTATTACTTATTTCTGCACTAATTTTTAGTTTGAAATTTGCAAAATCCTTTTTCAGATGCAAATTTAAAAATTTCGTTCCCAATGGATTTTTCGTTCCTCACAAAAAGTTCTTTTCCATCAAAGTTTTTTTCTTTGGCTTCCTCTATAAAGGTTTCGGTTTTTTTCTCAATGTGTTTGGTTTCCTCCTTAATAGGTACTGTTTCCTCCCTAAAGATTTCAGTTCCTCCCTTTTAGAAAGGGAGGATGAAGGAGGGTTAGATTTAATATCAAGCGTTAATATCATTAAAACAAAACCCCACCCGTCCTCCCCTTTCATTAAAGGGGAGGTGGATTGCAAAAAAGAAAAAGGCTAAATCCCGCTTGCTGGATTGATATAATTTAACATTTAATTTATTTTTACTGTAAATGATTGATGATTTAAATAAGAAAGATGATTGGTATGACAAAGCATGGAAAAAGTGTCAATGGATAAAAATTGATTCAAAAATGGTTGCTGGAAATAAACCTTTATTAAATTTTCCATTACTTTTTACAAATACCGATGCTGATTATTCAAAATATGCTCAAAAAACTGGGAATGACTTTCTTTTTACATTGTCTGATGGAAAAACAAAACTAGATCACGAAATTCAATTTTGGGATCCTTCAATAGGAAGATTAGTAGCTTATGTCAAAATCCCAGTCTTTTCCCCAACAGAAGATACTTTAATTTATCTTTATTATGGAAATCTTGAATGTGACAACCAATCAAATCCAGATGGAGTTTGGGGTGAATATTCTTATAGACAAAATTTTTCTCATGATCCACAATATGCTTTTGATTCAAAAGAAAATGAAGTTACCGACGAAATGGGTATTCCTCTTAAATTAAAGTTTTTTATAACTCAAAAAATAATCTTAGAAGAATTGTTTGGCTTAAAATGGTTTAATTCACAGATAATTAAAAAATCCACCCATCCAGCATTAAAGCGTTGGAAACTTTGTAATAAAATGATAGAACAAAAAGGAAGATTTCAATTACCTTATGATGAACCGATTATCCCGGAAATAACTCAATTAACGATTGAGAATTTAGCATTTATTGAATGTTCAAAAGGAGATGTGAGTACTTTTAGTTTAGGTTCAATTGCTAACTATGGTGATGTTCTTGTTCAAAAAAGACTTCGAAATGAATTAAAATCTCCTAATAAATATTTAGATATCCAAACAGAACTTCAATATGCAGCTTGGGCATATTTGTAAAAAACATACAGTAAAGGCAAATGAATTTGGAGGTGCTGATCATGAAATTATTATAAACAATTGGGATTTGCCAATTATATCTGAATGCAAGAGAATTGCTTTTGATACTTCTCCATCACGTATTCGAACAATTATTAGTAAAGCTAATAAACAAATTAAACGACATCCTACTATCGGTTACGGAATTGTGGTAATAAATATGACTGAAAAAGTTCCTGTTCGTAATGAAATAACAGATCGTTTTCCTCCAGAACTTGAACTTTTCAAAGATGAGGTTATTAATTCTTTAAAGTTTCACTATTCCTCTGTTAGTGCTGCATTATTATTTTGGAATGAAATTCAAATTATGTGGCCTTATGAAAATAGTAATCTAATTATGGTTGTATTAAGAACCAGAAGTGAAATTATACTTCATCAGAATCCAAAAATTAAAATACCTTCAACGGTTGAATTAAAAGAAATTAAAATCGGAAACATGATATCATATTATATTAGACTTCGTTCAAAGCTTATATTTGAAAAAGATAATACCGACTCAACAATACCATTAAAATATTATTAACTCATAATAAAAGACAATTTTTCTCTCTGCAACTTTGTCTGATAAATTGGTTAGATTGTTAAAATAAACTCACCCATATGTTTTTCTTCCAAAGTTAGTTTCTCACCTTTTTTATCTATTTCAGAAAATTCTTCTTTAGCATTTTCTTTAAATCTATAGTAAGCTTCTTTGGATTTCCAATAATCTAAAGTTAAATAACAATCATTATTATGTAAATCTTTGATGAGTTCAGTTTTTATATAACTGGAGAATTTTTGGAAGAGTTTTACCCAATCTCCATCTGGTCCGTATAATTTTTCAAATTCATTTTTCTTATTTGATTTAATTTTGTACTGCCAGATGGTGATGAATTGATTCACTTTTTAATCTAAATGTAATAATCAAAGATGACATCTTTTCTAAAAGATGTCATCTTTATTTCTTTGCAATTATTTTAATCCCATAAAAATAACTGGAATTTTATTATTGATGTTTCATTTCCGGCATTAATCCCAATTGCTTCATCATTGTAGAAGAATCAAAGTAGGAATTATGTGAGACTATCTTGCCATTTTTTATTTTAAATACATCACAGAATGGAACATCAACTGATTTTCCAGTCGGCATTATATCTCCTTCCGGGGACATTAACGGTCCGGTTTGTGTACCACGACCTGCGAATTCGACAACAGCAGAATCTTCGCCAGCTGCTATATTAGTAATATGGCATTGCCCATCCGGGAAAGCATTTGCCCAGCCTTGAGCAAGCTGCAAATAACCTTCTTTACCAGTAAATTTTGCATTGAAGGGAATAATCTGGAATTGAGCATTGTCATCTACTAATTTCTGAACATCCGCAAAATTACGTTTGTTGAACTCATCATAAAATCCCCTTGCTATTTTTAAATTATCCTGAACTGACATAGAACCTCCTTTTTGTTTGTTTATTAAGTTATTATAAATTTCTTTGTTTAACTTTTCACAAAATATTTTTTATCAATATTGAGCAACCTGACCCGCTACAGGAACTGAATTGTGAAATTGAACAAATACCCAATTGTCATTACGTTTTTCCAAAACCCCGGTAAACCTGCAGCCCTCGATACGAACTGGTTCACCTTCAGCCACAAGATCCCAATCCACTACCTCTGAAAACCAAGCCACCTTACCAGAAGGATGAACCTTGATGACTTGATCCTTGACTGTGAGCTTGATGTTTTCGAAAGAGGGGAACATTTTCTCTACAGCCTTTTTCAATTCCTCCCATCCAACGAAGTGCTCGGCAGTGTCTGTGCCATAGTTGACCATGTCGGCATCTTTAGCCATGATTCCTGAGAACAATTCCATATCTTCCGTTTCCCAGACTTGCTCAAAATTATCAACTACGGTTTTAACTTTCGCCTTTTCCGACTCGATGTCAACCGTTTGTGTGCAACCTGCAGTAATCAAGAAGATAATTAAAAAGAAAAGGTTATGTTTCATTTATCCTCCTTTATTTTTTCACACTTTATTTTCAATTTTGAGTAGCCTGACAGGAACAGAAATAATTATCCTTCAATAATATTATGAATCTCTTTAATCTCTGGTACTCCCGGATCAACATTTACCTGCTTAAGTATTGGCATTAAAGTTTCTCCGAACTTGTCGAAATTTTCTTTTGTATCCCATATATCATGAACATTTAAATTATTTTTACTTCCAAAACAAACGTGATATAATCCGAACTGAATTAACAGACAGAATAGTTCTAACCTTCAAGGTTTTACGCTAAAAACAGCACTCTAACCTTGAAGGTTTACACTACATTTTTTCAACAATATCTTTTTTAACTGAAGAGACTGCAGCAAAAAGTTCATTCTGTTCTTTTTCAGGAACTTTAAATTTGTTTAAAGTGTTTTTCAGATACTCAACACTCTTGTTCCATTGATCTTCAGTTATTCCCATTCCTTTATGTGAAGTTTTCATATCTTTGCCTGTATAATTACAAGGACCTCCGGCAGCATTACAAATAAAATCAACTACATGCTGCCTTATTTTCTTTATTGAATCTTCACTGTGACCTTTGAAGAAAGCACCTATTGATGGGTCGGTTGCTAACTGCATTACAAAATCATCAACAACCGCTGCTATAGCATCATAACCGCCAAGTCTTTGGTAAAGCGTTTTTTCCTGTGCAATGGAAAGTGAAGAATTAATTATAAAGAAAAGTAAGATTGCTAAAAATATCTTACCTGATCCGGATTGTATGTGGGTTTTCATATACTGCTCCTTTTTGTTTTATTTATAATGACTGGCTTATTTACCAGGGACTTAAACTATTTGTATGATTGAGTATTTTTTTAATCAATTCAAACAAGCTTTCTTTTGTAAAAGGTTTGTTCAAATAATAATTAAGTACTGAAAACTGTTCTTCCGAACCTAAGCTATTATTTGAAATAATTAAAAGAAAGGGAACAAGAGAAATAACGGGATTGTTCTTTAACTGCATAAGCTGTTCAACCTTTTCTTTTTTTATTGAAGTTAAATCAGCAATCACGAGATCAGGAATTTCATTCGGCAGCTTTGAATTACTTACATCCCGTGATATCGGTATAGATAATAATATTTTATAATTTTCATTTTCAAACAGGTTACTGATCATATTACTGATAGTTTTACCATTATCAAGAATCAGAATTTTTTTCATTAGTATGGTTTAGTAATAGAGGAATATTTTCTTATTTCAAAAATGCCTCTTTGATAACCAGAAATGAATTTGAATGTAATATACGGTTATTAGATGTAATAAGTGGCAGAGAAATGATAGTGCCTGAGCAAGTTCAAGTGTGAGTTCAATTTATCGGATGAATGACTAATAATAAGTGTCTAATGACTAATAGCCACTGATCTACGGATCTCCGGAACTTCCATAATCTTTATTCCATCCACTGGATTTTCTACAGCTGAGAGTAAAGTTTTTATCATTTGTTTAAGAGTGACTAAACCCAATCTTTTAGCAGACTCTGCTTTTGATGGTAGCTTTTCAATTAATTTGTAAAAAGGTATTAATATATAAGGCCAGCGATGTCCTGGTCCCAACACATACCAGGGTCGAAGAATGGTCGCATTCAATCCGCTTTTGCCGAGGAATTCTTCACATTCTTTTCTAACCTGAATATATTCTTTCATTATAGGTGCAGGATGAGCTACACTTAAATAAATAAAATGTTTTATGCCTGCGTCAACGGATGCTTCCACAGACTGCTGAAGCGATACAAGATCAATCTCCCTGAATTGATCTGCTTTAGAAGGACTTGGATGAGAAACACCAACAAGATGTATAAATGTATCTGCCGGATAAATTTTTTCTTTGTACGAATTACTATCAAGAGCATTTCCTGTTATTACTTTGCATCCTACGGGTAATTTGGAGATTGATTTCTCTCTTACAAGGCAGTGAACTGAATAGTTATGTTTTAATAGTTTTGGGATTAGAGCTTGTCCGATATAGCCAGTTCCTCCAGCAATAAATATTTTGTGAGTTTTATTAGAAAGAGTTTGTCTGCTTATTATTTCTTTTTCAGATGTTATATTTATCATTTCAATAAAGCTATCTGTTTAAGACTCAGAAGTTTTTCTTTTGCATCTTTATAGAAAAGAACATAAGAAGAAAGATTTTCTTTCAGAGATAACTCAAGATTTTTCACAGCTTCATCATTCTTCCCGATTGATAAATTAATTACTCCTGCATGATAATGAATCAATGCGTTTGATGAATTAAAGTTAAGGGCTTTACTAATTGTTTCAGATGCTTCATTCAATTTACCATTCTTAAATAATGCCCAGGCGTAAGTATCAATTGCATCTATGTTAGCTGGTCTGCGCTGATATTCTTTTTCAGCACGTGATAGAGCTTCTTTTAAGTTTATAATATGGTCAAGACAGAAAGCTGCATATTCCCGGTCAACATTCCATCCTCCGTTTTCGTGTTCATCAAATTCTTTAAAAACAATTTGATTAAGTTTTTGCTCTTCACTCTTGTTGCCCAATGCTAAATATATATCAGCAAGCTGTTCAATAAAAGAATGATCATCCAAATTTTTAGAAGCATTCTGTAAATATTCTATTGCCTTTGTATAATTCCCTTTAACTATCATTATTTTTGCTATCCCTGAAAGAGCATAAGCATAACCTGGTCTTTCCTGTAGAATGCCTTTATAAATAAAAGCTGCAGTATCAACTTTGCCGGTTTGCAAATAAAGATTACCCAGATTATATAAAACCCATGCCCTGTTTTCCTGACCATAAACTCCTGCGTCAGAAGCCATTCTCATAGCATCAATTGCTCCTGTTATATCTCCATGTATTTCTCTCAGATAAGAAGCTCTTGAATAAGAGCGAAGATCTGGTTTGAGCTTGAGCATCTTGTCGCACATTTCAACAGCTTTTTCATATTTACCAAGTTCAACATAAGCATCAACAAGAATTCCATAAGCTGCCGAATTGTATGGATATTTTTTTACTGCCCATTCACCAATCTTCTCAGCTTCCTGAAATTGATGTAGAGTAAGCATTATAGAAGCTTTGGTTAAGTTTGCATCTAAATTTTCTTTATCAAGATTCAAAGCGGTTTCTATCAAGCTCATTATCTTTGGAAGATATTCATGATGTTTACCTGTTACACGAGCTTCCTGGATAAAAACTTGTGCAAGCTCAATGTAGTTTTTAGGATCGTTGGGATTTTTTTCTATTTGTTCTCTATAAAAATCAACACTTCGTTGTGCATTTATATATTCAGCAGATAAATTTGAATCGCCGCTTCTGGGAAAAAGATTAGGAATCTTTTCACTATTACTTTTATTGAAAAATATATAGATGCCTACGCATAAAAATAAAATAACGGTTAAATAAATAAATATTTGTTTTGATTTCATCGGTTTCTCCATTTTATAAATAATATAGTAGGAACTTGACCTGCCTGCCGGTAGGCAGGTTAATCAAGTTCCTACATTGATAGGTGAAGTTATTTCAGCAAGACAGCTTTTTTAGTGCTTACTTCTCCATCTACATTAAGATGATAGAAATAAGTTCCGCTTGATAACTTGCTTGCATCCCAGTTTATCTTATAAACTCCGGGAACTTGTTCCTGATTAACAAGAGTAGCTATTTCCTGTCCTGTTATATCAAATACTTTTAGAACTACATTGCTCGCTTTGGATACATTATAACTAATTGTAGTTGAAGGATTGAAAGGATTAGGATAATTCTGTTCCAATAAAAATCCTTTTGGAACGCCTATTCCCAAACTTCCTTCGACACTAACCGGTGTACCAGGTGCTTTAGCTGTTAAATCCTTTACATAATCATATCCTCTGTGCGGATCTGCAAGGAAAGGAAATGTCTGGGATAATGCAAGATCGTTTTGAGTTGGGCCTGCATTATATGTTAATGCAGCTACTAACATTGGTGATAAAAGATCAGAATAATTTCCCTGAACAGCATCATCAAATGGTAAACCAACTGCGGCAAGCACTAAACCTCCAACAGCCTGCAATTCAATTGTTGTAACATCATCTTCAAGCCTTCTTCCATTAGGAAATCCATCCATGTGAGGAATGGATTCAATGTTAGTATTGGTGTTATATGGTGCTGTTGTTAAACCAAGAACCGCAGCTCTTATTAATCCCATATAATCATTATCCTTGAATTCCTGGCTCTGCCTGTCTGTAACCGGAGTTGCCATATTTATACGAAGCATATCGCCGCCATATAGATAAGTTCCATCACTTGTAATTGGAAGGAAATTATGTATGAAAGGTTTACCTGCACTTAGAGGACCGCCTGTTTTACCGGTTGCAAGCTGGTAAGGAATTAAGTTTGGTACACCAAAATAAAATGCAGGATATACATCCACTAACCTTGGTTTTCCCTGACCAACAAGACCCATATAAAGAGGAACTGCAAAAGCAGTACCTGTTAAATCCGGTGGTGGAATTAATTGAGTAACTGCCCAGGCACCATCTTTTCCATTTCTGAAATCAAAACCGGGTGTAGTGTAACCTGGTATTGTTCCAATAGCAGGATAGGACATAGATGGAATTCTTAAATCAGTTAATGCCGGAACAGCACCGCCGAATTGGCTGTCATCCATATACAAAGCTAACTCAGGATTAGCAAAGTATTGAATGAAATTTTGTTCATCTGTACTGTATGGAGTTACAGCATTCCAGTAATCCTTTTGTCCTATAGGAATAACAGCCTCATTAGTTAAAGGCATTCCGAGACGTGAAACCTGAACCCATGGACCGCTGTAAGTTGGTTGACCTCCCGTAGTAGACAATGTGGTTATCTGCTGGCGGCTTGCTGATGTCCAAACACCGATGACAAAATCGGGATCTAAAATGTTTGCTGCCATGTTAACTGTTTTCCCATCTTTCTGCAAAGTGCTGATTGGTATCTGGAGAACAATTGCATGGGTATTAAAACCGGCAACAGCATCTCTTGCATATTCAGAATTACCTGGATCGGTACCGTAATCATCTCTTGTTTGACCAAGATCGAAAATTCCACCAAGATCAACAAAGAAAGGATCATCTCTTGGACCACAGAATATTTTTTCTCCTGTTGAGGCAGTTGTAATTGCTCCGTTAACAAGATTTGAATAAGTTGTGTTTAAGCCAGCCCCACCTTCTATTGAGCGTGCACCGATATTGTTTGGAGGTACAACTCCATTGCTTACAATAGTCTGCCATGAATATCCGCCATCTGTACTTCTTTCTGAAGTGTAAGTTGTCTTAAGATTCTGCTGGCCTAATCTTATATTAAAGAATGTAGTCGGATCTTCGTTAGTTTGTGAGAAAGTGAACCTGTAAGTAATATCATCAGTAGCTGTCCCTAAAGCCCCTGAAGATGTTTGGTTCTTTACATGGACCTCATAGCGAATACCTTCACCAAAAGTTGCGTAATTAGGACCACCTTCAGGAAGTTCCAAAGGAATGTAGTTTGCGACTACTGTGATTGTATTCTGATCATCCGGCGAACGGAACACGTAAAGGTCTGTGTTGTCTGCCAGAGGATCGTTGCTGATCAATGGTGCCTCACGATGACTTGAAGCATCTGTTTTCCCCGGCTGCATTAGAAGCATTAAGCTTACCCCAGCCAAAGTCAAAACGAGAAATATAACGAGTCTTTTCATAGTTCTACCTATTTAATTGTGATTGATGATTAGTTAGAGCCGATTTCATTTTTAATTCATAATCTTCAGTTGTCAGTATTTTTTTTTTCATTATTAAGGATTTATAAAGGAAGATTCTTTTCTGCGTCGCAAAAATGCACTGTTGAAGATCAGAAGTGAACGTAAATGTAATTTCAGGTAAATAGATGTAATAAGAGGGAGGGGAAAGAAATATCAACCAGGATATTGGTATAAAACTTAATCTTGCACAAACATCTGAGAAGAAGTGAATTTGTATTTTTTCCATCTCTCTCTTTTCTTATTAACTGATTACTCTATATAAATCAGATTTGAAAACTGTAGAGTCCTTACAATCAGATAATACGTAGGTATGTGCCGGTTGGATTTATTCTTCCTCTAGTTTGAGATAAAAATAATTTTTCAAAAAATAAGTGTTCAATATCCGGGCGAAAGCATTACAAAAAAATTGCTTTTCAAACTACTATTGATTAAAATTGTCCGCCGTTGAATCCCTTGATGTAATAATTACGTATTTAAATTATAGGAGTTCACTTTTGCTTCTGCATTTACTGGCAGTTTTAATAAACAGAAAGACTTCTGAGGAAGAAATAGAATTGATCCGAAGAATTGTTTTAAAGGAAGAGAATGCCTTAGCCAGGTTGTATGATCTCTATTCGAAATTATTGTACAGCTTAATATTCAGGATTATAAAAATACATGAAGATGCTGAAGAAATTCTCCAGTCTATCTTTTTACAGGTTTGGGATAAGGCAGGTTCATTTGATTTACAAAAAGGGAATGTCTATTCCTGGTTAATTACCTTAGCCAGAAATAAGGCTATTGATAAAATCAGATCTAAATCTTTTAAAGAACAATCACTCTTAAGCGGGTTAAACAGATTTGAGGAAATGGAATTGGAGAAAAAATACAATTTAGAATCTAACCTTGATGTGCGTTATATAATGGATGAAAAGGAAAGAATAACCCTTATATCAAAAGCCCTGAACGAGCTTCCAGATGAACAGAAAAGAGTTATTGAATTAGCTTATTATGATGGCTTCACACAAATGGAAATATCTGAAACGCTTAGTGTTCCTTTAGGTACGGTAAAGACAAGAACGCGGCAGGCATTAATTAAATTAGAAAATTTACTTTCAAAAGTATTATAACTTTTTAATGATGAAATAAAGAGATGGATAAAGACAGATTTAAAGAATTATGTTTCCAGTATTTTCTTAGCCAGATTCAACCGGAAGATTACGATGAGCTTAAAAATGCTTTAGAGAGCAGGGATGAAGAGCTTAATAAAATATTTTTGGATATAAAGAAAATTGTTTTGCATCTTCCTTTAGCTTCAAAAATGGTTGAACCTTCTCTTGAGGTTAAGAGAAAAATTTTAAGCAGGATTGAGCATGGGATTGCTGCAGAAACGACTCATCAAAAATCCCTGAAGCTACAGGAAGGATTTTTAGAAAAGCTCGCAGGTTACTTATGGCTGAACAAACCGAGGTTTGCATTTGCAGTTACATTAATTTTAATAGTCATAATCGCCTCTTTAATTTCTTATGTATTTAATTTGAATGAAACAATTGAAACTCAGCAAAACCAGATTGCATTATTTGAAAATGATGCGGAGAAGAATAAAGAGTTATTAAACATATTAACTTCGAAAGAAATTGAAGTAGTTATAATGAATGGTTTGGAAGTTAATCCTTCCGGATACGGAAAGATAATTTGGGATCCTGATAGGAAAATTGCAATGCTTCAGATTTCGAATCTTCCTGCTGTAGCTAAAGATAAGGATTATCAGTTGTGGGTAATAAAAGAAAATAAACCTATAAGTGCTGGTGTGTTCAGTGTTGAACAGAAAACAGAAAATTTCTATAAGATAGAAAATCTTGCTGAAGTAAATAAAAGCCTCATAAATGCTTTTGCAGTCACACTTGAACCAAAAGGTGGAGTTCCTCAGCCAACCGGGGAAATGTATTTGCTGGGTAAACCTACTCTTCAATAATGGAAGATGGAAGATGGAAAATGGAAGATGGAAGATGGGAAATGGATAATGGAAAATGGGAAATGATTAAAACAATTAATTACTATTGACCAGTGACTAATTACTAATAACTCTTCTTCAACCGTGCGGCATATCTTCGGCTTACGATAAGCGGTTCATTATAATGATCTAAATAAAGTTTAAGTGAACCATTAAACCACTTTTCAACTTTCTTTATGTATTTCAGATTTATCATATTTGATTTATGAATACGAAGAAAAATCTTTTCTGGTAAAGTTTCTTCCCATTCTTTAAGTAGTTTTCTAACAAGCACTTTCTTCCCATCAATACTAAAAACATTTGAATAAACTCCATCTGAAGAAATACAGACTACATTATTTACGGGAAGAACCTCATAATTATTTTTTCCGGGAAGGAATAAATAATCATCAGGACCAAGTCTTTCTTTATTTTGTAATGGGTCTTCGGATTTCTTTACTGCGTCGTAGATCAGCTTTGCCTTTTCTAATCTTGTTCTTACCGCTGTGAGAAGATCATCAGCATGGAAAGGTTTTGTAAGATAATCGTCGGCACCAAGATTCATGCCTGCACGGAGATCACTCATTGATGATTTTGCTGTTAAAAATATAATCGGGATTAGCTTTGTCTTTTCTCTTTTTCTTAATTCTTTAAGAATTGAATAACCATCAACATCCGGAAGCATAATATCACAGATGATTAAATCAGGGTTTTCGTTTTTAGCTAATTCAATTCCGTCGAACCCGTTTATTGCAGAAGCAACATTAAAACCTTCTTCTTCAAGGAGAATTTTAATATTCTCAATGTAGGCTTTATCATCTTCTATGATTAATATTTTTTCCATCATTATTCATTTTTAAATATGGATGAATGACTGAATGGTTACTATATCAATTTCATTCATCCATTCAACCATTCATTCAATCATTGTGTTTAACCGGAAGACTGACTGTAAAAACAGATCCTTCATTTATTTTGCTTGTTACTTTTATTTCTCCATTCAAAAGTTCAACCGCCTGTTTAACTATTGAAAGACCAAGACCGCTTCCTTTAATTTCTGCTGCGTTTTTAGCTCTGATAAATGGTTGAAAAATATTTTCAAGTTCTTTGTTTGGAATTCCAATTCCTTCATCTTTTATTTTTACACTAAATGTTTTTTGGTTAACGGTCAGACTAATAAAAACATTTCTTTTTTCCGGAGTGAATTTAACAGCATTGGAAATCAGATTCATAAATATCTGGCGAAGAAGCTTTTTATCTGCAAACACTTTTAAAGATTTTTTTGTATTAAATTGAATTTCCGGATATTTTTCTAAACTGTTTTTTATTTCATCAATAAGCTCTTTCAGAAAATTTACAATATCAATTTCAACCGGAGTTATTTTTATCTTACCCGATTCTTCTTCGCTTAATGCAATAATGTCTTTGATTAATCCTGTAAGATTATCCACCGATTTTTTTATTCTTTCAAACTGCTCATTTCTTTTTTCCTCATTCCATTTATTCCCATAATTCTGAAGCAATTCAGTTGAAGAGAGAATAAGTCCCAATGGAGTTCGGAATTCGTGGGACACCATAGATATAAATCTTGATTTCAAATCATTTAATTCTTTTTCTTTAGCAAGTGCTTCCTGAATCTTAGCTTCATATTCTTTTCTTAAAGAAATGTCCTCTGCAATTCCTACGATTCTTATTATTTCTCCATTCTTCTTTACAGGAAAAGTTTTTGACCAGATCCATTTAATTGATCCGTCAGGGCGTACAATTCTGAATTCCTGATCAAATAAACCATCTTTTTTATATTGCTCTGAGCTGAGACTGTTGATTACATGTCCAATATCCTCAGAATGGATTGCCTCTAAAAATGAATTAGGATTTTGGTAAAGACTTTCACAGCTTTTCCCGCAGATAATTTCATAAGCAGGGCTAACGTAAAGCACTTCATTATCTTTCCTGATCCAGAAAATATCCTGAATATTTTCAGCAAGCTCTCTGAATTTTTCTTCGCTTGCTTTCAGTGCATCTACTGCGAGCTTCCTTTCGGTAAAATCAATTACCCAAACAGCTATTCTAATTACTTTTCCTTCAGAATTAAAAACAGGATGCAAGTAATTATCGAAATATCTGCCGTTGCGGAAGTCATCAAATCTTACAGGCTTGCAGGTGTGTATTACTTCGTCAACTTTTTCCTTCCTGTTTTTTGCCAGTTCAGGAGTAAGATAAGAAAACACATTTGTTCCGATAAGCTCTTCTACCGGCTTGCCAAACCTCTGTGCAGCTTTTTCATTTACGGCAATAAAATTTCCTTCGGTATCAAGAATAAAAACAGATTCAGGATTAGAGTTCATAAGAATGCGCAGACTCTCTTCACTCTCCCAAAGCTTTTCAGTAGTGAACTTGCTCTGAAAATTATTTGCAGGTTTCAGATTATTTTCTCTTACCGGGATTATAGGAAGAGAATTATTTTTTCTTGTTTTTGCCATTTTTAAAGGAATGATTAAAGATGAGCGAAGTTAATTTTTTTAAAAATCAAAAGAAAGGATGGGTTAGATTCTTCGAATTCACAGATGCGAGGTATATAGGTATAAGGTATAAAGGTATAGGGAACAAAATCTCATATACCATATACCTTTATACCCTATACCTTTTTCAGTTAAACGAATAATTAATAAATGAAACAGAAAAACCAGACAAATCAGTTTCTATTAGTTCTCCATCAAAAATGGTTGAGTTGATATATTTTAATTCAATATGGTTTGCAATGAATTGTATTGTGTTATTTTCTGACATAAAACCCAACCATTTAAATAATCCCGAACTGCTCATAATTAAACCATAAGTTTTTACACCTCTACTATAACCACGACCTACAAATGAACCGTTCAGTATTGTTATAGTCTCAACTAAACTTATTGAATTCCCTTTATGAACAACAACATTATCATCACCTTTTAATTGAATAAGATGTTTCCCAAAATCAATATCTCCAAGCATTCCTTGGTATGATATTTCTCTATTCAATTCATCAACCCCAGCTCTCATTTCACGGCTTATTAGGATATCATCTGCTTCAAGAATTAAATCATAATCAATCAAATTTATTGATATATCATCTGATTCATAATTACAGCCTAAACTAATAGTATGACCAAGACGTGCAGAAAGAGGCATAGGATCTTTTTGTGCAGGATCTATATAATAAACTTCATCACCAATATTAAGTCTTGAATAGCCTAAGCTGTAATTGAATTCAGGAATCAGTTTTGAATTGTCGGATAATTTAATTGTATTGTCAAATAAATCTGTTACAGGTAAGATTAAAAGAAAACCATAGTCTATAGCATTAGCATCCAGACTTCTTTTCTGTATTTCTCCAAAGGGACTTTCTCCCAACTCAGAATGGATATTTTTAAATGTTATACCTAATGCAAGTGTAACATAATAATCAATCGAAACACCTAAACCGTAAGAATTATAAGAGTCATAACTTTCTGAACCACTAAATGTTTCGAAGTTAATTCTATTATGAATATATCCAGCACCAACACTTAAGTTAAGCCCATTCAATTCATTCTTAAAATTATAACCAAGATTAAATGCAGTACTGTTGTAATCAAATCGTTCAAGATTCAACCAATCAATTGAACCTGGATAAGTTTGCATTGATATATTATTGTTCTGGCCAAAGTAACCAAGCATTGCCGGGTTATAATGAAAACCAAACGCATCATTATTTGGTATTGAAAACACCAGTCCACCCCAAACCACTGAATTGAGGTGATGGAGTTAAATAAAGAAAAGGGAATCCTGATTCACCTTGAGCAATAATATTGTTAAATGTTAAAAGAATAAATAAGGAGAGGAGAGTATGTTTCATAACAAACCCATTGATAAATTATTTGAGCCAAAATTATATTTACGAATGTTAAGAAGCAATGTTATTTTTAATTATCAAAATGACCTACTTTATTAGTACCATTTTTTTTATTGTTGTATCAAAAGCTTCAAGTCTATAGAAATAAATTCCTGAAGATAGTCCGGTAGCATCAAATTCAACTTCATACAAACCTTTCTCCTGGTTTTCATTAACCAAAATTTTTACTTCCCGTCCCAGAATATCATATACAGCTAATTTAACTTTATGGAATGCCAATAGCTCATAAGCAATTTTTGTCTTTGGATTAAAAGGGTTAGGGTAGTTTGAATATAAAATATCGTAGCTGGCTGGTTCAAAAAAAGTTTCATTTCCAAAATTTATATTCTCAATTTTTCTAACGTTTGACCAGATATCATACCCGGTTCCGTTTTCACTGCTTTCATAAGTAAAGATTATTTTATTATCAAAAATATCCGCACTGTTTGTCCCATTAAATTCATCGTAATAGGGATTTATATAATTATAAGTGTGAAGCTTATATAGTTCTGATTTCCGTTTATTATCGTTTGCGTAAAAACCAAAAACATCTAATGGAGTGCTGTATGTTATAAAAATCTTTTGGTTATTAAATTCAACAATATTTAATTGTGAAGGTGTATATCCGTATGAATTAAAGGTATGCTCAAAAGAATAATCCTTTTCAAGTTTATATTTTCTTTTCAAATGGATTCTATAATCATCTTTATATAAAACCACGTAATTATCATTATAGTTTTTACAATTAATATTAGAGATATAATTATATGTTGGAATACTGTCAATTATGAAAATTCCTGAAGTTCCTTTTCCATTCTCATCAAAAAATTTCCCTTTTATTTTGTTATCGAAAGAATAATTTAGAAAATCATATTCTCGCCACACAGTTAAAATATTAAAGGCAGTATCAACTGATATTACTAATGGGCTGAATGTGATAGGACTTATGTATTTAATAAAATTATTTTCTGAAGATAAAGGGGAGAGATTCTTATTATTTTCTAAGATAAGCATCATATTGATTATACCAGCAAATGAATATTTCATCTTTGGAATTAACTTTTAAGGTTACATTATAATCGTAATAATAATATCTTTCCTTTACCAGTTTATTATTACCAATTTTTTCTCCGGAAGAATTCACAAGCTGAAGAAAAATATCAGTGCCATCATAAGCTTCAGAACCGCTAAAAGCAATTACAAAAGTACCGTCTGATAAATCTTCAACTTTTTTGTCAAATAACCCCCAGTATTCTCCATTGGTTTCATTGATTTGTAAATTATTTCCTAAAGGGTTAAAATCTTTATCATAAACCTGTGCAAATAAATCATAACGTCCATTTCGTTTATCTTCCCAGAGAATTATTGATTCACCTCTGTTATTAAATTTTACTAAAGATTTTTTCTGATTTGCACTCCCATTATCATCGTGAATAGAGGTAAAAGGTCCGACAGGCTGGAGATTAATATTAAACTTTTGCAGATAAATATTTCTATCAATTCGATCATAAAATTCAGGTGCTATAAAAAAATGATTGTTGATAACATCTGTAAAGCCGCCACGATAAGAATACATTTGATTCAAAGAATTATATCTGACTCTTACTGTGTCACTAACAAATTCTCCGTTTAAATTTATTTTTCTTAAATATTGATTCCCATTTCCCAACCAAAAAACAAAAAAAGTGCTATCCTTATCTGAGGAAATTGTACAAGGATTCCAGCTACTTGAGGAATTGTAAATCAAGAAATTGCCTGTAACAAAATATCCATCCGAATGATAAATTCTTGCACTTAATCCACCACCTAAAGGATATTCATCATCTTCTTCCCAAATAATAAAAAAATAACCATTATAAGTTGAAGTGATCTCAGGAAAATACTTGCTGGAGCTATCAGTTAAACTACTTACTAAAATATTTTGTCCGATTTTTTGACCAGAACTATTGATCAACTGAAGATAAATACTTGAAAAACTACCGGTATGGGAACTCCAGGTTACGCAATAATTTCCTTTTTCATCAACTGCTATACTTTTACCCGACCGTATGCTTGAAGAAATGAAATCAGGTTCACTGACAAATATTTCACTTCCCAATGCATTTCCATTTTTATCAAACAATCTAGCATAAACTTTGAAATTCCAGTCTCCATTTTCTGAGGACCACGTTACTATAAAGGAACCATCACTTTCAACAGCTACCTGAAGGTTCATCAGTATTCCATCCTGCAATTGTATTTACTTCTATATTACTTCCAACTTTTTGTCCATCATTCGTATATCTCTGAGCCATTACATCACTAAAATTTCTGAGCCAGACTATAACAAAATCACCATTTTTGTTACAAGCAATGAAGGGAGAATTATTTCCTTGCAGATTATCTTCATTTACTTTGAAATTATTTCCAACTTTTTCATCATTACTGTTATAGAATTGGGCAAAGATTTCTTCTAATCCATTTCGGTAATCAATCCAGGTTAAAGCATAATTACCAGAGTCATCTATTGCAGCACAAACAGAATTCTGATCTGAACCAAAATCGCCATCTAATGAATTAACCATAAAATCAGATTTAATAAATGGTGGTTCAATCGTATCTTCAGTTTCTTCCTGTGAAAATGATTTTAGTATTTCCACTTGATTAGTTTTATTTGTCTGGAAAGTGTCAGGATTTAATTGATGATTCCTGAAAAATATTCCGTTCTTTTCAAATACTTGAGGATATGAACTAGAATTAAAAGATGACAGAATAAATAATAATATCACATATAAAATATTTTTTGACATTTGTTCACCCCTAAATATTAGAATCATTTAAAAAATATTTTCAATTCTTTAGAAATAAAAATTTAACCCAAGCCCTATCCGAGTAATGAATTCTGAATTGGTGTATTCTTCCACTCTTGTTCTGGTTTCAGTTCCAAGGACATATCTGTAATTATATTTTCCACTAATTTTAGAATAAAGAAACAGTATGTTAGATGTTAATGAAAGTGATTCATTGAAGAAATATTCAGCACCAAAACCCATGTTAAAGTGCCACTGAGAATTTAGATCTTCCAAATATTCTTCCATATTATCTTCAGTAATAGATGTGCTTTGAGGAAATAAATTCTCATATTTATAATCTGCAAAAGCAAATTGTTTTCCAACTCCAAGAATATAATAAACACTTACTTGTTCGGTAAAAAAATCTAAGAAGTAATATTTCAAACCAAAATTTATATCAAGGAGATCTAAACCATTTTTTTCAAGATAACCATAATCGGTATTATATCCAGTTTGGCGATTATGTTCTTCATTTCTTGTCTCAGTAAATGTTGAATTATATCCAACATCCAGGGTTAACCGTACATTTGGTACAACACCGAATGCCAATTGTGCTTCCATATTTGTTTCATTATTTATGTAGCCATATGTATAAGGAAGTTCATATGGATAGGAACTATACATTGTTGTATATATTTTGCCTGAAGAATATGGAACGTATAAAACCCCAAATGACCACTTTTTGAAATCTCCCTTGTTTTGGATTTTAACTTTGTTTATCTGAATATCATTCTTCATTTGAGTTTGATCATCGTTTGAAAGCCCCGCAAGTCTTTCCTGTTCCTTTTTAATCAACTGAGCTTCTTCTATTTTCATCGTTCTCTTATGAACAAAATCCTGAATCAGGTTAATATCGGTTTTGAAACCACTGTCAGATAAATAAACAGTTCCATGTTCTTCTAAAGAAATTCTTTTTACCGCCTGAAGAATAATTGATTCATTTGTATTATTTAAATATACTATCCAAATTTTTGAATCATTTATATCTGTAATTAGACAAGGATATGATCTTCCGTCAGTTAAAAATAAAGTATCTTTATAAGAATTTTGCGCATAAATTAAAATTGGAAGCAGAAGGAACAATAGCGATTTCATAATTACCCCTTCGGTTAATAATTATTTTGAATTTTAGATGATTATGAGTTAAAAAAATAGGAAAGAATAGAATGAAAATTTTATAGAAAAAAAATAATTTTTTGAATTTTAAATACAGAAGCTTAAAGCATGAAGTAAAAAGAAAATAAATAGAGCTCTTATTTTTCAAGTTAACTTTCAGAAAAAGAAAATTAAGAGAACAGTAACCCAATTTCTTAAAAACACTAGTAAAGGTAACATTATTTATTTATAATTCGGAAATGAAATCCTGCAGTATTTTGGTGTAAAAAATTTTCCTTAAATATTTTAAGGCTGAGAATTAATTGTTGATAAGAAACGTTTGAATCCTGATTGATCGGGCTTAAATGTTAGATAATTTCAAATAACTTTCTATAAGCAAGTGGAATTGAAGATTTGATTATTTCTTTAAGACTATATCTCTTTTTCCTATCCAGGTTCCGTTATTATCTTTCATTAAATCAACAACACCGGATCCTCCTGGATTTGATTGAGATGAAATATATTTTTCAGTAACAAGAGGGTCATCACTAAAGACAAAATCATTTATGTAATAAGGCTGTAAGTTATCTGGTTCTTTTATTGCTGAGTGAATATGTGCAGGCATAGAATTATCAGGATAGGGTGCTGGTCTTATTGAATGAATTTCATACTTACCATCTTTATTTGTTTTGCCCCAGCCGTGCAAATGTACATGCCATTTCTGAAATCCTGTTTCATCTCCTCTTTTAGAGTAATATCCATTATTATCTGTGTGATAAACATAAATTAAAACATCAGGGCAGGGTGTTTTTCCATCAGATTTATAAACTACGCCTTTAATAAATAATCTTTCTCCTTTTTCAGAATCATCTGCAGCTTTAATTACATTAGAAATATTTGGAGGCATATTTATAAAACAACAGTTAATATCTGCATCCGGGTTGTCGCAGGTATCAGAATTTGCAAACCCGTTATATAATTTATTGGAATTATTTTCTAATAATCCGCAGCTATTGGACGAAGTATAAATAATAAAAAAGAGTATGATAATAGTTTTATGTAGAACTAAAAGATTCATATTAAACCCTTTTTAATGTTAGATTCTGGAAACAACCGAAAGGTTGGAATTGAATGGATGATGAAAGATTTTATTAACAATTTATCAAATACAGAAGTCTTAATTAAAAATAAAATAAAATCCCTATTTCAGGTGCATAATCAGTTGCTTTAGATGTTATACCAAATCCGCTGTTGAGCCGGACAAATGCATACTCAGTTATGTGAAACTGCAGATCTATTATAAGTTCAGTTTCATCCTGTGAGCCTTCAATTCCAATATAAAATCTGAAAAATTCAGAAACTCGTTTTAAGTATTCAACTGCATATTCGCCCAAATCTACTTTACTTTCGCTTATAGAATAATCAGCGGCAATGCGTAGAGTAATAGTTCCAAAGTTAAATCCTTTAACTACGCCTGATCCGAATTTGAATTCCCAATCCTGTGTCCCGATTATTTTTCTATTTTTCTGAAGAGGAAAAACTGTTTCAAAGTAACTAAAGACCTCTGGTACATTTTCACTTTCTTTATTCCACCGGTATCGAAGCTGAGATTCAACATCACCAATTCCGGATTCTTCGATCTTAGCAGGCATGTTTGAAGTATCTTCTCCAGCTTTATATTGTACTGCAGATATAACAGCAGCTTCAAATTCAAAGGCAAGCCGGTCAGTTATTCCATAACCAAAAAATATTAAGCCTTCATGAGCACGAAAGAGACCACGGTAGTCTTCTGCAACATTATAACCAAATTCCGATGGTTTGTACTCAGCATCTTCATCATAATAAAATTCATAAAAAGGATAGATGATGAATTCACCCTCGTTTATATAAGTTCCGAACATTGAAGTTGGAATGCCCGTTCCGCGGTCTTTAAGGTAATAAGGGAGATTATTCTGTGCTTTAGAAGGATAGGAATTTAAGAAAAGTAAGATGAGGGACAGCATTGAAGTTTTCATTTAACCTCTCCTTTGTATTTGATTTTCATCATTAACACAGGAAATTCAACAATCTAACTTATCATAATTAAAAATATGATTTTAATTTTTGAAAGTCACTAAAATTTGTAGATTATTGGAATGAGCAGGTTCTCTTGAGGAGATTCTTTGCTTTTAAAAATTTCAAATACTTATTAATTACAAAATCAACAAACTCATAAGTAGTAATGAAGGAATCATTTTCTAATTATTCTCTCAACGAATCATCTTATACTAATTCCTCGTGTTTCTTTCAAATTTATTTTGGATAACAGTGAGCCACTCTTCATCAGTAATGTATTATTAAGTGCATTTTCTTGCAATAAAACAATGGTTTCAATATATTTACACGCTTAAAACTAAAGAAAATCTTAACCGGTATATAAAAAGTTTTTAAGTTTATCTTAAAAAAAGGTATAGGGTATAGGGTATAGGGTATAAGATTATTCCTAT
The DNA here is from genome assembly GCA_964515875.1 of uncultured Ignavibacteriaceae bacterium. Classification (GTDB taxonomy): domain Bacteria; phylum Bacteroidota; class Ignavibacteria; order Ignavibacteriales; family Ignavibacteriaceae; genus RBG-16-34-14. Next base: position 20,188 of record CAZEWJ010000031.1, on the reverse strand, counting down.
ACCAAATACCTTATAGCTAGTCCTGCCGGGGTGGCGGAATTGGTAGACGCACAGGACTTAAAATCCTGTGGGAATTATTTTCCCGTGCCGGTTCGAGTCCGGCCCTCGGTACTGAGAAGCAATTAAAAATGAAAAATTAAAAATTAAAACGATCCGCTCAATTTTTAATTGTAAATTTTTAATTGATTTCCCGGGTTCTTAGCTCAGTTGGTTAGAGCGTCTGCTTGACGTGCAGAAGGTCAAAGGTTCGACTCCTTTAGAACCCACGTATAAGATTTTGGTTAGAGCTTCCCTGGCTTGAAAAGACGAGGAAAGGAAGGTTTCCCGAAGCAAGGCTCTTTTAGAACCAGTTGAAATTAATTAAAAGTTATAAATAAAAAATGAGAAATTGTTTATGAGTAATAAAGAATTAAAAGATATAGTTAAAGAAAGTGTTCGTGAGGTTATAAAAGAAGAACGATTATCACTTTACGAAATTTTACTCCCATCGGTTTCAAAAAAAGAATTAAACGAAATTATTAAGAGCTATGGTTCGCCTGATAAATATCATAAGGAAGATTTTGTTGATATGACCGATTGGATAAAAGAGTGAGAATCAAATTTAGTCGAAATGCTGAAAAGTTTATCAATAAAATTGCTGAAAAAGATAAAAATAGAATTCAACAAAAAGTTAAGTTTTTAACTTTGACCATAGAAAATCAGGGAATAATTCCTTTCAAAGAACTTGATATTAAAAAACTATCTGGAATTTGGTTAGGATATTTTAGAATGCGGATTGGTAAAATTCGGGTTATATTCAGAATAGATAAAGTTAATGATGAAATACTTGTTTATGAAATTGATTTTAGAGGAAGCATTTACAAGTAACCATTACATTTCTTTAAATTTTAAGTAGCTCTATCATCTCCTGATTTTTTATAATCTGAGAAAGTTTGGATTTTTTATTTATGGATAAAATTAAAATTACATTTCCTGACGGCAGCTCGAAAGAATTTGATAAGAGTGTTACCGGTTTTCAGATAGCTCAATCTATTTCTCCGCGTCTTGCGGAAGAGGCACTTGCAATGGAAATTAATGGAGAAGTGAAAGACCTTAATGCGTCAATTAACAATGATTGTTCCATCAGGGTTTTAACTTTCAATGATGATGAAGGGAAGTTAGTTTATTGGCATTCAACTTCTCACTTAATGGCTCATGCTATTCAGGATTTACATCCGGAAGCTAAGTTTGGTGTAGGACCGGCTATACAAGATGGATTTTATTATGATATTGATATTAAATCATCTCTTACTGAAGAAGATCTAAAAGAAGTTGAAAAAAGAATGATGGAAATTTCTAAAGAAGATTCTCCATTTATTAGAGAAGAATTAAGTAAAAATTCTGCAGTGGATTTTTTTAAGAAGAAAGGTGACAATTATAAACTTGAAATTCTTTCCGGTATTGATGAAAATTCAGAAAAGATTAGTTTATATAAAGAAGGTGATTTTACTGATCTTTGCACGGGTCCTCACATTCCTTCAACAGGTAAGATAAAAAATGTAAAGCTTCTTTCTGTTTCCGGTTCATACTGGAGAGGAGATGAAAAAAATAAACAGCTTCAAAGAATTTATGGTATCTCCTTTCCAAAAAAGAAAATGCTTGATGAATACCTTGAGAGACTTGAGGAAGCAAAGAAAAGAGATCACAGAAAACTTGGTAAAGAGCTTGAATTATTTTTACTTACAAATAATGTTGGAAGCGGACTGCCAATATGGCTCCCTAAAGGTGCTGTCTTAAGAGAAACCCTTGAAAACTATCTTCGCGATGAACAGAAAAAAAGAGGTTATGAACCCGTTATTACTCCTCATATTGGCAATATAAATTTATATAAGACAAGCGGTCATTATCCATATTATAAAGAAAGTCAGTTTCCTCCACTGGTTCTTGAAGATGGAAAAGAGGAGTATCTTTTAAAACCAATGAATTGTCCTCACCATTTTCAGATTTATCTTTCCAAACCAAGGAGTTATCGTGACCTTCCTATAAGGCTGGCGGAATTTGGTACTGTATACCGTTATGAACAATCCGGTGAACTTACAGGCTTAACAAGAGTCCGGTCTTTCGCTGTTGATGATTCACATATATTTGTAAGAGAAGACCAGCTTAAAGATGAAGTTTGCGACGTAATTGATCTTATTAAAATTGTATTTACCCAGATGGGTTTTAAAGATTTTACTACTCAATTATCTTTCCGCGATGATAATGTTGAAAAGTATGGCGGAGATATTTCTATGTGGAATAGAGCCCAGGAAGAGATAAAACAGGCAGCAGATGAAATGAAACTTAATTATGTGATTGCTGAAGGCGAAGCCGCTTTCTATGGTCCTAAAATAGATTTTATGGTTAAAGATGTTCTTGGAAGAGAATGGCAGTTAGGCACTGTTCAGGTTGATTATGTAATGCCTGAAAGATTTAACTTAGAATATACCGGAAGTGATGGGCAAAAACACAGACCTGTAGTAATACACAGAGCACCATTTGGTTCCCTTGAACGTTTTATAGGAATTCTTATTGAACATTATGCGGGCGAATTTCCTTTATGGTTAACTCCGGTTCAGGCAGTTGTTATTCCGGTATCACAGAATTATTTTAATTATGCCGAAAAAATTTTTCTTGAATTAAAGAAAAACAATATCAGAGTTGAATTTGATCAAAGAAATGAGAAGATTGGATATAAGATAAGAAATTGGGAAATTCAAAAAGTTCCGTATATGCTTGTTATTGGGGAAAAGGAAGAGACTGCTGGAAATATTTCAGTAAGACAGCACAGGAAAGGAGACCTTGGTTCATTCCTGCTTAATGATTTTATAGAAAAGATTACTGTAGAAATAAAAACAAAATATTATTCAACAAATTAGTGAGGTGTTAAATCGCTCAGGCAGATAGTGTAAGAGTAAACGAAGAAATAAAAGCTTCTAAGGTTAGGGTTATTGATGTAGATGGGGCGCAGCTTGGTATATATACTGTAAAAGATGCACTAAAAATATCACATGAAAGGGGACAAGACTTGGTTGAAATTGCCCCTCAGGCTCAGCCGCCTGTTTGTAAAATAATTGATTTTGGAAAATTTAAATATGAGCAGCAGAAAAGAGAAAAGCTTCAAAAGAAACATCAGCAGATTACTACATTAAAAGAGATCAGGCTGCATCCAAATACTGATGTTCATGACTTTGATTTTAAAGTTAAGCATGCAATTAATTTTATTGAAGATGGAAATAAAGTTAAAGTTGCTGTTTTGTTCAAAGGAAGGGAAATGGCTTACACAGAACAAGGTGAAGATCTCTTAAAAAGGTTTGTTGAAAGACTTGCAGATATTGCAAAAGTGGAAAGCGAAATTAAAATGGAGGGAAGGAATATGAATGTTATTCTTGTCCCTGACAAACAAAAAGGAAAGAAGAAATAATAGAAGGATAATGAAATGCCAAAAATGAAAACCAATAAAGGTGCACGAAAATCATTTAAAAAAACTGCCAACGGAAAATTTAAAAGAAAAAAAGCTTTCAAAAGTCATATCCTCACTTCCAAAAGCCGGAAGAGAAAAAGAAATTTGAGAAAGGCTACATTGGTTTCTAAATCCAATGAGAAAAAAGTAAGTTTAATGTTACAATAATTATAAGGTTAAAATAAAATGCCACGTGTACGAAATAAAGTAGCTTCTCACAGGAGAAGGAAAAAAATACTTAAGCTTGCAAAAGGATACTGGGGTGCAAGAAGTAAAGTATATACTATTGCAAAAACCCATGTTGAAAAAGGTCTTGTTCATGCTTATAGAGACAGGAAGCTAAAGAAAAGAACCTTCAGACAATTGTGGATTGTAAGAATTAATGCCGCTGCAAGAATGAACGGAACAACTTATTCCCATCTGATTCATGGTTTACAGGAGAAAGGGATAATGATCAACCGGAAAATTCTTGCGAATCTTGCTGTAGAAAATCCATCTGCATTTACTGAGATAGTAAAGTTTTCTGTTAACTAAGTAATTAAATTATTTCTGAATTAATAAACCCGGTTCCTTTAAGGAATCGGGTTTATTGTATTTTTAGGCGTTTCTTTTATTATTTTAATCAAACCTTTTTAATTGAAATTATGCTTTCCGAAGAAATTCAGCAAGTCAGAAAAGAATCTGAAAAAGATTTTGCTTCTGTTGATAATACTAAAGAACTTGAAGAACTCAGGATAAAATATCTAAGCAGGAATGGTCTTTTGGCTCAACTATTTGAAGAGCTAAAAAAAGTTCCCAAAGATGATAAACCCATTGTTGGAAAAAGTCTTAATGAGCTTAGAAATTTATTAACAGAGAAGTATAATCTTCTTAAAACAGATTTAGAAAAAACTGATGGCACTTCTAAAGAAAAAATTGATTTAACTCTTCCCGGCACATTAAGAATAATTGGCAGCAAGCATATAATTATCCAAACGCTTGATGAGATAAAATCAATATTTAAAGGAATGGGATTCTCAATATTTGAAGGACCTGAACTCGAATCTGATTACAACAATTTTGAAGCACTAAACTTCCCGCCTAACCATCCTGCAAGAGATATGCAGGATACATTTTTTGTTAGCGAGAAATTTCTATTAAGAACTCATACTTCTCCAGTTCAGATAAGAGTGATGAACAAATTTAAGCCTCCTGTAAGAGCGATAATGCCTGGAGTTGTTTACAGGAATGAAGCTGTTAATGCAAGGAGCTATTGTGTATTTCACCAGGTTGAAGGATTATATGTTGATACTGATGTTACCTTTGCAGAGTTGAAAGGAACTCTTGTTTCTTTTGCAAAACAGTTTTATATGGATGATTTGAAATACAGATTCCGTCCAAGCTACTTTCCGTTTACAGAACCAAGTGCTGAAATGGATATAACTTGTTTTATGTGCAAAGGTAAAGGATGCAGGATTTGTAAAAATACAGGCTGGCTTGAAATACTTGGTTGTGGGATGGTTGATCCAAACGTATATAATTATGTAGGATATGATTCTGAAAAATTTACAGGTTATGCTTTTGGGATGGGTATAGAAAGGATCGCTTTACTTAAGTATGGAATTGATGATATCCGCAAATTCTATGAGAACGATTTAAGATTTCTTAAACAGTTTTAACGGAGTAAGAATTGAAAGTTTCTCTTAACTGGATTAAAGAATATGTAAACCTTGATGGAATTCCTGCTCAGGAAATAGTTGAGAAGCTTACTATGTCCGGACTTGAAGTTGAAGATTTTATTAATCAGCAGGAAATTTATAAAGATTTTATTGTTGGATTAGTTACCTCAAAAGAGAAACATCCTAATGCAGATAAGTTATCTCTCTGCAAAGTAAATACCGGTTCAGAAGAATTACAGGTTGTTTGTGGTGCATCTAATGTTGCTGCAGGACAAAAAATTGTTTTTGCTCCTGTCGGTTCCATAATTCCTTTAAATGAGATGAAATTAGCTAAAGCGAAAATAAGAGGCGTTGAATCTTTTGGAATGATATGTTCCGAAGCTGAACTTAAACTGGGAAATGATGCTTCAGGGATTATGGTTCTTGATGAAAAACTAAAAGAAGGAACTCCATTAACTGAAGCTTTAGGATTGAATGATGTAATTCTTCAAATAGCAATTACTCCAAACCGTCCTGATGCACTTTCACACATTGGTATTGCGAGAGATTTAGCCGCAATATTTGACATGGAATTGATATATCCTGAAATAAAAATAGATGAAGCAAAAGATATGGCTAAAGATTTTGCTTCAATTGAAATTCTTGATAAAGAAAATTGCCCAAGATATTCGTCAAGGATAATCAGAAATGTAACTATAAAAGATTCCCCTGAATGGCTAAAAAGTAAATTAAGTAAGATTGGTTTAAGACCAATCAACAACATTGTTGATGTTACTAATTATGTTATGCATGAATTAGGGCAGCCTCTTCATGCTTTCGATCTTGACCAGTTATCAGAAAGAAAAATTGTTATAAAAAGTACAAAAGAAAAAATGAAGTTTACTACTCTTGATTCAAAAGAGAGAGAACTTCCTTCTGGAACTTTAATGATTTGTGATGGAAAGAGAGAAGTTGCAATTGCAGGAGTTATGGGAGGTGAAAATTCTGAAGTAACATCTGAAACAAAAAATATACTTTTGGAAAGCGCTCACTTTAACCCTTCTCATATAAGAAAAGTATCCAAAGCTTTAGGATTAAATACAGATGCATCTTACCGGTTTGAAAGAACCGTTGATCCTAACAATACAGATTACGCTGCAAACAGAGCTGCAATGCTTATTACTAAAGTTTCCGGAGGAGAAAACCTTAAAGGTTTGATTGATGTTTATCCTGAAAAAATAAAAGAGAAAGAAGTTCAACTTAGATTTGCAAGAATTAAAAAAGTTTTAGGATATGAAATTCCCGAAGAAAGCATAATTAAAATTCTTAATAAACTAGGATTGAAAACTATTTTACAAGTTCTGGATGAAATTAGATTGCAGGTTCCTACATTTAGACCCGATCTTGAAAGAGAAATTGATTTAATCGAAGAAGTTGCAAGGATATATGGATATGATCAGATTCCTACAGTTCCCAAAATTACTATCACACTTGAAAAAAAATATGATGAATCTCATTTTACAGATAAAGTCAGGGAAATATCTGCTGCATTAGGTTTATATGAAATTTTAAACAATCCTTTAATTGATGAAAAGTCTGCTTCATTTGAAGGAAAAGCAATAAAACTGCTCAATCCTCAAAGTGCGGATATGGCATACCTGAGAACATCGCTTATTCCCGGTAGTTTAATTGTTGTGGCAAATAATATTAATAAAGGAGAAAAAAATCTTTCCTTTTTTGAAATTGGAAATGTTTTTAACAAAATAAATGAAAATGGAATAGTGTCATTTGAAGACTTTAATGAAGAACGAAGATTACTCTTCATTCTTACAGGGAAAGAAAGGGATAAAGAGTGGAACTCTCAGGAAAAAGAGATAGATTTCTTTTCACTTAAAGGATTGGTTGATAGTTTTATAACAAAGTTTTCTCTTGACAATGTTTTAAATGATTCATATTATCACAATGGTAATAGAAATTTTGCTTATTACTTTACGAAAAATCTGCCGAACAGCACAATTGGTTTGGGAGGAAAAGTAGGTAAAGATGTTCTTAAACAATATGATATTAACCAGGATGTTTATTGCTTTGAACTTTTTCTTGAAGAATTAAAGAAAATTCATAATAGAAAAAAATTTTATTCTTTGCCAATAAAATATCCAAAAGTTGTAAGAGATTTTGCTTTCATACTTGATAGATCGGTTACTTATGAAGAACTTGCAAATTTTATTAAAGCTGAAGGCTCTAATTTACTTAAAGATGTAAAGTTATTTGATTTATTTGAAAGCGAATCTTTAGGTAGAGAGAAAAAAAGTTTGGCTTTCAGTTTAGAATATCAGGCTGAAGACAGAACTTTAACAGAAAATGAAGTGGAAAAAGAATTCCTTCATCTCATAAAGTTGATTGAAAAGAAATTTAATGCAAAATTAAGAGGAATTTAATGTCAGAAATTTCCAAACAGGAAATTCTTTTAAGTGATCTTAACCTTATTCAATCTCAAGTGGAAATTCTGGCAAACAAGTGTAAAGATTTAACTGAAGTTAACCTGGAACTGGAATCGCAATTATCAGAAATAAAAAAAGAAAAAACTGATTTAACGCAAAAAATTTCCAAGCTTGAAGCTGAAGTACAGAATATGAAGAAAAAACCCGGGACTGATTTTTTTAATTCTCTTAATGAAAAAGAAAGAGAAGAGTTAAAAAGTAATATTGGAGATTTGATTTCAAGAATAGATTTTCACCTAAGTTCTTAAACATTATGTTAGTTTGATGGACAAAGGCATAAATGACTGATAAAAAGAAGCTCAAAATAAAAATATTCGATAAAGAATATTCCTTAATTGTTGAAAATGAGGAAATAGCAAAGGAACTCGCTATTTATGTTAACAAGGTTATGGAAGAAACAAAGGAAGAACTTCCTGATCAACCTGTACAAACAATAGCAATTATTGCTTGTTTAAACATTGCTTATGATCTCTTTTTGGAAAAAAATAAAAACAGAGAATTACTCATCCAGGCAAGCGATAAAATAAAAAAGCTCAAGCTTCTTCTTAACGAAGTCAGAATGTCCGACCCATCATAAAGAAAACTTTCCGCTCTGCCAGTTCACAGCGATAAGAAAAACTAACAGTTAGATCTAATAGGGAGTTTGACTCAAGACGTCTATTACAGGCCTCATCCCGGTTCACCGGGAAATCTAACTTAGTTGGAACAGAGGAAGTAAAAAGCGTCTGGCGGATTCCCACTGTGTATAATAGGGTTTTTCTCTATTAAATGTACTGGCAGAAGCGGTTTAATATTTAATCCACCATGGAGGAACAATGGATCCGATACAGTTAATACTCTTGGCGATTGTTCTTGTTGTTGTTTTTTTCTACCTGGGCTGGATGTTTAATTCCAAAATTGGAAAAAAAAGTATTGCCTCAGCTGAGGAGCGCGCGAAGCAAATAATTAATGATGCCCAGAAAGAATCAAATAATCTTAAGAGAGAAAAGTTATTAGAGGTAAAAGATGAATGGTATAAGAAGAAGACAGAATTTGATACCGAGGTTCAGCAAAAGAGACAAAAGGTTGGAAACCTTGAAAAACAATTAGTCGCCCGGGAAGAGAGCACTGAAAAAAAATTTGAAATGGTTTTAAAAAAAGAAAGGGATAACAAACAGTTTGAAAAAGAGATACTGGATCAAAAAAAGTTAATTGAACAGAAACTTACAGAAGTCGAAAAGTTAGAGGAAGAACAAAACGTAAGATTAGAAAAAATTTCCGGGTTAACTGCCGATGAAGCTAAAAAAATGCTTATAGAAAATATGGTTAACCAGGCAAAGGTGGATTCTTCTGTTTTAATAAAAGAAATAGTTGATAATGCAAAAGCTGATGCCAAGAAAGAGGCTCAGAAGGTTATTGTACAGGCAATTCAGAGGACTGCAGCAGACCATTCCGTAGAAACGACAGTTTCCGTTGTTCATATCCAGAATGACGAAATGAAAGGACGTATTATTGGTAAGGAAGGAAGAAACATACGTTCTTTTGAAGCAGTTACTGGCGTTGACGTAATTGTGGATGATACACCTGAAGCAGTTATACTTTCTTCATTTGATCAATTCAGGCGTGAAGTGGCACGGGTCTCCCTTGAAAGACTTATTGCTGATGGAAGAATTCATCCTGCAAGAATCGAAGAAGTTGTTGAAAAGGTAAAACAAGAACTTGAAGAAGATATGATCAAAGAGGGGGAGAATACTGTTCTTCAGCTTGGTTTACACAATATGCATCCCGAATTAATTAAACATATCGGTAGAATGAAATACCGTTCGAGTTATGGACAAAATCTTTTAGGTCATAGTATTGAAGTTGCTTATTTAACAGGAATTATGGCTGCTGAACTTGAGTTGGATGTATCACTTGCAAAAAGAGCAGGCCTTCTTCATGATGTTGGTAAAACTGTGGATAAAAATGTTGAGGGACCTCATGCGCTTATTGGATACGAATTAACCAAGAAATATAAAGAACATCCTATTGTTGTAAATGCTGTTGGTTCACACCATGAAGATATTGAGATGGAACACCCAATAGCTCCTCTTGTTCAGGCAGCAGATGCAATTAGCGGAGCAAGACCAGGGGCAAGAAGAGAACCTCTTGAAGGATATGTGAAAAGATTAGAAACTCTTGAGGCTTTGGCAAAATCTTTTGAAGGTGTTGCAAAGACTTATGCAATCCAGGCTGGAAGGGAAGTTAGAGTTGTGGTTGAACATGATAAGATAGATGATATTGTTGCAGATAAACTTGCTCATGATATTGCAACAAAAATTGAACAGGAAATGGAATATCCTGGACAAATAAAAGTTACAGTAATCAGAGAGGTAAGAAAAATTAGTTATGCAAAATAATTTAAAAGTAAATTAATTTTAGAAAACTCGTAATTGATTTTTCCAGAATGAGTTTATTCATTAATTCAGCTTTAATAGTTGTGATAAATTAAATTTTGGTTTTAGTTCATTGCACATATCACAAATGATCCTTTTTTTGCAATCAGTTTTCCAGCATTCAATTTCACCAAATTGAGCAAAAAATACTCTTGAGAGATGATCACTTGTTCGTCCTTTTAATAATACCAAATCTCCATTTCGCAATTCAGATTTAAGATATAAAGCAGCCTCTTGTAAATTAATAAAGCTTAATACACATTCATTTTTCATACCTGATGCAACTGCTGCCTTTACAGCATGATGTCCGGACTCACTAATGAATACTGCTATATCTGCTATTTGGTGAACTAATTTTCCTAGTTTTTTAAAGCGATTACGAGAGTGATCAGGGGAATCTGAAATATTACTCATAACCAACACTCGCCTTGTTACATTAGCCTCTTTCAATACTTGAAATGCCGCTGGTAAAGTATCTGAAGCACCATTGTATTCATCCCTGATAATAGTAGCTCCACAAGGTAGTTTAACTGGCTGCATTCTCCCTATAAACGGTTCAACTTGTTCAATTTGTGAAGCAGCTTTATTTAAATCAATTCCACATGAAATTGCTGTTAAAAGGGAAGCAAGAATTGAATTTGCCCAATGCTCACCTACTAAATTTGTCTTAACCAATTGTAATTCGGAATTCCTATTTACCTGCAGAGTTAACCGGTTAGGCCATTTTGATGATATCCCATTAGCCCATAAATCAAGATCATTTGAATATCCGAACATTTTAACTTTGCATCTGCAATTTAAAGCCATTTGTTTTACCCGTGGATCTTCAGCATTAAGTATTGCTAATCCTTTGGTTGAAACTGACTTTAGTAGTTGAGCTTTTTCAGCGGCTGTATCATCAAGAGTAGCAAAAAATTTTGTATGCGTTCTTGCAACTGTAAGTATAATGGCAAAATCAGGTCGCACTAACCGAGCTAATTTACTAATCCTACCAGGTCGGTCAGTTCCGATTTCAATTATAGCATAATGGTGATATGGTCTTACTTTCAAAATTGTACGTGAAACTCCCTGACGATCATTTTGATTATAAAGTGTTTTAGCAGTAGGAAAATAAGCTGAAAAAATTGCAGCAACACACTCTTTGGTAGTAGTTTTACCTAAACTACCAGTGATTGCAATGAATGTAGTTCGGAAAAGCAATCGGCGCCATATATATGCACTTAAATTCAAAAAAGCTGGATAATACAAAATCCTATAATAAATTTTTCTCAGTCTTTTCAAGACTGTAAAAATAAAACTCATAAACTTAATCTTGCAGCTAATTGTATTTAATTAAATTAAAAAAATTATATATAATAATTTATATATTAATTATAGTTCAATTTAAAGAATTCATAGCTATTTCATAGATATTTTTATTTGAACTTTTATATAAAAATTAAATTTAATTGAGTTTGGAAAAAGAAATTGAGTGAAGAATAAAAAACTAAAAATCGCAATTACAGGAAGTATAGGTTCGGGTAAATCCACATTTTGTAATTTTATTTCTGAAAAAGGTTGTCCTGTTATTAGAGCAGATGATATCTCCAAAGATATATTAAAAGATGATAAAGAAGTTAAAGAAAAAGTTATGGAGGAATTTGGTAAAGAATCATTTATTAACAATGAGATTAATAAAAAATTTCTTTCTGAAAAGATATTTCCAAATCATGAAAATGTTATAAAAATAAATTCCATTCTTCATCCCAAAGTAAAAAAGAAAATTGAAAGTCTGACTAAGGATTATTTTAAAAATCATAATATTGTTTTTACTGAAGCAGCTTTGATTTACGAAGCAGAAATGGAATCTATGTTTGACTATGTTGTTCTGATTACAGCTGATTGTGAAATTCGTAAAATGAGAGTAATTAATGAAAGAAAATTAAGTGAGGAAGATTTTCATAAAAGAAATGATAACCAGATTAAAGATGAAGAAAAGAAAAAACAAGCAGATTTTGTTTTTGAGAATAACGGCTCAATAAAAGAATTAAAAGAAAAAGCCAATCTTTTGACTACTATTCTTGAAGGATTGAGTTCAAGTACAAGTACAAAGACAGGTTCAAGAACTAAAGAATAACAATTGAATAATATTCAATGAATATTGACCGATGACCACTATCAATGAATAATTACCAAACCATTGCTTTCCAGGGCGAACGTGGGGCATTCAGCGAAATTGCTGGTGAAAGTTATTTTGGTAAATCGATAACTGTACCATCTTATTCGTTTGAAGAAGTGTTTAATAAAGTTAGAAAAGGAATTGCAAAATATGGTGTCATTCCTGTCGAGAATACTTTGTACGGAAGCGTGTTTGAGAATTATGATCTTCTTCTAAAGTATAAAGTTTTTGTTGTTGGTGAATTAAACCTTCAAATAAACCATTGTCTTATCTCTTCAAAAATTTATCGTCTCAATGAGATTAAGAAAATTTATTCTCACCCACAGGCATTAGGTCAATGTTCCCAATTTCTTAAAGCTCTAAGAAATGTCGAAGTAATTCCTTCTTATGACACGGCTGGTTCCGCATTGCTTGCTTTGAAGAATAATGAAGAACCATCCGCGGCAATTGCAAGCAGCCGTGCTGCAAAGATTTACAAAATGAAAACCCTTAGAAAAAATATTCAGAATAATAAAATTAATTACACACGATTTTTTGTGATCAGTAAGAAGAAAAGTAGCAAAGAGTCTAAAGATCCAAAATCAACATTATCGTTCGATTTGAAAAGCATTCCCGGTGCATTACATAAAGCCCTGGGAGTTTTTGCAAGTGCTGAGATTAATCTTTCTATGATTGAATCAAGACCAATCCCTCACAAACCTTTTGAATATACATTCTATATTGATATTTCAGGAAGTTTGAATGAAAAAAGAATAAAAACTGCAATTAAAAAGCTCTCTGAATTAACGATTACAATTAAGAAAATTGGTACCTACGAAAAAGGAAAAACATATCGTAGCTAAATTTATCTTATGCTGAATTTATTTCAGTATCTTTAGAGAGGTTTTGAAATCACCGCTTAGCGTGATCCCGACAAAGTTGTGGACAAGTTCAGAATGACAATTAAATTCCGTTTTATTAATTAAAACCACTAAATTTGAATATTGATTTAAACGGAGTTTTACCTTGCACTTCTTAAATAAGCTTATCGTCTCCTTTGTAAAATTAATGCCTAATTCAATCGTCTGGATCTTTTCTAAAAGATATATCGCTGGAGAAAATCTTGGAGACGCAGTTAATCTTGTAAAATCTTTAAATGAAAAAGGAATCTATGCAACTATAGATGTCCTTGGTGAAGCAATTAAAAACAAGGACGAAGCATTAGAAGATAAAAACAAATGTCTTGAAGTTCTTGATGCAATAAAAAATAATAATCTGATGGCTAATCTTTCTATAAAGCCAACTCAGGTGGGTTTAGGTTTAGGTGAAGAATTCGCTTATAAGCAAGTATCGGAATTGATGGAGAAAGCAAAAGAAATAAATAACTTTCTTAGAATTGATATGGAAAACTCTCCTTACACAGATTCTACTTTTCGATTGTACAGAAGGCTTAGAGAAAAGTACAATAATGTTGGAGTTGTTATTCAATCTTATCTTAAACGAAGTTATAATGATGTTGGAGAATTAAACAAGCTCAATACAAATTACAGGCTTTGTAAAGGAATTTATATTGAACCAGTCGAAATTGCTTATAAGGATAAACAAAAGATAAGAGAAAATTATATTAAAATTCTTGAGGAAATTTTAAAGGAAGATAACTATGTTGGTATTGCAACACACGATGAATATTTAATTAATGAATCGTACAAACTGATAAAAGAACTTAACATTCCCAAAGATAAATTTGAATTCCAGATGCTGCTTGGTGTAAGAGAAGATTTAAGAGATAAGATAAATACTGATGGTTATAAGATCCGGATTTACGTGCCATTTGGTAAAGACTGGTATAAGTATTCCATAAGGCGATTACAAGAAAATCCGCAGATAGCCGGGCATATTGTTAAGAATTTATTTGGAATAAAGTAGATTATAAGTTCAAGTGTAAGTGCAAGTTCAAGAAAAATACCTTCAGCCATTCATTCATTCATCCATTCACAAGATAAGATTGATTGAATGCTTGAATGGATGTATGATTTAACAAATGTCCAATGATTATGAACATTCTCGGTATAGAAAGCTCCTGCGATGAAACTTCGGTTGCAGTAATTTCAAATGATAAGCTCAAAGCAAACTTAATTTCCTCGCAGGATTTTCATGCAAAATATGGCGGTGTTGTTCCGGAACTTTCAAGCCGAGCACATCTTCAGATAATTATTCCTTTAATTAAAGATGCATTAAAGAAATCCCATCTTGAATTAAAAGATATTGATCTTATATGTTCAACTGCCGGTCCCGGTTTAATTGGTGCTTTGCTTGTGGGATTAACTTTTGCAAAAGGCTTTTCCTATTCTTTAAAAAAACCTTTCATTCCTGTTGATCATATTGAAGGACATATTTATTCAGGATTCTTAATGAATGATAAACCTGAATTCCCTTGCTTAACTCTTGTTGTGTCAGGAGGGCATACAATTTTAGTTTTGGTTAAAAGTTTTACAGAAATGAAAGTGCTTGGGACAACTATAGATGATGCTGCGGGGGAAGCTTTTGATAAAGTCTCCAAGATGCTTGGCTTTTCTTATCCAGGAGGACCTCAGATACAAATGCATGCAGAATTTGGTAATGAAAATAAAATTGATTTTCCTGTTGCAGAAACAAAAGGTTATGATTTTTCTTTCAGTGGATTGAAGACAGCAGTGTTAAGATATATCCAAAAAAATTATCCGGATAAAGAGAAAATGACCGAACAGTCCGCCTTTGGCGGATTATATGATATCGCAGCATCATTTCAGAAAGCAGTTGTTAAAGCTTTAACTCAAAAAACTAAAAACGCGATTGAGAATTATAATATTAATTCTTTGTCTCTCGTTGGTGGTGTTGCTGCAAATAAAAAATTACGTGAAGCATTTACCGGTCTTTCAAATAAATATCAAAAGAAACTTGTTATTCCCGATTTACAATACTGTGGAGATAACGCTGCAATGATTGCTCTCAGGGGAAAGACTCTATTTGATTCTGGAAAAAGATTTGGATTAAATTACCCGCCGTATCCCAGCTTCAGGTTTGAAAATTATAGGTAAAGTTAAATTTTCCCTTTGCTGTCATAGTGAGCAGAGAGATGGAGTCCGTCATAGTGAGCGGAGTCGAACTATGACAATTGAGAATCATCTTTCGACCTGCCTGTCCGGCAGGCAGGCTTCGCCCAAGATGACTGATGCTGAAGATTTTTCCTGATATACCACTCAATCCAAAAATTATTTATCTTTGATTAATGGATAACCTTGATAAAATTCTTGAAGATGGATTGAGTTCTCTTACTCCAAAAGAGGCTGAAAAATTACTCAATGATCTTAGAGATGAGATTGATAAGCTTGATAAATCTATTGTTCAGCTTCTAAACAGGAGAACACTTTTTGCGGTTTACATTGGCAGGGTAAAAGGTGAACTTGGATTACCATCATATTCTCCTGAAAGAGAAAAAGAGATCTCCGAAAAAATAAATTCCTACCTTGAAGAGCCATTAACCAAATCGGCATTACAAAGGATTTACGAGAGAATAATTGATGAATCAAGAGCAATTCAGAAAGTGGAAGGAAAGAAAGAAAAAATTTCTAAGTCACAGAGAAAATGAAAGTTAACTTTAAAAAATTATTATCCCGTAAACAATTTATTGCCGTTTCAATTTTCTTCATGGGAATTGTTGCATACTTCTATTTCACTTTCTTTACACCAAATTATTATGAAGGCAAATCACCAAGACGGTTTGAGATCGCAAAAGGTGAAACTTTTAATGATGTAGTTGACAGGCTTTATGGTGAAGGAATAATTCCAAGCAAGATTGATTTGAGGATTGCTGGTTTTATTTATGGTGCAGGAAAAAAAATAAGAGCAGCCAGATATCATATTCCTAACGGTTTAAGTTATCTCGATCTTCTTAATCTCTTTATTTATGGTGATGCTGAGTTTATGAGAACAGTTAGTGTAAGAGATGGATTATCAATCGGCTGGATGGCTTATGTTTTAAAGAGAGATGCTCTTATTGATTCAACAGAATTTGTTAATCTTGCTTTCAATAAAAATTTAATTGATTCACTTGGAATCAGGAAATCTTCTCTTGAAGGGTACCTGCTTACCGGAACTTATGAAATTTATGAAAAGAGTTCAGCAAATGAAGTTATTTTAAAAATGTATGGCAGCTTTCAAGAGTTTATGAATGATACTCTGAAAGCAAGAGCGGCTAGACTTGGCTTAGCTGTACATGAAGTTTTAACTCTTGCATCAATTATAAAAGGAGAGACAAATCTTCCTGAAGAAATGCCGAGGATATCGGGTGTATATCATAACAGGTTAATAATCGGAATGAAGCTGCAAGCAGATCCTACTGTTCAGTATCTTTTAAAAGGTGGCTGGAGAAGATTATTGCATAAAGACCTTATGGTAAATTCCCATTACAACACTTATAAATTTGCAGGACTTCCACCAGGACCAATAAATAATCCCGGCAAAGCTGCTATTTTAGCAGCTTTATTTCCTGAAGATCATAATTATCTTTTTTTTGTAGCAGATGGGAAAGGTGGACATAAATTTTCGAGCTCATATAAAGAACATCTAAAAAAAGTAAATGAATATAGGAGATGGTTGAAGTCTCAGAGTAAATAAAATTTTATATCCATTGAAATTGTCATTGCGAGTCCCGCCTTGCGGGAAGCGAAGCAATCTCAAGTGAGAATGTAGTAAAAGATTTGTGGGTTTGCTTTACCCCGATAAATCGGGGATTCGCAATGACAATTAAAAAAGTAATCATAACAGGTTAATATTCTACTAAAAAAACAAAATGATATTAAAGAAATCTTTCTCTACTAATATTATAAAAAATATATTTATTGGGTTAGCAACTTTTCTTCTCTCAACCTGTGCTAACCAGCTTCCGCCGGGTGGGGGAGATGTTGATACAATTCCTCCTGAGATAATTGAAGTTTATCCAGTTGATGGAACAACTAATTATGAGGAAGATTATTTCGAGATCGGTTTTTCAGAATATGTGGATAAAAGATCTGTTCAGGATGCAATTTTTATTTCTCCCGCTATTGAAGGAGAAATTGAATACGACTGGAGTGGGAAATATCTTCGTGTTTATTTCCCAAATGAACTTAAAGAAAAAACAACCTATGTTATTACTATTGGAACAGATGCAGCTGATTATAACAATAAAAACAGAATGGCTGAAGCTTTCACTTTTACTTTTTCTACTGGAAAAGAAATTGACAGAAGAGTAGTAACCGGAAAAGTTTATGATTCAAAAGCCGAAGATGTAATGATCTTTGCTTATAGGATAGATCCCGACTTCAGGCGGGATAAGTTGAATGATACAACCAAAAATCCTCTCGCTTATAAACCGGATTATATTTCACAGGCAGGAAAAAAAGGTGAGTATAAGCTTATGGGTTTAGCTTCCGGTAAATACAGAATTTTTGCTGTGCAGGATGAATTCAGGGATTTGCTTTTCCAGCCTGAACAGGATAGAATTGGAATTCCTTTTAAAGATATTTTCTTAGCACCTGATGATACGCTTTATTCAGGATTGGATTTCTTTCTTACCTCTGCTGATACGACAAGTCCAAGATTGATTAGTGCAATAATGACGGATGAAAATCATGTTCTTGTAAATCTTAGTGAAGAATTTGATTCAACAATACTCGTGATAGATAATTTTAATTTTATTGATTCTGCAAGCGGAAAAACATCAAAGTCTCTTTATGCTTATAAAGGGAATACAAAAGCAACAGAATTTGTTCTTGTTGTGTCAGCGAGATTTCCGGATTCCGATCAGCTATTTGTTATAGCCGATACTTTGAGAGACAGGGAAGGGAATTTTTATTTAAAAGATTTTACAGCAGTTACAATTAGCAATGCGACTGATACAACTAAACCAAAGTTATTTAAAACAACTCCCGCTGCCGGAACAAGAGATGCCGATTACCTTAACCAGGAATTTTACTTTTTCTTTGATGATGCTTTTAACCGGGAAACTGCAGAAACAGGTATTTCTTTTAAGGATACACTTGGTAAATCGGTAAAGTTTAATCTCACTTTTCCCGATGATGCTTCATTCAAAATTATTCCTTCACAAAAACTTGAACCTCAGAAGGATTATATGATTGAGATAGACTTTTCAAAATTTGAAGATGCAGCAGGTAATTTACCCGCCACGGGCGGGCAAGGTTATGATTCTATTTACCAGTATAAATTTAAAACCATAAGCGGACTTGATTTTACTGGTGCTTCTGGTGTAATTCCTAATGCTGATTTTTCCAGGAATCCAATTCTTATTTTAGAAGGAGCTGAAAGAGAAAAGAAGATTTACAAACAGAATCTTAGTAAAAACAATTTCAGTTTTGAAAGAGTTGAAGCAGGAAAATATACTCTCTGGTGTTTTTATGATACAGACAGCAGCGGAACTTACAGCTATGGTTCATCAAATCCTTTTATACCTTCCGAAGAGTTTTTCTTTTACAGCGATACATTAAATCTTAAACCAAGATGGACTGTGACTGATGTGAATTTTGTTTTGAAGGAGAAAAGATAACTTTAAAACCCACAAGAAAAGAAACGGCGGGTTGAATTGCGGGTTAGCTGTTTTTGCTTGTAATTGTATTATCTAATCTTTTGATATAATTTCTTGAATGGTAATTTGAAATTTTACCATTTTTAAAATCCTCTATAAATTTCATAATAGATTCAAAAAGTACATCTTTATCTGAAGTTTTATCCTTCAATAATTCTATAAGCTCATTCAATCTTTTCATACCATATTCATATTGATTAACTTCAATAATCATAGCTTTATCATCATCAATTATAAACTTGTATTTAAGAAATATCTCTACAAAATATTTAATAATCTCTGATGAAGATGTAAAAAAAACTTCAGCTCTTGATTTACCAATTTTATGAACGGTTACACAGTTATCATAACATTCTAAACTTAGGAGGTTGGTATATTCAATATTAGTATTTCGTTTGTTTCCAATGAAAATTAGTCGCTCATCTGTTATTATTAAACTTCCATTATCTAGTTTTTGTAATTCAGTCTGACTACGCGATTGTCCAGCAAATAGTGAAACACCCTTGGTTACTCTAAAACTTCCACCATAATAATTTCTATAATTTCTCTCTTCGTATAAAGAACAGTTTAAAACTAAAACTGGATATTCTTCACCTCTTAATATGGCGGGAACATCACCAGTAAAGATTGGCATCAATTTAAATTTATCAAAGGCAGGTTGAATATTATCAAGAAAGTCTTTTACATTTTCTTTTGCATTATTATTAGTATTCCCATTTCTATTTATAAAATAGACTACTAATGAAATAGTTACAATAACCAAAACTATATAAACAGCTTCCATTACAATATTTTTTATGTATAACTACTGCTTAAATTGAGCACTATTTTCCATTGGAATTTGATCGGTCGAGCTTTTAACTATTAATTCTATCCCCTTAAAATTTTCTATAATATCTTTAAAATAATGTTCTTGTCCAGGATAGATTGAAAAATAAACATCTATTGGTAATTTTTTTTGAGATGATTCGAGAATATACAAAGCGGTTAAAGAGCGATACTGAATAATCATTGAAGCGCAAATTTCATAACTATCGTAAAATTGATGATATAATGAAAAATTATCAAAAGAGAATTTATATAAAGTAAGAGTTTTTATATTGTCCATTTTTTAGGTTTCTTCTTTTGTTAAAATTATTATAGCATACTTTATGATTAAACAGCTAACGGCGTTGCCGATAAGCGGCGCCCCAGAACAACAACGCCACTTAAAAAACAACTGCCGATGATTATGCAAACTGTGCTTAACTTTTCTCGTAAGCGCAGTTTGCAGGTTAATTAATTAGAAGAACACTGTTGAACAAGTTAGCCGAAACGTAACGACTAACTCTAAAACTTTCAAAATGCCGAATGCGAAAACGGCGTCCGCTTGATTGGCTGGTTAGCCCTTAAACTT